>JASJBI010000005.1 GCA_030066595.1 Alphaproteobacteria bacterium | reverse complement strand
CAGATCGGACGCCCTGGCAGCGATCGCCCGGGCCATGTCCTGCGGGAACCACCAGTTCTCACCGGTCTGGATCGGCACAGGGCTCGAGGCGCGGATCTCTGCATGCCCGGCCAGGTCCTCGGCAGGCACCGGCTCCTCCACCCAGTGCGGGTCGAACTCCGCAAGCCGCCGGATCCGCCGCACCGCTTCGGGAACCGTGAGTGACTGGTTGTAGTCCACCATCAGGCGGATCTCGTCTCCGATGATCTCTTTCACTGCGGCGACCGTCTCGACGTCCAACCGCAGATCGCCCTCTCCGAGCTTGATCTTGATCGCCTTGAAGCCCCGCTCAACCGATTGCGCGAGAGCGTCCCGGTCGGCGACGGGATCGACGAGCCCATAGCTGTCGTAGGCCGGGATCGGCGTTTCCGCCCCGCCCAAGAGGCAGGCGACCGACAGGTCATGCGCCCGGCCCAAGGCATCCCAGAACGCCATGTCCAGGCCGCAGATCACCATCCCGAGCAGACCCTGCCGGCCGAGCAGCCGGAAGGCACGCTCGAAGTCCCGCATGCGCTCGACCGGAGCGACGGCCTTGCCGATCAGCGTGTCCTGCAGGTTTTCGACGAGCTCCTGCATCGGACGCAGTGTGAGCGGCGTGTAGCCGAACACATAGGCATGGCCGGTCACACTTTGGTCGGTCGCGACGTCGATGAGCAGGAGCGGCGCAGTCGGGATCTCCCCGGACGCTGTTCGGACTGGCCGGTCCAAAGGAGCATTCACGGCGCGCGCCCGGACCTCCCGGATGGTGAGCGGTTCTGACATGTCGGACCCTTTCCCGATGCAGTTCGGCAGGCCCGCACGCTACGCTGCCCGGCGCGTCAAGGGTATTCACTTGTGGGTATACTTGGGCGGGTCAGGCGCGATCCGCGGCAGGCGCTGACGCCGGGCATCCGCGGGCGCCTTGACCGGACCGAGGCTACCCCGCGGTGCCGGTGCCGAAACCGACCCGGCCGATGCCCGGGATCTTGAGGGCCAGGTCCAGCGGGTCGATGCCCGCGGTGAGCGCCAGGATGTTCACCTCCAGCCCCTCCTCGACCGCGGCGAGCACGCCGAGGATGCCGAACAGCGAGACCTGGTATCCGGTCCCGCTGGGCGCCTTGGCGAAGACGCCGCCACCGGGAATGTAGTCCTTGCCGATCGCTGTCGGCGGCAGATCGAGGCGCAGCTCTGGCACGTGCCGCGCGATATGGGCGACGAAGGTGTTGCTGTTGGGGCCGGGCCAGGCGCGGTAGAGCCGGCGATAGGGATAGCTCTTGACCGCCGCGAGGACGCGCGGAATGGCCGCCGCGGCCTCGGGCCCGCGCAGCTCGCCAATGACCTCGGGCGGGGCGTCGTACCAGTGCGTGTCGGGGGGCTTGACGCTGGCCACCACCGCATCGCCGCCCCGGTAGGCGTTCCAGCCGACCACCTCGTAGACGGTGAAGGCCGGGGCGTTCTCGGGCTTGATCGCAATCCAGGTGTGCACGCCGAAGGCGGCCCGCCAGTTGAAGGCACGCGCCGCGTAGACCTGGATGATCGCCTCGCGCCGCTCGGCCGGATCGGGCGCGATACCGGCGACGTGATGGGACGCGGTCCGCCAGTCGTTGTCAAAGCGCACTTGGCCGCTGGCCAGCGTGACCAGCGGTCCGATCAACAAGAGACCGACGAAGAGAAGGAGCCCGCTCAGCACTCGCATACCGAACCAGTATAGCAACACCGATCTCATGCCAGATAGGCACGACGGTGGATTCGGCAAGGCCCGAGCGTTGTCCGATCGACCGCCGCAGGCGGGACTGCGACCCGGCTCCACGAAACAGCGTGAATACCAAAGTATGACAAACTTGATTGTGCATAAAAATGCAATCCTCAGAACAACAAACAAATGTATTATTTATTATACACGGATTATATCTTTGGTTTGTAGATGAGTGTTTGCGTCATTAGCCAAGGATTAATTGTGCTCATGCCATATTCATTTGCTTGGTTCTTGTACCCGATCTTTTCTCGAAAACCGTCTACACCACGGGCTCGATGACCATCCCACAACGAAAGACCGATCAGGCCGAGGCCGGCATGGAATCGCACGACCGCCCGGCGAGACCCATCGGATCGGCGACCCAGGCGCACAACGAGCGGCTGCTCACCCAGCTCGCCGTGGGCGGGTTGGACAGCACCATGGAGCGTGCCGTCGCGCTTCAGAACGCGGTGCTCGACGCCATGACCGCGCATGTCGCCATCCTTGATCGGGATGGCCTCATCCTGGCGGTCAATGCCGCGTGGCGCGCCTTCGCCAGGGACAACGGATTCCCAGACGAGCATTGCGGCGTGGCGGCCAATTACCTGAGCGCCTGCACGAGTCCCGGTGGCGACCCGGGCCCATCGCCAGGGGACGGCATCCGCGCCGTTCTTTCGGGAACCCGTGCGAGCTTTTCGATGGAATATGCCTGCCATGGGCCGGATCGTCTGCGCTGGTTCCGGCTCATGGCCTCGCCCCTGTCCGCGGGCGCTGTGCAGGGCGCCGTGGTGATGCATGTCGACATCACCGAGCGGATCCTCGCCGAGCAAGCGGCCGAACGGGCGTGCCGGGAAGCCGAACGGGCCAGTCGCCTCAAATCCGAGTTCCTGGCCAATCTCAGCCACGAGCTCAGAACGCCCCTGAACGCCGTGATCGGCTATGCCGAGATGCTCCACATGGGGTTGGTCGCCGCGCTGGAGCCGAAACAGGCGGAATACGCAGGCGACATTCGCAACTCGGGCCAACACCTCCTGGACCTGATCAATGATCTGATCGACCTCTCAAAGGCGGAGGTCGGCGTCCTCGATATCGACGACGGCGAGATCTGCATCGAGGACCTGCTCTGCGACTGCCTGCGAATGCTGGCGCCGAGGGCACGGGACCGGGCGTTGACCATCGCCAGACAGGGTCGGACGGACGGGCTCTGGCTGCAAGGTGACGAGCGCCGCATGCGCCAAGTACTGATCAACGTGCTGTCGAATGCGGTCAAGTTCACGCCGCCCGAGGGATCGATTGCGGTCAGCGCCCAGCTCGGCGAAGACGGCTGGCTCTGTATCGACGTCACCGATACCGGGTGGGGTATCGCGGCGGACGAGATCGAAGCCGTATTGCAGCCTTTCCTGCGATCGCGCCGCAAGATCTGCCGTGACCAGGAAGGCGCCGGGCTTGGGCTGCCCATGGCCCGCCAGCTGGTCGAAGCCCATGGCGGCCGATTTGTCCTGGCAAGCGAGCTGGGCACCGGCACCACGGCGTCAATCCTGTTGCCGCCGGATCGCGTTCTGAAGCGGTAGCCGGCTAGCCCATTGGGCCGCAAGGCGTGTCTGGCACCGCCCCCCTGATGGTTACGTAAATCGTTCCTTAAGCCGGCCGCCTTATGTCTAGCCGCTCCGTCCATATTCATAGCTGGGGCGTCACCTATGGACCGGAATTATGGCTAGGCGAGCGGACTGTATGGCAGAGCTCCCCAGCGGCAGCTACCCACTGGCGGAGGCCCGGGGGCTTGAGCCCAAACCCAGCGCCCTGATCGCTCAGATGGCGGTTGGCGGGGTGGACTATCTCCGGAACGCCGTCGAGCTGCAAAAGGCGGTGATCGACTCGATCCCGGCGACGGTGGCTTTGATCGATGGGCGCGGGACCATCGTGGCAGTCAACGAGAGCTGGAAAGCGTTCGCCCGCGCCAACGGCTACGAGGGCGAAGGCTTCGGCATCGGGTCGAACTACATAGGCGTTTGCCGGGGGGCCAACGACCCAAGCGACGAAGCTGCGTCGGTGGCATCTGGCATACAGAAAGTTCTGTCAGGCTACGCTCGTGTTTTCGAGCTCGAATATCCCTGCCACGATCGCGAACGCCAGCGCTGGTTCAAGTTGATGGTCATGCCGCTGAAGGCAGAGGATTTTCATGGCGGGATCGTGTTCCATCTTGACATCACGGACCGCAAACTGGCCGAAATCTCCGCCTTGGAGGCTCGGGATGCGGCGGTTGCGGCGAGTGAGGACAAGAGCCTGTTCATCGCCAGCGCCAGCCACGAGTTCCGGACGCCGCTGACGTCCATCATGGGGTTCGCCGAGATGGCGCAGCGCAGCGCCGACGCCTCGACGCCGGCGCAGCAGGTCGTCTGCATCGAGGAGATCCGCCGTTCGAGCGAACACCTGCTCCGATTGGTCAATGACCTGATGGATCTCTCAAAGGCCGAGGTCTGCCAGTTCGAACTGGATGACCGTCCGATCGATCTGAAGGAAACCGCCGAAGCTGCGCTGCGCATGGTCGGCCCGCAGGCGAGCGCCAACGGCGTTACGCTCGAACTGAAGGTAGCGGATCGTCTGCCGCGCATGCGCGGCGATGAGCAGCGGTTGTCGCAGATCGCCCTCAACCTGCTGTCGAACGCGATCAAGTTCACGCCCGAGAATGGCCGTGTCGAGGTCGAGCTCTGCACCGACGGAGACGAGCGGCTGATCCTGCAGGTGGTCGATTCTGGCGTCGGAATCCCGGCGGAGGACATCGAGCGGGTGCTGGAGCCGTTCGGCAGATCGGACCATGAGCGCGAACGCAACCCGGAGGGAACCGGTCTCGGCCTGCCCACGGTCAAGAGGCTGGTGGAGGCCCATGGCGGCTGCTTCCGGCTCGAGAGCAAACTCGGCAAGGGCACCACGGCGACGGCGGAATTCCCCTCCTATCGGTCGGTGCGATAGCCAGCTTCACGCCTGCGCGAATTCCCCGCTGACGCAGAATCCGGTAACCTGCGGGGCATGCCCGACGCCCCCTTGTGCCAAGCGCCTGACCCCGCGCCACGCCGACCGACCATTGCTGTGCCGGCGGGCGCCTGCGACACCCACTTCCACGTGATCGGCAGCAACGAAGACTCGCCTTACGTCCCGCAGCGCTCTTTCACGCCGCCGCCGGCACCACTCTCCGCCCTACAGCACATGCACAGGGCCCTGGGCATCGAACGCGGGGTAATCGTTCAGGTCAGCGTGCATGGCACCGACAACCGCGTGATGCTGGCGGCCCTGGGCGCAGCGGAGGAAAACTTCCGCGGCATCGCCGTGGTGGACGAGACCATCACGGACGAGGCGCTCGCCGACATGGATGCGGCCGGGGTCCGCGGTCTGCGCATCAACATCCTCTATGGCGGCGGCGTGGGCATGGAGCTGCTGCGGGGGCTCGCGGCGCGGGTCGCGGGTCTGGAGTGGCACATGCAGCTCTTGATCGACGTCTCGGCCTTTCCCGACTTCGCCCGCGACATGGACGGTATCCCGGTGCCCATCGTGGTCGACCATATGGGCCACATGTCGACGGCCAGGGGCGTGGACGACCCCGGCTTTCAGGGCCTGCTCGCGCTGGTCCGGGAGGGCCGCGCCTGGGCCAAGCTGTCCGGTCCGACCCGGATGACCGTCGACAACCGGCCGCCTTGGCCGGACGTGCTGCCCTTCGCCGAGGCGCTGGTCGCGGCCAACCCGGACCGCCTGGTCTGGGGCACCGACTGGCCGCATGTGGCCACGCCCGGCTACATGCCCAATGACGGGGAGCTCTTGGATCTGCTTGCCGACTGGGTGCCGGACGAGGCCCTACGGCACAAGATCCTGGTGGAGAACCCGGCGGCTCTCTACGGCTTTCCGCCGGTCGGATAGCGCCCTTCACGCCGAGGTCTTGGTAAACCTGCGGTTAACTCCGCCTGCCTAAGGTGACCGCCGAGCTCTCCGGCCGGTTTCCGACAAGACGAACCAAAGCAGGCCCGCCTTGAACCGCAGACAACGTCGCGCCATGAAGGCCGCCCGAGCGGCTGCGCCAATGGCTCCCGCCGCCGCCCCTGCGCCCTCGATCAGCGCAGCACTCGAGACCGCCGCCGCCCATCACCGGGCCGGCCGTCTGGCCGAGGCCGAAGCCGGCTATCGCCAGGTCCTGACGGTCGATCCGAGCCAGGGGGATGCGCTGCATCTGCTGGGCGTCCTCGCACTCCAATCGGGAGACGCCGAGGAAGCCGTCCGCCGCCTCGAGCCGGTGGTCGGGCGTTATCCGGACGTCGCGGACTTCCGAACCAATCTGGCCAACGCTTTGCAGGCCTGCGGCCGGACCGAGGAAGCCGCCCAACACTATCGACGGACGCTGGAGCTGGCGCCCAATCACGCCGCGGCGCATGCCGACTATGCAAAGTTCTTGGCCGGCCAAAGCCAGTGGGATCTGGCCGAATCGCACTACCGAAAATCGCTGGCGATCAATCCCCAGCAGATCGCCGTACTGAACAATCTGGCAAACCTCCTGCTCCAGACGAGTCGGGCTGAGGAGTGCCTCGACACCTGCGCCCAGGCGCTGGCGCTCAAGCCCGACTATCCGCTCGCTCTGGCCACCAAGGGCTTGGCCCTGCAGACTACGGGGCAGGCCGAGGCCTCGATTGCTCCCCTGCGCAGAGCCTTGGAGTTGAAGCCCGACCACGCTGCCGCCCGGGCCGGTCTGGCCTCGGCGCTGGCCGCGCTCTCCCAGTTCGAGGAATCGCAGATCCACTACCAGGCGGCGCTGGCACGCCGCCCGGACAATGCCAAGCTGCATGCTGACCGCGGCTGGGTCATGCGCCATCTCGGTGAGTTCGAAGTGGCCGTCGACCACCTGATGCGGGCGCTGGAGCTGCAACCAGACCTGCCCTTTGCCCGGAAGCGGCTGCTGCGGACCCTGCAGTTCTGGCACCCGTCAACCCATCTGCCAGCGCTTGACCAGATACTGCTGGACGCCAGCGCGGCCCCGGACGTGGATCCCCGTTCACTGGCCAAGCCCCTGGCCAACCAGCTCTGGTGCAAGCACGTGCGTGCGCCTCAAGACGCGCTGACCGGCGCGGACCTGGCTGCGGCGATTCTGTCCGACCCCCTGGCGAAACCACTGCTGGCGCGGACCATCAACTGCTCGCCGGCGTTCGAGCGGGTGCTGGTGACCCTGCGCCGCTGTTTCCTCCTGGAAGGCACGGCGGCGCTCGAGGGCCAGGCGGCGCTTGCCGCGCTCTCCCTGCTGGCGCAGCAGGCGCACAACAACAGCTATGTCTGGTGGTCGGAGCCCGACGAGGACGAAGCCGTGGCGCGCCTGGCAACCGAGCTGGCCGAGGCCCTCGCTGGCAACGTCACCCCCAGCGAGGACCTGGAAGACCGGTTGCTGCGGTACGCCATGTATGCGCCGCTGAGAGAGCTGGCCAGCGCCGACGCCCTGCTCGCCGTCGGTCCCGACCAGTGGTCGCAGGCCATGCGCCCGGTGATCGACGTGACCGTGCGCGAGCCGTTCGAGGAGCGGGAGATCGCGCGGAAGATCCCCGCTCTCACCGACATCTCCGACGACATCTCGCGCCAAGTCCAGGCGCTCTACGAGGAGAACCCCTATCCGCGCTGGCTGGCCGTCGATCGGCGGCAACCGACAACCTTGCACCAGTTCCTGCGCAACGAACTGGCAGGCTTCGAGCCGCCGGGATGGATGGCGGAGCCATACGACCTGCTGATTGCCGGCTGTGGCACCGGCCTGCAGCCGATCCAGCGCGCGCTCAGCTACCCGAAGGTTCGTATCACAGCCGTCGATCTCAGCCTCACGAGCCTCGCTTACGCGATCCGCAAGACCCGCGACCTGGGACTCGACCGCATCGAGTATCTGCAGGGCGACATCCTGCAGCTTGGCAAGCTGGAACGGCGGTTTCCGGTGATCGAATGCGGCGGCGTGCTGCACCATATGGATGATCCGGTCGCGGCCTGGTCGATCCTGACCGATCTTCTGGAGGCGGGCGGGGTGATGCTGATCGGGCTCTACAGCGATACCGCCCGACAGCATATCGTCGATGCCCGGGACCGCATCGCCGCCCTGGGCCTGAAGCCCGAGCCTGACGACATCCGCGCCTTTCGAAAGCGGATCATCAAGGGCGAGGATGAGGAGGACAAGCTGCTGGCGCTGCTCACGCGGTCTACGGATTTCTACGACTTACACGGCTGCCGCGACCTGATCTTCCATTCCCAGGAGCATCGTTTCACGCTGCCGGCGGTCAAGCTGGCCATCGCCGACTTGGGCCTGGAGTTCCTTGGCTTCCTGTTCGACGACCCGGCGGCGAAGTTGCTCTACTCCCGGGAGTTTCCGGACGATCCCACCAGGACGAACCTGGACAACTGGACGGCCTTCGAGCAGCGCCACCCGCACACCTTCTCCAGCATGTATCAGTTCTGGTGTCGCAAGCCGGCCCAAAAGGACAAGCGCGCCCGCAGGCCGGCATCGCGCCAATGCGATACCGCCACAAAGCAATGAACCGGATCAGGGTCGTATACGCCTATACCGGCTTCTATCGCGATGCCGGCGGCGAAATGCTGCCACTCTTGCTTGCGCAGAGGCTCGACCACAGCCGCTTCGACTTCAGAGTTGCCGTGATCGAGCCGACGACATCGCTGATTGGGGCAGAGCTCAAGGAGACCGGATGTCCGTTTTACGAGCTTGACCTGCCAACGCCCAACCTCCGCAGGCCATCCACGGTGCTGCGCAGCCTGTGGGCCTTCTACCGGCTCTTCCGGCGCCTTCGACCGCACATCGTGGTGACACAAAGCCCGCCCGCAAATCTGCTGGCGCGCACGGCCGCGAAATGGGCGGGGGTTCGAGTTCTGATCTCGACAGAGAACTGGATACGACCGCCGGAACCACCCCAGCGCCTCCCGATACCGTACATCAGATCCCGGTGGAGCCGTTGGATCGACCGGCATTCATCCGCCATCCTGGCGGCATCGCAGCACATCGTGCAACTCAAGGAAGAGGAGCAAGAACAAGACCAGAGCAAGACCCCCGTAGTCCTCTCCCCCGCTCCATTTGAGCTGAAGCGGTTTCTGGCCGGGCGGGCAGAGCTGCCGGAGTCCCGTCGCCTGACCGATCCATCGCGACCCATCATCGGGGTTATTGGGCGTCTCGACCGCCAGAAGGGGCAAACCTACGCCATTGCGGCCATGCCAAGAATCGTGGATGCGATACCAGAAGCACGGATGCGAATCGTAGGGGCGGGACCGGAAGAGCATGCGCTTCGGGAACGGGTGGCGTGTCTGAACCTCGAAGAACATGTCACGTTCTTGGGTTTCCAGCGCGATGTGTGCGGCGAGATGGCCGGGACGGACATCATGCTGCTGCCGTCATTGGAGGAGGCCTTTGGTCTCGTCCTGGTCGAGGCCATGGCCATGGGATTGCCAATCATCGCCACTCGCGTCGGGGGTGTGCCAGACGTGCTTCACGATGGCGCGTTCGGCAGGCTGGTCGATCCCCGGAACAGCGAGGAACTCAGCAACGCCGTGTTGCATGCCCTCGCCCACCGGGAGGAGACCCTGACAATGGCGGACCGTGCTCGGGACGATTCCCTAGCCCGCTATAGCGCCATTCGCTTTGTCGAGCAGAATGCGGCCCTCTACGAACGGCTGGTCGCGGAGTTGCCATAGACCATGGTGACGTCCGGGTCGGGCAATCCACCGGGCTTGCGAATGGCCAGGTCTTGTTCCAATCGCCAACCCAGGCTAAGCCGTAGGCTTTCGGTACCCAATCGGCCAACCGAGCCTTTACCGCCATCATCTCGATCCTATGTTAGCGGTTGCGCCAGAGGGGCCCGGCGCGGGCCGCGCCGCCGTTCGCCGCGGCCGCTAGCCCTTCCTTTCCATGTAACAGACGACAGGAGCCGTCGCGATGAAGATCAGCGCGCGCAATCAGCTCAAGGGCCAGGTGGTCGACGTGAAGACGGGCGAAGTCGCGGCCCAGGTCACCTTGGACATCGGCGGCCAAACGCTGACCGCTTCGATCCTCAGTGAGTCGGTGAGGGATCTGGACCTATCCGTAGGCGACGAGGTCTCGGCGGTCATCAAGGCGTCGGACGTGATGATTTCGAAATAGGGCTGGTGGACGGTGCGTCGGGCTCAGCGGTGTGAGAGTCAAAATCCTCATGCAGGCCCAGCGATGGCCGGGACGCAGACCGGATGGTCGGCGCCGGCCGGCTGCACCACGGTCACCTCGACGCCATAGAGCAGCCGCAGGCTTTCGGACGTGACCACCTCGCGCGGCGGGCCCAGGCGGATCAGCCCGCCGTCGTGCAACATGGCGACCCGGTCGGCGCAGGCGAAGGCGTGATCGGGGTCATGGCTCGAGAGCACGATGCCGATGCCGCGCCGGGCGAGCGCCCGGATGTGGTTCAACACCAGGACCTGGTTGCCGAAATCCAGGCTTGCCGTCGGTTCGTCCATGACCAGGATTTCGGGCTCCTGCGCAAGCGCCCGTGCGATCAACACCAGCTGGCGCTGCCCGCCGCTGATCTCGGTATAGATCTGATCCTTGAGCTCGGCGATCTGCAGATCGCCGAGTGCCCGTTCGGCGATCTCCCGGTCCGCCTGTGATGGCGTCGCGAACAGCGCCATGCGCGGCGTCCGGCCCATCAGCACGGTGTCCAGAACTGTGAATGGGAAGAACGCGGTGTGCGCCTGCGGGACATAGGCGATGCGCTGGGCCAGTTCACGCCGCGACCAGCCGGCGAGCGGCCGGTCGTCGATGGTGACCGCGCCGCCCTGGGATTTCAGCAGGCCGAGCGCCGTCTTGAACAAGGTCGTCTTGCCGCCGCCGTTCGGACCCAGGAGGCACAGGATCTCGCCGGACTGCACCGCCAGGGTGACGTCGCGCCCGACCGGCTTGCCCGGATAGCCGAAGGCCAGCTTGTCCGTCGCCAGCCTCATTGCCAGCCCCGCCGGCCGCTCGCGAGCAGCCACAGGAAGAAGGGCGCGCCGACGAAGGCTGTGAGAATGCCGAGCGGCACTTCGGTCTCGGTGAGCCCGCGCGCGAGGTTGTCGACCACCAGGAGAAATCCCGCGCCGAGAACGACGGCGACCGGCAGCAGGCGCGAGAAGTTCGGGCCCACCAGCATGCGCGCGATATGCGGCATGATCAGGCCGACCCAGCCGACGATCCCGCTGACCGAGACGACGGCCGCGGTCATCAGCGTCGCCGCGCCGACGAACACGATGCGCAGCCGGGTCGTGTCGATGCCCAGAGCCCGGGCCTCCTCGTCGTCCAGCGACATGAGGTTCATGCGCCAGCGCAGGAGATAGAGCGGCGCCAGGCCCAGCAGCACCGCCGGCAGCACGCCGGCGAGATCGCCGAGGTTGACGGAGGCCAAACTGCCGAGCAGCCAGAACGTGATGGCCGGCAGCTGATCGTAGGGGTCGGCGAGGATCTTCAAGAGCGAGATCATCGAGCCGGTGAGCGTGCCCATGACCACGCCTGCCAGCACCAGCACCAGCACGGGCTCGTGGCCGCGGGCCACGGTGGCGATGCCATACACCAGGAAGACGGTGCCCAGCCCGCAGACGAAGGCCAGCAGCTGGATGCCGAAGACCGGCAGCGACAGGAAGATCCCCAGCACCGCGCCCAGTCCGGCGCCGGACGACACGCCCAGGATATCCGGGGAGACCAGCGGGTTGCGAAACATGCCCTGATAGGTCGCGCCGGCCGCCGCCAGCGTGGCGCCGACCAGGAGCGCGCCCACCACCCGCGGCAGGCGGACCTGCAGCACCACCGTCTCCGCCGCGGGCGTTACGTCGTGCTCGAAGCCGAAGACGCGGCTCAAGAGAACGTCAAAGACATCGCCTGGCGCGACCGGGTACTGCCCGACCGAGAACGAGACAGCCACGATCAGGAGCAGCAAAAGCACGAGACCCCAGGGCCCCCACAGGCGGCGGACGAGCGCCGTCACCGGACGCCTCCGGCGCGCGCCAGCAGCTGCTCGAGCTGATCCTCCGTCAGATCGACCTGGTAGAAGAGCGCATAGAACTCCCGCGTCGCGGCCGCGAGATCGCCGCCGAAGACCTCGGGGTAGAGCAAGCGGGCGAGCCAGCGGATGCCCATCAGCCGGTTCACCGACGGCGGGCGGTCGACCCAGCCGAAGGGCACGAGCGGGGCCAGATAAACGCGTTCGCGCCGGACCGCCTCGACCTGCCGCCACAACGGGTCGCGCTGCACGGCGGCGAAGAAGCCCTCGTCCAGAGTGACGATGGTGTCCGGATTCCAGGCCAGGACCTGCTCGATCGAGACCCGGGCAAGGCCGCGCCGGCTCTCTGAAACAGCCACGTTGATCGCCCCGACCCGCTCGATGATCTCCGTGTTGATCGAGCCGCGCACCCCGGTCTCGAGCCCGTCAGGCCCGCGTGCGAAATAGACCCGCGGGCGCCGCGTCTCAGGCACCTGTGCGAGCCCGGCGTCCAGCGCACGATAGGTCTCCTCGGCAAAGCGGGCGAGCCGCTCGGCCCGCGCCTCCGCGCCCAGGACGCTGCCGAGGAGACGGAGCGAGGCCGCCGTGTTCTCGAGCGAGCCGTCGATCAGGAGATAGGGCAGTCCGGTCTGCGCCTGGACCCGGTCGGCGAGCGAGATATAGGTGGCGCGCAGGGAGCCGAAATCGAACACCAGATCGGGCCGGGCGCGCAGGATGACCTCCACATTGGCCGTGTTGCCGCGCCCCGTGAGCCGCCCCAGGGCGGGCAGGTCCCGGTAGGCCGGCGCGATGAAGGGCCGTTCCGCCGGCCGGAGCGGCCGGTTCCAGCCCAACAGCCGGTCCGGCGCCAGGACATAGAGGAAGATCGAGGCGGGCGGGCCCGCGGCGAACACCCGCTCGACCCGGTCCGGCACCGCGACCCGGCGTCCGGCCGAATCCGTCACGCGCTCGGCGGCTGCCGGTCCCGCGCACAGGATCCAGACGACCACGCCCCAGACCAGCCCACCCAAACGGTTGCGCATGCACGTCCCCCCGCTGCCGGCCGCGATCATGCCCGCGGCTCGGACTCGTGACAACGGGGAGCGTAGGTATGCGCTAGAGCGACGCCGCCGCCCGGGCCGCCTGGTCGTAGAGCCCCGAGAGCGCCCGCAGCAGCCCGGCCAGGTCGCCGATCTCGGTGTTGGCGCTGCCGATCGCGCTCAGGGAGTTTACCAGGCACTGCTCGCGGATCTCCCGGTAGCGCACGCAGACCTGCCGCCCTTTCGACGTGGTGGTGAAGATCTTCTCCTTGCCCTTCTTCTCGCCGCGCACCAGGCCGAGCTTTTCGAGCTTCTTGAGCGCGTAGGTGACCACATGGGTGTCCTCGATGTTCAGCACCAGGCAGATGTCCGCGAACTTCTTGGCCCGGTCGCGGTGGTTGACGCTGTGCAGCACCAGGACGTCGAGCGGGCTCAGATCCGGCACGCCGCTCGCCGCCATGCAACGCACCATCCAGCGTTGGAAGGCGTTGTTTGCGATCGTCAGGCCGAATTCGAGCTCGCTCAGCTCCGCGGCCCGTTCGGACACGAGATGCGCGGACGAGACGATCGGACCGATCCCCTCGCCCGGCTCGCTTCTGTCCCGTTTGTCGTTCACGGCGACCTCCAACCTCCATCCAGGCGCCGGGCAAGGCTACCGCATGGCCTGCCCCGCCGCCACGGGGTTACATCTGCGCCGGCAGCCAGGTCGCCAGGCCGGGGAAGACGATGACCAGAGCGACGGCCGACAGCAGCAGCAGGAAAAAGGGCAGCGCACAACGCGCCACATAGAGAATGTCCTTGCCCGTCAGCGACTGGAGCACGAACAGGTTGAACCCGACCGGCGGCGTGATCTGGGACATCTCGACCACGATCACGATGTAGATGCCGAACCAGATCAGGTCGAGGCCCGCCGCCTCGATCATCGGCAGGATCACCGACGTGGTCAGAACCACCACCGAGATCCCGTCGAGAAAGCACCCCAGCACCATGAAGAACACGGTCAGCACCGCCAGCAGCATGTAGGGCGAGAGGTTCATTTCGCCGATCCACGTGGCGAGGTTCCGCGGTATCCCGGTGAAGCCCATGGCCACGGTCAGGAACGCCGCGCCCGCCAGGATGAAGGCGATCATGCAGGACGTCCGGGTCGCGCCCATCAGCGCGTGGGTGAACGACTCCCGGCTGAGCGAGCCCGTGATCCAGGACAGGAACAGCGCCAGCACCACGCCGACGGCAGCCGCCTCGGTCGGCGAGGCGAAGCCGGTGTAGATCGCCCCGATCACGCCGATGATCAGCAGCACCACGGGGATCAAGCTGCGGGCCGCCGCGATCCGCTCCAGGAACGTCATCTTGATCCGGTCGAGCGACGGGACCCGGTCGGGATTGAGCAAGGCCCAGACCGCGACATAGCCCATGAACAGGCTGACCAGGACGGCTCCCGGAATGACGCCGGCGATGAACAGCCGCGCGATCGACTGGTCGGTCGCGACCCCGTAGACGATCAGGATGATCGAGGGCGGGATCAAGAGACCGAGCGTGCCGGAGCCGGCCAGGGTGCCGACCATCAGGCGTTCGTCATAGCCGCGCTTCTTGAGCTCGGGGATCGCCATCTTGCCGATGGTCGCCGCCGTGGCGGCGGACGATCCGGAGACGGCGGCGAAGATGCCGCAGCCCAGGATGTTGACGTGCATGAGGCGCCCCGGCAGGCGCGAGACCCAGGGTGCGAGCCCCGTGAACATGTCCTCGGACAGGCGCGAACGGAACAGGATCTCGCCCATCCAGATGAACATGGGCAGCGCCGCAAGCTCCCAGGAGTTGCTGGCGCCCCAGACGGTGCTGGACAGGGCCGGCCCGACCTCGGTCGCGGTGAAGACACCGATCCCGACCAGGGCGACGCCGAAGAGCGAAAGGGCCACCCAGACACTGCTGCCCAGGAGAGCGAACATCACCACGACCATGGTGAGCCCGAGTACCAGTTGATCCATGATCGCCTCCTATTCCGCAAACAGCGCTTCGTCCTCGCCGGACAGGAGCGCTTCCTCCTTGCCCTCGTAGGACGGCTCGCGGCCCGTCGCGACGCGGACGAGATCGTCGAACAGCGCGATGGCCAGGACGACCAGGCCGAGCGCCATGGCCGACTGGGGAATCCAGAGCGGCACGGCGATGATGCCGTAGGACACCTCTTCGAATTCGTAGCTGTCCAGGACCAGCAGGATGGCGTGCCAGGCGAAGAACGCCACCGTCGCCGCCCCGAAGGCCAGGCACCACAGCTCGATCAGGCGGCGCGGCTCGCCGGAGATCGTCTGCACCAGCAAGCTCACCCGGATGTGGCCGCCGTGGCGCATGGTGTAGGCGAGCGCCAGGAACGAGGCGCCGGCCAAAAAGAAACCGGAGAACTCGGCGGCGGACGGGACCACCAGGCCGATCTGGTCTCCGGTGAGGACGGTCGCCAGGCGGTCGATGACGCGCCCGGCCACCTGCGCGATCACGATGGTGCAGATCGCAACCAGGCATGTCGCGGCCAGCACGCCGCTGGCATGGTAGATCGAATCGAGGATTTTGCGCATGGGAGCCTCCCCGGGGGTGGGGCCGGCTCCCCAAGTCTGCCGGCCCGCACCACGCATTTTGATGGCTATTTCTCGTAGGCTGCGAGGATGGCCGCACCGTCGTCGCCGGCCTTCTTCCGCCATTCCTCCGTCATGGTCGTGCCGATCTTGGCCAGGCCGGCGGTCAAATCGGCGCTCGGCTCGACCACCTTGAGCCCGTTGTCCCGCATGACGGCGATCTTGGCCTTGGTCTCGGACTTGCTGGCCTCCCAGCCCCGCTTCTCGGCCGCGGCTGCGGCATCCAGAACCGCCTTCTGCATCGCCGGATCGAGCTTCTTGAAGGCCTTGGCGTTCACCACGACCATGTTCTTTGGCAGCCACGCCTGGTTGTGATGGAAGTGGCTGAGATAGTCCCAGGCCTTGGTGTTGGCGCCGGTCGACGGGGACGTGATCATCGCGTCGACCCGCCCGGTCGTGAACGCCGTTGGAATGTCCGGAACCTCGACCTGCGTGGGCACCGCGCCCGCCAGCTTGGCCAGGCGCTCGGTGGATGCGTTGTAGGCGCGGAACTTCGAGCCTTTGAGGTCGTCGACCTTTAGCAGCTCTTTCTTCGTGTAGATGCCCTGCGGCGGCCAGGGGACCGCGAACAGGAGCATCATCCGGCGCTTTTCGAGCTTCTGCTCGATGGTCGGCCGGCTCGCCTGCCAAAGCTTCCAAGCCTCGTCATAGTTGGTCGCGAGGAACGGCACTGAGTCCACCTCGTAGACCGGATCCTCGTTGCTGAGCCGCGACATCAGGAGCTCGCCGATCGGCACCAGGCCGCGCCGCACGTTGCTCGCGATCTCGGGATGCTTGATCAGCGAGCCAGCGCTGTGGACCTTGATCTTGAGCTTCCCGCCCGTGCCCGCCTCCACGTCCTTGGCGAACTGCAGGATATTGACGGTGTGGAAGTTCTTGTCGCCATAGGGGGTCGGCATGTCCCAACTCGTCTCCCCCCGGGCCGGCATGGCCGCGGCCGCCACCAGCGCCGCCCCGACCATGCTTGTACGGATCAGATTCATTTTTGCCTCCTAACTGAGAGTGCCCCCGTGCAGTGGGGGTCGTGTGTTCAGGAGGGCCATCTTGCCAGATCGAAAGATAATGTCAATATTTTATCGAGATTTTATCAAAAAAATCTTGACAAGACGGTTTGGTTGATCAACGCTTCGCGACCTGGGATACAATCCGCACCGGCGCGTCCGCCGTTGTTGCGCAGAGAGGGACAGCAAGACATGCAAGGCGAAAGCGCGGAAAACCGCTGGCAATTCTGGATCGACCGGGGCGGCACGTTCACGGACGTGGTCGCCAAGCGCCCGGACGGGGCCGTGATCACCCACAAGCTGCTCTCGGAGAACCCGGAGCAATATGACGACGCGGCCCTGCAGGGCGTGCGGGACGTACTCGGGGTCGACCGCGGGGGGCCGATCCCGGCTGCGGCCATCGAAGCGGTCAAGATGGGCACGACGGTGGCCACCAACGCGCTCTTGGAGCGAAAGGGCGACCGCACGGTGCTGGTCATCACCAAGGGCTTCGCGGACGCGCTCAGGATCGCCTACCAGAACCGGCCCAAGCTGTTCGAGCGGCATATCGTCCTGCCCGAGCTCCTGTACGAGCGGGTGATCGAGGTGGACGAGCGGCTCACCGCGCGGGGCGACGTGCTCACCCCGCTCGACGAGTCGGGCGCGCGCGCGGCCCTCCAGGCGGCCTTCGAAGCGGGCATCCGTTCGGCCGCCATCGTGTTCATGCACGGCTACCGCTTTCCCGAGCACGAGCGGCGGGCCGCCGAGATCGCCCGCGAGATGGGCTTCACCCAGGTGTCCGCCTCGCACGACGTGAGCCCGCTGATGAAGCTGGTCTCGCGCGGCGACACCACCGTGGTCGACGCCTATCTCTCGCCGATCCTTCGCCGCTATGTGGACAAGGTCGCGGCCGAGGTCGGCGACACCCGGCTGATGTTCATGCAGTCGAACGGCGGGCTCACCGATGCGCGCTTCTTCCAGGGCAAGGACAGCATCCTCTCGGGGCCCGCCGGCGGCATCGTCGGCGCGGTGCGCACCTCCGAGATGGCCGGCTTCGAACAGATCATCGGCTTCGACATGGGCGGCACCTCGACCGACGTCTCCCACTACAACGGCGAATACGAGCGCGCCTTCGAGACCTTGGTCGCAGGCGTTCGCATGCGGGCGCCGATGATGCAGATCCACACCGTGGCCGCGGGCGGCGGTTCGATCCTGCACTTCGACGGCTCCAAGTACCGGGTCGGCCCGGACTCCGCCGGCGCCAATCCGGGCCCGGCCTGCTACCGCCGCGGCGGCCCGCTCGCGGTGACCGACTGCAATGTCATGTTGGGCAAGATCCAGCCCGAATTCTTTCCCAAGGTGTTCGGCCCGAACGCGGACGAGGCGCTGGACGCGGACATCACGCACGAGAAGTTCGCCGCCTTGGCGGACGAGATCCAGGCCGCGACCGGCGACAAGCGCAGCCCTGTCGAGGTCGCCGAGGGGTTCCTCACCATCGCGGTCGAGAACATGGCCAACGCGATCAAGGAGATCTCGATCCAACGCGGCTACGACGTCACCGAATACACGCTCTGCTGCTTCGGCGGGGCGGGCGGCCAGCACGCCTGTCTGGTGGCCGATTCGCTGGGCATGACCAAGGTGTTCATCCACCCCTATGCCGGCGTGCTCTCGGCTTATGGCATGGGGCTCGCCGACATGCGGGTGATGCGCGAGCGCGCGGTGGAGAAACGGCTCCAGGACTCGCTGATCGCCGAGCTCGCCCGCGACCTCGACGAGATCGCCGCCGATGGCAAGGCCGACATGGCCCGTCAAGGCATCGCCGAGGATCACATGACGGTGCTGCGCAAGGCGCATGTCCGCTACGAGGGCACGGATACCGCGCTGGTGGTGGATTTCGGCGACCGTGAGCGGATCATCGCCGGATTCGAGGAGGCGCACCGGCAGCGCTTCGGCTTCATCGTGCCCGACAAGCCCCATATCGTCGAAGCGGTCTCGACCGAGATCGTCGGCATGACCGAGACGGTCGAGGACGCCAAGCTGGCGGTTCCCGCCCAGCCTGGTGCCGCACAGGCGGTCGCCCGGCGCCCCGTGTACATGGCCGGGCGCAGCGAAGACACCCCGCTCTACGACCGGGAGGCGCTCAACCCGGGCGACCGGATCGACGGGCCCGCGGTCATCATCGAGGCCAATGCGACCACCGTTGTCGAGCCCGGCTGGCAGGCCGAGATCACGCCGCGCAACCATCTGGTCATGACCCGCGTCGTCCCCCTCGCCCGCACCGCCGCGGTCGGCACCGAGGTGGACCCGGTCATGCTCGAGATCTTCAACAATCTGTTCATGTCGATCGCCGAGCAGATGGGCTCGGTGCTGGAGAACACCAGCTACTCGGTGAACATGAAGGAGCGGCTGGATTTCTCCTGCGCCATCTTCGACCGGATCGGCCAACTGATCGCCAACGCGCCGCACATGCCGGTGCATCTGGGCTCGATGGGCGAGAGCGTGCGCACGGTGATCCGGGAACGCCGAGGCCGCATGAACCCGGGCGACGTCTATGTGCTGAACGCCCCCTACAACGGCGGCACCCACCTGCCCGACGTTACCGTGATCACGCCCGTGTTCGACGACCGCGGACAGGAGATCCTGTTCTATGTCGCCTCCCGCGGCCATCACGCCGACATCGGCGGCGTTACGCCGGGCTCCATGCCGCCCGACAGCAAGACCGTCGAGGAGGAAGGCGTCTTGATCGACAACTTCGTGCTGGTCGACCGGGGCGAATTCCGCGAACAGGCGCTCATGGACCTGCTCACCTCCGGCCGCTACCCGGCCCGCAACCCCAAGCAGAACGTGGCCGACCTGAAGGCCCAGATCGCCGCCTGCGAGAAGGGCGTCCAAGAGCTCCGCCGCATGGTCGCCCATTTCGGCCTCGACGTGGTGCACGCGTACATGCAGCACGTACAGGACAACGCGGAAGAGCAGGTGCGCCGTGTGCTGGATGTGCTGACCGACGGCGAATTCACCTATCCTCTGGACGACGGGAGCCGGATCCACGTGGCGATCCGCATCGACAAGGAGAAACGCGGCGCCACGGTGGATTTCACCGGCACCTCGCCGCAGCAGCCCTCGAACTTCAATGCGCCGTCGGCAGTCTGCCGGGCGGCCGTGCTGTACGTGTTCCGCACCCTGGTCGAGGACGACATCCCCATGAACGAGGGCTGCCTGAAGCCCCTGGAGCTGATCATCCCCGAAGGCTGCATGTTGAACCCCCAGTATCCGGCGGCGGTGGTCGCCGGCAACGTGGAGACCTCCCAGTGCATCACCGACACGCTCTATGGTGCGCTCGGGGTGCTGGCGGCCTCGCAGGGCACCATGAACAACTTCACCTTCGGCAACGACGCCTACCAATACTACGAGACGATCTGCGGCGGCTCAGGCGCCGGGCCGGACTTCGACGGCACCGACGCGGTGCACACCCATATGACCAACTCGCGGCTCACGGATCCCGAGGTGCTGGAGTGGCGCTTTCCGGTGCTGCTGGAATCCTTCGCGATCCGGCACGGCTCGGGCGGCGCCGGCAAGCGCGGCGGCGGCAACGGCTCGGTCCGGCGCGTCCGCTTCCTGGAGCCCATGACCGCGGCGATTCTCTCGGGCCACCGGAATGTGCCGCCCTTTGGCGTCGGCGGCGGCGAACCGGGGGCGCTCGGCCGCAACTGGGTCGAACGTACGGACGGCAGCCGCGCCGAGCTGACCGGCACCGACAAGACCGAGATGGCGGCCGGCGACGTGTTCGTGATCGAGACGCCGGGCGGCGGTGGGTACGGCCGCGCCGAGGAAGTCAAGAAAGCGGCGGAGTAGCATAGCCCCTTACTGCCCTTCTCCGCCCCGCCGCCAGCCGCTATCATGCCCGCCGCCGCAGCCCTGTTTGGGCTGCCAGCAGGAAGAAGGGGAAGCGCGATGTCGCTACGGGAACGCGCGGAGAACACCGCCAAGGCTGTGGCCGAGGCCCTGCAGCAGGAGCTTGTGGGCGACCTGCAGACAAAGGTCGTGAAGATCATCGAGGACGCCATCATCAAAGTGGTACTCGAAGAGCGCGAGCGCTGCGTCACGGTCGCCAACAAGTGTTGTCCGGAG
This sequence comes from Alphaproteobacteria bacterium, assembly GCA_030066595.1. GTDB lineage: Bacteria > Pseudomonadota > Alphaproteobacteria > JAJFFI01 > JAJFFI01 > JASJBI01. Next base: position 25,849 of record JASJBI010000005.1, on the reverse strand, counting down.
GACATGGACCAGGCCCACAAGATCGAACAGGAGATTCGCCGCGCCGAAGGCGCGCTGGTCGCCAATCTGCAGGGCATGCGTTAGGAGCGCCGGGCGATGGGGACGAGCCCCGCGGACAAGGCGGCCGCGTTCCGCGGGCTGCACGAGGCCGAGGGCATTTTCGTCATGCCCAACGCGTGGGACGCGGGCACCGCACGCCTGCTTGCGGCGGCGGGCTTCCCGGCGATCGCTACCACCAGCGTCGGCGTCGCCGCGACCCTCGGCCTGCCGGACTATCAGGGCGCCCTCAGCCGGGACGACAACCTCGCCGCCTGCGCTCGTATCGCCGCAGCGGTCGATCTGCCGGTCAGCGCCGACACGGAGGACGGGTACGGCGCCAGGCCCGAAGATGCCGCAGAGACCGTGCGCCTGTGCATCGCAGCAGGCTTGGCGGGCGCGAGCCTCGAGGACGCGACCCACGATCCCCGCGACCCGCTCTATGAGGCGGAGCTGGCGGCCGACAAGGTCCGTGCCGCGCGGGAAGCGATCGACGCCTCCGGGGTGCCGCTCGTCCTGACCGCCCGCGCCGAGTGTTATCTGGTCGGCCATGACGACCCGTTCAGCGAATCGGTCCGGCGCCTGAACCTCTATCGCGCAGCCGGCGCCGACTGTCTCTACGCGCCGGGCCCGGCGGACCCGACGGTGATCGGGGCCCTGGTCGAAGCGGTGGACGGTCCACTCAACGTGGTCATCGGGCTGGCCGGATCGCCGTTGACCGTGCGCCAGCTTGAGGATCTGGGCGTCAAGCGCATCAGCATAGGCGGCAGCTTGGCCCGTGCCACCCTCGCCCTGGTCCGGCGCGCGGCCGATGAGATGGCCCGGAACGGCACGTTCACCTTCGGCGCCGACCAGATCCCAGACGCGGAATTGGCCAGGATCTTGGCCGACTTCGAGCGCGACAGCGGCCAAGGCTGAGCCCCACAGCTGCTTCTGCCTGCGGTCATCCAGCCGACGTCGCGGCCCGTATCAGACACTGTGAAATCGACGATTGAACTTCCTGGACGTTTCGTGGCCCCGCACCCGGAGCGTGCGCAATGAACGCGCCTGGGCCCGGTATGACCACGATGCGCAGCCTGCCCGAGGGCTACCGCGCTCTTGTGATCGGCGCGACCGGCGGCATCGGCGGCGCCGTCGCGACCGTTCTCGAGGCAGACCCGCGCTGCGGCGGCGTACTCCGGCTCGGTCGAACGTCCGAGCCGCCGATAGATCTTACAGACGAGGGCACGATCGAGCGAGCCGCGCTCTATGCGGGAGATTTACAGCCGCATCTGGTGTTCGACGCCACGGGCACGCTGGAGGTCGACGGGCACGGGCCGGAGAAATCCCTCTCGGCCATCGAGCCAGCAGCCATGCGTCAGGCCTTCGCCATCAACGCCATCGGCCCGGCCCTGCTGCTCAAGCATTTCGCGCCGCTGCTGCCGCGCACCGGCAAGAGCGTGTTCGCCACGCTGTCCGCCCGAGTCGGCTCGATCGGCGACAACAGCCTCGGCGGCTGGATCTCCTACCGCGCATCCAAGGCGGCGCTCAACCAGATCGTCCGGACCGCCGCCGTCGAGATCGCCCGGCGCCACCCGGAGGCGATCTGCGTGGCGCTGCACCCGGGGACGGTGCCAACCCGGCTGACCGAGGCCTACGCGCGCGGCCGGTTCACTTTTCCGCCGGAGGAGTGCGCCGTGCGCCTGCTCGGCGTGCTCGAGTCCCTCGACGCGTCGCGCTCGGGCGGGTTCTTCGCCTATGACGGCTCCGAGATCCCCTGGTGACCGCCCCGCGCTTGGTCCACATCCTGGGCGATCAGCTCTCGCCCGACCTGGCGAGCCTGCGGGCCGCGGACCCCGGCCGAGACATCGTCTTGATGTGCGAGGTGGCCGAAGAGGCCAACTATGTGCGCCACCACAAGAAGAAGATCGCGCTGATCTTCGCGGCCATGCGCCATTTCGCCGACGCCTTGCGGGTGGCGGGCTGGCAGGTTGACTACATCCGGCTGGACGACCCGGACAACGCGGGCTCTTTTACCGGCGAGGTGGCACGGGCCGTCGCCCGTCACCGCCCGGCGAGCATCCTGGTCACCGAGCCCGGCGAATGGCGGGTCCGCGAGGCCATGCGCGGCTGGCACGAGGCCTTTGATCTCCCCGTCGAGATCCTGGAAGACGACCGTTTTCTCTGCTCCCACCGCGAGTTCTCGAGCTGGGCCGCGGGACGCAAGCAGTTGCGGATGGAATACTTCTACCGCGAGATGCGCCGCAGGACCGGCTTTCTCATGCAGGGGGACGCGCCCGAAGGCGGCAAGTGGAACTACGACGCCGAGAACCGCAAGCCGCCGCGCGACGATCTCTCCATGCCGGGGCCGCTTCGGTTCCAGCCCGACGCCGAAACACGCGACGTATTGCACATGGTGGGCGCGCGCTTTGCAGATCACTTCGGCGATCTGGAGCCCTTCTGGTTCGCGGTCACCCGGCAGCAGGCCAAGGCGGCGCTGAGCCACTTCATCGCCGAGGCCCTGCCCCGCTTCGGCGACTATCAGGACGCCATGCTGCAGGACGAGCGGTTTCTGTACCACTCGGTGTTGTCCGCCTATCTCAACATCGGCCTGCTCGGCCCGCTCGACGTCTGCAAAGAAGTCGAAGCGGCCTACCGCTCGGGCCAGGCGCCCTTGAACGCGGCGGAGGGTTTCATCCGCCAGATCATCGGCTGGCGCGAGTTCGTGCGCGGCATCTACTGGCGGGAGATGCCGGGCTATGTCGAGCGGAACTTCTTCGGTCATGACCGCCCGTTGCCGGACTTCTACTGGTCCGCGGAGACCGACATGGCCTGCCTGCGGGCGTCGATCACACAGACCAAAGAAGAGGCCTACGCGCATCACATTCAGCGGCTCATGATCACCGGCAACTTCGCCATGCTGGCCGGCATCGACCCGAAGGCGGTGCACGAATGGTATCTCTCGGTGTATGCCGACGCCTTCGAGTGGGTCGAGCTGCCGAACACCCTCGGCATGAGCCAGTTCGCCGACGGCGGTCTCCTGGGCTCCAAGCCCTATGCCGCCGGCGGCAACTACATCAATCGCATGTCCGACTACTGCACCGGCTGCCGCTTCGACGTGAAGCAGAAGACCGGCTCCGATGCCTGCCCGTTCAACACGCTCTACTGGGACTTCCTGGCGCGCCACGAGGACAGGCTGCGGGGCAACCCGCGCCTCGCCCAGGTCTATCGCACCTGGGACCGCATGGCGGACGAGACCCGCCTCAGCTACCGAGACCAGGCGGCCGGTTTCCTCGCGACTCTGTAAGAGCATTGCGGCTGGACGCCACGCCCTCAATCCATCGGCAGAGATGTCTCCAGCTTCTGCGTGTCCAGCACGAAGTGGGTCGTGAAGGCCACCACGTTGCTGTCCGCATGGAACAGGCGATCAGCCAGCGCCGTGTATTCGTCCATGTCGACGGCGTGCAACACCAACACGCAGCTCACGTCGCCGGTCACCATGTAGCACTGCGAAATCGCGGGTTCCGTCTGGACGCGCTTCACGAACTCCTGCCGGAACTCGGGGCCGTGCCGCTCGAATTTCACCGTGACGATCGCTGAAAGCCGGCGGTTCAGCCGGGCCGGGTCGACCAGCGCCACGATCCGACGGATGACGCCGGTCTCCTTGAGGCGGGCGACGCGCCGCAGGCAGGCCGACGGAGATAGGCCCACCGCATCGGCGAGCGCGGTATTGGGCAGGTCGGCGTTCTCGCGCAAGACCGCGAGGATCCGCCGGTCGATCTGGTCCAGCTCCGCCATGATGGGTGAATATTGCGTATAACCTCAGAACTTGCAATATAGTTCCGAAATCGATCAATAATTGATCAGAAACTGCGGGTTTTCTCGCATATATCTCCGGTCAGATCTTGGATCGTGCAAAGGAGCCGGAGACATGACCCGCTATCTGACCGCGCTGACTCGACGCAGCCTGAGCACCTTTGCAGACCTCGTGCGGATCATGCTGCCGGTGATGATCGCGGTCCGCGTCGGCGAAGAGTTCGGCCTGTCGCAGATGCTCGGCTTGGTGCTCGGCCCGGTCATGAGCCTAGTCGGGCTGCCGCCCGAGGCCGGCATTGTCTGGGCCACCAGCCTGCTCGTCGGCCTGTATGGCGGGATCGGCGCCTATCTCGGCCTGCTCCCGGCGCTCGACCTGACGGTGGGGCAGCACAGCGTTCTGTGCGCGATGATGTTGTTCGCCCACGCCATTCCGATCGAGCAGGCCATCGTCCGCCGGGCCGGGGCGAGCTTCACGATCACGACCCTGCTGCGCGTCGGCGCGGCGCTGCTCTACGGGGCTTTGGTGGCCTGGATCTGCGGCCTGACACAGGCCCTCTCCACCCCACTGGAGCTGGCCTGGCTGACCGGGGAGCTGGAGACGCCAGGTTGGACCTCTTGGGCCTTGGCGACGGCCCGGTCGCTGGCCTCGGTCCTGGGCATCATCATCCTGTTGTTCGTCGCCCTGGATGCGCTCGACAGGATCGGCGCAACGCGGTGGATCACCCGCCTGCTGGAACCTGTGCTTCGCGCCATCGGGCTCGATTCCAGACTGGCGCCAATCACCACGATCGGGCTGTTGCTGGGCCTCACCTATGGCGGCGCGCTGGTCATTCAGTCGACTCGGGACCGCCGGTTCAGCCCGCGGGCCCGGTTCCTGGCCCTCTCCTGCCTCTCGCTCTCGCATGCCCTGATCGAGGACACCGCCCTGATGCTCGCGCTCGGCGCCGACGTCTGGGTCGTCTTGGTCGGACGCGTCGCCTTCACCCTGGCCGTGGTCGCGGTGCTGGCGAGGATCCTGGATCGCCTGCCGGAGGCATCGTTCCGGCGCTGGCGACTGGCACAGGAGCCGCATTAGAACAGCGCCATCGAAACCTCGATCGGGCGTCCCAAAGGCTACGTGGCACGCATGGGCTCTGGCCCGGCCGGCTCAAGCGCCATCGCGCGAAGTCGGAGATGTGGCGATCGCGCGCGGCGGCTGTGCCGGCGTCGGTTCGCGCCGACGCAACGCAGTTATGGTTAATTGCTTGTTAATACATCCCAATTATAGGTGGACTGCTCAAAAAGAACAGAAATCGGCTGGTTACTTGCTGCCAGCGAGCAGACATGGGAACAGATGAGGCGCAGCGTCGAGACTTCTTCACGAAACTGACGAAGGCACGGGACAACGCAAGGCGTTGGCCTGGCGCCTTATGCGGCCGTTCGGGCCGGCCCGCTGCCCTACGTTGCGTCCGGCGACGAAAGGAAATCGTAGATGGGACATCAATTCCCTCCGCCTAAGAAATCCGCAAAGGCCGGATCGGCACCAGCGGATCACGGGCCAAGCTTTGACCGCGCTGATCTCTTCGCCTCTATCGTCGACTACACCGCCGACGCGATCATCGCGATCAACGAGGCCTGCGAGGTGGAGTACTTGAACCGGGCGGCCGAGCGGCTGTTCGGCTATGGCCGCGAGGAGGTGCTGGGCCACAACATCAATATGCTGATGTCGAAGCCGCACCAAGAGCGGCACGACGACTATGTCGCGACCTATCTGCGCACCGGCGCGAAGGTGATCCTCGACACATGGCGGGAGACCGAGGGCCGCAAAAAGGACGGAACGATCTTTCCGATTGAATTGGGCGTGCGGGAGTGCTGGGTCGCGGACCGACGCATCTTCACGGGCATCGTGCGCGATCTCACCGCTCTCAAGAAAGCCCAAGAGGAGGTCGCGCGCAAGAACGCCGATATCCGAGAGCTTTCCACGCCGGTCATCAACGTGGCCGACGGAGTGCTCGTGCTGCCGCTGATCGGCACGGTGGACAGTGCCCGCGCCCGGGACAGCATGGAGATGGCGATCACGCGCATGGCCCAGGACAAGGCGGCGGTCCTGATCGTCGACATCACCGGCGTGCCGGCGTTCGATACCATGGTCGCCAACCACATCATCAGCATGGCGACCTGCATCCGGCTCATGGGCGGGCACAGCATTCTGACCGGCATTTCCCCTGCCACGGCCTTGACCATCGTGGGTCTCGGGGTCGACCTGTCCATGCTCAGTACGCGGGCGACCTTGGCGCAGGGCCTCGAGCTGGCCGTCGATCTCGTCAGGAACGGAACGACCGGCTGATGAGCGAGGCCATTCCTGTCCTGGGGGTTGGCCCCGTCCTCTTGGTCTCGATCCAGAACGAGCTGACCGACCGGAGCGTGTCGAGCCTGCACAGGGCGGTGCTCGAACGGATCCAGGAGACCGGCGCCCCGGCCCTGCTCATCGACGTCACCGCATCGGAGGTTATCGACACCTTCATCGGCAGGATCTTGAGCGAAACCGCGCGGATGGCGCAGCTCATGAACACCGACGTGGTCTTGGTCGGCATGCAGCCGGAGGTCGCCATCACCTTGCTCGAAATGGGGCTCGAGATCCCGAACGTCCGGACGGCGATGAGCCTGGAGAAAGGGCTCGAAGCCGTCGGCTACCGGATAACCAAGATTGACGACGACGCCAATCCGAGCGTCGCCGACATCACCGAGTCACTGGGGACGGGCGTCGGAGATGCAAAGGATTGAGATTCGCGACGAGCAGGACATCGTGCGCGCCCGAACAGCGGCGCGCAGCCTGGCCGAGACGCTCAATTTCTCGGTTGTGGACAAGACTCGGATCGCCACCGCCGTCAGCGAGCTGGCCCGAAACGTCGTGGTGCATGGCGGCGGCGGATATGTGGAGGTCGAATCCGTCAACGCGGAGAAGCGGGTCGGCATGCGCTGCGTCTTTGTCGACCAAGGTCCGGGCATCGAAGATGTCGAGCGCGCAATGGCTGAAGGCTTCAGCACGGCCGGTACGATCGGCCACGGCTTGCCAGGCGCGAGACGGCTGATGGACGACCTGAGCATCGAGGCCACGCCGGGCCAAGGAACACGAGTGGAAATCATCAAATGGATTCCATAACGCTCGCGGTTTCGGCCGAATCGGACGTCGGCCAGGTTCGACGCGAGGCGCTCCGCCTCGCCCGGGAAATCGGCTTCGGTCCGGTCGACACGGGCGAATTGGCGATCGTGGCCACGGAGCTGGCGGCCAACTTGGTGCGGCACCGGACCTTGGACGGAAAGCTCACCCTGGCCTTGCTCGATGCCGGGGATGGACGCGGCCGTGTCCTCGAAATCGTCTCCACGGACAGGGGGCCGGGCATCGAAGATGTCACGCGCGCACTCACCGATTACCACTCCACGAACGGAACCTCTGGTTGCGGTCTCGGCGCCGTTCGCCGGCTCGTGGACGAGTTCGATATCCTGTCGCGCCAGGCGGTCTTGCCGCGGGACCCCGCGGGCCCGCCTCCCCCGCCGAGGGGGACGGTGATCACGGCCCGGAAGTGGCTCCGGCAGCCGGGCGCCGAGCGGCGAATCGACTACAGTGCTGTGTCCCGGCCTTATCCCGGGGAGACCGCCAATGGCGACGCCTATCTCATCGAGGAAACCGGCCAGGGCCTGCTAATCGCGGTGGCGGACGGGCTGGGTCACGGTCCCGAGGCGGAGGACGCCAGCCAGTTGGCGCTCGCCCATGTCCGCAAGAACCGGGAGCAGGACTTCGAACCGCTTTTGGCCGAGCTCCATGGCGTCCTACGGACAACCCGGGGGGTCGCGTTGACGCTGGCTCGGCTCGACTTGACAGGGCGCACACTGACGCACGCGGCGGTCGGCAATGTAGACACGTATGCCGTTCCGCGTGAGCGCATCGCCCTGCTCGCGCGGCCCGGCGTGCTCGGCTACGGTCCCGCCCCTCGGCCGCGAACGAACCGAATGTCCTGGCCCGATGGCGGGACTTTGGTGCTGTACACGGACGGCATTTCGGCCAAGTGGCAGGGCGACTCGCCGGCCGACTTGTTCCGGCACCACGTCACGACCATCTGCCATGACATCATGCGCGGCTTTGCCCGGGAGACCGACGACGCAACCGTCGTCGTCGCGCGGGAGACAGTGACGTGAGCAGCCCGGCCTACCGCATTCGCAGTCTGGAAGCGGAGCTCGAAGAGACCTATCGAAGCGTTGCCCAACTAACCAACGAGCTCGCCGAAGCCAACGAACGCCTGGAACATCTCAGCCTGTACGACGCGCTGACCGGGTTGCCGAACCGGAGCCTGTTTCTCGATCGCCTCGAGCAGGCGATCGCCTTGAGAGAACGCAGCGGCGGGTCATTCGCCGTTCTCATGATGGACCTGAACCGTTTCAAGGATATCAACGACTCATTGGGGCACAATGTGGGCGACGAACTTCTGCAGCAAGTGGCCGACAGGTTGCGTACGGTCGTTCGCAACTCCGACACGGTGGCCCGGCTCGGCGGGGACGAGTTTGTGGCGCTGTTGCCGACCAGCACGACGGCCGAAGGCTCCGCCGCCGTTTGCGAGAAGATCATCTCCAACTTGGAGCGCCCAGTCGTGCTCGGCGGTGAAACGGTCGACGTCGGCGTCTCCATCGGCATCGCCCGTTATCCCTACCACGGCAGCGACGGCTCCAAGCTTCTGGGTAATGCCGACATGGCGATGTACGACGCCAAGCGGTGCGGCCGCGGTTACGCAATGTTCAACGCCGATCAAGAGGCGACGGCCCGCCGCGCCGCTCTGCTGCCCGGCCATGTCAGCCGGGCGATCGAAGAAGACGAACTGGTGCTTTGCTACCAGCCCAAGGTCGATCTGAGGAGCCTGCGCGTCGTCGGCGTGGAGGCGCTGACACGCTGGCGACACCCGGAGTTCGGCCACCTGATGCCGTCCCAGTTCATCACCGCGATCGAACGATCCGCGGCCATCAAGCCATTCAGTTTGGAGGTCATCCGCAGATCCCTGGAGCAGACTCTGGCATCGCGGCAGGCGGGGCTGGACTTGACCCTTTCGATCAACCTCTCCGGGCGCGCCCTACACGACTGGGAGCTGCCGCGGCAGGTCTTCGATCTCATCGAGCACAGCGGATTACCGCCCGACGGCCTCATGCTGGAGATCACCGAGGACGCGCTGATGATCGACCCTGAGCGCGCACTCGCCGTTGTGGATCGCCTGCATGAGGATGGCGTCCGCATCTCGATCGACGATTTCGGCACCGGCTTCTCGGCGCTGAATTGGCTCACCCGGATGCCGGTCAGCGAAGTCAAGATAGACACCTCCCTCGTCGAAAACGTGACCACCAATCTGGAACACAGAAAGGTCATCATGGCGATCTGCGAGTTGTGCCAGAGCCTGGGCTTCGACGTGGTTGGCGAAGGCGCAGAGAGCCTGGAAGCACTGAAGATCCTCAAAAAACTGGGCTGTTCCCTGGCGCAGGGATACTCTATCGCGCGCCCCATGGCCTGGGACGAGCTGCTGGCCTGGCTCGACAATTGGCCCGAACAAATCGACTGCGCGGGCAAGCCGGAGCCCGCTGCGTAGCCTACCGGCCGCGCCCGGCCCGGCGTTCGTGCACGAGGGCCGACCCGCCTCAGAACAGCGCCGTCGGGTCCGCGATGGGCCGGCCGTCGTTGAGCCGCAGCCAGCCCTTCACGATCCGATAGACGTACCAGACCGCCACCGCCAGCAGCAGCGCAAGCCCGATCTCCGTGACCATCAACAGCAGCGCGATCGCCGCCGCCGCGAGGCAGAGCCAGAAGGTCCGAATCAGCCAGCGGAAATGACTGCCGAGCGGATCGGCTGCCGTGCCGACCTTGAGATAGGCGACGACGACGCCTGCCAGCGGCGTGAACGGGTTGGGGACGGCAATGACCAGCGCGAACAGCCCATAGGCGACATGGGCCAGCAAGCGGTCATCCACCCGCCCGAACTTGGGCGCGGATCCGAAGTCCTCGGCCACGATGGCCCTCTCGTCTTGGTCCCGTCCACCGCGGCACCGGGCGGACGCCCCTTGCCGCGGGCGCAAGCGCGCAATACCTTGTTCCAGGTATACACGCATAGGGAAGACCATGGCGACACAACCCGCTCAGGCCGCGGAAAGTCCGAACGCGGCCGCAATCGAAGAACTCCGCACGCTGCTCGGCGACCGCCTGTCGACCTCGGCCGCGGTGCGCGAGCAACACGGCAAAGACGAATCCTTCCATGAGGCAGTCCCACCGGACGCCGTGGCCTTCGCCGAGTCCACCGAAGAGGTCAGCGAGATCGTCAAGATCTGCGCCCGCCACAAGACACCGATCATCCCCTACGGCACCGGAACCTCGCTGGAGGGACATGTCGCGGCGCTGCGCGGCGGCGTGTCGATCGACGTCACCGGTATGGACCAAGTCCTGAAAGTCAGCATCGAGGACATGGACTGCACCGTCCAGCCGGGCGTGACCCGCAAGCAGCTGAACGAGTATCTCCGCGACACGGGCCTGTTCTTTCCGATCGATCCGGGCGCCGACGCCTCGCTCGGCGGAATGACCGCCACCCGGGCCTCGGGCACCAACGCGGTACGCTATGGAACCATGCGGGAAAACGTCCTGGCCCTGACGGTGGTGCTGCCGGACGGCCGCATCATCAAGACCTCCAAGCGGGCCCGCAAATCCTCTGCCGGCTATGACCTGACCCGGTTGTTCGTGGGCTCGGAGGGCACGCTCGGCGTGATCTGCGACATCACGCTCCGGCTGTACGGCATCCCCGAGGCGATTTCTTCGGCGGTCTGCTCCTTCCCGGATCTGGAAAGCGCCGTCAACGCGGTGATCCTGACGATCCAGTCGGGTATTCCCATCGCCCGGATCGAGCTGGCCGACGACGTGCAGATGGACGCGATCAACAAATACTCGGGGCTGGACTTCCCCGTCACGTCCACGCTGTTTCTGGAGTTCCACGGCAGCGAGCAGGGCGTGCAGGAACAGGTCGAGTCCGTGGGCACCATCGTCGAGGGATTCGGTGGCAGTGACTTCCAGTGGGCGACGCGCACCGAGGACCGCAACAAGCTGTGGCAGGCGCGCCACGACGCCGCCTATGCCTGCAAGGCGCTGCGCCCCGGGGCCGAGATCTGGGCCACCGACGTGTGCGTGCCGATCTCGCGGCTGGCGGAGTGCATCACGGAAACCAAGCGAGACATCGAGGAGAGCGGCCTGATCGCCCCCATCGTCGGCCATGTCGGCGACGGCAACTTCCATCTCGTCTTCCTCACCGATCCGAACGACCCGGACGAGAACGCGCGCGCCCAGGCGCTCAACGAGCGCATGGTGATGCGGGCGCTGGCCATGGACGGCACCTGCACCGGCGAGCACGGTATCGGCTACGGCAAGATGGACTTCCTGATTTCCGAGCTCGGCGAGGCCGTCTCGGTCATGCGCACGATCAAGAAGGCGATCGACCCGGACAACATCATGAACCCGGGCAAGATCGTACGGGTTTAGGCGGCAGATTTCTCTCGCACCCACACGGAAATGTAACATAAACTGCCTTTGATACGATTTCTGGTCGTATTGCAAAGGCCGTCCAGTGGTTGCATTCGCCAAACCCGGCTTTTCGTTCTCCTACGTGACGGCGCAGGAGATCAGTGCTCTGCAGAGCCACCGCACCGCCCGCGGCATCCCCAACAAGCAGACCAACCGGCTTCTGGTGGCGACCTGGAACATCGCCAATTTCGGCGTCCAGGAAAGACGGGACTCCGATCATGCCCTGATCGCCGAGATGCTTGGTTGGTTCGACCTGGCTGCGTTGCAAGAGGTTGGCGATAACGTGACGGGCCTGAAGAGCGTGCTGGCCAAGCTGCCGCCCTCCTACCGCACGCTGTTTTCGGACCGCGCGGGCAACAACGAGCGGATGGCGTTCGTCTACGATTCCAGCAAGGTGACGCTGCTGGAGAAGGTCGGCGAGGTCGCCGTCCCGCCCGCGTCCCACCGCTACATCACGCTGCCGGGGATCGAACAGAAGTACCGCGGCTTCGACCGCAATCCCTATCTCGCCGCATTCCAAGCGGGCGGATTTCGGTTCCTGCTGGTAAACGTGCACCTCTATTTCGGCTCGGACAGCACGCGTGACAAGAACCGCCGCCGTCTCGAGACCTACGCGGTGGCACGGTGGGCGGACCTGCGCCGCAAGAGCGGCCAACGCTATGTGGACGACATCATCGTGCTCGGAGACTTCAATTTGCCCAAGGCTGTGCCCGGAGACGGCGTATACGAAGCCTTGACCAAGCGCGGTCTGCACCTGCCGGCGCACACCAGCCAGGTCGGATCGGCGATCGCGTCCGACAACCACTACGACCAGATCGCCTTCTTCCCGGGCAACACCCAGGCGGACTATGTCGACGGCGGGGTGTTCGACTTCGACGCAGTGGTCTTCTCGGCCCTGTGGAACGATCCCCAGCGCAGCAAGGCCGACTTCATCGCCTACGCGCGCTACTACTTGTCCGACCACCGTCCGCTGTGGGCCGAGTTCCAAATCTGACCGGGGAGAGCCTAACGCTGCGGCCTCCCGACGCCATCGCCGACAAGCACGCCCCGGAGGTCACCGATATCCTGCCGGAGCGCGGCGATCTCCAAGCGCAGGCTTTCGGTTTCCCGGTGTGCCGCCTGTTCGATCTCCTGTCGGGTTTCCGCGGCTTCCGCCGCATGCTGTTCCTGCATGGCATTGACGATCACCGCAATGAACAGGTTCAAGACGGCGAAGCTCGTCATCAAGATGAAGGACACGAACAGTACCCAGGCGTAGGGGAACTCCTCCATGACCGGGCGGACGATACCCATCGACCAGCTTTCCAGCGTCATGATTTGGAACAGGGAGTACATGGACTCGCCGATGCTGCCGAACCAGTTGGGGAATGCGGCGCCGTAGAGCTTGGTCGCGATCACGGAATAGACGTAGAACACCAGGAGCATCAGGGCGAGCACCGAGGACACGCCGGGAATCGCCGCCAGCAGCGCTTGTACGACCCGGCGCATCGCGGGTACGACGGAGATCAGGCGCAGCGCGCGCATGATGCGCAGCGCCCGCAGCACGGACAGGGGACCGCTCGACGGAATCAGGGCGATCCCGACCACGATGAAGTCGAACAGGTTCCACGGCCGGCGGAAGAATCCCAGACCCTGGGCGAAGATCTTGATCGCGAGCTCCGCCACGAAGACCGACAGGATGGCGCGATCCAGGACCGTGAGAACAGGCCCCAAGCGATCCATCACGGCGGGCGAGGTTTCGAGGCCCAGCGTGATCGCGTTGAGCACGATCAGCGCAGTGATCGCGCGCTGCGCCAGAGGGGACTCTATGGCACTTCCCACGGCCATCCGTAGGGCGGCCAGTCCACCGACCGATTGCTCCATAGCTTTCCCCCATGCCTTGTTCGAATCGCAAGCTATGTAGGGCCGGCCGTCGCGAGAGACAATTGCCGGCGATGCGGTTTGGCCAGCATTGATCGCCGTCCCCCGCTCCCTTACGCTTGTCGTGGGCCAACCTTAGCAGCTGACGGCAACATTCCCTGAGGCGGGATTGATCAGATATCTTTATGGGTTCGCCGCGCTCGTTGCGCTGATCGTAGCGGCGGCACTGGTCGCGCCCGGCTTCCTGGATTGGAGCCGGCACAAGCCGGATATAGCCGTTCTGCTTCAGCGCGCGACCGGCCACCCGGTGCTGATTGCGGGCGACGTGTCGGTCGCCCTGGTCCCGACGCCGTCGCTGGAGGTCCGCGATGTGCGGATGCCAGCGGCGCCCGGAACCGAGGGGCCCGACCTGGCACGCATCAAATCCGTCCGATTCGACCTTGCCCTACTGCCATTGTTCGGCGGCACCATCGAAACCCGCTCGATTTCGGTGATTGAGCCGGATCTGGTTTTCATGATGCTGCCGGATGGCCGGCTGAATTGGTCGGCTCCTCCGGGCAGGGGCCCCGCGCAGACCCCGGCACAGGGGCAGGCCGCGGGCGACAGCGCCGGCCGGGCGACAGGGCCCAGGGTCCGGCTTGACCAGATAGCCATCAAGAGCGGTCGAGTCACTGTCCAGCGGGCCGGCGGCACGCCGCACATCCTTGAGAGCATCGACGCCACCATCAAGGCCGAGACGCTGGCGGGACCGTTCCGCGGGCGCGGAACGGCTCTGGCGGGTGCGGTGCCGATCCAGCTCGACTTCCGGCTCGGCCGAAATCAGCAAGACCGGTTGCATCTGAACGGCTTCGGCACGGTGCCGTCGCTTGGGATCAAGGCGGAACTGAAGGGCGATATCGCCGGCGAAGAGCGTTCCACATTCAGCGGACGCCTGCGGCTCGAAGGGGCCAAGGCCGGCCCGCTGGTCGAGGCCTTGGGGAGCGGTCCCCATCGGACGCTGCTGGATGCTGCATTCGACGGACGCTTTACGCTCGAGGGAGAATTCCTGGCCGCAGCCGACAGCGTGGGCTTGTCCGAATTCCAGCTCGACAGCGAGAACAACCGGGCAACCGGCTCTTTGGTTTATCGCTTTCGCACGGGCGATCGACCCGACGAGATCTCCGCCGATCTGATCCTTCAACGCATCGACCTTGACCGCTGGCGGTCTGCCCGCAGGGCGTCTCAGCCGGACCAGCCGGCGTCCCCGCCAGAACAGACCCCGGCCGATATCACCGACGGTTCGACAGCTTTGGCGTTCGCGCTCCCGACCGACATCGAAGGAGCTTTGGACGTCGCCCTCCAGGCGGTGGTGCTGAACCGGAGTGTGATCCGCGACCTCAAGGCCGACTTGCGGCTTGTCGACGGCGAGATCGTCGTCAACGAGGCTTCGGCACGACTGCCCGGCGGCACGCAGGTGACGCTGATCGGGTTCGTGGATCACCTGGGCGGCGCGCCGCGGTTCGACGGATCCGCGGAGGTCAGTTCCGACAATCTGCGTGGGCTGCTCGACTGGCTGTCGGTCGATGTGTCACGAATTCCCACTGACCGTCTGCGCCGCTGGTCGATCGCCGGCAAGCTCTATGCCGAACCCGACATCATCCGGCTGTCACAGTTCACCACGGACCTGGATCTGATCAGCCTGTCCGGCTGGCTCGAGATCACCCCGGGTCCGCGCCCGGTGCTGTCCCTGTCGGTGGACGGCGACCGCCTGGATCTGGATGCGTACATGCCGCGACCTGCGGCGGCGCCAGTGCGCCAGGGCCAGCGGGCATCTGATGGCGAAGCGGGCCAGGGACCTGCGGAAAGACCGGCTCTCTTCCTGTCGCGGCTGGCCGACTTTCGCGCCTTCGACGTCGACCTCAAGGCGCGCCTCGGCAGCTTGGTCTATCTCGGACAGGAGATCCGCGACGTTGTTCTGGATGCCGGTCTCGACAAGGGAGCCGTTGTGATCCGCGGGCTACGGGCCGACGACGTGGCCGGATCCGACGTGCGGATCACGGGTCGCCTGGGAGATATCGATGCCAGCCGGGCGCTCGGTGCGCGGCTCGAAGCGGATGTGGCGCAGCCGGCGGGGCTTCTGGCCCTGTTGGGGGTCACCTTGCCCAGGGAGCCGCGCACCGACGGCCCGCTCAGCCTCTCCGGGAAGCTGTCACGCGCAGCCGGCGGCCAGCAGTGGACGTTGCAGGCCAAGCTCACGCTCGGCGCGGTGTCGACGACGCTGGCCGGCACGGCCGCCTATCGCCCAGGGGACAAGGACGCGGTGTTCACCGCCGAAATGACGGCCGACGAGGTCGATTTGGATCTGCTGAGCGCAGCCCTGGCCGGACCAACAGCGAGCCGCGCGTCACCGCGCCGGGAGGCCTCCGCACGGCGACCGGGAGGAATGCCGACCGACGCGACGGCTTGGTCGGAGTCCCAATTCAATCTCGCTGTTCTGCGTCTGCCGCCAAGCGCGATTACGCTGCGGGCCGATCGCATGATCTATCTGCAGCAGCATCTCGACAAAGCGGAGCTCAAGCTTGAGAGCCAGCCTGGCGTGTTGGAGGTCCCGAGCTTGACCGGGCAACTGCATGGCGGCGCGTTCGCGCTTTCGGCCAAGCTCTCCGACGCCGAGTCTCGCCAGATTGCGGTCACCATGAACGCGACCCTGGATGGTGCAGATGCGGCAAGCGTGCTGCCGATCGCCGAGCTGGTGGCGCTCGAGGGGGGCAAACTCGGCTTCAAGATCGCCCTGTCCGGCAATGGGGGCAGCCCGCGCCAGCTGTTGGCCGACCTCTCCGGCAAAGGCCGCGTCTGGGCCGAGGGCGGCCGCGTCCTGGGAATCGACCTGGCCCGGGCAAACCGGCGCATTGGCGCCCGGGACAAAGCCGGCGGGCTGGTCGGCATCCTGGCCGAGAGCGCATCGGGCGCGACGGCGCTGACATCCTTGGGTGGCGACTTTCGGCTTGAGAAGGGCATGCTGCGCATCAAGACCCTGCGCGCGGTGGTCGACGGCGCGATCGGCGAAATCACCGGAACGCACGATCTGTTGCGCCGTGAAGTCGAGGCCGAACTCCGCCTGCGCTTCGCCGCCGCAGCCGACGCGCCGCCCCTGCTCGCCAAGGTCAAGGGACCGATCGGCAGCGCCCGGGTCAATATCGACTTCAAGGATCTGCAGGACTGGTTGCTCAAGCAACCGGCAGCCGTGCGGCCGTCCGGGGGCTAGAGCACCTTCATGGCCCTTGCGGCGAACGCGCGACGCCGCGCATCCCCCAACGCAGGAACATCGGCGCGACGATGGTGGTCACCATGGCCATCAGCACCACGGCGGAAAACAGATGGGCCACCACGGGCGGCGGCGGGTCGGGCAAGGCAAACAGCCCGGCCTCGAGCGCCACGTCGGCGACGATCAACTCCACGGCGCCACGCACGCTCATGCCGGCGCCGACGCAGGCCGCCTCGCGCGGCTTGAGGCCGCACCAGAAGGCCGGCAGTCCCGCGCCGACCAGCTTGCCGAGCATGGCCGCGCCGATCAACACGGCCGTAAAGACAGGCACGTGGATGGCCGCGCTGAGATCGACCCTGAGGCCGATCGAGGCGAAGAAGATCGGCGCCATGAAGCCGCTGGTGATACCGGATACCTTTAGGCGAACACTGTCATAGGTGTCCGGGTCCACGGTATGGCGGCCAAAGAACAGGCCCGCGGCGAATGCGCCGAGAATGAAATGCATGCCGAGGAGTTCGGCCAACACCGCATAGGACAGCGCTGCGATGAGCAGCAGACCGAGTGCGCCCTCCGGCTCCTGCAGCCGCTTCGAGACCCGCCCGGCCCAGGGGAACACATAGAGGCCCATGACCGTGACCACCGCGAAGAACAGCAACACATTGGCGCCCAACAACACCAGACCGTCGACGCCCGGCAGTTCCCCCGTCCGCATGAAGGCGGTCAGTGTGGCCAAGAGGGCGAGCCCGAAGATGTCGTCGAAAATCGCGGCGGACACGATCACTTCGCCCGTCCGTGTGTGCAGCGCGCCCAGATCCATCAGAATCTTGATCGCCACCGGTACGGCGGTGATCGACAGCGCCGTGCCGAGAAACAGGCACTGGACAAGCTTGACCGGGGATTCCGGCAGGGAGAGCCAGCCCAGCGCCACACCCAGAGCCATCGGCACGGCCACGCCCCCCAGCGCCACCGCCAACGACGTGCCGGACGCGTCGGCGATCTCGCGGGGCCGCATCTCGATCCCCGCCAACAGCATGAGAAAACAGATCGCCAGGTCGATCACGTGGCGCAGGGAATTGTCGTGCGCGCCGATAAGAAGGGCCGGAACGGCGGCGGTGAATTGCTGGGCCAGGGCACCGATAGCGACGCCCGCCAGGAGTTCGCCGACCATCACCGGCTGGCCGAGCCGCGTGGCGATCTCCCCGCAGAACCGCGTTGCGATCAACAGGATCAGAAGAACCGCCAGAAACTCCACGCGCTGAGCGCCTCCCGCAAGTGACCGTCGGCCGCGTCCCGCACCGTCCCGCCTTAGGCCTCGCCCCGCTCCTCGGCCCTGGCCTGGGCGATCGCGCGCTGATAGGCGAGCATGATTTCCCGCTCGTGGACCAGCCCGACCATGACCATGCTGTCCTTATCGGCGACCACCGCGACGTGCGGCTCGCCGATACCGCCGATCCGCCGCATCACTGAATCGAGATCGTCTCCGGCTTGCAAGAACGGCGGATTGCGTCGGGCGATGTCCAGGGCTGTACGTCCCTGATCGGCGCTCTCGTCGAAGGCTGCCTCGCCGATCTCGGCAAAGGTGATCGCGCCCTCGAGCCGGCCGTCCTCCGCGGTGACGAACAGCTCGCCATTCGTCGACGAGATCAGACAGCGACGCACCTCCTCCAATGAAGCGTCCGGGGCGATCGAGTCGAAGGCGTTGTCCATGATGTCGCGCAAGCGAACCGCCCGCAGCAAACCGGCTTCGCGACCCCCCTTCAAGTTGAGGCCCCGTCGCTCCAACTGCCAGACAAAGAACGACCGGCCGTGGAAGCTCTGGGTGATCAGGGAGGCGACCACCACGGCCACCATCACCGCCACGGTCAGCGCGTAGTCGCGGGTGAGCTCGAACATGATCAGGATCGTCGAGATCGGCGCGCCGAGCACCGAGCCCGCGACGGCCCCCATGCCGATCAGCGAGTAGGCGCCCTGGCCGGAAGAGTGGTCCGGAAAGACCTGCGTGGCGATGATGCCGAAGGCGCCCCCCAGCATGGCGCCCACCACCAGGGACGGGCTGAACACGCCGCCGCCGAAGCCGAAGCCCAGCGAGATCGCGGTGGCCGCCGTCTTGGCCACGATTAGTGCCAGCAAGAGATAAAGGGGAAACAGGCCGTCGAGGGCATCGCTGGTGGCGCCGTAGCCGACGCCCAGGACCTGCGGGAAGGCCAGCGCGATCAACCCGACCGCCAGACCGCCGACCGCGGGCCGCGACCAATCCGGCACCGGCAGCCGCTCGGCGACTTTGGCCGTGAACATGATCGACCGCATGAACAGGATGGCCGCGATGGCGCTGGTCACCCCCAGCAAGGCGAAAGCCGGGAACTCCCAAAGCTCGACGACGTTGTGGGCGGGCGCGATGAAGGCCGGGAAGGCGCCGAAATAGGCGTGCGAGATCAGGGTGCTGATGACCGAGGCAATGACGACCGGCGCGAATGCGCTGAGCGCGTAGTGGCCGACGACCACTTCGAGCGCGAACAGGACGCCGGCGATCGGCGCGTTGAACGAGGCCGCAATCGCGGCTGCCACGCCGCATCCCAGCAGGGTTTGCTGTTGGGCCCGGCCGAGCCGAAAGCGTGCGGCGACCCATGCCGCGAGCGTGGCGCCCAAGTGCACAACCGGGCCCTCCCGACCGACCGAGGCGCCGACACCGATCGACGCGGCGCTGGCCACGGCCGCCCCGACACCGGCCGGCAGCGACATGCGCCCCCCGCGCAGCGCGCTGGCCTCCATCACGTCGGCGACCCCCAACGGCCGCCGGTCCGGCATGACGAAGCGGATGAACAGCCCGACCGCCAAGCCGCCGAGGGTGGTGACCAGCAGAAGATGCCACCAGGCCAGCGCATCGGCCTGGGCATAGATCCGCTCGCCCGAGACCTGCAGCGTCAGCGTCTGGATCAGCCCAAAGGTCCAGCGAAAGGCGAGCGAGGCATAGCCGGCCACCACACCGATGGTGATCGCCATGACCAACGGAAAGAGTCGCTCGGTCCGCCGCAGGCGCCGCACGACGCCCCGTAGACGAACCAGGCTGCGTCGGGAGAGCACGCGCCGCCGTACGGCCCCGGGTCTCGACGTCTTGGGCTTGGGTTTACCGGCGACCATGTGATCGCCGCGCCGGCATCAGGACCATAGCCATGTCCCACCCCTGGCTGCTCCACAAGTCACGGACTTGCAGACTTTAATGCCGAGGGGACGCGCAGTGAAAGGGTGGCTAGGCGGACTTGGCGAGGGATGGCGGAGGTGAGTCGTCGGCAAACACCTGATCGCGTCCATTGCGTTTGGCCGCATAGAGCGCCCGATCGGTGCGTTCGATGAACGACTGTATCGGTTCCCCCGGATGGTATTGCGCCACGCCGAGAGAGATCGCGACCGATCCCAGGTTCTCACCAGTACTGCGCACGACGATCTTGCGCGATCCGACCGCTACCCGAATGTGATTGCCGACCACGACCGCGTCCTGCAGCTTGGTGTCCGGCAACAGCACGGCAAACTCTTCGCCGCCCAGGCGGGCGGCCAAGTCGCGGCCCTTGATCCGTTCGATGATCGTGCGGGCCACCAGCTTCAAGACCTGATCGCCGGTGCTGTGCCCGTAATTGTCGTTGAACGACTTGAAGAAGTCGATGTCCGCGAGGAGCAGCGTCAGCGGCTCCCCCTCCTCTTCCGCTTCCTTGACCATCGCCTTGATCTGGACCTCGAATTCCTTGCGGTTGGCGATGCCGGTGAGCGGATCCGTCGAGGCCTCGCGGCGCACCGTCTGAAGGTTGGTACGAAGTTCGCTGATTTCCTTGCTGGATCGGGACAGCGCGCGGTCGAGCTCCTTCTGCCGCTGAATCACGCGCCGGGTCTCGTCGGCGATCTTGGTGACGATGGCCCGCACCTGGTCCAGCTTGAGCGGCTTCTCCAGCTTGTCGGAATATTTCTCGAGGGCTTGGCCGTAGCGGCTGGTCTCCTTGCCTGCGGAACCCAGGATCCCCAACACCTCGGTAACCGCGGTCTCGATGCGATCCGCCGCATCCCGCAGCGCCTGGCTCTCGGCCTCGATGCCGAAGAATTTCTCGTAGATGCCCTCGAGGTGGGTCGTATCGACCTTGTCCTCGCTGGCGATCACGAGATCGATGGCCTTGCAGAGATCGTGGTTCTCGCCCGCGGCGTAGGCGTACCAAACGGCAAAGTTGTTGGGCTCCGCCGGGATACCGTGGCCCGCCATGAGCTGGAGCGCGGATTCTGCGAACTTCTCCGCCTTTTTTACGTCGTGACCATAAGCCATTGATCGCCCTTGAGGTTCGCCGCCTGAGACAGGAATGAGATCCCCGTAAGTGCCCGATTATCCGGGAGGCTTCTGACCAATTCGTTAACTCGGCCGGGAATGCCAGCAAAGGTGGCGGACCCCACCCGGCGGCCGCGAATCCTCGGCCCCTTGGGCCGAATCGTCGAGGCCGCGGGACGAGATCAGGATCGATTGATATAAGAAATTTTTCCTAGAACTTCTCGACCCAGGGCCTGAGATCGATCTCCTGGCTCCAGGCGCTGCGGTGTTGGCGATGCAGGTGGAGGTAGTTGCTGGCGATGGCGTCCGGCGAGAGCAGCCCGTCCTCGGGGCGCTCGCGGGCGAGATCGGCGTAGCGGTCCGACAGGATCTGGCCATCGATGATCACATGCGCGACATGCACGCCCTTGGGCCCCAGCTCCCGGGCCATGCTCTGCGCCAGGGCGCGGAGCCCGAACTTGGGCACCGCCAAGTTGTGGAAGTTGGCGCCGCCGCGAAGCGATGCCGTCGCGCCCGTGAACACGATCGTACCGCGGCCACGCGCCGTCATGCCCCGCGCCGCGGCCCGGCCGACCAGGAATCCGCCAAGACAGCCGACCCGCCAGCACCGCTCGAACTCCTCCGTCTCGGTCTCGAGGATGCCCTTGCGCACGAAGGCCCCGGCGTTGAAGGCCACCAGGCTGGGCGCGCCCAGCTCGGCCTCGGCCTGCTCGAACAGCGCCTCGACCTGCGCCTCGTCGGTCGCATCGCAGGCATAGGCCCGCGCCATATCGCCCAGCTCCGCGGCGAATGGCGCGATCGAGTCCCGATTGCGCGCGGCCAGCGCCACGCGCATGCCCGCGCCGGCGAAACACCGGCCGAGAGCAGCTCCCAGCCCGGGGCCGACGCCAACGACGATCGCGGTTTCAACATCTGCCATCTGTCTGTTCCCTTCGCGCTTCAGTGTACCTGGACCAGGCTGTAACTAGGCCCGCCGAGCCGGCCGTCAACGAGAGGTCGGCATCCGGATTGTCTGTCCCGCCTCGGACGGCCGCGGGAGACCGGCATGCGCCTCATGGATCCGGGCCAGGCGGTCGAAGATCGCATCGGGCATGGGCGCGACCCGACGGGTCGCCATGTCGACATGCAGGCTCAGCGACTCCAGCGTCGCTGCCAGGTATCCCCCCTCGGCATGGTACATGCGATGAAAGTAGTGCAGCCTTTTCGCATCGAATCCCAAAAGCTGTGTGGTAAACCGCATCGGGTCGCCTTCATGCAGTTCGCGGAGATAGCACACGTGGCTCTCGACGGCGAAGGTGGAGGCGTTTTGTGTTTCGCGATACGCCTCGTCGAGCCCGATGAAATCGAAGAACGCATCGGTCGCGTGATCAAAGGCAAGGACGTAGAAGGCCACATTCATATGGCCGTTGTAGTCGATCCAGTCGGGCCGCACCGGCTCGGCGTGTAGGGCAAGCGGTCCGTCGATGATCTCGGGGGCAGACATGCCGGGAACGATAGTGAATTGCACCCGGCAGGCAAGTCCGTTGAACAAGAACGCGTGCGCGCCGCTTCCGACCGGCGTTCGCTCCCGAGACCGGCAGCCGCGATGACCCGAGCCCTCGCCTTCCTGGCCCGCCATGCAACCACGGTCATGGCCTTGGGCGTGTTCTTGGGCCTGGCTGCACCGGCCCTGGCCGAGCTGTTCCGGCCGCTCCTGGTGCCGACCGTGTTCCTCCTCCTGGTCACGTCCCTGTTGCGACAGGATCCGGACGCCCTGTGGCATCAGTTCCGACGGCCTTGGCTTGCGATCCTTGTCTTTGCGTGGCTGGCGTTGGGGACCAGTCTGATCATGGGCGGCGTGCTCGCCGCAGTCGATCTGCCGCCCGGTCTGGAGGCGGGCCTGATGCTCATGGCATGCTCGGCGCCGCTCATTTCCTGCATCCCGTTTGCCTTGCTGTTCCGGTTGGATGTCGCGCTAACCAGCGCCGTCACCTTGGGGGCAACGCTTATCCTGCCGCTCTATCTGCCGCCCCTGGCGCTGCACCTGTATGGGATCGAGCTGGATGTCGGGCTTGTCGGCTTCATCTTCCGGCTGGTCGGCCTGATCGGCGGGGCATTCCTGGTGGTCTGGCTGCTGCGCGCGGTGACGGCCCGGAGCTGGATCGAGCGCCAGGCGGTAGCGATCGACGGGCTCAACGTCATTCTGCTGCTGGTCTTTGCCGTCGCCATCATGGACGGTGTGGCGGCCGAGATCGCGGACCGTCCCGGCCGCGTCGCGCTCTATGTCGCAAGCGCGTTTCTCGCCAACATCGGCCTGCAGGCGCTTGGCATCGCGGTCTTTCTCTGGAGCGGCCGGGAGCGGGCCGTCACCTGCGGCATGATGTCCGGCAACCGCAACATGGCGATCCTGATCGGCGCCCTGGCCGGACAGGTGGATCTCGCGGTGATGCTGTTCTTCGTGCTCGGTCAGCTCCCGATCTACATCCTGCCTGCCGTGATGCGACCGGTTTACCGCCGCCTGATCGCCAACCGCGCGGTCGCTCGCTGATTAACAGAAAGTTAACCGGTCTGCCATACCTTCGCGGTAGCCATCGTCACGCGCGAGGCGAACAAAATTTCTAAATAATATCAGCGCCTTAAGATGTGCTGCTACGTCGCAATCTTGGGCTTCCGACGCATCGGCCATCGGCCCGGCTTGGCGCCGGATACGCAACCATAGGCAAAGGAACGGTCTTGACGAGAACACGCGGAAGGGGTTCCGGCTCCCGGCGCAGTGGCGCTCGGCGGACCGGAGCGCGATCGTCTGGCGAGGCCCGCGGCGCGACCGGCGGTCGCCACCCGGCCATCGAAGACGCGCGCTGGCGTGACTTCGCCGAAACCTCCTCCGACTGGTTCTGGGAGACGGACCAAGAGTTTCGGTTCATTTACGCCTCGGCCAAGCTTGGCGAAAGCCGGACCTGGTACGAGAAAGAGTTTCTCGGCAAGACCCCGTGGGAATTCGTCGGGGTCGATCCGGATACCGAGCCGGCGTGGCGCGACCTGATCCAAGAGGTTCGGGCCCGGCGGCCGTTCCGCGATTTCCGCTACGGGGCCAATGATCTGAACGGCCGCAGACGCCACTGGCGGGTCAGCGGCAAACCCTACTTCGATGAAGCCGGCACGTTTTTGGGTTACCGCGGCACGGGCACCGAGGAGACGGCCAATGTCGAGGCCCTTGTGCGGGCCGACAGCGCGGAGTCGCGGCTGGCCGGGATCGCCACCAACCTACCAGGTATCATCTTTCGCCGCGTGATTGAGCCGGATGGCCGTGTCCGCTTCACCTACCTCAGTCCCAAAGTCAAGGAGCTCTTCGGCATTGACCCGGAGGTCGCCGTCTCCGACCCCGAGCGGCTGATCGGCATCATCCATCGCGACGACGTGGGGCCTTGGCGCGAGGCGCTGCGGGATTCTGCCGCGCGCCTCAGCGTATTCGAGTTCGAGAACCGCATTTGCCCGTCCAACGGCCGCATGCGCTGGATGCGCACAGTCGCACATCCGCATCGCCGCGAGGACGGCGCCGTGGTGTGGGACGGAATCGCGCTCGACGTCACCGCCCGCAAGCGGGCCGAACAGCAGCTGGCCGAGAATTCGTCCGTGCTCGAGGCGACCCTCGAGCATATGTCGCAGGGCATCAGCGTGGCGGACCCGGATCTGCGGCTGGTCGCGTTCAACCGACGGTTTCTGGAACTGCTGGGCTTCCCGCCCGAGCAGTTCCGGCCAGGGGATCCGTTCGAGAACTTCATCCGGTACAACGCGGAACGGGGTGAATACGGGCCGGGAGATCCGGATGACCAGGTGCGTGAGCGGGTCGAGCTTGCCAAACGCTTCGAGCCGCATCGCTTCGAGCGAACCCGCCAGGACGGAACCGTCCTGGAGATCGCCGGCGAACCGGTTCCGGGTGGCGGATTCGTCACCACTTACACGGACGTCACCGAGGAAAGACACGCCCAAAAGATTCTGCAGGGCCGCAACAGGGTCCTGGAACTTCTGGCGCAGGGCGCGTCCTTGGACGAGGTCCTGGACGCTCTGGCCCAGACCGCCGAAGAGATCATTCCGGGTGCGCTCTGCTCGGTGCTGATCCTCGACCAGGATAAGAAGTGCCTGCTGCGGGGAGCAGCGCCAAGCCTGCCGGCATTCCTGAGCGAGGCCATCGACGGCTTGCCGGTCGGGCCGAACGTCGCCTCGTGCGGCGCGGCGGCGCATAGCGGCAAGCGGGTGATCGTCGAGGACGTGGTCAGCCACCCCAACTGGGCAGGCTTCCAAGACCTTGCCGAGCGGGCCGGCATCCGGGCCTGCTGGTCGGAACCGATCGTCGGCGCAGCCGGACAAGTCCTGGGCACCCTGGCCCTCAGCCATCGCGAGGTTCGGCGGCCAAGAAGACCGGAGCTGGACTATCTGGAGACCACCGCCCATCTCGCCGGAATCGCCATCGAGCGCACGCAAGCAGAGGCCGCCCGGCGCGAGAGCGAACAGCGTTTCCGCGACGTCGCCGAAGTCGCGTCCGACTGGTTCTGGGAAATGGATGCGGATCTCCACTTCTCATATTTCTCGAGCCGGTTCGCCGAACAGACCGGCCTGGATCCGGCCGAGCTGATCGGCAAGACCCGTTTGGACCTGGTCAAACCCGAGCCGGACGACACCGACTGGCAAAGCCATTTGCAGGATCTCAAGCAGCGCAAACCCTTCCGCGACTTCCGATATGTCGTGGAGACATCCAAGGTCAGCACCCGGCACTGGTCGATCAGCGGCAAGCCGGTCTTCGACGAGGACGGGTCCTTCATCGGCTATCGCGGCACCGGCACGGACGTCACGGTCGAGGCGGAGGCCCAGCATACCCGGCGCCTGCTGTCGGACGCCGTCGAAGCCCTTGCGGACGGGTTCGTCATTTTCGACAGCGGCCATCGGATGGTCTTGTGCAACCGCCGATATCGCGAAATCTACCATGAGATCGCCGACATCCTGGTGCCGGGCGCGGCGCTGGAGGAAATCACCCGCCGCGCCATCCGGGAATGTATCG
>JASJBI010000115.1 GCA_030066595.1 Alphaproteobacteria bacterium | reverse complement strand
CGCCTGGTCCCGGCCGGCTGGCGGGTGCTGACCTATTGCTGGATCGCCTTCGCCCTGTCGCTGGCCGGGTTCAACGAGCTGATCTGGCGCACGGTCGACACCGACACCTGGGTGACCATCAAGACCGTGGTGGGTCCCGCCTCCATCATCGGCTACATCGCGATCACCCGCGCGCTCGCCCCGATCTGGTGGGACATGCGCTACGAGGACCCAAGGTCGGCGTGAGCGGCCCCCTATCCGCGAAACCGCTCCAGCCGGTCGATGTACCAGTCAGGGAAGCCGAACTCGCGGGCCGGCTTGATGATGCGGTCGAGATAGTCGTCGGGCGCGGCCTGCGTCTTGTCGGTCGGCGGCGCGATGTAGCAGAGCGCGGGGATCAAGCGGCCGTCCAAGGTCTCGCACAGCACCGCTTCCGGCAGATAGAGCGCGCCCAACTCGTCCTGCACATAACGCCCGTAGAGCCGGTCCAGATCGCCATGGGTCCCGGTCGCCAGGATCCCATAGACCACGTCCTGTTCCGAGGGGACCAGGTTGGCCAGCGGGCTGATCGCGATGTCGAAGCCGTGCAGCCGCGCGACCTCGACCCGCTCGGGCACGTAGTCGACCCGCTTCAGGATCTCCAGGTTGATGTTGGAGCCGTAGAAGAAGGTCCAAACCGTCCGCTCAGTCATGCCGTGCTACCCCCGCGCCAGGTTGCGCGCCCGCGCCCGCACCGACGCCGCGCGATCCTCGGACGCCCTGGCTAGCGCGTCCCGGGCCTCGGTTGCAATCCGCGGCCATTGCTCGCCCACCGAGCACAGCGCGTCCAGCGACCAGGCGCGCAGGAACGGCCGATCGTGGGCGAGCAGCGGGCGCAGCCAGCGGACCAACGCGTCCGCGTCCGCTTCGGCAATGATCAGGTGCCGGACCGACTGGCAGAGATGCAGCATCGCCGTCCAGCCGGTGATCCTTCCCGCCTGGGCCAGCAGCGCCGACGTTTGCGCCGCGGACAGGGCGCGCCCCTTTTCCAGGTGATGCTTGATCAGCCAGGTCGATCCGTCCGAGACGAATTGTTCGGCGTCCCCGGCCAGCGCGATCAGGTCGTCCAGATAGCCGGGCCGCCCCCCGAACGCGGCGGCGGCCTCGGTCAGCAGCGTGGTCGCCCGGCCGTCATAGTCCGCCAAGCGCTCGCGCAGTCCGGCCGTCACGAAGCCCCGCCCTACTGGTCCTGCAGCGTGTTGATGTAGGCGATCAGGGCCAGGATGCGGGCGCGGATGAGGCCGTCGGCGTAGAGCTCGCCGTAGTACTTGCCGTGTTTGGTGATCGCCTCGGCGTCGTACGCATCGCCCCAGATCGGCATCTCGCGCGAGCCATGCGCGGCCAATTCCCGGCCGTCGATCGCCTGGTAGACCCGCTTGAACGGGAACACGCCGCCGTTGTTCTTGCTGAGCACCCTCAGCGACGGCACCGGCGTCTTCAACAGCTTGGCAAACGCCCCGTCGCCCTCGCCCGTGGCCCCATGGCAGACCGCACAGTTCGCATCGTACTCCTGCGCACCGATGTCCTTCTGCGCGGCGAGCGCAAGGCCCGGGACGGCCACCAGCACGGCGGCGAGGATCAGGTGGCTCAGGCGTTTCATCCGAGGCCTCCCACAGGACGTCGGGGACGGACCGACAGCGCTAGCACGTCGGACGGGCGAAGGCGAGTCGGGGGTTGGGTGCGAGAGCGGTCGGCTCGACTGCTCCGAGTTCGGCCTAAGGAACTGCAGGATCGGCGATGGCCCCAACCCATACATCAATCTTCTTTCGGATCATCAACCATTCCGATAGAGTGGCCGACCTACGATTAGGGTCATAATGATGAAGATGTGGTTGGGAATTGGCTCCGCTGTGATTGTGCTGGCGCTGGGCCAAGCGGCTTGGGCCGACGAGCCGACCATTGCGCGGGAAGACAAGGCCCATTGCCAAGTGGGCATGGCGTCGGCTCTCGCTGGCGACTACGAGGCCAGCGTGGCCCAGTACACGGTCTGCCTGGAGACCGGAAATCTTGGCCGCGAAGCCAAGGCTGCGGCCTACAATGGGCGGGGCCTAGCCAAGGCGGCCTCTGGTCAACAAGGCCGAGCGCTCAAGGACTTCGAGCAAGCCATCGCGCTCGATCCGGTCAATGCCGAATTCTATACCAACCGAGGCTCTGCAAGATCCGACCTGGGCGCATATCCCCATGCTGTCGCCGACTTCGACCAATCCTTGCGGCTTCGCCCGAACGAGGTGGAAACCCTCTATCTGCGCGGCGTCGCAAACCTGCGCATGCTCCAGGTTCCAAGGGCAGTCGAGGACTTCAACCGAGCTATCGCGCTGAACCCGAACCACGCGAGAGCGTACAATCAGCGCGGAGACGCAACTTTGCTCACGGGCGAGGTCCGCCGTGCGATCGGTGATTTCGATGCGGCCATTCGACTCGATCCCGACCTTGCCGACGCTTACGCCAACAGAGGCAGGGCCCATACCAAACTCGAAAGGCATGACGCGGCGGTTGCCGATTTCAATCGAGCTTTGAACCTCAACCCGGATGATCCTGAGACCCTCCACAACAGGGGGAAGTCCCATCTAGAAATAGAGAACTATGACGCAGCGATAGCGGACTTCGATCACCTCCTGCGGCTTAATCCGGGAGATTCCGCAGCACGCTCGAACCGCGATGAGGCTGTTCGGCGGAAGAGCGGGGCCAGACCCACGAAGTCGAGCGATCAAGAGTTGAAGGATGCACGTCTGGCCCAAGCGAGAGCGCATGAGAGCCGAGGTTACTTGCACTACAGCAATGGCGAATTCGACCGCGCCATCGCCGAATACAACAAGGCTCTGCAGATCGACCCGACTTTCGTCCGGGCCCTGAGCCACCGTGGCCTCGCTTATCTGGACAAGGGCGAACACCGCCGGGCGAACAAGGATCTCGACCAAGCACTTAACCTCGACCCCGACTATTACTGGGCCCACTACTACCGCGGGCTCCTATATTCGGCTACCGGCGAGCATGAGAACGCGATCGCCGAGTATGGACAGGTGCTGCGCCGCGACCCGGGCCATTTCCAGGCGCGTTACCACCGTGGCCATGCCTATCTGCTGACGGATCAATTCGACCGGGCGATCGACAGCTTCGACCGGATTCTGGAAGACGGTCTGCAGGTTCCGGCCGTCTACTATGGTCGCGGCCGCGCACAGTACGGCAACGGCCGGTATGCCGCGGCGATCGCAGACTACGACCAGGCACTGCGGCTAGACCCAGATCACCCCGAAGCCCATCACCGTCGTGGTCTTGCCTACTACAAGATCGGCCAGCATGGCCGCGCAGTCGCCGATTTCAGCATCGCACTCGAGCGCAACCAAGAGCTCAAGGGCGCTTACTATCACCGCGCGGGTTCCTATCTGCATTTGGGGCAATACGACCGTGCAGTCGCCGACTACGGCCGGGCCCTGCAAATCGGTTCTGAAAGCCCAAATGTGCTGAACCAACGCGGGCTCGCCCACTTCCTGAGGGGAGACTTCGCCCAGGCAGACGCGGATCATACGCTGGCGCTCAAGCTGGAGCCGGCAAACTTGTATGCGATGCTCTGGCAATATCTGGCAAAGGCGCGCATGGGCACTGACGCACGGGCGCAGTTGGCGCGCCTAACCACCGGCCTCGACTTTGAGGTGTGGCCGGGACCGCTGGCTGCGCTGTATCTCGGGAAGTTAACTGTCGACGATCTGACGGAACGGTCGGACGATGCCGATCCTCGACTCGTACCGGGACAGCAGTGCGAGGCCGCTTACTATTTGGGCGGCCTCTTGGAGATCGAAGGTCAGACTGCTGCGGCAGCGCACCAATATCGCATTGCGCGCGAGATTTGCCCGAAGGACTTCGTCGAATATCTCGGCGCACAGGCTGCGCTTCACCGGTTGGGCAAGTGAACCACCAGTTCCGAACCCTCATGGCGGAACCAAATGGGCCAAGAGCGCTCGCTCAACACTGCCCGTGCTGCCCTAATGCTCCGTCTTCCCCTCCGCGCGCTCCTTTAGCAGCTTCGCGCGCGCTTCCTCGATCTCGCGTTCGCGCAGGTCGTCGTCGGTGGTGCGGATGGCCGGGCGCGGGGGGCCCTTGAAGGGGTCTTCGGGGGCATTGAACTGGACCACCACGCGGCAGTCCTCGCACATCTGGATGCGCTCCAACTGGCCCGCGCCGGCGAACATGGAATGGCCGGTCAGCTTCTCGGTGATCGCCTCGATCGCGCTCTGGGTGCCGAACGGCTTGCCGCAGCGGATGCAGCAGAACGGCGGCTCCTCGTTGAGGACGACGGCACCGCGCGCCGCGTCCGACAGGTTCAGCTCGGGCACCAACTTGATCACGCTCTCGGGGCAGGTGGTCTGGCACAGCCCGCACTGCACGCAGGCCTCCTGGTTGAACGAGAGCTGCGGGCGCTCCGGGTTTTCCAGCAGCGCGCCGGTCGGGCACGAGCCGACGCAGGCCAGGCACATCGTGCAGCCGCCGGTGTCGACCTCGATCCGGCCGAACGGCGCGCCGGCGGGCAACGGCAGCACGTCGGCCGGTTCGGGGGCCGCCTTGTGGAGCTGGCGCAGCGCCAGCATGGTGACCGAGCGCTTGCCGCCCATCGGCATGAACGCGCCGGGCGCGGGCGCGTCCCGCTTGGCCAGATCCCACAGCTCGGCCTCGACCCCGTCGGGGTCGTCGGCGGACAGCAGCGCGATGCGGCCTTCGCCGTAGCCGAGCCCGGCCAGCATGGCCTCTGACAGCTCGATCTGAGCGGCCAGCCCGTCCAGCTCGTCGCGGCGTTTCGGCGGCACCAGGATGCGGATCTCGCCCACCCCGTAGCCCATGGCGACCGCGAAAAGGTCGAGCCCGGCCTGGGTCACCTCGTTCAGCGCGAACGGGATCACCCGGGCCGGCAGGCCGCGGCCAAACCGCGCCATCATGGCGATCACGTCGTCGCCGTGGTGCGGGTCGTGCACCAGCAGCACAGGATCGGCGCCGCCCGCCTTGTGATAGGCGTCCAGCAGGGTCTGCAGGCGCTCGTAGACGAAGCCCGCCGGCGGGAAGTTGTAGGTGGCGGCCCCGGTCGGACACACCGAATGGCACGACCCGCAGCCGCCGCAGATAAAGGGATCGATCGAAACCTGGTCGCCGTCCGGGCTGATCGCGCTGGCCGGGCACACGTCCAGGCACCGCGTGCAGCCGGTCTTCTGGCTGCGGCCATGGGCGCAGATCTCGCCGTCGTACTTGACGTAGCGCGGTTTGTCGTAGGCGCCGACCATGTCGGCCATGTCGAACAGCGCCTTCTGCACGGCGGCCGGATTGCCGGGTTCGGGGCGGAAATAACCGTCGCGCTTCTCGTGCGCCGGGAACAGCGGCGCGCCGCCGGACAAGTCCAGGATCAGGTCGCATTCGGAGAACGCGCCGTTCTTCGCCGGCTCCCAGCGGATCGGCCCGCGCGCGCTGGGCAGCATGGGCGCGTAGTCGTCGACGTTTATGCCGAAGCCGCCGAGATGGCCTTGCGCCGCGGTGATCGTTCCCTTGAAGATCGGCACGTCGATCACCCGGGGCGGGATCAGGTCGTCGGGCTGGCTGACCAGCACCGTCACGTTGAGGCGGCCGGAGAGCTGGGATGCGGCCTCCAGGGCCTGCTCGTCGGTGCCGTAGACCAGCGCGATGCCCTCGGACTCCATGGACACCGTGGTGGTGCCCGGCGGGTCGAGCGCGGCCTCGGCCAACAGTGCCGCGATCTTGGGCGCGGCGTCCGCCCCCTCCTCCGACCAGCCAGCGCGCTCGCGGATGTTGGTGTAGCGGGCGACCGCCTGCGGGTTGGAGTCCTCGCGGGTCTCCTCGAAGATCGGGCTTTCCTGGGTGCAGGCGACGATCACCTCTTCATCGCCGCGTATCACCACCTGCTGCTGGAAATTGCCGAGTTGGGCGCGGCACAGGAACGTGTTCAGCTCCAGCCCGTCGGCGTCGTCCGCGCCGGCCGCGGCGCAGGCCTTAGCGAGCTTGCCCGCCTCCAGCGGCATCGAGCCTTCGCAGTCACAGATCAGTACGCGCTTGTTCTTGATACGCATGGGTGCGGTGCGCCCCCTCCTCCACAAAGCGCC
>JASJBI010000058.1 GCA_030066595.1 Alphaproteobacteria bacterium | reverse complement strand
CGCGCACGACGAACTCGCCGCCGAACTGCTCGATGGTCGGCGGAACCTGCGGGATGTAGGTCTTGTAGGCTTCGGTGTCTTTGACGTCGACTTGCACGATGATGTATCCGGCCATGGCGGCGTCCCCTCGCTGTTGGGTTTGATGGATGGGTCCGTATCGTAGCCGGAGGGACCTGTGCCGTCACGCCGCGTCCGGTCAGCGCCGCGGCGCGCCGGCGCCCGGCACGGACTCCAGGACCGGCCGGCCGAGGATGCCGCTCGGGCGGAAGACGATCACCGCGACCAGCACGCCGAACACCACGACGTCGCGAAACAGGATGCTGAGATAGGCGGACCAGAAGGTCTCCAGGAGGCCGATCAGCAGGCCGCCGATCACCGCGCCAGGCAGCGAGCCGATGCCGCCGAGGATCGCCGCGGTGAGCGCCTTGATGCCGACGGTAAAGCCCATATAGGCGTTGATGAAGCCGTAATGGGTCGCGACGATCACGCCGGCCACGGCCGCGAACGCGCCGCCGATGGCGAAGGCGACGCCGACGGCGCGCCCGGTGTCGACGCCGCAGAGCGCCGCCATGCGGATGTCCTGGGCGCAGGCCCGCTGGGCCCGGCCGAGACGCGACCGGCTGACCAGCAGCCAGTGCAGCACGAGCGCCGCCGCCGTCACCGCGACGATCAGCAGGTGCCGATGGCCGAGGTGGACCGGGAACACGGAGCCCGGGAAGAACACGAAGCTCGTGCCCAGGATCGGCGCCGACCAGAGGTAGCCGGAATCCTGAACCAGCCAGACATATTCGCGCAGAAAGATGGCGAGCCCGATGGTGGCGACCAGGGGGGCGAAGCCCGGCGCCGCGGCCAAGGGCCGGTAGATCCCCCGGTGCAAGGCCCAGCCATGCACCGCGGTCAAGAGCGCAGCCAGCACGAGCGCCAGCAGCAGGCCGGCCGGCACGGCCGCCACGCCGAAGATCGCGGCGAGCGTCAGCACGATGAAGCCGAGGAACCCGCCGATGGTGAAGATCTCGCCATGAGCCAGGTTGATCTGGCCGATGATGCCGTGCACCAGCGTGTAGCCCATGGCGACCAAGCCGTAGATGCAGCCGACCGTGAGCCCGTTGATCGCCTGCTGGAGGAAATACTCCATGGCCGGTCAGTCGAGGCCGAGCCTGTTTTTCACGTGCGCGACCGAAAACGGCGACAGCTCGCCCGCGTCATCGG
Organism: Alphaproteobacteria bacterium; assembly: GCA_030066595.1. Taxonomy (GTDB): domain Bacteria; phylum Pseudomonadota; class Alphaproteobacteria; order JAJFFI01; family JAJFFI01; genus JASJBI01. Next base: position 40,969 of record JASJBI010000058.1, on the reverse strand, counting down.
TCCAGATACCCAGCAGCTTGAACCGCTCGGTCCCGAAGCCGCCGCCGGCGAAGCGGCAGCGCACCTGTCCCGTGATCCGGCCGCCGTCGCGCCCGACGCCTTCGTAGGCCAGGGTGACGACGTGGGCCTGGTCCGGCGGAGTCTCGCCGAGCCGCGTGCGGCCCGGCTCGGCGGCATCGATCACCGCCCAGAGCACCCGTTCGCACAACGCCGCCTGACCCTGGTCGGGCCCGCAGCCGGCGAGGCATGCGGCCACGATGCCGGCCGGAAAAGCATGACGGCAATGCATCTGGAAACAGTAGGGAGCGCGGGTGCTGCGGGTCAATCGCGCCGCGCCGGCGTCGCTCCTACCAGGGGCCGGCGCCCATGCGCTTGAGCGCCTTTTTGGCCCCTTCCTTGTCGGGGTCCAGCTCGAGCGCCTTGCGGCAGTCGCTGGCGGCAAGCTCCTTCTGTTTGCGCGCTTCATAGGCCAGGCAGCGGCCGACATAGGCGTTGACATAGGCGGGATCGAGGGCGATGGCCTGGGAATGGTCGTAGATCGCGTCCGCGTAGGCGCCCCGCGATTGGTTGGCGATGCCCCGGTTGTTGAACGCCATGGCATAGTCCGGCCGGACACCGATGGCCCTGTCGTAGTCGGCCACCGCGGCGTCGAGGCGTCCGATGCGGCGAAAGGCCAGCCCGCGGGCGTTGTAGGCGATCGAGAGCGCCCGCTCGTCCAGCTCGCCGGACTCGATCGCCGTTGTGGTGAAACGGATCGCGTCCTGCAGCCGGCCCGCGTCCAGCGCCGCACGGCCCGCCTGGTATGCCTTGAACCCGTCCGCGAACGCCGGGCGCGCCAGCGCGGTCAGCAGCAAAAGCACAAGCAATAGCTTTGAGACGCGCACGGCCCATCACCCTCCTGGTTCAGCCGGGCGCCTGATATCGCATGGTGGGGCAATGATCTCAAGCTTTCCAAAGGCATAGTGACACCGCCGGGCGGAGCGCGGCGGCCATTGGGCCAGGCGAGAGAACCGATCCCCTCTGAGGCAATGCAGGCGTCCTTCATTCGGCGGATCGCCCTTGTGGAGCCAAGGCTGGCACAGGTATGCTCCGCGAGTTTTTCTCCCAGCACAGTCCGGGACGTCCGTCATGCCGAGCAAGTTCGACAAATCAAAGCTGCCCAGCCGCCACACCACCGTCGGGCCCGAGCGCGCCCCGCATCGGGCGTTTCTCTATGCCATGGGCGTCACCGAAGAAGAGGTGGCTCAGCCGCTCGTGGGCGTGGCGACCGCCTGGAACGAGGCCGCGCCGTGCAACATTTCCCTCGGCCGGCAGGCGCAGGCCGTGAAGCTTGGCGTGCGGACCGCCCAAGGCACGCCGCGCGAGTTCACCACGATCACCGTGACCGACGGCATCGCCATGGGGCACGAAGGCATGAAGTCGTCGCTGGTTTCGCGGGAGATCATCGCCGACTCGGTCGAGCTGACGATGCGCGGGCACTGCTACGACGCGCTCGTGACGCTTGCCGGCTGCGACAAGTCGCTGCCCGGCATGATGATGGCCATGGTCCGCCTGAACGTGCCGGCCGTCTTTATCTATGGCGGCTCGATCCTGCCGGGCCGGTTCAAGGGCCGGGACGTCACCATCGTCGATGTCTTCGAGGGTGTCGGACAGAACGTGTCCGACAAGATGTCGGATGAAGACCTGCACGAGCTCGAATTGAACGCCTGCCCATCGGCGGGGTCCTGCGGCGGGCAGTTCACCGCGAACACTATGGCCTGCGTATCCGAGGCGATCGGCCTGGCGCTGCCCGGCTCGGCCGGCGCGCCTGCGCCCTACGAGTCCCGCGACCAGCTGTGCGACCTTTCGGGGCAGGCGGTGATGATGCTCTTGGAGCGGAACATCCGGCCACGCGACATCGTCACCCGCGAGGCGCTCGAGAACGCGGCTGCCGTGGTGGCGGCGACCGGCGGCTCGACCAACGGCGCCCTGCATCTGCCGGCGATCGCCAATGAGGCGGGCATCAAGTTCGACCTGCATGACGTGGCCGAGATCTTCAAGAAGACGCCCTACATCGCCGACCTCAAGCCCGGCGGCAAATACGTGGCCAAGGACCTCTACGAGGTCGGCGGCGTCTCCGTGGTCTTGAAGGAGCTCCTCGACGCCGGCGTGCTGCACGGCGACTGTCTGACGGTGAGCGGCAAGACCTTGGCCGAGAACCTCAAGGACGTCACATTTCCCGAGGGCCAGGACGTGGTCTACCGCGCGGCCGCGCCGATCTTGCCGACAGGGGGAGTGGTCGGTCTCAAGGGCACGCTCGCGCCCGAGGGCGCCATCGTCAAGGTCGCCGGCATTCCCGACGACAAGCTGAGCTTCCGCGGACCCGCGCGCGTGTTCGACCGCGAAGAGGACGCCTTCGCCGCGGTGATGAACGGCCGCATCCAAGAGGGCGACTGCATCGTCATCCGCTACGAGGGACCCAAGGGCGGGCCGGGCATGCGCGAGATGCTGGCGACCACGGCGGCGCTCTACGGCCTCGGCATGGAACGGGTCGCACTGATCACCGACGGCCGCTTTTCCGGCGGGACCCGCGGCCTGTGCGTCGGCCATATCGGTCCCGAGGCAGCGGTCGGCGGGCCCATCGGCCTGTTGCGCGACGGCGACATGATTCGCATCGACGCCCGGGACGGGACCATCGACGTGGACCTGGACCCGGCCGAACTCGAGGCGCGGCGGGCGCAATGGACGGCGAGACAGAACAACTATCAATCCGGCGCGCTGTGGCGCTATGCTCAGACCGTCGGACCGGCCGCCGATGGGGCGGTCGTGCATCCCGGCGCAGAAAAGGAGACACACGTCTACGCAGAGATTTAGGGGCCGCTGACAGCAGGCCAGCGGACCCTGCATCATCACGGGGGCGTGTCCGTATCTGGGGAACGGACATGGAGCCGCTCAAGACCGTTCGCAACGGCGAAAGGGTCACGCCGACCTTTTCCGAGCCGGAGATGGCGCGTCGCCAGGACGCGCTGCGGCAGACTATGGCCACGCGGGACCTGGCGGCGGTCCTGTTCACCTCGATCCAGAACATCAACTACTTCTCGGACTTTCTCTATTGCGGGTTCGGGCGGCCCTACGGCCTGGTCGTCACCCAGGACGAGGCCACGACGATCTCCGCAAGCATCGACGGCGGCCAGCCCTGGCGCCGCAGCTTCGGCGACAACCTGGTCTACACCGACTGGCAGCGTGACAACTTCCTGTTGGCGGTCCAACGGCTCCTGCCGCCGCATGGACGCGTCGGCGTCGAGTTCGACCATCTGACCTTGGAACTGGCCGGCAAGCTGCGCGGCGCTCTGCCCGACGTCGACTTCGTCGACGTGGGCGAGGCGGTGATGCACCAGCGCATGATCAAGTCCGCCGAGGAGATCGCCCTGATCAAGGCAGGGGCCCGCATCGCGGACGGCGGCGGCGCGGCCTGCCGGGACGCCATCGCCGAGGGGGTCTCGGAGCACGAGATCGCCTCCGCCGGCAGAAACGCAATCGTGGACCAGATTGCCGAGACCTTTCCGCATGCGGAACTCATGGACAGCTGGGTCTGGTTCCAGTCCGGCATCAACACCGACGGCGCGCACAACCCGGTCACCGCGCGCCGGCTGGTCAAGGGCGACATCCTGTCGCTCAACTGCTTCCCGATGATCGCCGGCTACTACACGGCGCTCGAGCGCACTCTGTTCCTGGACCACGCAAGCGACCGGGCGCTCGAAATCTGGGAGGCGAACTGCCGGGTGCACTGGCGCGGAGTCGAACTGATCCGCCCCGGGGCGCGCTGCTGCGACATCGCGGAGGAGCTCAACGCACTCTATCGCGAACACGATCTCCTGGCGTACCGCTCCTTCGGCTACGGCCATTCCTTCGGCGTGCTGTGCCACTACTACGGCCGCGAAGCGGCGCTCGAGCTGCGCGAGGACATCGAGACCGTGCTCGAGCCCGGCATGGTGGTCTCGATGGAGCCGATGGTCATGATTCCGGAAGGCGAGACGGGCGCAGGCGGCTATCGGGAGCACGACATCCTGTTGGTCACCGAAGACGGCAACGAGAACATCACCGGCTTCCCGATCGGTCCCGAGCACAATATTGTCAAAGCCTGACCGTTACGGCTGACACGCCTCGGAACAGCTCCCGCGAGTCCGCACCATGGCCCGCATCGCCGTCGCCGGTTTCCAGCACGAGACCAACACCTTCGCGTCCACGCCGGCGACCTTCGCGGATTTCGAGACGCCGGACGCCTGGCCGGGCCTGATCATGGGCGACGAAATCCCGAAAGCCGTTGCCGGCATGAATCTGCCGATTGCCGGGGCCTTGGCCGCACTCCGGACGGACGGCCACGAGGCGGTGCCGATCCTGTGGACCGCGGCTGGACCATCGGGCGCGGTGACCGAGGATGCCTACGCGCGGATCGTCGGCATGATTCGGGAGGGGCTCGGTCGATCCGGCTCCTTGGACGGGGTCTATCTGGACCTGCACGGCGCCATGGTCGCCGAAGGTGCGGACGACGGCGACGGCGAGACCCTGGCCCGGCTGCGCGCGGCGATCGGCGACACTCCGCTGGTGGCGAGCCTGGATCTGCACGCAAACCCGTCGGACCGCCTGGTCGCGATCGCGGACGGCCTGGTCGCCTACCGCACCTATCCGCACCTGGACATGGCCGAGACCGGCGCGCGCGCCGCGCGGCATCTGATCCGATGTCTCGAGCAAGGCCGGCCGACCCATCGCCTGCACAGGCTGCCGTTCCTGATCCCGCTGCCCTGGCAGTGCACCGAGACCGCGCCGGCCGACCGGCTGTACCGCCGACTGGCGGAGCTCGAAACGGGCGCGGGCCTGTGCCTCTCCTTCGCCATGGGCTTCCCCCCGGCGGACGTCGCCCATTGCGGCCCCGCGGTTTTCGCCTATGGCTGGGACCAGGACCGGGTGGAGGCCGCGGTCGCGGCGCTGGCCGCGGACATCGAAGCCGCCGAGGGCGCCTTCGCGGGGCGATTGTGGGAGCCCACCGACGCGGTCGCGCACGCCATCGACCGGTCGCAAACGTCGACCCGGCCGATCATCCTGGCCGACACCCAGGACAACCCCGGCGGCGGGGCGGAGTCCGACGGCACGGTACTGCTGGCGGAGCTGTTGCGCCAGGGGGCCGAGGGCGCCGCTGTCGGGCTGCTCTACGATCCCGAGGCCGCGGCCGCGGCTACACGGGTCGGGGCCGGCGGCACGATCACTTGCGACCTCGGCGGCCGGTCGAGCGGCAACACGCCTGTGTCAGGCACATTCCGCGTGGAAGCGGTCGGCGACGGCGCCATCGCGGCGACCGGGCCGTTCTACCAGGGCAGCCGAATGCAGCTCGGGCCGATGGCGCGTTTGCGCGCCGACGGCGTGCAGGTGATCGTCTCGAGCCGCAAACAGCAGGCCGCCGATCAGGCCATGTTCCGCCAGCTCGGCCTGGAGCCGACCACGGCGAAGATCTTGGTCGTGAAGAGCTCGGTGCACTTCCGCGCCGACTTCGCGCCCATCGCCGAAGAGATCCTGGTGGTGCGGGCGCCGGGCGCCAATATCGCCGATCCCGCGGAACTGCCCTACCGAAAGCTCAGGGACGGCCTTCGCTTGTCCCCGGGCGGAACGGCGTTCCTGCGCTCGTGAATGCCGTTACGGCCAGGTCTCGTGCTGCGGCAGCCCGTCGTCGAGCTTGAGCCAGTTCACCCGGCTGCGCGTGAACAGGTGGAACTCGGGCGCGAACCCGTCGGGCTCGTCCATGCCGCCCACCGTCAGATCGATCGTGTCGCGGCCCTCGATCGCCGACCAGGCCAGTAGCGTGCCGCAGTCCGGACAGAACCAGCGCTCCGCCCGGGCAGAGGACCGATGGGCCTTCGGTTTGCCTTCGGTGAATGCGACGCTGTCGCGGGGAAAGGTGGCGAAGGTGAGGAACGGCGCGCCGCTGGACCGGCGACAGTCGCTGCAATGGCAGCTGCTCACGCGCACCGGGGCGCCCCGCGCCTGGTACCGGATCGCGCCGCAGAAACAGCCGCCGCTGTGGACTTCGTCGCTCATACCGTTTCTATAAGGCCCCGCGGGGACTGGCGCAATTGCCGACGCGCCGGCAGGGTGCTATCAGGGATGGACTAGAGGTCGCCTTCGGGCGGCAGGGGATTCCCGCAACATGCTGTCCATCTTTCTGACCGGGCTCTTCACCGGGCTCGGGCTCATCCTCGCGATCGGCGCGCAGAACGCCTTTGTCATCCGGCAGGGGCTGTTGCGCCAGAATGTGTTCGTCGTTGCCGCTGTATCCTCCGTGTGTGACGCGCTGCTGATCGCCGTCGGGGTGGCAGGGCTCGGCGCGGTGATCGCGTCGAGCACCTGGCTCACCCGCGCGGCCGCCTGGGGCGGCGGGGCGTTCCTGATCTGGTTTGGCCTGCGCGCCTTGCACAACGCGCTCCGGCGCGACCACAAGGGGCTCGCCGCGGCCGAGGCGGAGATGACGGCGGGCGGCGCTTCGCGCAAGGCCGCGGCCACGTCGGCGCTGGGGTTCTCGCTCCTCAATCCGCATGTCTATCTGGACACGGTGGTGCTGATGGGCGGGATCGGCGCGCAATACGCCTGGGACGGCCGGCTGGCCTTCCTCACGGGAGGTGCCGTCGCCTCGTTTCTGTTCTTCTTCACCATCGCCTATGGTGCCATGCTGTTCACGCCGCTGTTCCGCAAGCCGATCACCACGCGCCTGCTCGACGGTTTCGTCGCCGTGGTGATGGTCACCATAGCGGTCCTGCTTCTGACGGGGGAGCTAGGCGGGAACGGGTAGAGCACTCTCCAACCATACGGACCCATTCTGCCGAAGCCGTTTTTCGCCATGACCAATAAAGCGCGGCAGACAAGATCGGAGGGCGGATCCGGCATGATCCTGTAGCCCTGTCGGCGCGATCGCGCAGACCGACACCGAACGCAAGCTCAAGGCGCTGACGTCGATACGCGCTGGCGCCGCGGCTGCGCGGCGCGACGGATCGCCATTCTCGCTCAACCAGCGGTTATCCGCTATGCTGACGAGAAATACAGGCTAAGGAATTACAGAACAACGGGTTAAGACACATTGTTCATGTGATTGGGGGGAAAATGACGGGCAGGAGGCACGCCCTTCTGGCGTTTTGCGCGCTTGTCTTTGTCACAGCCGAAAGCCCTGCGGCTTCGGAAAAACCGGAGTCGCAGAAACCCGAGCGCCCGCCGGCGCCCGAACTCGCCGTCAGCAGTGATACGGGTCCGTTGAAGACGGGTGACAGGACCAACCACGCCGCACCGACATTCGTGGGCAAAGCACGACCCGGCGCCACGGTGACGCTTTACGCCGGAGATAAGAAGCTGGGGCGGGTGGAGGCGGACGCCAACGGAAACTGGACCATGATCGCCGGCACGCCGCTGATCGATGGCGAGCACGCAATAACGCTGGCGCAAACGCCTCCAGGTGGCCCGGCGGGTCCCCGATCCGACCCGCTGATCGTTACCGTCGACACCCAGCCGCCCGCAACGCCGACCATCGATCGGGTGGAGGTCAGGGCACGGGTGCTCAAGGGTGAGGAGGCCACGCGCCTGGGACTTTCGGCGCAAGGCATGGCCGAGCCAGGCTCGCGCGTCACCGTCTTCCTCGCCGAGGAGTCGCAAGGCGCTGCGGACGCTGACGGCGCGGGAAAATGGTCGTTCACCCGGGACAACGCACGGCCTGCCGGCCTGTATGCGATTTCGGCCCGCACCGCTGATGCCGCCGGTAACAACGGTCCACGTTCAGACACGGTGTTCGTCATGACAGGCGAGAACATCAGCCCCGCACTGGCGGGACTGCTCATTCTGCTTCCGGGGATCATCACGCTGGTCGCGCGGGCCATCATGGAATGGTGGCCCAGGGGCCTCTTTCGCTGGCTGTTCGCCAGCCTGATCGCGAGGAGAGCGTCAGCGCAAGGGGACAGCGAGAAACGCGCCAAGGACAACGCCGTCGGCAGCGCCAAGACGGCTCAAGAACCCGCGGCAGGCGCAAACGACGCCAAGGACGACAGCAGCTTGACTCCTGCAAAGCCAGCGGCGCAAAGCGATGCGGAAAAACAAGCAGAAAGAGACCTCAACCCATGGCTCATCTGTGTGATCTCGCTGTCATGGTTGGGCGTCTTCGCCCTGTTCTGGAAGTATGACGGCGGCCTTGCGGGGGACGTGAAGTTCTTCCACTCGGACCTCGCCTTCCCGCTCTTCGTTCCGGCTTTCGGTCTCCTCGGCAGTCTCATTTTCGTCATCGATATTTTCCGGCGGGGGACGGATTCGAGTGTCTCCAGGGAGTTCGCCATGCGCCTCGTCCTGGGGCCCTATGTGGCGATCGTCACCGTCCTGTTCTTTTCCGGCACCTTCGATCTCTCCGACGCTTCCGGGCCGGCCCTGGGCAAGCTGGAGACCCAGGCCGCGGTGGCCTTCTTCAGCGGATTTCTCGTCGTGCTCGTCCTGCAGCATCTCATCGAACGCGGCAACGCCTGGCTCGGAAGATGGCGTGAGACGCATCGCTATGTGCCGTCCACGATTGCGACAAAGCTGAAACTGGATATGGAAGACGACATGAGGCTGCGCGCAGCCGGTCTGAAACGCATCTCTCAGATTACGGCTCTCAGCAAAGACGACATCGATGACATGTGCAAGAAGACGGACCTGGACGAGCGTTTCTTGGGGCCGCTGGTCGAGGAGCACAGGCGGAAGGACCGCGAAGAGAAGCGAAAAAGACTCGAGGCAAAGCTGGGCACTCGTGTCTGGGAAAAGCTCAAGCCGAAAAACATCACGAGCCTGGAGGACGTCGCCGCTCTGGGCCCGGCGGAAGTCAAGGAGCTTACAAAGGAGCTCGGACTTCGCAAAGGCGTCCTGGAGAGCTTCAGCGAGGAATGCAAAGCGTTCCTCTATCCGAAGTGACCGGAGCGGCAGGCCGCTGATCCGCGGGCCCCTCAACGGGAAGTTCGATCATGCCGTCCGCGGCACGGAACTCCTTACAGTTCCCCGCGATAACGCCTGATCCGAGCCGCGCGGCATGCGGCCGGGATCGGCGCGCTTTGTGGGCGCCATAAGCGACGTGAAACAGCTTAAAGTTGATCATCTGCAATCCTGGGTTTCAGAATTTACCCCTAATTGTGGTAATTCGTAACCCACAACCCTCACAGAGTGTGTTTGTCATTTTTTGTTGACAATTGCATACAAATGCATACATTTAGGGCGAGAGGTGAATTGCCATGCCGAGAAGCGTTCCGATCAGCGTCCGGGTCAGCGACGAAGACGCGGCCTTTCTCGCCCGATACGAGGCTCCGGGGGCACGGACTCCGAGCGACAAGATCCGCGCGATCATCGCCTCTGCCCGCCGTAGATACGAAGGCAGCAAAGACTTTACGGATTTCTCGGAGTTGATGAGGGAGATGGTCCGACCATCGGAGCGAGCAGTCCGCGAGGCGCAGCGGCAAGCGGGCGTGCGATCCGATTTCGTCTTCAGGCTGTACGAGCGGCTGCCCGAAATGATTGCGGAGCTGGTTGCGGGCGCGCCTGATGAACGCGCCTTGCCGGAAGAGCTTCGGAAGTTCGAGGGCGAGCTTGCGGACCAAGTATTTCTTTTGTTCGAAGAGGTTCTTGATTTAGGACTAACAACCAAGAGTCGAAGCTACGACCCGAACCTCATGAAGGCACGGCTCGAGCCCATTCTAGAGATCGTCGAATTGATCAACCTGTCTCGCAACCGAAAGAAAGGAGCGGGAAAATGACGGAAGGATTGGTGCCACGCGTGAAGCGCTTGGTCGCAGGCGGCGTCAACAATCTCGTTGACTCGATCGAGAATGCGACGCCGGAGACTGTCATGAAGGAGGCTATCCGCGAGATTGACAGCGCCATCGACCAGGTTCGGGACGAGCTGGGCCGCGTCATCGCGAACATACACCTGGCAAACACGCGGCTGATGGAAACCAATTCCAAGCATGAAGACCTGGCAGAGCGGCTTCAGCTCGCGGTCGATGAGGGCCGGGACGATCTGGCGGAGGCGGCGATCGCCCGGCAAATGGACCTGGAGGCGCAGATCCCGGTCTTGGAGAGCGCCATCAAGGATGCCACCGCGGAAGAGAAGGAACTGGAAGGGTACATCGAGGCCCTGCAGGCGCGGAAACGGGAGATGGAAGAGGAACTCGTCGCCTATCGGTCGAGCCAGAGCGCATCCGATGGCGCCACGGCGGGGTCGGCCGACGCACCCGCATCGGCAAGCGCGGAAAGAAAAGCTCAGAAGGCCGAAGAAGCCTTCGACCGGGTTATGCGCGATACCACGGGCCTGCCCGGGATGGTGCAGGCGGATCGGGCCTCGGCCGCGAAACTCGCGGAGCTGGAAGAGCTCGCGCGCGAGAACCGGATCAAGGAACGCCTGGCGGCGCTGAAGGCGATGAAGAGGGAATAGGCCCCATGCTCGAACACATCCTTGCTGATCAGACAGCACCCTTCGCAGTTGCCCTCGGCCTGATGCTGTTGATCGCCTTGGTCGAGGGAGTGGGGATGTTGTTTGGGCTCGGCATCTCGAATCTTGTCGACTCGCTATTGCCGGATGTCGAGGTTCCCGACATCGACGCGGACGTCGACCTCGACACGGATCTCAGTGTTCACGCGCCGGACTTGGACGCGCCTTCGGCGATCACCGCGCCGAACGCCGGCCTGTTCACGCAGCTCCTGACCTGGATCTGCTTTGGCCGTGTCCCGGCGCTGGTCCTGCTGATCGCGTTCCTCACGGCCTTCGGCATCTCCGGCCTTGTCATCCAGAGCCTGATCGCCGGCATGTTCGGGCACTATCTCCCCGCGATCGTGGCGACGGTGCCGGCGCTGCTGATCGCGTTCCCGTCCACCCGATACATCGGTCTCGGGCTGTCGAAGGTCATTCCGAAAGAAGAAACCGAGGCGGTGTCGAAGGAACGCTTCATCGGCAAGATTGCGGTCATTATCCGCGGAGAGGCCAAGAGAGGCCTGCCGGCGGAAGCCAAGCTCAAGGACCGCTACGGGCTCACCCACTACGTCCTGCTTGAGCCGGACCGGGACGACGAGCTTCTGACCTCCGGGTCCGAGGTCCTGATCGTGCGACAAGTCGGTGCACACTTCCGCGCGATCGAAAACACCAGTGCATCCCTGTCTAACCGTGAAAACAAGGAATAGGAGGGGGTTCCATGACCGACTTCGTTTCTCTGATTTTCTACGTTGGATTGATCTTTGTCGCGATTTTGGCGATCGGTCTCGTATTTGCGCGACTGTACAAGCGATCATCCAATGAAATCTCATTCGTGCGAACCGGCTTCGGCGGCCAGAAGGTGATCATGAACGGCGGCGCACTGGCGTTTCCGGTGCTGCACGAGATCATTCCCGTGAACATGAATACGCTCCGGCTCGAGGTGAAGCGCGCCAACGAGCAGGCGCTGATCACCAGGGACCGCATGCGGGTCGACGTGCAGGCCGAGTTCTATGTGCGGGTGCAGCCGACGACCGAATCGATCGCGAACGCGGCCCAGACCCTGGGGCAGCGAACCATGGAGCCGGAAGCCCTGCGCGAGTTGGTCGAAGGCAAGTTCGTCGATGCGCTGCGAGCGGTCGCGGCGGAGATGGCGATGGAGGAGCTGCACGAACAGCGCGTAAGCTTCGTTCAGAAGGTGCAGGCCGCCGTGTCCGAGGACATTCTGAAGAACGGCCTCGAACTGGAATCCGTGTCCTTGACGGGCTTGGACCAGACCAACAAGGAGTACTTCAACCCGCTGAACGCGTTCGACGCGGAAGGTCTGACCAAGCTCACGCAGGAAATCGAGGAGCGACGCAAGAAGCGCAACGACATCGAGCAGGAAACCGAGGTTCTCATTCAACGAAAGAACCTCGAGGCCGAGCAAGAGCGGCTACAGATCTCCCGGGATCAGGAGTACGCGCGCCTCGAACAGGAGCGTGAAGTCGAAGTGCGGCGCGCCGAGCAGTCGGCTCAGATCGCCCGCGAGCAAGCCGACCGCGAGCGCGAATCCCAAGAGGCGAAGATCAGCGCCGAGCAAAAGGTCAAGGAGGCGGACATCTCGTCCAACCAGGCGGTCGCGGAACGCCAGATCGCCATGGATCAGCAGGTTCGCGAGCGTGAGATCGTGAAGGATCAGACGGTCGAAGCCGCCAATGTCGAAAAGCAGAAGCAGGTGGAACTGGCCGAACAGGGCCGCGACATCGCGATCGCACAGAAGTCGCGAGAGAAGTCAGAGGCCGAAGCGGAAGCGGATGCAGCCCGCGCAATCGCCGCGAAAGCCTCTGAGCAGGTGGCGACGTCCCGCGACACGGAGGTCGCCGAGCGCGAAAAGCAGATCGAGCTGATCGAGGCGCGCAAGGCGGCCGAAATGGAAGCGATCGCCGTGACCGTTGCCGCCGAGGCCGAGAAGCAGGCGGCCGAGGACAAGGCGGACGCCGTCCGGGTGGCGGCGGAGGCCGAGGCGAGCAAGATCCGCATCGAAGCGCAGGGGTCCGCGGAAGCGGAAAAGCTTCGCGCCGACGCACAGAAGGCCCTCTATGAGGTCGAGGCGGAAGGTCAAAAAGCGATCAACGAATCGGCGAATGTGCTCTCGCCCGACCAGATCGCGATGCAGATCCGGGTCAAGCTCATCGAGGCGCTGCCGGAGATCATCGCCGAGAGCGTCAAGCCGATCGAGAACATCGACGGCATCAAGATCATTCAGGTGGACGGGCTGAACGGCGCCGCGTCTCCGAACGGGGAAGCGGCGCACGGCTCCGGGAACCTCGCAGATCAGGTGGTGGCGTCCGCCTTGAAGTACCGCACCCAAGCGCCGTTGCTGGATGCGATGCTCAAGGAGATCGGGCTCGACGGAAGCGATCTGAGCGGACTGACCCACGCTCTGCAGGGGACGGCACCCGATCAGCCGGATGAAGCGGATCATCTGAATCAGCCAGAACAGCTGCCGCAACTGGATAAGGAGCAGCCGGAACAGCTGCCGCAACTGGATAAGCCGGACGCATCATAGCCGGCATCTGCGCGCCCCGATCGCGGGCTCCGACCGAACTGACTGCGGCACGGGCCTAGACGGGGCAAGCAGGAAAACGTGAAAGATGACTGCGGCGTCGGCTCGGAGGGGGACAACTCCGCCTCTCGGGCCGCGCCTGTTGCGCGCCCGCGCCGGCAGTGCCATATCGTGGTCGGCGTGCGGCGGCTGGACGCTCGCACCCGAGCGCGGCGCAACCGGCTTGATCCTGCACATCTCGATCGCCCGCGCGTCAGCAAGAGGGAGCCATGGCCCACCCTGCGTCCGGCTCATGGGCCGGCGGCGCAAATGGGACCGGGAAAGGTAAGTTGGGCCAGGGCGGCGCCGGTATAGAGCCTGCAAACCGAATGTCGTAGCATCTCGAAAGGCCGGTCTCTGACTTGGTCATGACCCGGCAATGGGTCCTGCCGGACCCGTTTGGGACGAGGCCCGTCGCGCCCCGTCGGCACGGTCGGCCGGTTCCAGGACCAGCCGTAATCTGATATGGATTGGATCGTGATTAAATATTCAGAACAAGACGATGTATGAATCTCTGAAGATCCCACATGAAATCAGCAAGGCGGACTATCGGGCCGCGGAACCGGGCCTGCGCGGCGCGCTGATCGACGCCCAGTTCGATCTCCTGGAATCGGGTGATTTCCCTGTCATCGTCCTGGTTTCGGGATTGGATGTTCTCGGTCGCAGCGCCGCGACCAAGCAACTCCTGAGCTGGATGGATCCGCGGCACATACGCGCCTACGCCGCGATCAGGCCAAGCGAGGAGGAACGCGACCGGCCGCGCATGTGGCGGTTTTGGCGCGCGCTGCCGCGCAAGGGGCGGATCGGCATCTTCCTGAACGGCTGGTACGAGGGCCCGGCGACCGATTACTTCCTCGGACGCTCGGACCATGCCGGGTTCCGGAAGCACATCGACGAGGTCTCGCGCTTTGAACGGACGCTGGCCCAGGAGGGCGCGCTGTTCGTCAAGTTCTTCTTCCTGCTCCCCGAGGAGCAGATCTTCAGAGAGATGAAGAAGCTCAAAAAGAGCCCCTCGACGGCCTGGAAGCTCTCCAAGGAGGAAACCGAGATCGACCGGCAGTTCGCCAAGCGATACGAGGACGCGCTCGGTACGGTGGAAGAGTTGATCGGTGCGACGAGCACGGGTCATGCGCCCTGGATCCCGATTGCCAGCGCCGATCCACGCTATCGCGATATGACGGTCGGCAACACTCTGGTGGACGCCATCCGCGGCCGGCTTGGCAAGCGCCCGCCTGCGATTCCCAAGACCGGCGCCAGCGCAGTGGTCAGGTCCGGCGGCCCCAATGTCCTGAGTGCGCTCGATCTGACCAGGTCTCTGGAACGGAAGGACTACAGACGGCGGCTCAGACAGGAACAAGGTCGCCTGACGGCCCTGACGATCGGCAAGAAGTTCGAGAACCGCGCCCTCGTGGCGGTCTTCGAAGGCAACGACGCCGCCGGCAAGGGAGGGGCCATTCGTCGCGTGGTCCAGGCCTTGGATCCGCGGTTGACGCGGGTCATCCCGATCGCGGCGCCGAGCGACGAGGAGAAGGCGCAGCATTATCTCTGGCGATTCTGGCGTCACCTGCCGAGACGGGGCCACATCACCATTTTCGACCGGTCCTGGTACGGCCGTGTCCTGGTCGAAAGAATCGAAGGCTTCTGCTCGAAGTCCGACTGGCAGCGCGCCTATGAGGAGATCCGGTCCTTCGAAGCCGAGTTGGCCGACTACGGCATCATCGTCGTGAAGTTCTGGCTCGCCATCGACAAGCAGGAGCAGCTGCGCCGATTCAAGGAACGCGAGGACATCGGCTACAAGCGATACAAGATCACCGACGAGGACTGGCGCAACCGCAAGAAATGGGATGTCTACGCGCAGGCGGTAAACGACATGGTCGACCGCACGAGCGCGCAGATCGCGCCCTGGACATTGGTCGAGGCGAACAACAAGTACTTCGCGCGCGTCAAGGTGCTGAAGACGATCAACGATCGGCTCGAGGCCGAGCTAAAAAGCAAGAAGCGCTAGAGACGGCGGGCGTCGAGCCATTGCCCCGCGTATCGGGTGCGCCTAGCTTTACAGCAGACCCATAAACGCGCAGCCGAACGGCACAGAGCCGAGGAGGGGCAGCCGACATGACCGCCGAAACCCTATTGTCCCGCGTCACCGCCACCGCCGTGACGGCGGCCCTTTTGGTGATGACCGGTGCGCTTGCTGCGGTGGCCGAGACCTATCCGTCGCAGCACTACACCCTGCGCCTGGTGACCGTCGCCAAAGGCCTCGACCAGCCTTGGGGGCTGGCTTGGCTGCCCGACGGGCGCATGATCGTCACCGAAAAGGAAGGGCGCATGCGCACGGTGACGCCGAAGGGGATCCTGTCGCCGCCGATCAAGGGCCTGCCGGAGGTCGACGACGGCGGGCAGGGGGGCCTCTTGGACGTCATCGTCGACCCGGACTTCGCCAGCAACCGGACGATCTATTTCTCCTTCTCCGAACCGGGCCGGGGCGGCAAGGGCACCGCCGTGGCCCGCGCCGAGCTAGCGGGCGACCGGCTCGAAAACCTCACGATCCTGTTCCGCCAGGAGCCGAAGAGCCGGGGCAGCCGGCATTTCGGCTCGCGCCTTGTGATCGCACCGGACGGCACGCTGTTCATCACCACCGGGGACAGGGGCGAGCGGGATCGCAATCAGAATTTCGCCATCAACCGGGGCCAGGTGATCCGCATCCACCGGGACGGACGCATCCCGGAGGACAATCCGTTCGTCGGCAAGACGGGCTTTCGGCCCGAGGTCTGGTCCTACGGGCACCGCAACCCGCAGGGCGCGGCGCTGCATCCCGAGACCGGCAAGCTCTGGATCCACGAGCACGGCGCGGCCGGCGGAGACGAGGTCAACGTGCCCCGGGCCGGTCGCAACTACGGCTGGCCGGTGATCTCCTACGGCCGCCACTATTTCGGCGGCAAGATCGGCGAGGGCACCCACAAGGAGGGCATGGAGCAGCCGATCTTCTACTGGGACCCGTCGATCGCGCCCTCGGGCATGGCTTTCTACACCGGCGACAAGTTCCCGAAATGGCAGGGCAGCCTGCTGGTCGGCGCGCTCAAGTTCCAACTTGTCGCGCGGCTCGATCTCGACGGCGAGAAGGTCGTCCGCGAGGAGCGTTTTCTCGAGGACTTTGGCGAGCGCATCCGCGACGTACGCCAGGGGCCCGACGGCTACGTCTACCTGCTGATCGATTCCTCGGACGGCCGCATCCTGCGCCTGGAGCCGGCGGGGTCGTAGCCCGTCACCGCGTCACGCCGCCGCGATGATCTCGATCTCGACGAGCCAGTCGGGCTCGAGCGTTTCCACGACGATGGCCGTGGTCGGCACCACCCGTCCGTTGAGCGCGGCGACCCGGGCGCTGGCGTTGCCGTCCGCGTATGTGCCGTCGCGCAAATAGCTGGTCACCCGGACGACGTTGTCCACGGTCATGCCGGCCTCGGCCAGGATCGCCCGCAGGTTCGACCAGATCAGCTCGAGCTGGTCCTCCAGGGTCTCGCCCGCGGCACCGTCCGGATCGAGGCCCATGGTGCCGCTGACGTAGAGGATACGTTGCGGCGCCTGCACTTCGAGCGCATGGGCGTAGTCGCCGGTGGGCGGGTAGATGCCGGCGGGGTTGTGCGTGATGGTTTTCATGTCGGTTGCCTCCGATGGTCGGATCCGGACGTCACGCCTCCGCGCGTCGGAACGGTGCGCGAAGGTCGGGTTTGAGTCTGAACTCGCCGGCCGGGCGTGGGCGGCCGGGCCGCGAACCGGCGCGTGTTCTTATGACGCCTTGGCTCAGGCCGCCGCCAGCGTGCACCAAACCGGCGTGTGGTCGGACGCCTTCGGCTTGGCGCGGGGGCGGGCGTCGATGCCCGATTCGGCCAAGAGGTCCGCGGCCTGGGGCGAGAGCAGCAGGTGGTCGATGCGTACGCCCTCGTCCTTCTCCCACGCCCCGCCCTGATAGTCCCAAAAGCTGTAGACATGGCCCTCGGCGTGCAGCGCGCGGAAGGCGTCGGTGAGCCCGAGATAGAGCAGCCGGCGCAGGCCAGCGCGGCTTTCCGGCCGGATCAGCGCGTCGCCCGCCCAGGCGGCGACATCGTGGCAGTCCTCGTCCGCCGGGATGACGTTGTAGTCGCCGCCCAGCACGAAGGCCTCCTCGCGCGCCAGGAGCGAGGGGATATGCGCATTCAGGCGGTCGAGCCAGCGCAGCTTGTAGTCGAACTTCTCCCCCGGCACCGGATTGCCGTTCGGCAGATAGATCGAGGCCACGCGCAGGCGGCCCGCCGCGGTCTCCGTGGTCGCCTCGATATAGCGGGCCTGGTCGTCCTCGGGCTCGCCCGGCAGCCGCGTCTCGGCGACCTCGAGCGGGGTCTTCGAGAGGATGGCGACGCCGTTGTAGGTCTTCTGCCCGGCAACGGCCAAGTGGTAGCCCAGCGCCTCGATCTCGAGGCGCGGGAAACTGTCCTCGACCGACTTGATCTCCTGCAAGAGCGCGATGTCGGGCGCGAAGTCCTCGAGCCAGCCGAGCACGTTCGGCAGCCGCGCCTTGATCGAGTTCACGTTCCAGGTGGCGATCTTGACCACGCGTCGCATCCCCCTGCGGACCATCGTTGCGCGAAAGAAGGCTGGATTGTCACCAGCGCGCGCCGTCCGTCAACCTATACGCTTCATCCTGAGGAGCCGCCTTCTCCTTCGAGACGCCCGCGCATGCGGGCTCCTCAGGATGAAGGCGGCGTCTCGAAGGATGAGCCTGTCGAAGGATGAGGTCAATCGGGATTGCCGGGGAGCCCGCAGACGCCCGCGCGGAGGCGCCGGCGCTACATCGAGAAGGACGTGCCGCAGCCGCAGGACGAGGTGGCGTTGGGATTATTCACCGAGAAGAACGAGCCGATCAGGTTCTCGACGAAATCCAGCTCGCTGCCGGCCAGCAGGCCGAGCGACATCTCGTCGACCACCACCCGCGCGCCGTCCCGTTCGATCACCTGGTCGTCGTCGTTGATGGCGTCGTCGAAGTCGAAGACGTACTGAAAGCCGGCGCAGCCGCCGCCGGTGACCGAGACGCGCAGCACCTGGCCGGGCTTGCCCTCTTCGGCCAAGAGCTCGGCGATACGCTTGGCCGCCCGCGCGCTGACCGTGAAGGAGACCGCCTGCGCCGGCGCCTCCAAGCCCTGATCCGTGCCCGTCTGGGCCATGCCAACCCTTTCAAATCCTTAACAAAGCCGCCACCGGGCGGCCGCTCTCCTGCACAGCATGTAAGACGTTCCGGGCGCATGTCAATCGCCCGTGGCAGCGGGTGGGGGGTATGGTTGATCGCCGTCCAGCCCGCCTGTAGGGTCCGAGCATGAGCCCGGTGCCGCCTCCCCACGGGCCGCCCTTGGCGCCCTATGCCACCCGACCCGAGCGCAGCCGCGGCCGGCTTCACCCGGAGCCCGAGAGCGCCACCCGGTCCGTCTTCCAGCGCGACCGCGACCGCATCATCCATTGCGGCGCCTTTCGGCGGCTCAAGCACAAGACCCAGGTCTTCGTCTATCACGAGGGCGACTACTACCGCACCCGGCTGACCCACTCGCTGGAGGTCGCCCAGATCGCCCGCTCGATCTGCCGCGCGCTCGATCTCAACGAGGATCTGGGCGAGGCCCTGGCGCTGGCCCACGACCTCGGTCACCCGCCTTTCGGCCATGCGGGCGAGGACGCGCTGGGAGAGGCCATGCGCGATTTCGGCGGCTTCGACCACAACGCCCAGACGCTCAAGGTCCTGACCGGCCTGGAGCAGCGCTATGCCGCCTTCGACGGGCTGAACCTGACCTGGGAATGCCTGGAAGGCGTGGTCAAGCACAACGGCCCGCTGACCGGACCGCATGCGGGCGCGCGGGGCGCGCAGCCGCTGCCGGAAGCGATCGCCCGCTACGGCACGGTCCAGGACCTGGAGCTGGACAGTTTCGCCGGACCGGAAGCGCAGGTCGCCGCGCTATCGGACGACATCGCCTACAACAACCACGATATCGACGACGGGCTGCGCGCCGGGCTGTTTACGGTCGACGATCTGCGGTCCGTGCCCCTGGTCGGCGAGATCATCGCCCGGGTCCAGCGCGAGCACCCGGACATCGAAGGTCAGCGGCTGATCTACGAGACGGTGCGCCGCTTGATCAATCACATGGTCAACGATCTCTTGGCGGAGACGCAGGCCCGCCTGGCGGCCGCGGCGCCGGCCTCGGTCGAAGAGATTCGCGCCCTGGACCAGCCGGTGGTGGGGTTCAGCGAAGACATGCTGGCCTACGATCGCGCCATGCGCGCCTTTCTTTTCGAGCGCATGTACCGCCACCCGCGGGTCAACCGCATGGCCAAGCGGGCGAGGGAGGTGGTGACGCGGCTGTTCGCGGTGTATATGTCCGATCCCGCGACGCTGCCTGCCGAATGGCGCGAGCAGACGCGCGGCCATGACGAGCGCGCGACCGCGCGCATCGTCGCCGACTACATCGCCGGGATGACCGATCGCTATGCCTTCCAGGAATACGACCGGCTCGGACAGGCCGACGCACGGAATCGATGAACTACTTCCATGAGCTGAAGCAGGAGCTGCGCAAGATCATCGACGCGCTCGCCGCGGACGGCCGGCTGTCGGCCGATCTCGATCTGACGCGCGCGGGCTTCGAGCCGCCGCGGGAAGCCGCGCATGGCGACGTCGCCACCAATGCCGCCCTGGTGCTGGCCAAGCAGGCAAACATGAAACCCCGCGACCTGGCCGCGCTACTGGCGGAGGAGCTGGGCCAACTCAACGCCGTCGCGGGCGTCGACGTGGCCGGCCCCGGCTTCATCAACCTCAGACTCGCGCCGTCCTTCTGGCACAGCCAGCTCGCGGCGATCCTTGGCGCCGGCACGCACTACGGGAGCTGCGCGTTGGGGCAGGGAGAGAAGGTCAACGTCGAATACGTTTCGGCCAATCCCACCGGCCCGCTGCATGTGGGTCATTGCCGCGGCGCGGTGTTCGGCGACGCGCTGGCCGCGTTGCTCGAGCGCGCCGGCTACGACGTCACCCGGGAATACTACATCAACGACGCGGGCGCCCAGGTGGACGCGCTCGCCCGCTCCGCCCATCTGCGCTACCGCGAGGCGCTGGGCGAGGACATCGGCGAGATTCCCGAGGGTCTCTACCCGGGGGAATATCTCAAGGACGTGGGGGCGGCGCTGGCCGCACGGGACGGCGACAGATGGCTCGGCGTCGAAGAGCCGGAATGGCTGGCCCCGGTCCGCGCCTTTGCCATCGACGCGCTGATGGACCTGATCCGCGACGACCTGGCCGCGCTCGACATCGAGATGGATGTGTTCACCTCCGAGCGGGGGCTGGTCGAGGCGGGCCGGGTGGACGACGTGCTGGCCGATCTCAAGCAGGCTGGGCACATGTACCGGGGCGTGCTCGAACCGCCCAAGGGCATGAAGGTCGACGACTGGGAGCCGCGCGAGCAGACGCTCTTTCGCTCGACCGCGTTCGGCGACGACGTCGATCGCCCGGTCATGAAATCGGACGGCAGCTGGACCTATTTCGCCACCGATATCGCCAACCATTACGACAAGTTCCAGCGCGGCTTCTGCAATCAGATCGACGTTTGGGGCGCGGACCACGGCGGTTACGTCAAACGGATGAAGGCGGCGGTGGCGGCCGCGTCCGGCGGCAAGGCGGAGCTCGACGTCAAGCTGTGCCAGATGGTCAACCTGATGGACAAGGGCCAGCCGGTGCGCATGTCCAAACGCGCGGGCTCGTTCGTCACGCTGCGCGACGTGGTGGATCAGGTCGGCAAGGACGTGGTGCGGTTCATCATGCTGACCCGCAAGAACGACGCCATGCTGGACTTCGATCTGACCAAGGTCACCGAGCAGTCGCGGGAGAATCCGGTCTGGTATGTGCAGTACGCGCATGCGCGCACGCGTTCGGTGCTGCGCCAGGCCAAGGAACAGATGGCGGCGCTCGACACCGACGACGCGGCATTGGCGGCGGCGGCGCTGGACCGGCTCAGCCATTCGGCGGAGCTAGATTTGATTCGCAAGCTGGCGGAATGGCCGGCCTTGATCGAGGGCGCGGCCTCGGCGCATGAGCCGCATCGGCTGGCTTTCTACCTGCACGAGCTTGCGGCCGAATTTCATGCGCTGTGGACAAAAGGTAAGGAAGAACCGGAATTACGGTTTATTATCGAAAGCGATGCCGCGCTGACCGGTGCGCGGCTAGCGCTCGTTCGCGCCGTGGGCTTCGTGATTGCCGCGGGGTTGGGTATCTTTGGTGTCGCGCCCTTGGAGGAGTTGTAGCGGTGACCAAGACCGGGGACCTTTTTGACGAGCTCGCCGCCGTTCCGCCGCCGGCGGAGCAGGAGAAGGGCGCGCGCGACGGCACCGATCTCGTCGCGGAGCGCGACCTCGAGCCGGAAGAAAAGCGAATGGACCGGCGCTGGCTCGCAGCCGGCCTGCTGCTGGGCGCGGTGATCTTTTTCGCAGGGTCGATCTGGTACGCCTTCAAGAGCGGCCAGCGCAGCGGCATGCAGATCGTCGTGCCGGTGATCAAGGCGGAATCGGCCCCCGCCAAACAGAAACCCGAGACTCCCGGCGGCATGAACCCGCCGCATCAGGACAAGTTGATCTTCGATCGGGTGGACCCCGGCCAGTCGGAGGCGCGCGAGGAGAAGCTGCGGCCGGAACCGGAAAAGCCCTTGGAATCCGCCATGGCGCCGCCTCCTAAGCCGCAACCCGCGCCCGAACCCGAGGCACCGGCGCCCGCGCCGCTGATCCCGCAGACCGGGGAGAGCAAACCCGGCGAAGGCGTGTCGGAAGAAACGCAATTCGCGGAGAGCGAGCCGCCGATGGGTCCACCGCCGGTCTGGAGCGAGCCGACGGTTGCCGAAGCGCCGGCGGCCCAGGCCAGCCCGACGCCGGACGTGGCACAGCAAGACTTGCCGCCTGCCGCCGGCGCGGCGTCCGCCCCGACAGCGCCCGCCGCGGCACCGACGGCCGCCGCTCCGGCACCCCAAGAGATCCCGGAGCAGCTTGCTTTGGCCGAGCCGGCGGCCGGTACGGCCACCCCTAGTGGCGGCTTTCGGGTTCAGGTCGCGTCGTTTCGGTCCGAAGAAAGCGCGGACAAGGAATGGAACCGGCTGCTTCGCCGCCATCGGGATCTGCTGGGCTCGGTGAAGCATATCATCGATCGTGCCGATCTGGGGGCCGAGCGCGGCGTCTTTTACCGGGTTCAGATCGGGCCCTTCCCGGACCGGGCGGCCGCGTCCGATCTGTGCGCAAAGCTACGCGCCCGCGAGGCGAGCTGCATCGTTGTCAAAGGAAGCTAGCGAGCGGTCCTTCGCCGAGGAAGTGCCGCGCGCGGCCATTTTTGGCTGCGCCGGGCCAAGCCTGAGCGCGGACGAACAAGCCTTTTTCCGGGATGCGCGCCCCATGGGGTTCATCCTCTTCACGCGCAACTGCGAGTCGCCCGATCAGGTGCGCGCGCTGGTCGACCAACTGCGCGCCTGCGTCGACCATCCGGCGGTGCCGGTCCTGATCGATCAGGAAGGCGGTCGGGTGGCGCGGCTCAAGCCGCCGCGCTGGCGCGGGGCGCCGCCCGCGGCGACGTTCGGCGCGCTCGCCCGCCGGGCACCCGGCGACGCGGTGGAGGCGGCGCGGCTCAACGCCCAGATGATCGGCGACGAGTTGTTCGCGCTGGGCGTCAACGTGGACTGCGCTCCGGTGCTGGATCTGCCTGTCACCGGGTCGCACGACATCATCGGCGACCGGGCGCTCGACAGTGATCCGCACGTCACGGCGATTCTGGGCCGGGCCGTGTGCGAGGGGCTGATGGCCGGCGGCGTGCTGCCGGTGCTCAAGCACATCCCCGGCCACGGCCGGGCGCGGGCGGACAGCCACCACGAGCTGCCGACCGTGGACGCGCCGCTGTCGGTGCTCGAGGAGACGGATTTCTTGCCCTTCTCGCTGTTGAACGACATGCCTTGGGCGATGACCGCGCATCTCCTGTACACCCGTCTAGACGAAACCCGGCCGGCCACGATTTCACCCACGGTGATCGAGGAGGTGATCCGCGGCGTCATCGGCTTCGACGGCCTCTTGATCTCGGACGACATCTCCATGAAGGCGCTGTCCGGGAAGCCGGGCCGGCGCGCCGCGGCCGCCATTGCGGCGGGCTGCGACGTGGTCCTCCACTGCAACGGCGATATGAAGGAGATGACAGCGATTGCCGACGCTTTGTCGCCCATGAGCGAGGCCGCGCTGGAGCGGTTCGAGAGGGGCGAAGCGATGCGCGACCTCACGCCCGAACCGCTGGACCGTGCCTGGGCCGAACGCACGCTTGACGACCTCATGAAAGCGGCTTAGTCGAGGGGGATCGTGCAGGACCTGTTCTCTGACGCATCCACCCTCGTCGCGATCGCCGTTCCTATCATCATAGCGATCACCTTCCACGAGGCGGCTCATGGCATCGTCGCCTGGCGCTTGGGCGACGACACCGCCTATGTGCGCGGCCGGGTCACGCTGAACCCCCTGAAGCACATCGACGCGTTCGGCACCATCCTGCTGCCGGCGCTGCTGCTGCTGACCAAGGCGCCGTTTCTGTTCGGCTGGGCCAAGCCCGTGCCGGTCAACTTCGGGCGACTCCACCACCCAAGACGCGACATGGTGCTGGTCGCGGCCGCCGGACCGGCCACAAATGTGCTGCTGGCGGTGGTCTCCGCTCTGCTGCTTCACTTTGTCGTTGCGATGCCGGAATCGCTCTTGGAGCCCCTCAGTAAGGGGATCCAGGCATCCATTTGGATCAATGCTTTGTTAGCCGTCTTTAACATGTTGCCTTTGCCGCCGCTGGACGGCGGACGGGTCGCGGTCGGGCTGCTGCCTGACCAGTTGGCGTTCCCCTTGGCCAAGCTGGAACGATGGGGACTGTTCATTCTGATCGGGGTTTTGTTTATTGTTCCGTTGATTGGCGACCAGATCGGCTTGAACCTGAGCCCGTTCGAATGGGTGATCCTGCCGGTGGTCGATCTGGTCATCCAAGCCGTCCTCGGCGTCACGGGCGTGGCGTAGCATGACCGAGACCGAAAACCTTACCGACCAAGAGGCCTTCGACGACTGGGAGGCGCCGCCGCCGCGCGAGCGCATGGTGGTCGACCTCGACGGCTACGAAGGGCCGCTCGACGTGCTGCTCGAGCTGGCCAAGGCGCAGAAGGTCGACCTGGCAAAGATCTCGATTCTCGACCTCGCCGAGCAGTACCTCGCGTTCATCGCCGAGCTGAGACGGCTGCAGCTCGAAGTCGCCGCGGACTATCTCGTGATGGCGGCCTGGCTCGCCTACCTCAAGTCCCGCATGCTGCTGCCCGAAGAGGAGACGGAAGAGGAGGAACCCACGGGGGCCGAAATGGCCGCGGCTCTGGCCTTCCAGCTGCGCCGTCTGGAAGCCATGCGCGAATCGGGTCAGCGGATTCTGGCATTGCCGCAGCTGCGCCGCGACGTGTTCCCGCGCGGCAACCCCGAACCGTTCTCCGTGGTCACGCGGATCGTCCACCAGGTGACGCTCTACGACCTGCTCAAAGCCTACGCCCAACAGCAGGGCCGCCAGAAGGTTGAAAGCCTGGCCATCGAGCCGAGCAACCTCTACTCGGTGGACGAGGCGATCAAGCGGTTGCGCGAGGTGATCGGGCGCATGCCCGACTGGCAGACCTTGAGCAGCTTTCTGCCGCCGGGGTTGCAGCCCGGCCTGGAGGTGCGGTCCGCCATTGCCTCGACCTTCGCCGCGAGCCTGGAGCTGGCACGGTCGGGCGCCGCGCAGTTGCGCCAGGACGCGGCGTACGGCCCGATCTATGTGCGCAAGCGCAGCGCCTCCGAGGGGCCCGAGCAAGACCGCGGGAGTGTCCCGTAGTGGACGGCCGCGAACGCGTCGATGGCCTGCGTCTCCTTGAAGCGCTCCTGTTCGCCAGCAGCGAGCCGCTGGACGAGGAGAGCATCAAGGCGCGGCTGCCGGAAGAGACGGACCTCGAGGATCTCCTGTCGGAGCTGGCCGACAAGTACGCGGATCGGGGCGTCAATCTGGTGCATGTCGGCGGCAAATGGGCCTTCCGCACGGCGCCGGATGTGGCGCCGCGGCTGAAGATCGAGACCACCGTATCCCGGCGCCTGTCGCGCGCGGCGGTGGAGACGCTCGCGATCATCGCCTACCACCAGCCGGTGACCCGCGCCGAGATTGAGGAAATTCGAGGCGTGGGACAGAGCCGTGGCACGCTCGACATGTTGCTGGAGGCGGGCTGGATCAAGCCGGGACGCCGGCGCCGGACGCCCGGCCGGCCGGTGACCTGGGTCACCACGGACGCCTTTCTCGAGCACTTCGGGCTGCCGGGGCTGGATGCCTTGCCGGGCGTGGACGAGCTCAAGGCGGCCGGCCTGTTGGACACGCGGCCGGCGATCGGACTTCTCCGGGAGCGGGGTGAGCTGACGCCGGCGTCTGAGGAAGAAGACGCCGACGGGGCGGAAGAGGAGGAGTCGCTGGACGCCAGCGATCTCCAGTCGAACCTGCTGGAAGCGGAAGAGAACTAGTTTCCTGGCTCACGTCTTCATCTTGTAATTGCGACTTATTCGCAATACGTTCTCTATTTGTTGACGGGAACCGACCCGCGCGCCCGCGCGTCGAGCGCGCGCACGCGCTGTAACGGGTATTGGAAGGACCTTGGCCGACACCACGCTCTCGACTTCGCCGCCGTCACGGAAGCTGTTCCGGCGCCGCGCCGGCGGCACCGGCTGGACGTTCTTGGCCCTGATGGTGGCGGCGGTGGTCTCGGTGCCGGTGCTGGTGGTGGCCGGCAACGTGTTCGCGCCGGCGCCGGAGATCTGGGGGCATCTGGTCGAGACCGTGCTGCCCCGCTACCTGCTGAACACGCTCTATCTGAGCCTGGGCGTGGGCACGGGCGTACTGGTGATCGGCGTCGGGACGGCCTGGCTGGTGACCATGTGTCAGTTTCCCGGCCGACGCGTCTTCGAATGGGCGCTCCTGATTCCCTTCGCCGTGCCGGCCTATGTGATCGCCTACACCTATACCGGATTGCTGGACTTCGCGGGGCCGTTGCAGACCGGTCTGCGCGACGTCTTTGGCTGGGAGAGCCGGGCTGACTATTGGTTTCCCGAGATCCGCTCTCTGGCTGGCGCCGTGATCATGATGGCGCTGGTGCTCTACCCCTATGTCTATCTGTTGGCCCGCGCGGCGTTCGTCGAGCAGTCGGTCTGCGCCCTGGAGGTCAGCCGGACCCTCGGCTGCGGACCGTGGCGCTGCTTCTGGTCGGTCGCGCTGCCGCTGGCGCGCCCCTCGATCGTCGCCGGTCTGGCGCTGGCGCTGATGGAGACCCTCAACGATCTCGGCACGGTGCAGTTCTTCGCCGTCGACACCTTCACCACCGGCATCTACCGGACCTGGCTGGGCCTGGGCGAGCCCACGGCGGCGGCGCAGCTCTCCGCCATCCTGATGATCTTCGTGTTCGCGCTGATCGCGCTGGAACGCAGCTCCCGCGGCGGCGCCGGGTTCCACCAGGCGACCCAGACCTACCGGCCCTTGCCGCAGTTCGTGCTGCGGGGCCGGCGCGCCCTGCTGGCCGTCACCGCCTGCGCCGCGCCGATCGTCCTCGGTTTCCTGCTGCCGGCACTGGCCCTGGTCAAATGGGCGGTCGAGACGCGGGAGTGGATCGACGCGAGCTTTTTCCGGCTGGCCTGGCACAGCCTGCTGCTCGCCGGCCTGACCGCGGCGCTGGCGGTCGCGCTGGCGGTCGTGCTGGCGTACGGACAACGCCTCCACCGCAGCTGGCTGAGCGCCGCCGCGGCGCGCGTCGCCAGCATGGGCTATGCGGTTCCGGGCGCGGTGATCGCGGTCGGAGTCATGCTGCCCTTTGCCTGGATCGACAACCAGGTCGATGCCTGGATGCGGGCCCATCTCGGCATCTCCACCGGGCTCTTGCTGTCGGGCACGCTCGCGGCCCTGGTGTTCGCCTATCTGGTGCGGTTCTTCGCCATCGCCACCAACACGGTGGAGTCCGGCCTGGCCAGAGTGACGCCCAGCATGGACGGGGCCGCGCGCACCCTGGGCGTGGGCCCGGGCGCGACCCTGAGACGCGTTCACCTGCCGATGATCCGCGCCAGCCTGTTGACCGCCGGCATGCTGGTCTTCGTCGACGTGATGAAGGAGCTGCCCGCCACCTTGATCATCCGGCCGTTCAACTTCGACACCCTGGCCACCCGGGTCTACGAGTTCGCCGTGGACGAGCAGCTGCAGGAGGCGTCGAGCGCGTCGCTGGCCATCCTGCTGGTCGGCATCATCCCGGTGATTCTGTTGAGCCGGGCGGTCACTCGGGCCCGGCCGGGCAGCGCCGCCGACCAGCCGGGGCGCATGTAGGATGCCTGACCCCAGCGAGGGTCCGGCCGTCGCGCTGGAAGAGGTCCGGCACGCCTTCGCGACCGTGCTGGCCGTCGACGCCGTCACCTTGTCGGTCCGGGCGCGGGAGATCCTCTGTCTGGTCGGCCCGTCGGGGTGCGGCAAGACCACCTTGCTGCGCCTGGTGGCCGGCCTCGAGCACATCCAGGCCGGCCGGGTCCGGCTCGGCGGACAACTGGTCGCGGACGCGGCGGCCGGCCTCGACACGCCTCCGGACGAACGCGGGGTCGGCCTGGTGTTCCAGGACTACGCTCTGTTTCCCCACCTCGACATCCTGGAGAACGTGGCCTTCGGCCTGCGCGCACTCGAGCCGGCGGCGCGCAAGGACCGGGCGACGGCCGCGCTCGACCAGGTGGGCCTGTCGGAACAGGCCGGGGCCTATCCTCATATGCTGTCCGGCGGCCAGCAGCAGCGCGTGGCGCTGGCCAGGGCCTTGGCGCCGGGGCCGCGGCTCTTGTTGCTGGACGAGCCCTTCGCCGGGCTCGACGCGCGGCTCCGGGACCAGGTCCGCGACGACGTCTACCACATCCTCAAGGACAGCGGCACGGCCTGCCTGATCGTCACCCACGACGCCGAAGAGGCGATGTTCATGGCCGACCGCATCGCCGTGTTGCGGGCCGGCCGCCTGGAGCAGATCGGCGCGCCCACCGAGATCTACAGCCAGCCGGCCTCGGCCTTCGTCACGCGCTTCTTCAGCGACGTCAACCGCCTGGTCGGCACGGTCGAGACCGGCGCGGTGAAGACCCCGTTCGGCCGGATCCCGGCGGACGCGGCGGGGGACGGCGACCGGGTCGAGATCCTGATCCGGCCCGAGGCGCTCAGGATCGCGCCTTTGGGCACCAAGATCGCCTCCTGGGGGGTGCCGGCGCCGAGCGGCGGCAGCCGCGCCCGGGTCATCGCCACCCGGATGCTGGGGCGCAGCAGCCTGATACACCTGGACGTGGCCAATGACGGCAACCGTGGCCTGCATATGCATTCCCGGATGCCCGGGCAGGTCCTGCCGCCCGAGGGGGAGGTGGTCAGCGTGGACCTGGATTTGGACCAAGCCTTTGTATTTCCGCTAACTGACACTACATAGTAGGGCCGTTGCGGGGGTCTTGCGTTTCTGCGATGATCCGCCGCAACTTGTTTGATCACCACGGGAGTCCGACACCATGATGGGAGGATTTGCGGGCATCTGGCAGTGGGTCATTGTGCTCGTTATCGTGCTCATCCTGTTCGGCGGGCGCGGCAAGATCGCGCGCCTCATGGGCGATGTCGGCCGGGGCATCAACTCGTTCAAGCGAGGCCTGAAGTCCGACCAGGAGAGCGAAGAGAGCGACGAAGGCCCGGAGGGCGCCAAGCCGGCGCTCAAGTCGGAGGCGACCGAAGAGGCCGAGCCCGTGAACAAGACCGCGGGGCAGAGCAAAGCCGCCGAAGGCTGAGGCTCGGAGCGGGGTGTGGCAGCGTGTCCCGACCCCCGAACGCGTAAGGCGATAGACGTCCATGTTCGACATCGGCTGGACCGAAATGGCGATCGTGGTGGTGATCGCCATCCTTGTCGTGGGACCGAAGGACCTGCCCAAGGTCCTGCGCACCGTGCGGGCCTGGATCGCCAAGGCCCGGTCCCTGGCGCGTGAGTTCCAGGACGGGGTCGACGATCTGGTCCGGGAGGCGGAGCTCAAGGAGCTCAGGGCCGAGGTCGAGGACGCCGCGAAGGACCAGCTTTCGGGCGAGTTCGACGATCTGATCGACCCCACCGCCGACATCATGAACGACGATCCGGCGCTGGACGCGAAGCCCAAGCCCGCCGCACAGACCGATAAGAGCAAGCCGTCGGCGCCGGCCGCGGAACCGGCGGAGCCGACGATTCACAAGGCGGAGCCGGCGCAGGCAGACAGCAGCGCCGGCCCGGCGGCGGATGACGGCGGGGGCAAACCCGAAGACCGCCCGGCCGACACGGCCGATACCGCCGCAGCCTCCAACCGGTGAGCGCACAGGTCGAAGATTCGAAGATGCCGCTGCTCGATCATCTGATCGAGCTGCGTCAGCGCATGCTCAAGGCCGTCATCTTCTTCGTTGTGGCCTTCTTCGCCTGCTTCTATTTCGCGGAAGACATCTTCGCCTTCCTGGTCCGCCCCCTGGCCGAGACCTTGGGCGCCGAAGCCAGCAACCGGATGATCTTCACGGCCCTGCACGAGGCCTTTTTCACCTATGTCAAGGTGGCGTTCTTCGCCGCGGCCTTCCTGACCTTTCCGATCTTCGCGGTGCAGCTCTGGAAGTTCGTCGCACCCGGCCTCTACAAGCACGAACAGCGGGCCTTCCTGCCGTTCCTGGTGGCCACGCCGATCCTGTTCTTCCTTGGCGGCGCGCTGGTCTACTACTTCATCATGCCGCTCGCCTGGGATTTCTTCCTGAGCTTCCAGACCCCGGGCGGCGAGGGCGAGCTGCCGATCCAGCTCGAGGCCAAGGTCGACCAGTACCTCTCGCTGGTCATGCGCCTGATCTTCGCCTTCGGGCTGGGCTTCGAGCTGCCGGTGCTGCTGACCCTGTTGGCGCGGGTCGGCCTGGTGACCTCGCAGGGGCTGGCCGAGAAGCGCAAATACGCGGTGGTCTGTGTGTTCATCGCGGCCGCGCTCCTGACGCCGCCGGATGTGATCAGCCAGATCGGGCTGGCTTTGCCGATTCTGCTGCTCTACGAGGTCTCGATCTTCTGCGCCAAGCTGGTCGAGAAGAAGCGGGCCGAGGCCGAGGCCAAGCTCGACGAAGAGTATCAGTAAGGCGATCGGGCCGCGAAGCCGGTTGATTTCGCCGGGCCTCCTCCGTTACTGATCAGTCTCTCCCGACGGCAAGACCGAGAACGGCGCGCATGCACGACATCCGATGGATTCGCGATCATCCCGACGCCTTCGACGCGGCGCTCAAGCGGCGTGGGCTCGCGCCCGAGTCGGCAACCATCCTGGCCGTGGACGAGAAGCACCGGGCCGCGATCGGCGAGATGCAGGAGCTCCAGGCGCTCAGGAACGAGCGCTCCAAGGCGATCGGCGAGGCCAAGAAGAAAGGCGAGGACGCCGGCGCGCTGATATCCGAGGTGGCGGGCCTCAAGGACCGGTTGCAGGTTCTGGAAGAAGAGGAGCGGGGCCTCGGCGAGGGTCTGGACGCGCTGCTTGCGGATTATCCGAACGCACCGGCGGACGACGTGCCGGAGGGCGCGGACGAGAGCGCCAATCTCGAACTGCGCATGCACGGCAACAAACCGGCCTTCGACTTCGAACCGAAACAGCATTTCGACATTGGCGAGGCCATGGGCCTGATGGACTTCGAGACCGCGGCCAAGCTCTCGGGCGCGCGCTTCGTGCTGCTCAGAGGCGCCTTGGCCCGGCTCGAACGGGCGCTCGCCGCATTCATGCTGGACATCCACACTGGCGAGTTCGGCTATACCGAGGTCGCGCCGCCGATCCTGGTGCGGGACGCTTCGCTGTTCGGCACCGGCCAGCTGCCCAAGTTCGCCGAGGATCTGTTTCGCACCACCGACGATTACTGGCTGATCCCGACCGCCGAAGTGCCGCTGACCAATCTGGCCCGCGAGGACGTGCTGGACGAGAGCGATCTGCCGATCCGGGTCACCGCGCTGACGCCCTGCTTCCGGGCCGAAGCGGGCGCCGCCGGCAAGGACACCCGCGGCATGCTGCGCCAGCACCAGTTCAGCAAGGTCGAGCTGGTCAGCATCACCACGCCCGAGCAGTCCGAGGACGAGCACGAGCGCATGACGTCCTGCGCCGAGGAGATAATGAAGCGACTGGGCCTGCACTACCGGCTGGTCGTCTTGAGCACCGGCGACATGGGTTTCGCCGCCCGCAAGACCTATGACATCGAGGTCTGGCTGCCCGGCCAGGACACCTACCGGGAGATCTCCTCCTGCTCCAATTGCTGGGACTTTCAGGCCCGGCGCATGAAGGCGCGGTTCCGCCGGCCCGGGCAGAAGGGAACCGAGTTCGTACACAGCCTGAACGGCTCCGGCCTGGCCATAGGGCGGACGCTGATCGCGCTGCTGGAGAACTACCAGCAGGCGGACGGCTCGGTGGTCATCCCCGAGGCCCTGCGTCCCTATATGGGCGGCTTGGACCGGCTTTCCGGGCCGGACGTCTGACATGGCGGCGGCGCTGCGTGAGCTGGCCCGAGCGCGGATCCTGCTCTCCAACGACGACGGCGTGCACGCGACCGGGCTCAAGACCCTCGAGAAGATCGCGCGGACCCTTTCGGACGATGTCTGGGTGGTGGCGCCCGAGGCGGAGCAAAGCGGCGCCAGCCATTCCCTGACCCTGCGCCATCCCTTGCGCATCCGCCGCCTGTCCGACCGCCATTTCGCCGTGGACGGCACGCCCACGGACAGCGTGCTGCTGGCGATCCGCCACATCCTCAAGGATCACCCGCCCGACCTGGTCCTGTCCGGTGTGAACAGGGGCGGCAATCTGGGCGAGGACGTGACCTATTCGGGCACCATCGCCGCGGCCATGGAAGGCACCCTGATGGGATTGCCCTCGATCGCCCTGAGCCAGCTCACCGACGACGCCGGTCCGACCAAATGGGCCACGGCCGAACGGCACGCGCCCGAGCTGATCCGACAGCTGGTCTCGGTCGAATGGCCCCGCAACGTCTACCTCAACATCAACTTCCCGAATGTGCCGGCCGGCTCGGTCAAGGGCGTCGAAGTGACCACCCAGGGCCGCCGCAAGCTCGGCGACCACCTGATCGAGCGGCACGACCCGCGCGGCCGACCCTATTACTGGATCGGACCGCTGCGCGACGAGGAGCCGTCCCTGCCGAACACCGACCTCTCCGCCGTCAATCAGGGCATCGTCTCGGTGACGCCGCTGCATTTGGATTTGACCCACGCGTCGATGATCGCAACTCTAAGAGAGGCCCTTACACCGACGAGCGAATGAATGGTAACAGGGAACCGAGACCGTCATTCCGAGCCCTTCATCCTGAGCTTGTCGAAGGGCGAAGGACGAGGCCCGAAACGCTGTTGATGTTCGTAGGTACGACCTGATCGGGCAGGGCATGACGCATCACCACCGCCGGCATCCCGCCGGACTGCTGTTGATCGGACTGGTGCTCTGGCTGGCGGGCTGCGCCGAATGGCGCGGTCAGCCGGACAGGGCGCGGGTTGCTCCGGTTCCGGCGACGGTCAAGGTGCAGTCCGGCGACACGGTCTATGGCATCGCGCGCCGCTACGGCCTGCCGGTCCGCGACATCATTGCCGTCAATGCGCTGTCCCCGCCCTTCGTCATCAACGTCGGCCAGACTCTGGTGCTGCCGCGCGCCCGCTATCACGAGGTGGAGCGGGGCGACACGGTCTACCAGATCGCGCGACGCTACGGCATCCAGCAGAGCGAACTGATTCGCAAAAACGAGATCCAGCCGCCCTATACGATCCGGGTCGGGCAGCGATTGCGGCTGCCCGGCGGCCGCGGCGAGGCCGGCCGAGCGAACCGTCCGGTCGCGAGAGACCAGGGCCGTGACGGCGAGGGCGCCACGGCCAGCGCGTTTCGCGGCGGCGGCTTCCAGTGGCCGGTCCAGGGACGGGTGATCTCGCGCTACGGCGCCAAGCAGGGGGGCCAGCACAATGACGGCATCAACATCGCGGCCCCCCGCGGCACGCCGATCCTGGCCGCCGAAAGCGGCACCGTGGTCTACGCCGGCAACGAGCTGCGCGGCTTCGGCAACCTGCTGCTGATCAAGCATAACGGCGGTTGGATGACCGCCTACGCCCACAGCCAGAAGCTCTTGGTCAAGCGGGGCCAGCGGGTGCGACGCGGCCAGCTGATCGCCCGGGTCGGCAGCAGCGGCATCGTCGACCGGCCGCAGCTGCATTTCGAGATCCGCAAGGGAACCCGCGCGATCAACCCGGAACCGCTCCTGGCGGCCCTGCCGGCGCAGATGTCCGCCGCGCGGTAGGACCGCGTCGTTTTGGGCTGCCCTGGCCGAGTGCGGGCCAGATAGGCTCTCTTGAATGGTCCCGACCGTCTCGCCGAGCTGTCTTAGAGACGCCGTAGGTCGCGTTCGAGTGTCCTAGGTGTGGTCTTTAGATACACCAGCCGGATGCGCAGTACTGCCGCCGCTGCGGGGCGAAAATCGCCCATGATCGCGAGCGGCAGGAGTGATCGCGCCCAACCGTCAATCCGAGTGTTAACGCCAGCGCGTCTTCCCTCGATCCTCGGCCAAGACCAGGCCGATGCCAGGCGAGACGGCCCGGCGGAGCAGGACCGGATCATAGAGAGCCCGGGCTCTTGGCTGCGCTCCGATCGCGCCCGCACATCTGCCAGTGCCGTCCCTCGCATTATGGCCAGTTGCCGAGCTAGGTCCGCACAAAGATCATGCAACTATGATTTCCGAGCAGCGGACCTTTCGAGGAGGAAGACGAAATGAGCCGAGTTCGCAGGTCAACCATTCGGACGGCAGCGGTTCTCAGGCGCGCATGGCGCGGCCTGACGGGCGGCTGGGCGCCCTATACCGAGCAGCCGGTCCCGGCCGAGGATCTGTCGCAGCAGATGGTAAGTGCCAGCGTTCCGGCATTCGCGTTCTTCTTCATGCTCGCAATTGCGGCCGCGATTGCCACGTTCGGTCTCATCGCGAACAGCGCGCCGGCGATCATCGGCGCGATGATCATCGCGCCGTTGATGTCGCCCATCATGGGCCTGTCTTATGGGCTGGTGGCCTTCGACCGTCGGCTGATCAGTATGTCGCTCGTGACCGTGGCCGCCGGGACGGTTCTCGTGGTTGCGATCGCATATCTCAGCATGTGGATTATCGGCATGCGGGTCGCGGGCTCGGAAATCCTGGCGCGGACGTCGCCGACACTGCTGGACCTGGGCGTCGCGCTCGCGGCGGGCGGCGCCGCGGCCTTCGTTCACACGCGCCGGAGCATCGCCAACTCGATCGCGGGGGTCGCCATCGCCGTCGCCCTGGTGCCCCCGCTGGCCGTCACGGGGATCGGTTTGGCGCTCGGCGAAAAGGCCACGTCGGCCACTGGCATCTCGTTGGGCGAGTTCGGGCTGTTCGGCGGCGGGACCGACATCGCGACCGGTTCGTTCGTTCTGTTCTTGACCAACCTCGTCGGAATCGTCGCCGTCGCGATGCTGGTCTTCCTGTTCCAGCGCTACGGGGCCTGGAAGAAGGCGCTGGTTGCCCTGATCCTGTTCGCAGGATTCTCGTTCCTGATATTCGAGCCGCTCGATGAGGCTCTTCGTGAGATGTACGTGAAAAACAGAGTGCTCCGACTGTCAGTGAAGCTGGCCGCGACTCGACCGGACTTGATTTCCGGCAGAGGCAGGATCGAGGCCATTCACGTCGACTACCGAAACGGCGTGGTTCATGTTTCCATGGATGGGTTTGTGCCGAATGCTGCCATGTCGAACGTCCAGGACCGCATGGACAAGTTCCAGGGAATCCTTGCGGCGGATATCGGCGAGCCCGTCGTCCTGGAACTCGACATAATCCCCGTCGATATCGTCCGGATCAGATCCGGACCTGCGGAGTTGAAGAAGGCGGCGATGGTCTCGGGGACCGCGCGCCAATGAGACCATGGTGGGCGACCGTCTCGTCCAATGCGGCGACTGCGCGGTCTTGATGGTCTCTTGACGTCGGAGGCGACGGCCCGCCGCAGCGCGGCGGATTAGCCCTCGCGCTTGATCAGCAGGACCGTCTGGTCGGCCATGGCTTGAGCGCCCTCGCAGAAGGTCTCGAGGGTGGTCTCCAGGTGCGCGAGGATCTCGGCGGCGGGGGCCGAGGCGTGCTCGGCGATGACCGTTTCGATCCGCGCGCTGCCGAACCGTTCGCGTTCGGTGTTGAGGGCGTCGATGACGCCAATTGAGGCGACCACGAAAATGTCGCCCGCCGACAGCTTCACTGTTGCCGTACGCAGGGGCGGCCCCTTTTCCGGCCCGCCTAAAGACGAGCCAGCGTCGCTTGCGGCGGCGAAGCGGCGCCCATGGGCGCGGTAGTGCAGGGGCGTCTCGAACCCAGCGGAGATACTGGACAGGGTCGCGCGATCGACGTTGAGGTCTCCGAACCAGGCGCGCACCGATCCGGCGTTGCGCAGGTCCTCGCGGAGGAGCACGTCCATGGCGCGGGCGATCTCCCCGAGCTCCACCTCGGCATGGACCGCCGCGCGGAATACTGCGCGCAGTTGCGCGCTCAACATCGCCGCCTCCAGACCCGCCCCCTGCGGGTCGAGCATGAGACAATCGACGCCGCCCTGGCTTCGTGCGGTCTTGCGCCGCCCGGTCGATGGGCCGGATCGGGCCGCTTGGATCACGTCAAAGACGGCGCCGCAGGGTTCTGCCGCCGGCCGGCGCAGGGCTTCGATCTGGAAACCCGACGGCTGCGGAAACGATATCGGCAGGGTTGCGCGCATGATCGCGTCGGCCATCCGCTCCTCTTCGCTGACCGAGGCGTAGGACCAGAGCGCCCGCCGCATGGAATCCATGGCTGTCCCGAGGATGCCGAGCTCCACGATATCGGTCTCGAATTTCCTCTCCTGCTCGAAATCAAGCCGTTGCATGCGTCGGCTTTCGTCCACAAGCTCCTCGATCGGCCGGCTGATGGTGGTTGCCAGGCGGGCGGCGCGCCAGATCGCCAGTGTCACGATCACCAGCGTGACGGCAATGATCCATGGGATCACGTTCGGGATAGTGGCCAGGAGCTCGGCCTCCGACCTGGCAACGACCAGCCACCGCGGGTGCGTCATCGATTCGACGGCATCCGCAAACGGAGGCAACTCGGCGATTATGCCCCACCACGGTTCACCGCCGCTCGAAAAGCGAGCCGGCTCGCCCAGGATGTATTCCTTCTGCTCGAAGAGGTAGTCGACCAGATCGCTGACCGGCCCGCCCAGCTCGGACGGAGGACGCAGCAGATGGCGTTTGGCGTCCTCGATCGTCGGGGCCCCGGGATGGTTGGGAACCGCCAGGAAAATCAGGTTCTCTTTCCGGTTCGGGCTGCCGTAGAGGATGGCGTCGCGGCCGCCGTCGAGCCGTCTCAGGCTGCGTGCCAATTCGGTCGCAGTTTCGAGGTTTGCCTGAAACGCCATGACGACGAAGTCTCCGCCGTGGCGCGTCACCGCCACGCTCACAATGCGGCCCCGCACTCCCGTTGCAGTCACTGCACGCGGGTCGCTGACGTGAAGGCGAGCTTTCATAGGCACGCGCCGACCCGCCTTGTCCTGGATGCCCCTGGCGAAGGTGAACCAGGGAGAGGTGAAGACGGAATAGGCGCTCTCGACCCAACCTTGCCTTGGCGTTCGTTGGGTCTCGGACCATTGGCGCGTGCGCACCTGACGGCCCCATTCATTGGGCCGGAACAGCATCGTGCGCCATTCGCCCGGCCTTTGTGTGAGGACATACAGATTGCCCGATGGATCTGCGACCATGACGGACGAGAGATAGGGGATCGCGCCCAGCAACGGCACGAGAGTCTGCTCGAATTCCGTCTCCGTCCATTCGCCGGACCAACGGTCCTCCAGCCAGGATTCGGTCAGTTCAAGGACCCGGACCATGCCGCGATCGAAGCTGGCGAGACCCGCCACGGCTCGGTTCTGGACATCCCGAATAATCCGGGACGTGGCGCGCTTGACGATGATCTCTTGCGTCCACAGCGCAATCCCAAGCATGAAGGCGCCCAGCAGAACGACGTTCACACAGAGATTGACGACAAGACTGCGTTGCAGCGAGCGTGGGCGCGCCATTGGAAGTCCGGTTTCCCCCAACCCTGTGTACGCGCAAGAGTCGGCAAGGTAGTGTCAACGCCATGAGCTGAAAAGCGAATCCTGTCCATGCGACTGCGTGGGACGGAGCGGCGGGATCAGACATGGTAGGGCGGCGCATACTCTCGCGGGCATGGTTCGAGGCGATGCTTACGCCGAACACGGGGCGGCATGAGGCCGAGCCCGAGCGCGCGGACATCGCCAGCATCTACCGCCATGCTGTGCGGCAGGATCTGACCACCCGCAACCCAGTCATCGTGATCCCGGGGATTATGGGCTCCCGGCTCGTCGGGGCGCTCGCCTCGCGGCAGATCTGGGGCGATTTCCGCACGGATCCCATCAATCCGGCGACGCCCGAGGACTTCCGGGTCATCGGCCTGCCGGTGAAGATGGGGGTGCCACTGGACCAGCTGCACAGCACCAGCCAGACCGCCGGCTCGCTCGCCGAAGTCAAGGGCAAGTTCGCCGGCATCCCGATCCGAAAGCGTATTTATGGCAACGTCCTGGGGGCGATGGGCGTCTCCGGCTATGCCGACGCCACGATCGGGCGAAGGCGCGACATGCCCGCCTATCAGGGCGAGGGTTCGGCGACGGCGTTCGAGTTCGACTACGACTGGCGACGCAGCCTTGACGAGAGCGCCATCCGCTTCCACCGCTTCATCCGCCAGACGACCCGTTTCCTGCAAGCGCAGCGCGGCAGCGACAGGCGGATCCGCTTCGACGTCGTGGCCCACTCGATGGGCGGCCTTCTGCTCCGCTATTACCTGCAGTATGGCGGTCAGTTGCTGCCCTATGACGAGTCGCCGCGGCCCACCTGGGAAGGGGCCCAGTTCGTCGAGAATGTCATAATCGTCGGAACGCCGAACGCCGGCTCTCTGTTCGCCCTCGGGCGCCTCGTCTCCGGCCTTGGCCGAAACCCCGTCCATCCCGCCTACCCGGCGACCCTGCTCGGCTCGATGCCGTCGATCTATCAGCTGCTGCCCCGGTCCCGCCACCGGCCGCTCCGGATCGTCGGCGAGGAGGACGCGCCCGACCTCCTGGACCCAGACTTGTGGCGTCGCATGGGTTGGGGGCTCGCCGCGCCGGATCGCGACGACGATTTAGCGATGCTGATTCCCGAAGCCGCCACTGCGGCCGAACGCCGCGACATCGCTCTCGATCATCTGAGCAAGTGCCTCGCGGCTGCCCGGTCATTGCATCGCGCGCTCGACACACTTCCTCCCAGGCAGCCGCGGCATCTGCGCATGCATCTCTTCGCCGGCGACTCGGTGCTGACGCCGCTGCTCGCCGCGGCCACGCCCGGCGAGCGGCGGCTCCGCTACGAGCAGCGCGCGCCCGGCGACGGGACGGTTCTGCGTACGAGCGCCCTGCTCGACGAGCGGGTCGGCGCCGACTGGGTCCCGCGCGTGCATACCCCGATCAAGTGGGACAGCGTGATGTTCGTCCCAGGCGATCACATGGGCATCACCCACCACCCGGTGACCATCAACAACATCCTCTACTTGTTGCTCGCGCAGCCGCGCGGCTAACGATCCAAGCCGATGAGGGGCGCCTGATAGACCACGGGCCCGGTCGGCAGGCCGGTCGGCGAGCCGCCCACGGGTTCCAGGCTGACGGCCAGGGCCGCGGCCGGCGAGATCGCGCCGGCCAGCTCCGCCGAAATCGGCAGCGCCACCTCTTGCGACGGCGGCAACAGCCCGAGGGACCGTGGCGGCGACTCCGCGCCAGCAATGAGCCAAAGTTCGAACGCCCCGTCGTGCCCGGCGACCTGGCCGACCGGCCGGACCAGGACCTGCCGGGCCTCGAGATCGACGGTCGCCAGCCAGGCCGGGGCGGCCGGGTCCTGGCTCAGCGTGGCGACGTAGCGCGGCGGCGCCGGCGCGTCCGTCGGCAGCGGCCCCAGCGCCACGTAAAGGGCGAGCACGGCCGCCGCCGCGGCGGCGCCGGCGGTGCACCAGCGCCAGAAGCCGAGGCGCTCGAACAGGCTCTCCCGCCGCGCCGCCGGCCGCGTCTCGTCCAGGGCCGCCTCGATGCGCTGCCAGACATGGGGCGGCGGCTCGACCGGCGGCAGCGCCTCGGCCACCGGCGAGAGCCGAAGCGTCCACTCCTGAACCAGCCGAGCGAGCTCCGGGTCCCGCGACAGCCGGGAGCGCACCCGCCGGCGCTCGGACTCGTCCAGTGTGCCGAGGACATAATCGGCCGCGAGGGCCTCCAACTGATCCAGCTCGTCCGTCATCGTTCCAGACACGTCTTCAAGCGCAGCTGCCCGCGCCGGATCCAGCTCTTGACCGTGCCGATCGGGCTCTCCAGGCGGTCTGCGATCTCCTGATGAGTATAGCCGTCGCGATAAGCCAGCAGGATGCTCTCGCGCTGCTTGTCCTCGAGCTCCTCCAGACAGCGGCGCAGGGCGCGCGCGGTGTCGTCCGCCTCGGCGAAGTCCGAGGGGCTGGGATCCGGGGCGACGGCGTCGGCCGGGTCCGCGGGATCGTCCAGTGCGCGGCGGGCCCGCTCGCGGCGGTAGACGTCGATCGCCCGGTTGCGCGCGATCGCGATCATCCAGGCCATGGCCGAGCCCTTGTCCGGCGCGTAGCTGCCGGCGTGGCTCCAGATCCCGATATAGGCCTCCTGCAGGACCTCCTCGGCCCAGCTCCGCTGTTTCAGGATTCGAAGGATGACGGCGAAGAGCTGCCCGCTGCTCTGCGCGTAGAGCATGGTGAAGGCGCGTCGGTCGCCCGCGGCCGTGGCCGTCAGCAGGTTGGCGAGGGGGGGCGGCTCGCTGAGCGTGTCGCCTGCAGCATCGGGTGTCGGCATATGGCGTCCGCCAAACGGGGCGGCACCCTGCGAAATTCCTAGGGACAAGCCAGCAACTATCCACCAAATCGCCGCGACGCCCAGTCAACTTAAATTGATCTGCATCCAGGACGCGGGGCTGGTACGTAGTCCGTATACCGTTGTTTCATGTCTGCAGGCTCCGCGGCCCGGAGCCGTCAGGCGCGGCTGGACGGAGACGGGACTCGGTGTCATCCTGCCGGGGCCTCCAGGTCAAGGAGACCGGATGGGTCGATTTCTCACGGCGTTGCCGCTGTTGCTCGCAGGCATGATGTCGCCGTCCGCGGCGGCGGTCGAGCAGCCGGTCGACTTGGAGCTCGTGCTCGCCGTCGACGTGTCGCGCAGCATCGACGAAGCCGAGGCCCATCTTCAGCGGACGGGCTATATCGCGGCGTTCCGCGATGCCGAGGTGATTCGCGCCATCCGTTCGGGCCAGATCGGTCAGATCGCCGTCGCCTATGTGGAATGGGCCGGCACGGGACACGTGAACCGGGTCGTCGACTGGACCCTGATCAAGACCGCGAACGACGCCCACGCCTTCGCCGATGCGCTGGGCCTGAAACCGCCGAGCATCGCCCTCTACACCTCCATCTCGCGCGCCATCAAGTATGCGCTGCCCATGTTCGACGGGAACGGCTTCGAGGGCATGCGGCGGGTGATCGACGTCTCGGGCGACGGGCCGAACAACGCGGGCGGTCTGGTGACGTTCGCGCGGGACAAGGCGGTCGCCGAGGGCGTCACCATCAACGGTCTGCCGATCCTGGACGACGGCGGCGGTCCGTTCTCCCGCTACAACATCCCGGATCTGGACCTCTACTATCGGGACTGCGTGATCGGCGGACCGGGCGCCTTCCTGGTCGTGGCCGAGGA
>JASJBI010000061.1 GCA_030066595.1 Alphaproteobacteria bacterium | reverse complement strand
GCGGCGGCGTGCCGGCGGGCGGCGGCGGCGAATGCGTCGACGTCCTCTTGGCGGCTGCTGAAGGCGGTGACCAGGCGAAGCGTGGTCGAGCCCTCGCCCTCCCAGCGGTAGAAGAGGAAGCCGTCCCCTTCGAGCCCGCGGATCACCGGCTCGGGCAGGGCGACGAAGATCTCGTTGGCCTCCACCGGATGCAGGAGCCGCGCGCCCTCCACGGCGCCGAGCCCGTCCGCGAGCCGACGGGCCATGGCGTTGGCGTGGGCCGCGTTCTTGAGCCAGAGGCCGTCCGCAAGATAGGCCTCAAGCTGAGCCGAGACAAAGCGCATCTTGGAGAACAGGTGCCCGGCCCGCTTGCGCCGGAATTCGAAGTCCGCGGCCAGGTCCTTGCGGAAGAACACGACCGCTTCGGCCGCCATGGCGCCGTTCTTGGTGGCGCCGAAGGCGAGCACGTCCACGCCCGCCCGCCAGGTGATGTCGGCCGGCGCGCAATCGAGCGCGGCAACGGCATTGGCGAAGCGCGCCCCGTCCATCTGCAGGCCGAGCGTGTGGGCACGGCAGAGCGCGGCGATGGCGCCGATCTCGTCCGGGGTGTAGACGGTGCCGGCCTCGGTCGACTGTGTCAGGCTCACCGCCGCGGGCTGCACGTGATGCACGACGCCGGTGCCGGCGCGGCCCAGCCGCTCGGCCAGATCCGCGGCCTGGAGCTTGCCCTCGGCGCCCGCCATGGCGACCAGCTTGGCGCCGCCGGTATAGAATTCGGGCGCGCCGCACTCGTCCATGTTGATATGCGACTCCTCGTGACAGTAGATCGCGCCCCAGGGCGGCGTCATGGTGGCGAGGCCCAAGGAGTTCGCTGCCGAGCCCATGGCCACCGGGAAGACCGCGACCTCGGTCTCGAACACCTCGGCGAAACGGTCGGCCAGCCGCGCGGTGATCTCGTCGTTGCCGTAAGGCATGGCCTGGCCCTGGTTGGCCCGCTCGATCGCGGCCAGGATCTCGGGCGCGACGATGGTCGTGTTGTCGCTGGCGAAGTTCATGGGCGGGATCATAGCCTCCGGAGGCGCTCTCCGCCGCCCCTTAATCGACAGAAACCAAAGAGATCTCTTGGAAGCCCCGATCCGCGCCCAGGAAGGCATGGGCGCGGGTTTCCGTCACGGCGCCGGCGCGCATGGCGGTGATCAGCCAGACCACGGGCCCGTCCGCCGGGCCCAAGGGCCAGGCCGCGGCCGCGTCCCGCGGCGAAGGGAGCGCCGCGCCGTCCGGGTGGGAGTGGTAGAGCCCAAGAATGGCATCCGGCCCGCCGGCCAGCTGGCGGCGCAGGTCGAGCCAGAGCTGGGGATCGATCTCAAAGCGGCGGGCGCGCTCGGCGGCGATGTTCGGCGCCGGCACGGCCCGCAGGATCTCGATCGAAGCGTCCGGGCCGCGCCGGCCGGCCAGAAGGCCGCAGCACTCCTCGGGCCAGGCCGCCCGCGCGGCCTCCTCGATCCGGCGCAGGCAGGCGCGGGGCAGGCGCACGCTCGCTTGGGTCACGGGGCCGCCGTCACGTTGACCCGGCCGACCACCGCGCCGCTCTCCAGGTCGAGAATGAGGATCTGCTCGCGGCCGTCGGGCAGGCGGGTGGTGACGAACAGGCGATCCACGGTCCCGTCAACGGCGGTCACCGAGGTTCCCGCCGGCAGGCCCAGCTCCACCGTGCCGAAGCCGCCCTTGCCGGCGTCTCCGCCCCGGCCCGAGAACCGGCTGCCCAGCTCGATGGCGATCACCGCCAGCCCGGCCAGGATCAGGATCCCCATGAAGATGACGAGAAACTTGAGCGCTTGCTGCATTTGGGGTCAGTCTGGCGGCATGTCCGATGGAGAACGTCAGATCCGGGTGACCACCGCGGCCGGCGACGCCGGCGGCCGGCTGGATGCGGTTCTCGCCGCCCACTGCCCCGCGCTGTCCCGGTCGCGGCTCAAGGCGCTGATCCAGGACGGCCGCGTCGCGACCGCCGGCGAGACGATATCGGAGCCCTCCTACCGGGTCAAACCGGACCAAACTTTCGCCATCATTGTCCCCGAGGCTGCGCCCGCGATTCCCAGGGGAGAGGATATTCCTCTTTCCGTCGTCTACGAGGACCCGGACCTGATCGTGATCGACAAGCCAGCCGGGCTGGTGGTGCATCCGGCACCCGGAAACCCGGACCGGACACTGGTCAACGCCTTGATCGCCCATTGCGGCGACAGCCTGGTCGGGGTCGGCGGCGTTCGGCGGCCCGGCATCGTGCACCGGCTGGACAAGGACACCAGCGGGCTCATGGTCGTGGCCAAGACGGATGCCGCCCATTCGGGGCTGGTCGCCCAGTTCCAGGCGCGCAGCATCGCCCGGGCCTATACGGCTGTCGTCTGGGGCGTGCCCGCGCCCGCCGCGGGCGAGATTCGCGGCAATATCGGGCGCAACCCGCGGAACCGTAAGAAAATGGCGGTGCTCGCCCGGGGCGGCAAACCTGCGGTGACTCGATACCGCGTCACCCGGCGCTACGGCCCGTCCGAGGCGCCGCTGGCGAGCCGCCTGGAATGCCGGCTCGAGACCGGCCGGACGCACCAGATCCGGGTGCATCTGGCCCATATCGGCCACCCGGTGATCGGCGATCCGGTCTACGGGCGGCGGCGGCGCGGCGCGGGCGAAGCGGCTGAAGATGCGGCCCGGCGGCTGGGCCGGCAGGCGCTTCACGCCCATTTGATTGGGTTTGACCACCCAATTTCGCGTAAATCGTTAAGGTTTCAGTCGCCGATACCGATGGATATCAAAGCATTAATCGGTTGTTTAGAAGAAATTTAAAGTTTGCTCTTTTTTAACCCTTCATGTATCCTTATATAAGGTATGGTCACATTCCGATCTCACCTCATATCTCGGCAGTGAGAGACCATGGGCGCCAATGACAGGGCCGATGGCAAGGGTGATGTGCCGCCAAC
This sequence comes from Alphaproteobacteria bacterium, assembly GCA_030066595.1. Classification (GTDB taxonomy): domain Bacteria; phylum Pseudomonadota; class Alphaproteobacteria; order JAJFFI01; family JAJFFI01; genus JASJBI01. Next base: position 61,431 of record JASJBI010000061.1, on the reverse strand, counting down.
GCAAGAGCGGGGGAAAAGGAGCAGTAAACGTATGACCACAGATGTCATGCCCGCAATTCCGACTCTGACGCCGGAAGGGAATCTGTCGCGGTATCTCCAGGAGATCCGCAAGTTCCCCATGCTCGAGCCCGAGGAAGAGTTCATGCTGGCCAAGCGCTGGCGCGAGCACGGCGATATCGAGGCGGCGCACAAGCTGGTCACCAGCCATCTCCGCCTGGTGGCGAAGATCGCCATGGGCTATCGCGGCTACGGCCTGCCCCTGGCCGAGCTCATCTCCGAAGGCAATGTCGGCATGATGCAGGCGGTCAAGCGCTTCGATCCGGACCGCGGCTTCCGTCTGGCCACCTATGCCATGTGGTGGATCCGGGCCTCGATCCAGGAGTACATCCTGCATTCCTGGTCGCTGGTCAAGATGGGCACCACCGCGGCCCAGAAGAAGCTGTTCTTCAACCTGCGCAAGCTCAAGGGCAAGCTGCAGGCCTTCGAGGAAGGCGATCTCTCGCCCGAGAACGTCACCAAAATCGCGACCGAGCTGAACGTGCCCGAGGCGGACGTTGTGTCCATGAACGCCCGGCTCGCCGCGCCCGACCACTCCCTGAACGCGCCGCTCAGGACCGAGAGCGAGGGCGAGTGGCAGGACTGGCTGGTCGACGAGAGCGAGAGCCACGAGATCCAGATCGCCGACCAGCAGGAGCTCAGCGACCGGCGCGAGATGTTGACCAAGGCGATGAAGGGCCTGAACCAGCGCGAGCGCCACATCCTGACCGAGCGCCGCCTCAAGGACGACCCCACGACGCTCGAGGAGTTGAGCCAGGAATACGGCATCTCCCGCGAGCGGGTGCGCCAGATCGAGGTGCGCGCCTTCGAGAAGCTGCAGAAGGCGATGAAGAACCAGGTCGTGGAACGCCACCTGGAGACCGAAGCGGCCTCCTAGCGGGACGTCTCCATGCTGTATCAGCAAGCCGGGCCTCGTATGGGTCCGGCTTTGCTTTGCCCGGACGTTCGCCCATGCGCATGACCGGGCCGACCGCGGTTTTGGCGGCGGCTCTCTTCTGGGCGGTGCAGGCGGCCGCCGCGGACCTCCGGCTGCGCATCGAGGGCGTCCAATCGACCGACGGCGTGCTCATGATCGGGGTTTACGACAGCGAGCCGGGTTTCGACCGGGCGCTCGAGCTGTACGACCGGCCGGACGGCTTCATTAAGGATCGCGACCGCCTGGCGGGGGCGGCGCTCAAGGCGGCGGCACGCGGCCGTAACGTTACCTTCAATGACCTCCCGCCGGGCCGCTACGCGGTGATCGTGTTCCACGACGCCAATTCGGATGGCCGGCTCGACCGGAACTTCCTCGGCGTGCCGGTCGAAGGCTACGGTTTCAGCAATACGGCCCGGGGCTTCCTCGGCCCGCCCGACTTCGAAGACGCCCTCGTCGAGGTGACGGACCCGGCCACCGAGGTCGTTGTCCGTCTCGGTTACTGAGAGCGGCAAGTGCGCAATCAGCGACCGGAGGCACAGGGCTTCTTCAGCCTGAACGAACCACTTCATCCTGAGGAGCCGCCTTCTCCTTCGAGACGGCCTTTCAGGCCTCCTCAGGATGAAGGCGGCGTCTCGAAGGATGAAGCGCGGCCGTCGAAGGACGCAGGGCGCGGCCCGGGTCGTTTCAGCAAATTCTTGGCGTAAATGGCCCTACTCGGCCGCCCGCGGGTCGAGCGCCTGCTCTTCAATGCGGATGCGGTGCCAGAGGATGCCGGCGTTCAGCACCGAGAACACCAGCGCGATCTCCCAGGCGCCGAAGGCCAGCGGCAGGACCGCCAGCTCGCCGACCAGGACCAGATAGTTCGGGTGGCGCACATAGCGGTAGGGGCCGCGCGTGACCAGGGGTGCCGTGGGCAGGGTGATGATGCGGGTCGTCCAATAGCGCCCCAGGCTGCCGATCACCCAGTAACGCGCCACCTGCAGGAACGCGTAGAGGGCGAGCAGCCACCAGAAGATCGGCGCGTCCGCGGGGATCAGCAGGCTCATGGCGACGAGCCAGCCCACATGGATGGCGATCAGTACCGGGTAGTGGCCGGCGCCGACCTCGTAGCCGCCTTCGGCGATCAGCCGCTGGGCGTTGCGCCGGGAATAGGCCAGCTCGCAGAGCCGCTGGACCGCGACCAGCAACACGATCCAGTCGGCGAAGCCCCAGCTCAGACCCAGGCTCACGGCACGTCCATGGTGAGAAAGCCCGCGGAGAAGCCGGGCCCCAGGGCCGACAGCAAATGCCGCCCGCGGCTGCCGGCCTCGAGGGTGCGCTCGAGCACGAAGAACACGGTCGCGGCGGACATGTTGCCGTAGTCGCGCAGGACCGTGCGCGCATGGGTCATGCTGCCGGTCTGCAGTTCCAGGGTCTCCTCGAGCGCGGCCACCACCTTGGTGCCGCCGGGGTGGCAGACGAAGGCGTCATAGTCGGCGAGCGCATGGGCGGCATCGGTGAGATAGCCGTCCAGCGCCGGGCGGAACTGGGTCCGGATCAGCTCGGGGATGTCGCGCGAGAACAGGACGCCGAAGCCGTCCGGCTCGATCCGCCAGCCCATCACGTCGAGCGAGCCCGGCCAGGTGTGCTCGCCCCAGGAGACCAGGCTCGGCCCCTCGCCGGCGCAGTTCAGGATCGCGCCCGCCGCGCCGTCGCCGAAGAGCGCGGTGGCGATGATGTTGCTCTTGGACTTGTCGCCCTTGCGGAAGGTCAGGACGCAGAGCTCGACCACCAGCAACAGCACGCGGGCGCCCGGCATGGCTTGGGCCAGCGCCGCGGCCCGCCCGAGGCCGAGAACCCCGCCGGCGCAGCCGAGCCCGAAGATCGGCAGGCGCGTGATGTTGCGGCGCATGCCGAGGCGTTCGACCAGAAGCGCGTCCAGGCTGGGCGTGGTGACGCCCGTGGTCGAGACGGTGACGATGGCGTCGATCTCGTCGACGGCGAGCCCGGCCTGCGCCAGGCAGTCCAGCGCGGTGCGCTCCAAGAGCTCGACCGCGCCCTCGACATAGGCGGCGCTGCGGTCGGGCCAGTTCCGGTCCTCGCGCAGCCAGTCCATGGGGATGCAGGAGTGCCGCGTGTCGATGCCCGCGTTGTCGAACACGGGCAAGAGGCGCTCCATGTTCTCGCCGGGCCCGATCCATTCGATGTGCACCGCCTCCATCACGTCCCGTTGGTTGAAGACATGCGGCGGCACGGCGGTGGCGAGCGCCAGCAGGCGTGGGTTGTGGACCATGGGCTGTCCCCACCCTCCATTCTCCGAACCCACCGTTATATATGCGTCCCGTTGCGGCGATTGGTACACAATCGCGCGAAGTGCCGCTGTGTCGCCAAGGCCTCACGAGTTCGATTTGTTCCGTCGCGGATCGTCGCGTTGTGCGCTCACCGGCCCTCGGGGATCAAAGGAACCGGGTGAGCGAACGGCCGGGTTTGATTTTCAGCAGCCCTCGGGATCTCTGTTGACACGCAGCAAAACAGCCTTTATATAAACAACCAGTTATATAAATGATTGGTTATAAATATGCATACAACCCACCTGAATTCCACTTTTGCGGCACTTGCCGATCCCACGCGCAGAGCGATTCTGGCGCGCCTGACACTTGGGGAAGCCACCGTCAATGAGTTGGCAGAACCGTTCGACATGAGCCAACCGGCGATTTCCAAGCATTTGAAAGTGCTTGAAAAGGCTGGCCTCGTTTCACGCGGTCGGGACGCCCAGAAACGACCGGTGCGCCTGGAGGCGCAGCCGCTGGCCGAAGCCACGGAATGGTTGAACGTGTATCGACGGTTTTGGGAAGAACGTTTCGATCAGCTCGATCACGTTTTGGCGGAGCTTAAACGGAAGGACGATCCCAAATGAGCATTGGAGCAGAACAACAGCCTGCGGAACTGGAGCTGGTGATCAGGCGCATCTTCGATGCGGAGTTGCACCTGGTCTGGCAGGTCTGGACGGATCCCAGCCATCTTCAGAAATGGATCTGCCCTTCCGGATTCGTCGTCACGCACGTCGAAGGCGACCTTCGACCGAACGGGCGCTGGCTGACAAGAATGCGCTCTCCAGAAGGCGCAGAGCACGTCTGTGGCGGCGAGTATCGTGAGATTGAAGCCCCGACCAGACTCGTTTTCACCCATGCATGGAGGGACGAAACCGGAGAATTCGGTCATGAGACTCTGGTGACTGTCACCCTCAAGGAGGAGAAATCCGGAAAGACCGCCATGCATTTTCGTCAAACGGGTTTCTCGTCTCTCGAGTCCCGCGATGGGCATGAAGACGGGTGGTCCGGGGCTTTCGACACCGTCGCCAGGCATTTGCGATCCCTCGCGCCCAAAGGCGGCAGCCGCTCTTTGGTCCTGGCGACGCCATCCGACCGCGAAATCACCATGTCGCGAACCTTCAATGCGCCACGCGACCTGGTATGGCGGGCTTACGCAGAGCCGGAGCTGATCCGCCAATGGATGACCGGACCGGAGGGTCACACGATGCCCATTTGTGAAATGGACTTCCGCGTTGGCGGCGCCTGGCGATACGTATGGCGGCTGACGGACGGACATGAGATGGGAGCAGGCGGCCTTTATCGCGAGATCGTTCCCACCGAACGAATTGTCCATACGGAACGGTTTGACGAAGATTGGACGGGAGGTGAAACGGTCGTCACCACTATCTTTGAAGAAACAAGAGGCGAGACCATCGTTACCACGTCAATCTTGTATTCTTCGCGCGAGGCACGGGACGCGGTACTCAAATCGCCGATGGAGGAAGGCCTGGCGCAATGCTTCGTCAACCTCGACGCCTTGTTGGAGCGAAGCAAGTGACTGAAAACCCGCTGGCCGCATATTTTCGTCGACCCGGGTTTGCTTGATCGTCGCTCGGTAGTCCTCGAAAGACCTGGGCTTGGCGACAAGCCGAAGTTCGGGCCGCCAAAGCCTGGCGTCCGCCCTTGGGCGCAGGGCGGAATGCATTTGGCCCTCGCGCGGCTCCAACTGCCCGAGTAGGGCGGCTCAATCCTGGAAGGGATCCCGCACCTGGATGATGTCGTCGCGCTTGGGGCTGGTAAAGAGGAGCCCGACCGGCGCCTCGATCAGCTCCCATCGGCGCGTCCTCTTCTGCAGCCGTTGACCGGTCCTTGATCGGCGCTCTCGGCTGCTTCTAGACGGCAACGAAGGAATCCGGGGGAACAAGTCGCGGACCGTGGCCGGCAGATTGCGGGCTCTTCCGCGCTTGCGTTCGGATAGCGCTCTGGAGAACGAGATGCCACCGTTCTTTCGGCCGCCGAGATAAGCTAAACCGGAGCAGGTCCGAGGACGATCGGAAGAACTCATGGATGTCGGGACACTTGAACTACGCCAGGTGATCGTCTTTCTCGTCGCCGCCGGCATCGTTGCGCCGCTGGTCCGTCGCCTCGGCATGAGCCCGGTCTTCGGGTTTCTGACCGTCGGCCTGGCGATCGGTCCGCACGGGTTGGCGCGCTTTGCCGACGCGCCAAAGTGCCATCGATCTGATCCACAGGACCCGTAATGCACCTATGGGCCCAAACTGTGCGTACTTGTGCAATTTCTCCTGTCGTGTCAAATGCCCGTACGTCACGGCCTGTCAAAAGGCTTTAATGTCATGAGTATGAGGACGCTTCCATCACTTGCACTTGCACTCTCCATGACCGCCATGGGCAGCGCGCAGGTCACAGCCCAAAGCACCGATTTGGACCCCGATGCCGGGCCAACCTCCAAGGTTGTCCCGAAGTCCGAAGTCAAGTGGGAGCAGCTCAACCCCGCCCGCGGCGACAAAAGCCCAAAGGCTGGCACCCTTTGGGGCGATCGCACGGGCCGTGGTCCTGGGGGCTTTCTTCTTAAGCCGTTGGATGGCTTCAGGTCGCCACCTCATATTCACAACATTGCCTACCGTGGCGTGGTCATCAGCGGCCTCATTCACAACGATGATCCCAAAGCCGTGGATATGTGGATGCCGAAAGGGTCCTTCTGGACGCAACCGGCCGGCGAAGTGCACATCACCGCTGCCAAAGGCCGGAACACCTTGGCGTACATTGAGGTTGAGGGTGCATTCGGGGTCCTTCCTGCAAACAAGGCGTTTGCGAATAAAGAAAGACCAGTCAACGTGGACGTATCGAACATTGTCTGGCTGGACGCGTCGGACACCACCTGGGTCGATCAACCCGGAACGCCGGCCTCTTCCGACGGACCAAAGATGGCCTTCCTCTGGGGGAACCCGCAGGACGGTCAGTTGAACGGGACATTTGTCAAGCTGCCGGCCGGATTTAGCAGTGAACTGCGCAGCAATGGCTCGTCATTGCGCGCTGTGGTGATCCAGGGGCAAACCAGTCACCAGCTGTCGGGCGAGTCTGACGTCAGCAACCTGGAGCCGGGCAGCTATTTCGGCTCGACGGGAGAGACGGTGCATCAGGTTTCGTGCGAAGCCGACGATGCGTGCATCATCTACGTGCGTACGGAGGGCAAGTTCGACGTCATTCCGGCGCAGTCCAAGAAGTAGAACGTCCGGGATTGGCTACAAAGCAGCGTCAAATGACACTCGCGCCGACGGCCGCTCAGGCTCGCAATGCGGTCGCTTGACGTGCGGCGTCGCCTTGCCAGCCGAGCGACCGGTCTAGCCGGCAAGCCCGCATTCGGTCGCCAGCTTCACGAGCCACCAACGGCCCCGAGCAGCCGTCGCATGGGAGAGCCCATTGAGCGGCATGCCCCCGTTCTCTTGGTCGCCGAGATGCGTTAAACCGGAACGGGGCCGAGGACGATCGGAAAAATTCATGCACGTCGAGACACTTGATCTCCGCCAGGTGATCGTTTTTCTCGTCGCGGCTGGCATCGTCGTACCGCTGGTCCGTCGCCTGGGAATGAGTCCGGTGTTCGGCTTTCTGACCGTCGGGCTGGCGATCGGGCCGCACGGCGTGGCGCGCTTTGCCGACGCGTTGCCGTGGCTGCGCTATGTCGTGATCACCGACCCGGCCGGCGTCCGCCCCCTGGCCGAACTGGGCGTCGTGTTCCTGCTGTTCATGATCGGGCTCGCGCTCTCGCTCGACCGGCTGTGGGCGATGCGGCGCCGGGTCTTCGGCCTGGGCGGCGCGCAGGTCGTCGTGACCGGTGCGGTGATCGCCGCCATCGCCTCGATGTTCGACAACACCTGGGCCGCCGCCGTCGTGCTCGGCGCCGCCTTCGCGCTGTCCTCGACCGCGATCGTCATGCAGTTGCTGTCCGAGAACCGCCGCCTGGGCACGGCGACGGGGCGCACGAGCTTTGCCATCCTCCTGTGCCAGGACCTGGCGGTGCTGCCGATCCTGTTCCTGGTCGGCGCCTTCGCGGCGCAAACCGAAGCCTCGGTGCTGGTCGCCTTTGCCCGGGCGATCGGCCAGGCCCTGGTCGCGGTCGCCGCCATCCTGGCCATCGGCCGGCTGGTGATCCGGCCGGCTTTCCGCTTCGTCGGCAGCACCGCCAGCCGCGAGATGTTCCTGGCCTTCGTTCTGCTGGTGATCGCCGGCACCGCGCTCGGCACCGAACAAGTCGGCCTGTCGATGCCGTTGGGCGCCTTCCTCGCCGGGCTGTTGTTCGCCGAAACCGAATACCGGCACGAAATCGGGGTCGACATCGAACCGTTCAAGGGCCTGCTGCTCGGCCTGTTCTTCGTCTCGGTCGGCATGGGCATCGATATCACCCAGGTTGCCGCCAAACCGCTGTGGCTGATCGCCTCGGTCTTCGGGTTGTTTCTGATCAAGAGCCCGATCGTGTACGCCCTGGCGCGAGCATTCGGCGAGTCCCGCCCGGTGGCGCTCGAAGCCGGCCTGCTGCTGGGCCAGGGCGGCGAGTTCGCCTTCGTCGTCATCGGCATGGCCTTCGGGCTGGGCTTGATGCCCAACGACACCGCCCAGTTCATGCTGATCGTCACCGGCCTGACGATGATCGCGACGCCGCCGGTGGCCCATTTGGCCCGCCGCTTGGCCCACGCGGCCGAGACGCGGGAAGCGGACCGCGGCCAGCGCGACACCGACATCCCGGTCGGCCTTTCCGGGCATGTCATCCTCGTCGGCTATGGCCGCGTCGGCCAGATGCTCGGCTCGGTGCTGACTTCCCAGACCGTGCCTTATATCGGGCTCGACGTGGATGCGGACCTGGTCGCGCGATTTCGCGCCGCCGGTGCCGGGATCTTCTTCGGCGACGCGAGCCATCCGGACATGTTGCGCCGGTTCGGCGTCGATCGGGCCGCGGCGCTGGTGGTGACCATGGACAGCCCGGATGCGGCGGAGCAGGTGGTCGAGACCGCGCGCCGGCACTGGCCGGATCTCGTCATTTACGCGCGCGCCCGCGACCGCGCGCACGGGGCGCGGCTGATCGCCCAAGGGGCGAGCCACGTGATCCCCGAGACCGTCGAAGCGAGCCTGCAGCTCGGCGAGATGGTGTTGATGGGTGTCGGTGTCCCCGACCAGGCCGCGCGCCGCATTATCGAGGCGCGCCGCCAGGCAGAGCAGGCCGCCGTCGATGAAAGCCGGCGGCAAAAGGCTGATTGATCGCGTGACCGCCGCGGATCAAATAGAGATCGGATCGCAGCTCAATCCTGGAACGGGTCGCGCACCAGGATGGTGTCGTCACGTTCGGGGCTGGTGGAGAGGAGCCAGACCGGTGCCTCGATCAGCTCCTCGATGCGGCGGATGTACTTGACCGCGGTGGCCGGCAGGTCGGCCCAGCCGCGGGCGCCATGGGTGCTCTCGGACCAGCCCTCGAAGCTCTCCAGCACGGGCTCCACCGCCGCCTGGGCCGCCTGGCCCGCGGGCAGGTGGTCCAGCGTCTCGTTGCCGCGCCGGTAGGCGGTGCAGACCTTGAGCGCGTCCATGCCGTCGAGCACATCGAGCTTGGTCAGCGCGATGCCGTTGATGCCGGCGACGCGCACCGCCTGGCGCACCATGACCGCGTCGAACCAGCCGCAGCGGCGCTGGCGCCCGGTCACGGTGCCGAACTCGCGGCCCCGCTCGCCGAGCCCCTGGCCGATTTCGTCATGCAATTCGGTGGGGAAGGGGCCCGAGCCCACCCGGGTGGTGTAGGCCTTGGTGATGCCCAGCACATAGTCCACCGCACCGGGCCCGAGGCCCGCGCCGACCGCGGCCTGTGCCGCCACCGTATTGGACGAGGTGACGAAGGGATAGGTGCCGTGGTCGATGTCCAGCATGGCGCCCTGGGCGCCCTCGAACAGGATCCGCTTGCCGGCCCGGCGGCCGTCGTCCAGCGTGCGCCATACGCAGCCGGTGAAAGGCAATAGCTGTGGCGCCATCTCGAGCAGCTTGTCGATCAGCGGCCCGGCCGCGATCTCGTCGGTGCCGAGGCCGCGGCGCAGCGCGTTGTGGTGCAGGAGCAGCCGTTCGACCCGGCCCTCCAGCACCTCCCGGTCGGCCAGGTCCGAGACCCGGATGGCGCGCCGGCCGACCTTGTCCTCATAGGCCGGGCCAATGCCGCGGCCGGTGGTGCCGATCTTGGCCGTACCCAGCGCCTCCTCGCGCATGCGGTCGACCTCGCCATGGAGCGGCAGGATCAGGGCGGCGTTGTCGGCGATGATCAGGTTCTCGGGCGTGACCTCGACGCCCTTCTCGCGCATCTTCGCGATCTCGTCCAAGAGCGCCCAGGGGTCGATCACCACGCCGTTGCCGATGATCGAGGTCTTGCCGCGCACGATGCCCGAAGGCAGCAGCGACAGCTTGTAGGTCACCCCGTCGATCACCAGGGTGTGGCCGGCGTTGTGCCCGCCCTGAAAGCGCACCACCACGTCGGCCCGCTCGGACAGCCAGTCGACGATCTTGCCCTTGCCCTCGTCGCCCCATTGTGAGCCCACCACCGCCACGTTCGCCATGCGCGCGCCCTCCGCTCAGCCGACTGTTTTGACCTGGCCGTCCCGGTAGACATGGCCGCAGCCGAGCCGCCGGGCCTCGGCCGCCGCGTCCTTGGCCGGCATCAAGCCCGCGACGGTGATCCAGCCTTCGGCCCTGAGCCGCGCCGCCTCCGCCCGCGCCACCTCGAGCGGCACGAACACCCGCCGTGCCGCCTCCGGCGTGGCGAGCGCGCGGAGCAGCACGTTGGTGAACAGCGTGAAGCCGGTCGCGGGCTCGCCGCCCTCCGCCCCGCCGAGGGCGAGATAGCGGCCGCCGCCGCCCAGCTCGCCGCGCACCCCTTGGGCGAAGATCGTGAAGGTGACGCCGGTGTGGTACTCGAAGCCGCGGTTCTCGACCGGGTCGACAGTGAGGCGCAGGTCGGGCCGCGCCGCCACGATCAGCTCGACCACCTCGGCCAACCGCTTGGCCTCTTCGGCCGCTGGCTTTGGCAGCTTGAGCTTGGCGATGGCGGCGAGCGCCCTGTCCGCCGGGCCCGCCGCGGCCAGGAGCGCGCGGAACAGACCCCTGGCCTTGGTCTCGTCCTCGATCGCGGCCACGGCGGCCGCGTCCTTGCGGTCGAGCGCGGCGCGCAGGCGACCCGCGACGGGATCCGCGATGCCGAGCCCGTCCGCGACCGCCGGCACGAGGGTCGGTAGCGTGAGGTCGATCGAAAGTTCCGTGATGCCGATGGCGTTCAAGGCCTCGGCCGCGAGCAGCACCACCTCGGCGTCGCCGGCGGCGGCCTGGGCCGCGCCGATCAGCTCCGCGCCGACCTGGCAGAACTGGCGCTCGGGGCTGAGCTGAGTGCCCTGGACCCTGAGCACCTCGCCGGCATAGCAGAGGCGCACGGGCCGCGGCGCCTTGGCCAGGCGCGTGGTCGCGATGCGGGCGATCTGCATCGTCATGTCGGCGCGCACGCCCATCATGCGCTGGGAGACCGGGTCCATCATGCGGAAGGAGCGACCCACGTCGAAGGTGGCCTCGCCCCCGGCCAGGCCCTCCTCGAACTCCACGAGCGGCGGCTTGACCCGCTCGTAGCCATGCGCCCGGCAGCTCGCCAGCAGGGCCTCGACCGTCTCGGCCTCGTGCTGCGCCTGGGGCGGCAGCAGATCGCTCAGCCCGGCGGGCAGCAGGGCCTTGGAAGGTGCGTCGTTCATGGGCGTTCCGGCGGGCCGCGGCCCGTCATGCCTCTCCTCCGGCCCGCCTGTCCGGGCCGATGTCCCCGGAAATTGGTACCCCCTCCGCCGCCCCAGGGCAACTGTGGGGCGAGGCGACCTCGCTCACGCCGCGCGGCAGCCGCGGCGGGCGGAGGTCAGCACCGTGCTCACGCCCCAGACCATCCGCAGCCCGGCGGCCACCTGCTTGGCGAGCTCGGGCGCCATGCCCGCGACCTGGAGGTCGATGGTGAGCTCGCCCGGGCCGTCCGCGGTGGCGTGCAGCCGGGTTGGCACCAAGCCGCGCTTGGCGAAGGGCTCGAGCACCCGGGGCAGCACGCCCGGGTCGGCATGGGCGTGCACGGTGAAACAGGCGGTGGTGGGGTCGGAAAGCGCCGGTTTTCGGCGGTCAGAAGTGAGTAAGGTCATGACATGCGCTCTTCATTGGGGTGACGACAAGACGAATCACGAGGGCCCGGTCCTCGACGAGAACCGGGGTCGTAATTCGCGCGCCAATCCGCAATGCCGGCGTTTCGGTCATGACAAGGGCGAGTGTAGGCAGGCGGGGAGGGGGAATCAAGCGGTCGGCGCCCGCGCGTCGAGTTCTAGAGCGCGGCGAATGCGGGCGAGAAAGCGACCGCTCCGCTCTTGCCTTCGAGGGCGCCGTCGACGAGCTCGAGCGCCATGAAATGGGGTCCCGCATAGGGCGAGGCGAAGCGGTCCGCGAGATCGGCGCGGAAGCCGAAGCGCGCATAGTAGCCGGGCTCGCCGACCACGAAGACCGCCGCCCAGCCTTGGGCGGCCGCACGGTTCAGGCTCTCGCGGATCAGCCGCGACCCGATGCCTTGCCCTTGCTGGTCGGGCAGCACCGCCACCGGCGCGAGGCCAAGCGCGCGCACCGGCGCCGTCATCCTGGAGAGCATGATATGACCGACGATGGCGCCGTCGCACACGGCGACCAGCGCGATTACCGCGTCGCCATCCCGACGCAACGCGTCCACGAGATCGGTTTCCGCCGGCTGGCCGAAGGCAGCCCGGACGACGGCGCGCACGGCGCCATGATCGGCGTCTCCTTCGTCGCGAACGTCCATCTGGCCTGAGATCTCCGATGCCAAGAAAAGCTCTGTGTATCAACGGAGTAGGCGGGCTCTCGCCCCGAGACCATGATTGTCATGACCGCTCCGGGCGAGACACACAAAGCCGCCCGTTCAGCCCGGCCGCCTGAACCGGTCGCGCGGGACCACCGCGATCGGCACCAGCTCGATCAGGAACTCGGGGATCACCAGCCCCGGCGTCTGGATCAGGATGCTCGCGGGCGCGCCCGGCGTCTTGAAATGGCGGGCGCGGACCTCCTGGATGATCGGCAGGTGCTCGCGGTCGAGAAAGTAGATGGTCAGCGAGACGATGTCCTCGAGCCGGCCGCCGACGCAGTCGAGGATCGCCTGGATGTTGTCGATGCACTTTTCCATCTGGGCGCCAACGTCGCCAATGCCGACGACCGCGTGCTTCTCGTCCCAGGCGACCTGGCCGGTGATGTGAACGGTCTCTCCGTCGCCCTGGATGACCCCCTGCGAGAACGCCCGGCCGTCGGGCCCCCAGATGCCGGGCGGGTTGAACCCGTCTGCCATGATGTGTCTCCCCTGGCCCGCCCCCCTAGAAACTGAGCGGCGTCACCTGGCGGATGTTGGGCAGCTTGCGCACCTTGGCCAGCACTTCGTCGGGCACGGGCTCGTCCACCTGCAACAGCGAGATGGCGTCGCCGCCCGGGTGCGAGCGGCCGAGATGGAAGGTCGCGATGTTGATGCCCGCCTCGGCGAAGGTGTTGCCCAGATTGCCGATGATGCCCGGCATATCCTCGTTGGTGATGTAGATCATGTGCGGCGTCAGCGAGGCCTCGATGTTGATGCCCTTGATGCTGACCAGCCGGGGCTCGTCGCCGAACAGCGCGCCGGCTACGCCGCGCGACTGCTGCTCGGTCGTCACCGTGATGCAGATCAGCGACTGATAGCCGGTCGCCCGCTGGTGCTTGACCTCGGTGATGTCGATGTTGCGCTCCCGCGCGACCACCGGCGCGTTCACCATGTTGACCGTCTCCATCAGCGGGGAGAGCAGGCCTTCGAGCGCGACCGCGGTGATCGGCCGGGTGTTGAGCGCCGCGACCTCGCCCTCGTACTCGATGGCAACCGCCTTCAGCCCGGTGCGGGTGAGCTGGCCGGCGAAGCTGCCGAGCTGCTGGGCGAGCTTCATATAGGGCCGGATCTTGGGCGCGTCCTCGGCCGAGACCGAAGGCATGTTGATGGCGTTGACGATGGCGCCGGTCAACAGAAAGTCCGCGAGCTGCTCGGCCACCTGGACCGCCACCTTCTCCTGAGCCTCGGTGGTCGAGGCGCCGAGATGGGGCGTGGCCACCACGTTCTCCATGCCGAACAGGACGTTGTCCTTGGGCGGCTCCTCGGCGAAGACGTCCAGCGCCACGCCGGCGACCTGGCCCGACTCCAGGGCCGCCTTGACGTCCTGGTCGACCAGGAGCCCGCCCCGGGCGCAGTTGATGATGCGCACGCCGGGCTTCATCTGGGCGATGGCGTCCTTGTCGATGATGTTGCGGGTGGCGTCGGTCAGCGGCACGTGCAGGCTGATGAAGTCGGCCCGCCGGAACAGGACGTCCAGCTCCACCTTCTCGACGCCGAGATCCTCGGCCCGCTCGGTCGACAGGAACGGGTCGTAGGCCGACACCTTCATCTTCAGCGCGTGCGCGCGCTCGGCCACGATCGAGCCGATGTTGCCGCAGCCGATGATGCCCAGCGTCTTGCCGGTGAGCTCCACGCCCATGAAGCGGGACTTCTCCCATTGGCCCGACTGGGTCGAGCGGTCGGCCTCGGGGATCCGGCGGGCCAGCGCGAACATCATGGCGATGGCGTGCTCGGCCGTGGTGATGGCGTTGCCGAAGGGCGTGTTCATGACCACCACGCCGTTTTCGGTCGCGGCCTTCACGTCGATGTTGTCGACGCCGATGCCGGCCCGGCCGATGACCGTGAGCCCGTTGGCCGCCTCCAGCAGGTCCGCGGTCACCTTGGTGGCCGAGCGCACGGCGAGCCCGTCGAAACCGCCGATGGCCGCCTTGAGCTCCTCCGGTTTGAGCCCCGGCCGGTAGTCCACATCCAGGCCGCGCTCCTTCATGACGGCCACGGCCTTCTCGGAAATCTTGTCGGATATCAAAACCTTGGGCATGGCGTCCTCATGCGGCCGAGGCCTGCCGCCCGCGCGCCTCGGCGAAGGCCCAGTCGAGCCAGGGCAGCAGCATTTCCAGATCGCTGGTCTCGACCGTGGCGCCGCCCCAGAGCCGCAGGCCCGGCGGCGCGTCCCGGTGGCTGCCGATGTCGTAGGCGACGCCTTCGTCGGCCAGGAGTGCGGCGATCTCCTTGGGCAGGGCGGCCCGGACGGCGGGGTCGAGCTCGGCCGCGGCCGGGCCGGCCAGCGACAGGCAGATCGAGGTGCAGGATCGGGTCTCGGGCGCCCGGGCCAGGAAGGTGGCCCAGTCGCTCTCGCCGACCCAGCCGGAGACGGCCTCCAGGCTGGCCTCCGCGCGTGCGATCAGCGCAGCCAGCCCGCCGATCCCCTCGGCCCAACGGAGCCCGTCCAGCGCGTCCTCGACGCACAGCATGGACGGCGTGTTGATGGTCTCGCCCCGGAAGATGCCTTCATTGAGCGCGCCGCCTTTGGTCAGGCGGAACAGCTTGGGCATGGGCCAGGGGGGCGTGTAGCGCTCCAGCCGCTCCACCGCCCGCGGCGACAGGGCCAGCATGCCGTGCGCCGCCTCGCCGCCCAGAACCTTCTGCCAGGACCAGGTGGCCACGTCGAGCTTGTCCCAGGGCAGGTCCATGGCGAAGGCCGCCGACGTCGCGTCGGCGATCACCAGACCCTCGCGGTCGAGCGGGATCCAGTCGCCGTTCGGCACCCGCACGCCCGAGGTGGTACCGTTCCAGGTCAGGACCACGTCCCGCGAGAAATCGACCGTCGCGAGATCCGGCAGCTCGCCGTACTCGGCCGCGATCACCCGGCTGTCGTCGAGCTTGAGCTGCTTGGTGGCGTCGGTGACCCAGGCCTTGCCGAAGCTCTCCCAGGCCAGCAGGTCGACGCCACGGGCGCCCAACAGCGACCAGAGCGCGATCTCGACGGCGCCGGTATCCGAGGCCGGCACGATGCCGAGGCGCCAGTCCTCGGGCATGCCCAAGACCGCCTTGGAGCGGTCGATGACCTCGGCCAGCTTGGCCCTGGCGGGCTTGGCCCGGTGAGAGCGGGAGAGGCAGGCGTTCTCGAGCGCCGCCAGGGTCCACCCGGGGCGCTTGGCGCAGGGTCCAGAGGAGAATTGGGGGACCCGCGGCCGAAGCTGCGGTTTCATGCGTCTATTCCTTCCAGAATAGTTGCGCCCCGTTGGGGGGGCGTGGCCCGGGACGGATACTAGTGGCCATGTTGCACTGCGTCAACGATGCCGGACGCGGCCATCGTCGCAAGGAGCCGATCAGCCGTTTCGGCCCCCTGGCCGGCGGGTCGGAGCCATTAACCAGAGGTGTGACGATCGTCACATTGCTACGGATTTCAATGGGGTAGGGTCACCCCACGCTCAACACGGCACCTACTGAACGAGAGGGAAAACAGGATGTACGCCACCAGACGCATTCCCGCCTGGGCACCTCGCGCGGTGCTTGTCACCGTTGCCATGGGGTTTGCCCTTTCGGGTGCCGTCTGGAGCCGTGGCGTCGCCCATCCCTCTGCCGTGCCGGCGTCGCTCGGACCTCAATGCGGCGGGGTCGGGGTTGTCGGCGGGCTCGTCGCCCCCAGCGGCGAGACCGCCATCGCGCGCCCGTGTCCGCGCCCCGAATCGGGGCGTTCGCCTGCAAACGCGGCGCGTCATCAACCCCCGCCCTGCCACATCTCCGAGCCATCGCCGGTCGGTGGCCAGGACGGCACAGGGTCGCCGTGTGATCGGCGTGCGCACCGCACCGTCGCCGCTGCCACGGGCAGCGACGGTGCCGGTGCTGCCCGCGCCGAGGGTCGCACAGATTCCGGCGAGACAGGCACTCGCCCCCTGGCGCCCGGTGCGCCAGACCTGAACCGATATTGCAGCCGCACCTATCGCGGCAGCCAGGCGAGATTCGACCAGACGCGGAACGGCTGGGTCTGCGTCCAGCCCGGCCGCGGCGGGCTCGGCGCGACCGAATACCGGGTCAATCTGGCGGCGGCGTGCCGCTTGACCACCGGTCGCCAGGACTTCCGATATCAGGGGGATCGACGCGTGGTGCGCTGCATCTGAGTTCGCTTGCCGGCAGCCAGGCAGGCCCGCTCGAGCAAGCGCGAGGGCCGCGCCCGCAGAGATGCGGGCGCGGTTTTCTCATTTGCGTTGTTTCCGCGGGATCGGCTCCGGCCCACTCGCCCACCAGGCCCCGCCCCCACGGATGCTGCCAATGGCTGGCCGGGTGGGGATTGCCGTGCCGAGCGCATCGGCGCAGCCTATGCTGGTTCGGTTGTCCAGCGCCTTTTGAGCACGACAACCACGGCAATGGGCCGGCGCGAACCCAGGTCGGTGGGAAACGGCTCAGATCCCGTAATACCAGGGCGCGAACAGCGTGAAGGCGACCCACACGATCGCGATCAACGGCAGCCCGACGATGGCGAAGTCGACGAAGCGGTAGTTGCCCGGCCCCATCACCAAAAGATTGGTCTGGTAGCCGATCGGGGAGGCGAAGGAGGAATTGGCGGCGAACACGACGGCGACCGCGAAGGGCAGCGGGTCCATGCCGAGGCCGAAGGCGATTTCGACGCCGATGGGCGTGAACAGGACCGCACAGGCCTTGGTGTTGAGGATGTTCGAAAGCAACGCCACGAGCAGGAAGAAGCCCGACAGGATGGCCGTGGGACCGGCGCCCTTGAGTGCGGCGATCAGCGCGTGCGCCAGATACGGCGCGCCGCCGGTCTCCTCCAAGGCCAGGCCCAGGCCGAGGGCCGCGCCGATCATCATGACGATGGTGCTGTCGACGGCCCGGACCGCCTGACGCACGGTCAAGCAGCCGGTGGCGATCATGCCCGCCGCGCCGGCCAAGGCCGCGGTGACGATCGGAACCACGCCGGTCGCGGCGAGCAGGACCGTGCCAAAGAAGACGATCAGCGCGCGCCGGGCGTGATAGGGCGAGGGCAGGTCCGTGGCGGACCATTCCAATAGGATCATGTCCGGGTTGCCGCGCAGGGCCTCGATGGTCTCGGGCCGGCCCTGCAGCATCAGGATGTCGCCCGCCTCGAGCCGGATTTCGGTCATCCGGGCGCGGATCATGCGCGAGCGCCGCTGGACGCCCACGACGATCGCATTGAAGCGGCGGCGGAACTGGATCTGCTCCAGGTTCTGCCCGATCATGCGCGAGGCGGGGCTGATCATGACCTCGGCCAAGACCTGCGCTTCGCCGCGCGTGCCCTCGGTGCCGGCCGCCACTTCGGCAAGGTCGGGGTTCAGGAGCCCCGGATCCTCCTTGACCGCCTCCATCAGGGCACTGCGCGTTGCGGCCACGATCATCACGTCGCCCCGGCGGATGGTCAGATCCTCGAAGGGCGGCACGAAGGCGTGCTCGCCCCGCTGGACCAGGCGCACGGTCATGTCCTTGAGGTTGGGGAAGAAGCCCCCGACCGAACTCTGCGCCACCAGCTTCGAATCGGCCGTCACCTGGATCTGGGAGATGTACTGCTTGCCGCTGCTGGCCATAATCTCGCGCGCCGGCGAAGACCGGTCCGGAATGATGCGGGGTGCGATCAGGATCACGTAGGCCAGGCCAGAGGCGGCCAGCACCAAGCCGGGCACCGTGAACTCGAAGAAACTGAACTCCGGCAGGCCGAGCTCGATCAGGGAGCTGGCCACCAGCAGGTTGGTGCTGGAGCCGATCAGGGTGGTCATGCCGCCCAGGATGGCGGCGTAGGACAAGGGGATCATGAGGCTGCTGCTCGAGCGGCCCAGTCGGTCAGCCAGCGCCTGCATGATCGGGATGAAAATGACCACCACGGGGATGTTGTTCAGAAAGGCGCTGACCACCAGCACGATGGCCAGGGACAGGGTGACCGAGCGCCAGGCGCCGCCGCCGCTGACCTTGAAGACGAGCCGCGCGGCGCGGTCGAGCACGCCGGTTCGCAAGAGCCCTTGGCCGACCACCAAGAGCGCGAGCACGGTGATCAGGGCCGGGTTGGCGAAGCCCTCGAGGATGCGCAGAGGCGTGAGCAGGTTCTCGCCGGAGGGGCCGAAGATCGGGAAGAAGTGGAACAACAGCAGCAGTGAGGCGATCGCCAGCAGCGAAGTGAGTTCCATGGGCAGGCGCTCGAGCGTGTAGAGCGCCAGCGCCGCGATGATCAGCGCGAAGGTCGCCCACATCTGGAAGCTGGGATCGACTGGCGTCACGAATGGACCCCCCGAGGCCGCCGGCCACGGCCAGCGAGTCTTGTTGTTTTGCGGAAGTCTAGCATTGCGGGGGTCGCGGTGCGCAAGCACATTGACGACAACTTTTGGTTGCTAATACGCGAAAGAGTTGTAGGCGGCGGCCGAGCTGCAGGCGTCACCGCGGGCGGTGCGGGTCCCGTTCAGCGCTTGTCCCGGCCGGCTTCCTCGAGCAGCCAGTCCCGGAACGCTGCCACCTTGGGGCGGTCGGCGTTCGCCTCCAGGGAAATCACGAAGTAGCCGAATTCGAGCGGAATGCCGAGGTCGAAGGGGCGCACGAGGCGGCCTGCGGCGATGTCCTCCGCGACGAACATGGAGCTCGCCAATGCCACGCCCTGACCCGCGATCGCCGCTTGCAGCGCAAGGCTCTCCTGCGCGAAGACCGGGCCACGGGTGGCGTCGATCCCGGCGATGCCGGCGGCCCGCAGCCACATCTCCCAGGTCGGCCAGGTGCTGCGCTGCCCGCCGAAATGAATGTGCAAGAGGGTCTGCCGGCGCAGGTCCTCGGGCGTGGTCAGGGCGTCGGGCCCTTCGCACAAAGCCGGGCTGCACACGGGAACCACCGCCTCGTCCTCAAGCAGCGGGTCTTCGCGGTGCTTGGGATAGCCGCCCGGACCGTAGCGAATGGCGATGTCCACGTCCTCGCGCGCCAGATCGATCACCTGGTTGGTGGCGTCGATCCGCACGTCGATCTCCGGATGGGCCGCAGCAAACCGGTCCAGGCGGGGGACCAGCCACTTCGCCGTGAAGCTGGGCGCGGCGCTGAGCTTGAGCTCGCCGGCCTCGTCATGGGTGCGCATCCGCTCGGCCGCCTGTTCGAGCCTGTCGAACGCCTCGTAGAGCAGGGGCAACGCCGCCTGCCCGGCATCCGTGAGCATGACCGCCCGGGTCAGGCGGCGGAACAGAGGCACGCCGACGAACGCCTCGAGGCTCTTGACCTGATGGCTGATCGCGGCCGGTGTGACGTTGAGCTCTTCCGCCGCCTTGGCAAAGCTCAGATGGCGGGCGGCCGCTTCGAAGGCGCGCAGGGCATTGAGGGGCGGGATCCGTCGGGCCATATCTGAGATGCCTTAATAAAACTAACTTATATTTTGAAAAATAGTCGTTTGTATGGATTGATTCTACTCTGTAAATCTACGCCATAGACAAAACATAATTCAACACTGGAGATGAGCCATGTTGGATATACTGACACGCAGCATCGCCCTGGCCGCACGCATCGACGTGCCCTCCGAAGCAGAGATCTTCGCTCCCTCAGGGCCGAGCAGGATCGGCCGCTGGGTCCGGGCGCTGGGGCGGACCATCCGCGCGGCGGCCGTCGGCGTTGGTCGGGCCCAGTCGCGGCGCCCCACGAGCCCGGCCGCCCTGGCTGCCCGCACCGGCGGGCGGGCGACTGCCACCAGCCGGTCGCCGGTCGCAACCCACCGCAAGACCGGCTTCCAGGCAGCAGACCGGCCGGCCACCACCCACGATCGGGTCATCCGCCGCGCCGCGTGAACGCCCGACGCATCCACGTGTCGATCGGAGAGGACAGCCATGTTCGCCATGCAATACCGCATTCCTTTGCCCCGCTCGTTCGACATGGCCGAGATCCGCAACCGGGTGGCGGCCAAGGGGTCGGCCTACGATGAGCTACCGGGATTGCGCCGCAAGGCTTTCCTGGCCAGAGACATCGAAACCGCCCACGCCCTTGGGCGGGCGGCCAACGAGTACGCCTCTTTCTATGTCTGGGACTCCCTCGCGGCGGCGCGGGCGTTCCTGTTGGGGCAGGGCTTTGCCGGCATCGTCGAGAGCTTCGGCCGGCCCACCGTTCAGACCTGGCTGGTCGTCGCGGCGGCGTTCAACGACGCCGGGCCGCCGCCGCGTTTTGCGCTCAAGGAGAGCCTGCCGCTCCCCGAGACCCTGGATCTTCGGCAGGTGACGGCTGCCGAGCAGGCGGAACTGGCGCTCATCCAGGATCGCCCCGGCTTGCGGGGCTGGGTCAGTGCCTTGGATCCCTCCGGCTGGACCGGCATTCGGTTCAGCCTATGGGAAAGCGCGGAGGTCGCCGAAATCCCGGCCGCCGCCGATCTCGTCGGCTGGGAGGTCCTGCACCTCTCTGCGCCCGCCGCGGCAACGACGCCCGGGCCTGCCCCCGATGCGGCGCCGCTCAGCCGGGCGGCCGGCGCTTGATCATGTGGGTGCACTCCAGCGTCAGCACCAGCGCCGCGTCCTGGTTCACGGTGTCGTGGCGCAGAACCAGGATGCCGAGGCCCGCCCGGCTGTCGGACGGCCGGGCGCTCAGCACCTCGAGCTCGAGGTGCAGGGTGTCGCCCGGCATGACCGGTTTGCGCCAGCGCAGCTTGTCCATGCCCATCCCGGCATGGGCGCAGGCCGCCAGAACCCGGCTCTCGGCGAACAGGCGAAAGCTCAGCGCCAGCGTGTGCAGCCCGCTGGCGAAGACCTGGCCGAAGGGATGCGCGCGCCCGGCCTCGACATCGATGTGGAAGGCCTGCGGGTCGTAATCGAGCGCATAGCTGATGATCTGCCGCTCGGTCACCGTGATCGCGGGCGAGCGGTAGCGGTTTCCCACCTGGAAGTCCTCCAGGTAAAGGGCTTCGATACCGGGATTGACGGGCACGTCCATGCGCTAGACCGCCGCCGCGATGGCCTGGCCCATCTCGGCCGTGGTCGCAGTGCCGCCGAGGTCCGGCGTGCGCAGATCGCTCTCGACCAGGACCCGCTCGATGGCGCCGACGACGGCGGCGCCCGCATCCTCATGTCCCAGATGGTCCAGCATCATGGCGCCCGACCAGATCTGGCCGATCGGGTTGGCGATGCCGCGGCCCGCGATATCCGGGGCCGAGCCGTGCACCGGCTCGAACATCGAGGGCGCCGACCGGTCCGGATTGATGTTGGCGCCGGGGGCGACGGCGATGGTGCCGGCGGTCGCCGGGCCGAGGTCGGACAGGATGTCGCCCAAGAGGTTGCTGCCCACGACCACGTCGAACCAGTCGGGATGCTGCACGAAATGGGCGGCCAGGATGTCGATGTGGTACTGCGCCGTCGCAACGTCGGGATAGTCGGCGGCGACCGCGCGGAAGCGCTCGTCCCAGAACGGCATGGTGTGGATGATGCCGTTCGACTTGGTCGCCGAGGTCACGTGCTTGCCCGGCCGTCCGCGCGCCAGATCGAAGGCGTAGCGCAGGATCCGGTCGACGCCCGCTCGCGTGAAGATGGCGAGTTGGGTGGCCATTTCCTGAGGCGTGTCCTGGTACAGACGGCCGCCGATCTCGGAATACTCGCCTTCATTGTTCTCGCGCACCACCACATAGTCGATGTCGGCGGGCCCGCGGCCGGCGAGCGGCGAGGCGATGCCGGGCAGCAGACGCACCGGGCGCAGGTTGACGTACTGTCCGAAATGCCTGCGGATCGGGATCAACAGGCCCCAGAGGGAGACATGGTCGGGTACGCCCGGGTAGCCCACCGCGCCGAGATAGATGGCGTCGAACCCCGCCAGCTGGTCGAGCCCGTCCTCCGGCATCATGCGGCCTGTCTCGGCGTAGCGTTCGCAGCTCCAGTCGAACTCGGACCAAGAGAAGGCAAGGCCGAACTTGGCGCCGGCCGCCTCGAGCACGCGCAGGCCTTCGGGCACCACTTCATGTCCGATCCCGTCGCCGGGGATCACGGCAATTTCGTAGCTGACCACGCGCTGCTCCCTCCGAGCCGCGCAAGGTAGCGAGCGGTCCCGGCCTTTACAAGACGGGGTCTAGCGCACGGACGCTCAGCGGTGGGGGCGGGAGGTGGCGGGCGCCAAAAGGTCGAGCCCGAAGTAGTGGACCCCCTCGAGCGGGTTGTCGTAATAGGGCGCGATCTCGCGGAAGCCCAAGCTCTGGTATAGCGCGCCGGCCTCTTCCATGCTCTCGATCGTGTCCAGCACCATCTCCTGATAGCCGATCTCGCGCGCGACCCCGATGACCGCTTCGGCGAGCCGCCGGCCGAGCTTCAAGCCGCGAAAGTCCGGGCGGACATACAGCCGCTTCATCTCGCAGGCATCCGGCCGGTCGACCGGGCGCAGGCCGACGCCGCCGGCATACTTGCCGCCAACCTCGGCCAGCAGCAGGCGGCCGCGCGGCGGCGCATAGCGCCCGGGCAGGCTTTCGAGCTCTTCATCAAAGCCCTGGAAACACAAAGAGAAATTGAGCGAGCGGGCGTATTCCAGGAACAGCTCGCGCACCTCGGCCAGATCGGCCGCGCCATGCGCCTCGCGGATGATGGGGGTCGCCTCGGTCATGGTGGAAAGATCATACAAGTGGTCTGGCCGCGGGCGAGCACCTTGTCCGCCTCTTCGGCGATCAGCGTGCCCTCGGCGATGGCCAGGCGCGATCCGCGATGCACCACCCGCCCTTCGCAGCGCATGCGGCCAGTGGCGGTGGTGATGGCGCGCAGCAGATCGACCGAGATGTTGATCGTGGTGTAGCCGTGACCTTTCGGCAGGGTCGAGTGCACGGCGCAGCCGGTGGCGCTGTCGATCAGCGTCGCGGCCAGGCCGCCGTGCACGACCGAGATCGGGTTGTAGTGGTGCTCGGCCGGCGTGCAGATGAACACCGCAAAACCCTCCTCCACCCTGTCGAGGTAGAAGTCCAGGCTTTCCGAGATGGGCGGCGGGGGCAGCTGGCCTGACGCGATCTGGCGCAGGAAATCGAGGCCGCTCATGTCCCTGGCGGCGTCGCCGACGGGCATCGGGTCTTGCCAGGTGATCGTCCGCGAGCGTCCCGAAACATCGTCAGCGGCCATGGCGCTCGACTCTCCTCGAAAAAAAGGGGCGCCCGACGTTTCCTGTCGGGCGCCCTTACTACGTCATCCCAAAGGGGGGCTCAAGGGGAGTGGCCGGTCAGCCACAGGGGGCAAGGCGGCCCAGCGGGCGCGACGCTGGTGCGGGACGCCGGGTCAGCAATCCCACCAGCTTGCGGAAGGCACCCCGGACGGCGCGACCGCGGGCCTGATGGGCGCGGGTCAGATAGTAGTCCAGGTCGATGGCGCCTTCTGGCGTTCGCCGGATCGATTCGGGCTCGAGCTCGGAGATCCGGTAACGGCGAATATGGGCATTTTGCAGGGGCATGGCCGTCATATCTTGTCTCCTCAATGTTTCAAGTGAGTGAAATTCATTCACTCAAGGAGCCCTCATACACCGGAGCGTATGTTCCCTCTGATACCCAAGCTAATCTTTGGGTGGCATCTTGACAAACGACAGTTTTTCACCCTTCAATTGAATGAGATTCAAGTGAATACAGATCATGCGTCTGCCGCCCTTGAACGCGCTCCGGGTGTTCGAAGCGGCCGGTCGGCTGGGCAGTTTCAGCCGCGCGGCCGACGAGCTCCACATCACGCCCTCGGCGGTGAGCCACCAGATCCGCAGCCTGGAGGACCATCTCCAGATCAAGCTGTTCCGCCGGCTCAATCGCAAGGTGGTGCTGACGGCCGACGGCGCGGCGTATCTGCCGCCGCTGCAGGCCGCCTTTTCCGAGATTGCGGCGGCGAGCCACCGCATCGCCGCGGGCTCGGACAGCGGTCAGCTCGCCATCACCCTGGTGCCCACATTTGCCATCCGTTGGCTGGTGCCGCGTCTGTCCCGCTTTCGCAAGCGCCATCCGGACATCGAAGTCCGCCTGAGCACGTCGATCGAGCCGGTCGATTTCGCCCGCTCCGACGTCGATCTGGGCATCCGCTATGGCAAGGGCGATTGGCCCGGCCTGCACAGGGACAAGCTTTTTTGCGAGGAGCTGTTTCCGGTGTGCTCCCCGGCGCTGCTCGAGGGGGACGTCCCGCTGGAAAAGCCTGAGGACCTAGTGCATCACACGCTATTGCATGTGATCGCCCGCATCGACGACTGGCGCATGTGGCTCACCGCGGCCGGGGTCGTCGGCGTGGACCCGGAAAAGGGCCCGCAGTTCCCGAGCTCCGCACTCGCCCTCGAGGCGGCCGCGGGCGGCCTCGGACTGGCCATCGGCGACCGCTGGATGATGTCCGAGGACCTCAAGCAGGGGCGGCTGGTGGAGCCGTTCGACTTCGAACTGCCCGGCGAAAGTGCCTACTACTTGGTCTTTCCGACCGATCGCCTCGACCAGCCAAAGATCGCGGCGTTCCGCGCCTGGATCCTGGACGAACTGGCCGGTGATTCGGAGGACGTGGTGGGGTGATGCTGGACCGCATACGAACGCTGCCCGCAGGGGCACGGAGTACGTTTGTCTGGGCGTTGGGGCTGTTGTTGTTGGGGGCCACGTTTGCGCTGCCGCCGCTGGCCCAGAACCAGGCCTATCACGACTTTGCGGACAAGCGCGCCTGGCTCGGCATCCCGAATTTCGGCGACGTGGCCTCGAACCTGGCCTTTGTCGTCGTGGGCGTCGTCGGGCTCGCCTTTCTGTTGGGCGAGAGAGGCCGCATCCTGTTTCCGGACCGGCGCGCAGCGCTGCCTTGGATGGTGTTTTTTGCTGGCGCGGCACTGATCGCGGCCGGCTCCGCCTGGTACCACCTCGCGCCCCGCGACGGCACGCTGTTCTGGGACCGCCTGGCCATGACGGTTGCCTTCATGAGCCTCGTGGCCGCCTTCGTCGCCGACCGGATCGACCTTCGGCTCGGCGTCGCGTACCTACTCCCCGGCCTGCTGGCCTTTGGCGTGGTCAGCGTCTGGGTCTGGGCGGCGAGCGACGATCTGCGCCTCTATGCCCTGACCAAGGCCTTTCCGATCCTGGGGATCCCGATCCTCTGCGCGCTCTTCCCGGGCCGGGTCACCCGCTTCCGCTTTGCTCTGGAGGCCTTGCTGCTGTTCGCGCTGGCCTCGCTGTTTGAGGCCCTCGACACAGAGGTCTTTGCCGCCTTAGGCGGCGCGGTCAGCGGTCACACGCTCAAGCACTTGGTCGGGGCGGCCGCGGTCTGGCGCTTTCTGGCGATGCTGCGGAGGGCCAAGGCTGGCGCACCATAGCGCCCACGCCGGCCCCGAAGTGCGCCTCGGGTTCGGGTCTTGTCTCACCGAGGCCCGCTGCTAACATCCGCAAATCGAATCTTGCGTCGCCGTGGGAGACGCCCAAGTGGCACCTGAGCGCGTAGAACGCAGGCTCGCCGCCATCCTTGCCGCCGACGTGGTGGGCTACAGCCGCCTGATGGAGACGGATGAGGCGGGTACGCTCGCGCGCCTCAAGGAATTCCGGGCCGAGCTGATCGACCCCCAGGTGGTCCAGTACCGGGGCCGCATCGTCAAGCTTATGGGCGACGGCATGCTGGCCGAGTTCGGAAGCGTGGTGGACGCCGTGCAGTGCGCCGTCGAGGTACAGAGCGCGCTGGCCGACCGAAATGCCGCCGATTCCGGACCCGAACGCATGGTCCTCCGCATCGGTGTCCACCTGGGGGACGTGATCGTCGAGGGGGCTGACCTCTACGGGGACGGCATCAACATCGCCGCCAGGCTGGAGGGCCTGGCCGAGCCCGGCGGGGTCGCGATTTCGGGGCTCGTGCACGAGAGCGTCGCCGGTAAGCTCGATCATGCCTTCGTCGATGGCGGGGATCACGCGGTCAAGAACATCGCGCGTCCGGTGCGCGTATGGCGCTGGAGCCCCGACACAGGACAATCGACGGCAGGGCACGTCGCGCCGGCTGAACGGCGCGTGCTCCCCGATCGGCCGTCAATCGCCGTCCTGCCCTTCCGCAACCTGAGCGGCGATCCAGAACAGGAATATTTCTCCGACGGCATCAGCGAGGACGTCATCATCGACCTCTCGAAGATCTCAGGTCTCTTCGTCATCGCACGCAACTCCAGCTTCGCCTACAAGGACACGTCACCGAACGTTCAACAGGTGAGCCGCGAGCTCGGCGTGCGCTATGTCCTCGAAGGCAGCGTGCGTAAAGCCGCTGACCGGGTGCGGATCAGTGCCGAGCTGATCGACGGCACCACGGGCGGGCATATCTGGGCGGAGCGCTATGATCGCGCTCTGACCGACATCTTCGCGGTTCAGGACGAGGTCACGGGCGAAATCGTCGGCGCCCTGAAGGTAAGCCTCACCAAGGGCGAGCACCGTCGCTCCGAGCGCAAAGGGACAGGGAACCTGGAAGCCTATGACTGGTTTCTTCGCGGGCGCGAGCGCGCCTGGCGGACCGACAAGGAAGAGGCGGCCCGCGCGGTTGCCATGTTTGAACGGGCAACTGAGCTCGATCCCGGCTTCGCCGCCGCGTATTCGATGCTGTCGTTGGTGAGCACGCTCGAATACATCAACCGCTGGAGCGAGGCGCCCGAGCGATCCGCAGAGCGATCGCGCGAGCTTGCGCAAAAGGCGCTCGAGCTGGATGACTCCGACCCATTGCCCCATATCGCCATGAGCCTCGTCTTCATGTGGGGCAAACAGCTCGAGCGCGCGATCGCGGAAGCGCAAAGGGCATTGGACCTGGATCCCAACAGCGCGCTGGCTTACTCCGTGCATGCGTCCGCGTTGCACTATGCCGGCAATTCGCACGAAGCCTTGGAAAGGATCGAGACGGCCATGCGCCTCGATCCGCACTATCCGGACCTCTGGCTGCATTTCCTGGGCCAGATCTACTTCATGCTGGAGCGGTACGACGAGGCGGCTTCCGCCTTGCAGCGGCGCCTGGTCCGGAAGCCCGAGAGCGACATTTCACGGGTGCTGCTGGCGGCCTGCTTCGGCCATTTGGGCCGGATAGCGGAGGCCCGAGCCGAGTGGTCCAGGGTCTTGGAGATCAATCCCGACTATTCGCTCGACCGGCGGCTCAGGATTCTGCCCTATGCGGACCGCGCGGACCTGGATCGCATGGTGCTCGGCCTGCGCAAGGCAGGCGTGCCGGCCTGACGCGCGGGCTCAAGGTCGCCGCGCTACGCTCGACGATCACTGCAAACACCAGTGGCGTGAAGGCATCTCAAGACCAGTGGGTGCTTTCGAGAAGTTGACAGCGTCTACCTGCATCGGTTATCTTAGTTGACACTGTCAACTCAGGGAGTCGTGACATGTTTGCCGCCGCTGTTGCCCGAAAGCTCGTCCCTGTCCTGGCGCTCGCCGTACCGGGATCCGCCGTTGCATCCGACGCCGGGCCCGCCCTGACCGGAGACATCACCGCTGTCATCTCCGGTGCCGAGACCGATAGCGGACAGATCGGCTGCGCGCTGTTCGCCGCTCCGGACGGCTTCCCGCTCGACGCGTCGAGGGCCACAACCGTGTGGCTCGACGTTCAGCGCGGGGGCGCGGAGTGTCGCTTCGAGGGCCTGACCTCGGGCTGGTACGCGGTCGCGGTCTCGCACGATCTCAACGGAAATCGCAAGACGGACACCAACTTTCTCGGGATCCCCGAGGAGGCCTGGGGCGTGTCGAATAACGTCCGTCCGACCTTTCGCGCTCCGCGCTTCGAGGAGGCGGCGTTCCAGCTGGCCGAGGGCGGGGCCGTGCGCCTCGAGGTGCGGCTGGCGCGATGACGCCCGGCCGAAACCCGCCCGCCCGACGGAGCGCCTAGGGGATCGCGCATGGCCACGCTCCGTCTTTCCGTCGCAGCCCTGTGCGCGTTCGTCCTGGGCGGGTGCGCCATCTCCACACCCTTTCGCGGACCCGGCTACGACCCCAACAAGGGCGTCACCCTGGAGGGTGAGGGCAAGGTCGTCGTTTCCCTGACCGAGGCCGTCTTGCGCGCAGATGGCGAAAGGCGCCCGGTTTTCTGGGCGAACGTCGGCCGGGTCGAGGCCTCACTCGAGGGGCGGGAGGGCTTGGTTGGGTACGCGATGCGCAGGCAGCTCTTCGGCAACCAGGCCTGGACGATGACCGTCTGGGCCGACGAAGCGAGCCTGATCGCGTTTGTCGAGAGTGCGGCGCATCAGACCGCCATTCGAGAGGCGGGCGGGGCGCTCGAGGCCGCGCGTTTCGCCCGGGTGGCGATCGATCGCGAGGACATCCCGATCTCCTGGGAGCGCGCGCTGGAGCTCTTGGACTCAGGCAGCCGGCAGTACTAGCAGTTTCCAACGGGCCTCGGACTCGACGGGTTTTCGCGGCTGAATTACGGTGCCGCGAATGGCTGTTCGAAAAGCAAGATCCCGCGACCTGCGCGAGGCCTGCATCCAGGAGGCGCTGGCGATCATCGAGACCGCGGGCGTCGAGCGGCTGAGCCTTCGGGAGGTCGCACGCCGGCTCGGCGTGTCGCACCAGGCGCCCTACAAGCATTTCGAGAGCCGGGATCACATCCTGGCGGAGATCGTCGCCCGGGCCTTCGAGACTTTTGCCCGGCATCTCGACGAACGGCCGCGCACCGGCGATCCCTACCTTGATCTCGGGGAAATGGGCCGCGCCTATCTCAGCTATGCGCAGGCGCACCCGCTCCAGTACCGCCTCATGTTCGGCACGCCGTTGCCCGACCCGGAGCAGCATCCCGACATGATGCAGAAGGCCCGGCACGCCTTCTCCCTTCTGCAGGACGCCATAGCCCAGCTGCCCGACCGGCGCCCAGACCAGGACAGCGCGGGGCGCACGGACCTGGACGCGCTCTTCATCTGGTCCACCATTCACGGCCTGTCGAGCATCCTGCAGTCCGACGCGGCCGAGAAGCTGGATCTGTCGCGGGAGGTGCTGGACGCAGCGATCCCCGAAACGCTCCGGCGCATCGGCATGGCCTTGCGCAGTACGGAAAATCAGTAGCCGCTGTTCACGCCATTTACGAGGAGATCGCCACGGTCAGGCAGGCGGCCGCGGCAAACCCGATCACGGTGAGCGTGATCGCCATGCCGGCGGTCCGGGCTATGGGCCGGAGCGTGAGCGAGGAGAGCGCATAGCCATGCATCCCGCGGCCGAGGAGCAGTGCCACGCCAAGCGCGTGGATCGCCCAGTCCGCCACGCCGCCGGCCTCGGCGAGAGCGATGAGCAACAGAGCAATCGGCGCGTACTCTGCGAAATTGCCATGCGCCCGGATGCGCCGCTCGAGCAGCGGCTCGTCGCCATGGCCCAGATTGACGCCCGTTGTGTGGCGGGTCCGGATCACGTTGCTCGCGAGCACGATGTAGAACAGGCCGAGCAGTCCGGCATAAATCGGGGTGACGGTAATCATCTGCAACCTCATCGACGCCTGGGCGCAGCCCGCCCGCGCCAATGCGGGCGATGCCTCACGCTTCGCCGATCATGGCAAGGAATTCGCGGCGGGTCGCCGGGTTTTCGCGGAACGCCCCGGTCATGCGGCTGGTCACCATGGATACGCCCGGCTTGCCCACCCCGCGCAGAGTCATGCATTGGTGCTGGGCCCTCAGCACGACGCCGACGCCGTGCGGCTCGAGCACGGTATCGATCGCATCGGCGATCTGCACGGTCAGCTTCTCCTGGATCTGGAGGCGCCGGGCGAAGGCGTCGACGACGCGAGCCAGCTTGCTGATGCCGACGACGCGGCGGTCGGGCAGATAAGCGACATGCGCGGAGCCGATGAACGGAAGCATGTGGTGCTCGCAGTGGCTCACGAAGGCGATGTCCCGCATCACCACCATCTCGTCGTAGCCGTCGGTCTCGGAAAATGTGCGTTCGAGAAAGGCGTGCGGGTCGACTTCGTAGCCTGCGAACATCTCTTGGTAGGCGCGGGCCACCCGCGACGGGGTGTCCAGGAGCCCTTCGCGCGTCGGATCGTCGCCGGCGAAGGCGAGCAGGGTACGGACTGCGGCTTCGGCCGCCGCCGTGCCGGGACGGTTGGGCTTGACCGACGGCGCGTCCGCAGTTTGGTCTGGCACCGGTGCGGGTTCAGTGCAGTCGTAAGGCATCGCGGTCCTCGAAACAGTTGGTGAGGCAGGCGGGTGGCTCTCTGCCGCCGGTGGATCACAGAGTCGTACGCGTCGGGCCCGCGCCCAGATCAGGAGAGCAGGTGAACGGGGCGTCG
Source organism: Alphaproteobacteria bacterium (assembly GCA_030066595.1). Lineage (GTDB taxonomy): Bacteria > Pseudomonadota > Alphaproteobacteria > JAJFFI01 > JAJFFI01 > JASJBI01. The sequence continues at coordinate 31,050 of JASJBI010000061.1, read as the reverse complement.
GGGGCCGTTTCCGTCTCTCTTGCTGCAAACGGGTGCTCGGGGTCCGCCGACCGTGCGCCGAACAGATGCGATCTGCGGCGCTGGCACCAACGTACTAAGATCAGACAACAATCCAGCAACCGAGAGAGCGAAACCCGAGCGCTTGCCCGAATGCCGAATACCGCAAAGCTCACGGTTTTCTATGATGGGGCCTGCCCCGTCTGCGAACGGGAAATCTCGTTCTATCGGCGGCGCCGGGGTGCCGAGCGCATCTCCTGGATCGACGTCAGCCGTGCGCGCGGGACCGAGATCGCGCCAGGCCTGTCGAGGGAACAGGCGCTCGCCCGGTTCCATGTACGGGATGCCGAGGGACGGCTCGTTTCCGGCGGCGAGGCCTTCGCCAGCCTTTGGGCGGCGCTGCCAGGCTTTCGCGTGGTCGGGCGCGTCTTCCAGGCGCGACCGCTCGTCTGGGTCTTGAACCATGGCTACACCCTCTTTCTCCGCGTTCGCCCCCGGCTGCAGGCGTTCGCCCGGGCACGCCAGCCCTCGGCTCGCGGCGCCTTTCCACCCTGGCTCGTCCGTGAGCTTCGCTCCGATCACGCGGGCGAGACCGGCGCCATCGCCATCTACCGGGGCATCCTTGCCGTCTCCCGCTCGGCGACACTCCGGACCTTCGCCTCAGCCCACCTCAAGACCGAGCAGGACCATCTCGCGCTGATCGAGACGATCCTTCCGGCGCGGTCGCGGAGCGCCCTGCTGCCCCTTTGGCGGCTGGCCGGGTTCCTGACCGGCGCCATGCCCGCTCTATTCGGTGGCCGGGCGGTGTTCGCCACGATTGCTGCGGTCGAGACCTTCGTCGACCGCCACTACGCCGCCCAGGTGGACCGATTGTCGCGAGAGGGCAGCCATGCGGAGGTCCGGTCCCTTTTGGAGCGCTGCCGCCAGGACGAGGCGCGCCACCGCGACGAGGCGCGGCAGGCCTGCGACGGCTCACCCGGCGCGTTTGCCAGGGCCTGGTGCCGGATGGTGGGCGCCGGATCCGCCGTCGCCGTCGCCATTGCCCGGCATATCTAGATCACTTGATGATCTTGACCAGGACTATCGGAGCCTTTTCAAGGGATTGGATGCCGATGTGCGGATAGGTGCGCATAGCGCCCGCCCGCTCAGCCATGCCCGAGTGCCTCGATCAGCCGGGCGGCCTCCGACAAGTCGGACGTGCCGGCAAGCGCGTTGGCAAGATCGGCGCTGGCTTGCCGTCTGTCGGGGGCGGCCGCACGCCGCAACGCGCCCGCGACGGTATCGGCCTCATAGTGTCGCGGCAAGATGACCTCTGCCACGCCGAGCGCGCGCGCCCGGGCCGCGTTGTCGAACTGATCGAAGGCGACCGGCCGAATGATCTGCGGCACGCCCGCGTGCAGCCCCTGGCTCAGCGTGCCGATCCCGCCGTGATGGACGAAGCCGTGCATGCCCGGCAGGGCCTGGGAAAACGGCACATAGTGCGCGTGCATCGCCCATGGGGGCAGTGGGGTGGGCACTTGATCGGCGTAGCGCGTCACCAACAGCGCCCGCAGGCCGGCCCGCTCGCAGGCCGCCAAGGACGCGCGAAAAAAGTCTTCCGCGACCGTATTGGCGGTGCCCGGCGCGAACAGGACCGGCGGCGGACCGTCGGCGAGAAATGCAGCCACCGCCGTGGGCATCGGCTCGTGCGCCGCCGCGTCATAGAGCGGGAACCCCGTCAGGCGGGTCTGGGCCGGCCAATCATCCCGCGGCGGGGCGAAGCGGTCCGGGAACATCCCGATCACCAGGTCGGGCGAATGCATCCAGTCGTGGAAGATCCGACGCACCGGTGGCAGGCCGAGGGTCGAGCGGTAGGCATTCAGCTTGGGGGCGATGAGCGGGTCGATCATCAGACGATCCGTCAACCAATAGAGCCCGCGCTTGAGCCAGCCCGGCGCCCGCTCGGGAATGGAGGCGAAGGGAAAATGGACCGGGTCCCGCGCCGAGCGAAACAGGCCGGGTGCGAGGTGAACCGTCGCCAGCGGAACGCCGTGGGATTCCTGAAGCAGACGCGCCGGGAAGGCGAGCGTTGAGGCGACGAGAACGGTCTCACCCCGCCGGAGCAGTCCGCGCATCGTCTCGTAGGCCTCCGGCACATGCCGCATGACGGCGTCCAGCACCAGTGCCGGTCCGCGCTTGAGGTCCCAGAGGTCCGGGTCCTCGAGATTCGCTCGGAAGGACGCGACATCCCCCACTGGGACAAGCTCAAGCCCCTCCGCCTCGACGACGTCCCGGAAGAACGGGTTGGCCAGAAACAGCACCTCGTGCCCGCGCAGCCGCAGGGCCCGGCCCAGTCCGACAAAGGGAAAGATGTCGCCGTAACTGCCCGCGGCGCAGACCAAAATCCTCATGGGCCGGAGTCATGTCCGACGCACGGCGGCAACGCAAGCGCGGGCGCTGCGGTTGGCGCCGCAAGACAGACTAGGCACTGCTTACGATCAGGGGATTGAACGGACCCTCAGCTCCCTGGCCGGGTGAAGCTCTTGCGCGCGCGTTCAACCTTGGCTCGGATCACGCAGTCCTCGACATGATCGTTGATCAGCCCCATCGCCTGCATGAAGGCATAGACCGTCGTGGGCCCGACGAACTTCCAGCCGCGCTTCTTCAGGTCCTTCGAGAGCGCGGTCGACGCCGCCGAGGTCGATGCAGTCTGCGGTTTTGCAAGCTGCTCGGCTTTAGGCTCGTAACGCCAGAGGAAGGCCGCCAGCGAGCCTTCCTGTTTGACGCATTCCCGGGCCCGTCGCGCATTGTTGATGACCGCCTCGATCTTGCCGCGGTGGCGGACGATCCCTTCGTCTTCGAGCAGGCGATCGCGGTCGCGATCGGTGAAGCGGGCGACCCTGTCGAAGTCGAAATTATCGAACGCAGCCCGGAAGTTCTCGCGCTTGGCGAGGATGGTGCGCCAGCTCAGTCCGGATTGAAAACCCTCCAGACACAGTTTCTCGAACAGGCGATGATCGTCGCTGACCGGGAAACCCCATTCGGTATCGTGATAGTCGAGAAATTCCGGCGCGGCGGCGCACCAGCGGCAACGCAATTTCCCGTCGGGTCCCGCTATTGTCGCGCTCATATGGCCATTGTCCCTCGCTCATTGCCGCCCCAGGCTTGCCGATCGTCTTCCGGAAAGCCTGGGGCGGCGGATTGCTCAATCGAGCAGGAAAGTCAGCCGTGTATCGGCCTTTGCAGGGGTGATTTCCAGGATCTCGGCTTCCACCACCTTCTCGGCCACGAAGGGATCGGCATTCACTCTGCTTTGCAAGTCTGACAGCGACGTGTCGTGCGCCACGATCCCACCGCCCAGACCGGGTTGCAGACTCCCGGCCAACAAGAACACACCGTCATCGAAACCGCGCCGGAGCCATGCATTGTGGCCGTCCATGAATTGGCCGGCTTGACCTTTGTTGTCCGAGAACTTCAGAAGGACGATAAACATCGGATTGGTTCTCCTGTTGCGAAGCGTTTCACGGGTTGTGCCGGATCGGAATCGCCAGCGGCCGGATCGGCGAGGCGGTCGCGCCCCGCATTCTCAGCGGGGAGGCGATGAACAGGAATTCATACAGCTGATCCTTCACCCTCCCGATCACGAGAACCGGGACCGCGCAGATCTCTACTGTGATTGCCAACAGTTGCTTCATTTAACGAGCTCCCCGCTGGACGAAGTGATTAGGGTCTCGACTGTAAAGTTCATAACTATATTGTTCATATATGTATCAACGGCCGAAAAAAGGGGGTTGCCTACTTGATCGCCGATAGCGCGCGCTGCAGTGCGCCGTGGTCGGTGCCGTTCAACGTCGCGGCCAGCGCGGCCTGCACTTTCGCCACCTCCTTCGCGCCGGCCGCCTGGCGCTCGGCCCCGAGCTCTGTCACCGCGGCCCTGACCGCCCGGCGGTCCTGCGGATCGTCGACGCGCCGGACCAAGCCGTCGGCCTCGAGCCGGTCCATGAGCTGCGTGATGTTGGAGCGCACGCAGGTCATTTTCTTGGCGCATTCGCTCAGGTTGAGGGGCTCGCCCGCTTCCATGAGATGCGTCAACGCGCCGAATTTCGCAAGCGACAGCCCAACGCCCGCCAAAGCGTCTTCCAGGCGTTGCTCGATGGCACGCCCGGCGTTGACGAGGGAAAACATGAGCTGCCGGTCCTGCTCGCCCTGGCCGCTCTGCTGGATGCGAAAACGTTTCATATATGAATTATCTATATATGACGAATTAGCCTGTCAAGCAGGAGGGTACAGACGGCTATCACTGGTCGCGTGCGCTCGATCGGTCGCGGACTGCCTGAAGACGTCGGGTGGCTCGCAGCCCGTCGCGACAGAACCGCCGTCGCATCAGTCCTCTCCAGGGCGTCCTTGAGCGCCGCCGTGATGTGGCAGAGGCAGGTGTGAACAGGGCCTAGTCGGCGAAGCGGATGTTGACGCGCCGGTTCTGGCGGCCCTTGTTCTCGATCTTGCCGACCACGACGGGGCCGATCTCGCCGGTGCGCGCCACATGGGTGCCGCCGCAGGGCTGCAGGTCGACGCCGGGGATGTCCAAGAGCCGCACCTGGCCCGCGCCGCGCGGCGGCTTCACCGACATGGTGCGCACCAGCTCGGGCTTGGCGTCGAGCTCGGATTCGTCGACCCAGCGCGGTCCGACCGCGTGGTCCTCTTCGATCAGCCGGTTGAGCTCCGCGGTGATGTGCTCTTTGTCCAGGCTGGTGTCCGGCAGATTGAAGTCGAGCCGCCCCTTGCCGTCGCCGATCGAACCGCCGGTCACGTCGCCCTCGATCACCGCGCACAAGAGATGCAGGCAGGTGTGGATGCGCATGAGTCGATAGCGCCGGTCCCAATCGATCTCGGCGATCACGCGGGCGCCGGGGGCGGGCAGGGCCATGCCCTCGGCCGGAATGTGGACGATGCCGCCCAAGACCTTGTCCTGGCGGGTGTCGACGATGCGGATCTCGCCGCCCTCGGTCAGGCGCAGCACGCCCGTATCGCCGGGCTGGCCGCCGCCTTCCGGGTAGAACACCGTGCGGTCGAGGCGGATGCCGGCGGCGTCGGCCGCCACCACCTCGGCCTCGCAGCTCTTGGCGTAGGAGTCGCTGCGGAAGATTTCCTCGGTCGTCATCGCTCGCTCCCTCTCAGATCATTCAGTGCAGAGAATCGGCCGATACGCGTCGCCGGTCCGCCCTCACGCATGCGCCCGCTGGGCCGGGGCCGGTGTCCCAACCGCGGGCACGCCGCCGGCCAGCACCGCGCGGTAGAGGTCTACATCGATATTGCCGCCGGACAGCACCAGGCCGACTGTCTTGCCCGCCATTTTGTCCTTCTCCTGCAGCAGGGCGGCCAGCGCCGCCGCGCCCGCGCCCTCCGCCAGGTTGTGGGTGTCGGTGTAGTAGCAGCGCATGGCCGTGGCGATCTCCTCTTCGCTCACCTTGACGATGCGATCGGCGCCCCGGTTGATGATCTCGACCGCCGCCGGGGCCGTGCTGCGGCAGGCCACGCCGTCGGCGAAGGTGTCGGCGGAGTTGGTGGACACCGGTCCGCCGGTCTCGAAGGAGAGCGCATAAGCCGGCGCGTTCTCCGCGACCACGCCGACGATCTTGGTCTTGCGGCCGAGCGCGTCGCGCGCCGCGATCATGCCGCAGATCCCGGAGCCCAGCCCGATCGGCACATAGACCGTGTCCAGCGCGTCCACCGCCGCGAGGAACTCGAGGCTGTAGGAGGCCACGCCCAGCACCAAGTTCGGGTGGAAGGATTCCACCATGTGCAGCCCGCGCTCCTCGCGCAGGGCGCGGGCGTGCTCCAGCGCGTCCTGAAAGTCGTGCCCGTGCTCCACGAGCTCGGCCCCGAAGGCCCGCATGGCGGCGTTCTTCTCGACGCTGTTTCCCTGCGGGCAGACGATGGTGGCGGTGAGCCCGTTCTTGCGCGCGGCCAAGGCGACGCTCTGGCCGTGGTTGCCCCGGGTAGCGGCGATCACGCCGGTCACGTCGGGCTCGCGTCGGCGCAACGCCTCCATGTAGACCAGCCCGCCGCGGATCTTGAAGGCGCCGATCGGGGTCTGGTTCTCGTGCTTGACCCAGACCGTGCAGCCGGCCCGCGCGCACAGCAGCGGCCAAGAGATCTCCGCCGTCGGCGTCATGTGGCGGTGCACCAGCTCCGCCGCCTGCTCCAGCTCTGTCAGCGTGCTCATGTCGTTCCTCATCTTCCGCATCTAAACGCCTGCACCGACCGCGGTCAACGCGCCGCCTGGCGCTGGGCGATCGCCGTGCCGGCCAGGATCGCGGCCGCAGAGATCAGCAGCGGCAGGGTGATCGCCTCGGCCAGGATCAGGGCCGCGAAGCCGAGGGTCATGACCGGCTGGGCAAACTGCCAGGAGCCGATGCGGGCGATGCCGCCATGGCCCAGGGCCCAGAACCAGGCGGCATAGCCCAAAAGCGAGGACAGGAACGTCATATAGGCGATCGCAAGCCAGCCGGCGCTGCCGACCGCGCTCCAGTCGGTCCGCTCGGCGAGCAGGGCGAAGGCGGGCACCAGCACCAGACAGGCGAGCGCCAGGCCCCAGAAGGTCGTCGCCCAGGTGCCGATCACGGGCGAGAGCTTGCCGCCGGTCACATAGCCGAGCGCGCAGATGACGACGCCCGAGAGCACGATCAAGTCGCCCAGCACGGTGACCTCGCCGGCATCCGAAGTCCCATCGCCGCGGTGGAACACCAGAAAGAAGGTGCCGACGAGCGCGAGGGCGACGCCGACCCACCAGCCGAGCCGCGGCCAGCGCCGCTCGAAGGCCGCGGCGATCAGCCCGGTGAACACCGGGATCATGGCCATGATCAGCCCGGCATGGTTCGCGGTGGTGCGGCCGAGGCCCAGGCTCAAGAGCATGGGCCAGGCGGCGAAACTCGCGACCCCCGACAGTACCAGCAGACCCCGCTGCCGGCCGATGCGGGGAAAGGGAAAGCGGCAGGCCAGCGCGACGCCGGCCGCGATCAGGCCCGCGAGCATCGAACGCAGGATGCCCGCCGTCATGGCGTCCATATGGCCGACGGCGATCTTGTTGGCGATGGCCGTGCCGCTCCACAGCAGAAGGGCGCCCGCGGCTGCCGCCGCGACCGGGAGGGGGAGGGGGGGCGGTCGGGCGGTCAGCGCGGCATCGCCGGCGTCGCTCACAGGTGCAGGGTCCCGCGGATCACGGTGACCGCCTCGCCAGCGATCACGACCCGGTCGCCCTCGGCGCGGCACCAAAGTTCGCCGCCCCGCCGGGAGATCTGTCGCGCGAACAATTCGGATTTGCCGAGCTTGTTTGCCCAATACGGGATCAGCGTGCAGTGGGCCGAGCCGGTGACCGGATCCTCCGCCACCCCGGCGCCGGGCGCGAAGTAACGGGAGACGAAATCCGACTCCTCGCCCGGCGCGGTGGCGATGACGCCAAAGCAGTCCAACGCGGCGACCCGGGTCATGTCCGGGGCCAGGGCCGCCACCTGCGATTCGTGCTCGAACACGGCGAGCCCGTCGCGTGCGGTCAGCACCTCGACCGGCTGTCCGCCCAGCGCGGCGGCCACTTCGGCGGAGTCCAGGCCCGGCGCCGGCGGCCGGGCCGGAAAGTCCATGGCGATGCGGCCATGCTCCCGGCGGACGTCCAGCTGGTCGCCCAGCTTGGTGTGGAACAGCACCCGCTCGCGGCGCAGGTTCAACTCGCTGAAAATGACATGGGCCGTCGCCAAGGTCGGGTGGCCGGCCAGGTCCATCTCCACGGTCGGCGTGAACCAGCGGATCTCGAAGTCGTCGCCCTTCGGCACGAAATAGGCCGTCTCCGAGAGGTTGTTCTCGGCCGCGATGTCCTGCATCAGCGCCTCGTCGAGCCAGCTGTCCAGCGGGCAGACGGCCGCCGGGTTGCCGCCGAGAGCGCGGCTCGTGAACGCGTCCACCTGATAGAAGGGGATCTCCATGGCCCGGCTACGCCCGCCAGAACGGCTTGCTGGCCTCGCGCCAAATCTCGGCGCGGCTCAGGCCGATGTCCTCCAGCATCCGGTTGTCGAGCTCCAAGAGCTTGCGCCGCATGCGGTAGCGCTCCTGCCACAGCAACAGGGTCTCCACCGAGAGACGTGCCGCGGTCTTGATCAGCGACCAGACGCCCCCGACCGTGAGATCGAGGCGCTTGCCGGTGTAGCGATCGGGCGACCCGGGACCCGAGTAGGCCGCGGGTCGGTGACTCAATTGGATTGTACCCATACAATCCTCCATTGGTTCGGGTTGAATCCGCTCCTACTCTCCGATTGTCATTATTATCTTGACACAATCCGGCGATCAATGATTATATTGTCACCATGACAATTTCTGTGGACGTGCTCTCGGAACGCGCCGGCCCCCGCTACAAGGCAATCGCGGATGTGCTGGCGGAAGACATCGCCTCGGGCGCCCTCGGGCCCGGCGCGCGGCTGCCGACCCACCGGGACCTCGCCTGGCAACTCGGCGTCACCGTGGGCACCGTGACCCGGGCCTATGGCGAGCTGGAGCGGCGCGGGCTGGTCTCGGGTGAGGTGGGGCGCGGCACTTACGTGCAGGGTCCGGCCAGCGAGGATCTCATGTTGGCCGCGGCCGAGGCCGACGACGGCGTCATCGATCTGATGCTGAACTACCCGGCGCCGGGCGCGCAGCGCGTCGATCTGCCGCGCAGTCTGCGCGAGCTCGCGGACGATCCCCAGACACTGCGTCTGCTCAACTACCAGGATCACGGCGGCCAGCCGGAGCATCGCGCCGCGGGCGCGGCGTGGATCGCGCGCGCCGGCTATACCGTCTCCCCGGATCAGGTGATCGTGACCGCCGGCGCCCAGCACGCCCTAGTCGTGGCCCTGTCCTCCACGACCCGCCCGGGCGATCGCATCGCCGGTGAAGAGCTCTGTTTCCCCGGCGTCAAGACGGCGGCGACCATGCTCGGCTGCCGGCTGGAGCCCTTGCCGATCGATCGGGACGGGCTGGTGCCGGAGGCGGTCGACCGCGCCTGCGCCAACGGCATCCGGGTGGTCTGCTGCGTGCCCAGCCTGCAAAATCCGACCAATGTGGTCATGTCGCCGGCGCGGCGCCAGGCCATCGCCGAGATCATCCGGCGCCACGAGGCATACCTGATCGAGGACGATCTGATGGGCCTGATGCTGCGGGAGCCGCGGCCTCCGATCGCACATTGGGCGCCCGACAATTCGGTTTATCTGACCAGCCTGTCGAAGACGGTGGGGCCGGGACTGCGGATCGGCTACATCGTGCCGCCGAGCGAGCTGGTGATGCGCGCGCGCAATGCGGTGCGCGCCACCTGCTGGATGGCGCCGCCGCTCTTGGCCGAGATCGCCGCCCGCTGGATCACGGACGGCACCGCCGATCGCATCGTCGAGACCCATCGCCGCTGGGCCGCGGAACGCATGGCGATCGCGGAGGAGGTCCTCGGCGAATGGGGCGTCAAAGCGGCGGAGGGCGCGCTGCATGTCTGGTTCGAACTGCCTACACCCTGGACCACGGACGCCTTTTCCGCCGCGGCGCGGGAGCGCGGGGTGGTCTTGGCGACCGAGGCCCCGTTCACCCTGCCGGGCGCGATGCCGCCGCGCGCGCTCAGGATCAGCCTGGGCCAGCCCCCGACCGTCGAGCTGCTGCGGACCGGGCTCAAGCGCCTCGCCGATATCCTGCGCGCCGGCCCGGACCCGGGCGCCGACCTCTCAATCATGTGAACGGCGAGCGGGGCTGTCGCTTGCGGGAGTGTCCGGCCCCGTGTGTCCGGGCAGCTGCTCGGGACCGTCGTCGAGCCAGACCAGAAACAGCGTATAGCCGAGGGCCAGGACGACCGGGCCGACAAACAGACCCACGATCCCCGACGTCAGGAGCCCGCCGATCGCGCCGATGAAGATCACCGGCATCGGCACTTTGACGCCCCGACCCAGCAACAGGGGCTTCAAGGCATTGTCCGTGAAGCCGACGATGACGTTCCAGACCGTGAACAAGATCGCGGTCATCGTGTCCATTTCAACGAAAACGTAAATCACCACCGGGATCAGGACCGGGAAGACGCCGATCTGGACAACGGAAAACAACAGGCAGATCAGGGCCAGGAAGCCCGCTCCGGGTATGCCGACCGCGAGAAAGCCCAGGCCCGCCAGGCCGGTCTGGATCAGCGAGACGCCCAAGATGCCGCGCGCGACGCTCCGGACGGTCGATCGCGCCAGTTCGATGTAATCGCGGCCGCGATCGCCGGCCAGACGGGTGGCGATCGCCAGGCTGGCGTCGCGGCCGCCGCCGGCATGCACAACCAGTATGCCCGCGATGACGATCGCAAACACGAACTGCAGCACGCCGAAACCGACCCCCGCCGCGACCGACAGCAGCCAGCGACCCAATGCCCTGAGCTGCGGGGCGATCTTGCTCAGGGCTGCGCTGATGTCCTCCGAGGCGAGCGACCAGTACTTCTGTACGGGTTCGCCGATCAGCGGCCAGTCGCGAACGCCGTCGGGTGGCGGCGGAATGGTCAGCCTGCCGTCGATGAGGGCCTCGGCCAACTGGCGTGCGCCGTCGACCAGGGTCTCGGCCAAAACGACCATCGGTCCGATCAGGAGGATCAGCATGACCAGCGAGTAGACCGAAGCCGCCGCCACGCGGCGGCCGCCGAGTACCGTCAACAGCCAGCGGTAGCCGGAATAGGTCGCCATGGCGATGATCACCCCCCAGACCAGAGGGGTGACAAAGGGCCAGACGATCAGAAAGCACCAGGCGATCAGAACGACGATCACGCCCACGCGAATGATTGTTTCGACCGTTCTCTTCTGAAGGGCCGCCTCGTCGGAGGGCTGCTGCGTCGCGGCCATGCTCGGAACCTCTCGGGAGCCTATCGATCTCGACGCTTCTTTTGAGCGGATCGGCACCAAACGTCAAACGGCTTAAGAATCGGCGCGCAGGAGGCCGTCAGCGCGGGCCAGGCGCGCCATTCGTGAAAACATGGGTCGAGACCCCAGTCCCGTGGGTCGGTCGCTCACCGCATCAAGGCAACTTCTCGGCAATCAGTTCGACGGGGGCGATGCGGCCTTCCGAGATGTTTTCGATCATGTTCTTGATCTTCGTCGGCGCCGTCTCGCCCATGAGAATGTGGAGCCCCAGTGGCGGCGGGCCACCCGCGGCGGCCGTGTTCGCTTGAAGCCGCGCGAAAAAGTCCAGAGCGAAGTCCCGGCGGTTGCGCTCGGCGACGACACGAAAGCCCGCGGCGCTCAGCCCGCTCTTGTAGGTCTCGGGTGCGTCGAGCGCGCTGGTTTCCGCCGTCATCGCCCAAGGGACCGGGAATGTGAGCTCTCCTTCGCCGACGCGCATGACGTCGTAAACTCCCAGCCTGCCGCCCGGCTTCAGCGCCCGATGCAGTTCCGTGAAAAGGCCCTGCTTGTCGGCGATGTTCATGCCCACATGCATCATGTAAGCCTTGTCGAATTCGCCATCCGGATGAGGCAGGGCCATGGCACTGCCCTGCCGGAGGTCGACGCGATGGTCGAGGCCGAGCCAGGAACACAAAACCCGTCCGGTCTCGACATATTCTTCGGTCAGGTCGACCCCGGTGACTCGGCTGCCGTAGCGGTGGGCGACAAATCGGCTCGCGCCTCCAAGCCCGCAACCGACATCGAGCACATGGTCGTCGCCGGACAGCTGGAGCTGATCGAGAAACTGCTCTGAGGCCTCCCGGCCGCCGATGTGGAATTCGTCGACGGGGCCGAGGTCCTGGATATCCACGGTGTCCGGCGACTTGCCAAGACGTTCCAGCCCTGCCCGGATGGCGTCGAGCAGGCCGCCGTGCGTGTAGTGGTTCGAAACGCCCTCAGGATCGGACATCTGTCCCTCCATTTCGCGGCATGCGGCGATCACGGGTGAGCGCCCGTGCGCATGAGTGTGAACCCAACCCGCGCAACCTACAAGCCGCCGACCGCTTCGGCATATCGGGGTTCCTGTCCCACCGGCGGAGTGTGACATGACTGCACCTTATGTGACCTTTCGGTCGCGAGTGTCCCCCTCGCCCGTGGATGTGCGGCCGCTGCCCGTGTTAGGGTTTTCTCCGGGAACGTCTCGAAACAATCGCCGGAGACCGGAACGGTGCGACCGCTCATCTTGGCGGCGTCGATTGTGGCCCTGGCTCAGCCCGCCTTTGCGGTGGAGTGGTCCGACTGGGAAAAGAAACACTCGGTCGCGCGTGTGCGGGACTGGCTTGTGATAAAAAAGCCCGGCGAAGGGCACTGCTACATCAAGCAGTCCTACAAGGACGACCCGTCCAAGCTTGAGCTCACGATGGGCAGGACCGGCGGGCCGGCCATCCTCACGCCCTTCTTCCGGGGGTTCGAAGGCGAAGTGACCTATCGGGTGGACAAGCGCAAGCCGGGCGTGATCCCGGCCTCGAGCATCGATCATATCAACCTGATCGAGCTGCCCCGAGAGGTCATCCCGGCCTTCCGGGCCGGCAGGAAGCTGCGCATCCGGCTCACGCCGATCGGCGAGCCGCCGCGCGACCAGACTTTCAGCCTGATGGGATTCTCCGCGGCGAGCCGCTGGCTCAAGCGCAGTGTGTGCCGGGAGCGGGCGTCGAAGTAGGCGGCGGGGCGGCGGCAATACGCCTCAATTCACGAGCGACCTAACCCGCCTGGGCGGACTTCTTCACCGTGTGGCCGTGGTCCAAGGGGCCGTGGCCGCGACCCAAGCCGGGGGCCGAGCGGATGGCCGCCATGAGGTAGGCCCGGGCGCGCTTGACGGCGGCTGGCAAGGCCATGCCCTGGGCCAAGCCGGTGGCGATGGCCGAGGCCAGGGTACAGCCGGTGCCGTGGGTATGGCGGGTCTTGACGCGCGGATCCTCGAAGGCCTGCAGACCGTTGTCGTCGCACAGGAGGTCGACCACCGTCTTGCCGCCGAGATGGCCGCCCTTCAGGAGGACCGCATCCGGACCCAGCGTGTGCAGCATCTGGGCGGCGTGCTCCATTTCGGTACGGTCGGCAATCGACATCCCGGTCAGGGCCTCGGCCTCCGGAATGTTCGGGGTGAGCAGCGCGGCGATCAGGATGATGTCCCGCTTGAGCACGTCGGTCGCGTCCGCGTCGAGCAGCCGGGCGCCGCCCTTGGCCACCATCACCGGGTCGACGACGACCGGGACGTCGGGCGCCAGCCGCTTGATGGCCTTCGCCACCGTCTCCATCACCTCGGCCGTGTGCAGCATGCCGATCTTGATGCAGTCGGCGCCGATGTCGTCCAGCACCACGGCCATTTGCTGCTCGATGAAGCCGGGGTCCACGCCAAGGACGCCGTGCACGCCTTCGGTGTTCTGCGCGGTGAGCGCGGTGACCGCCGTCATGGCGTAGCCGCCCAGGCAGGTCACCGTCTTGATGTCGGCCTGGATGCCGGCACCGCCACCCGAATCCGAACCGGCGATGATGAGGACGCGACCTTTCACCGCCGAGCCGCCATTCAGCCCGCCGCCTGGGAAATGGCATCGGCGATGCTGTCGACGACCTGCCCGATCAGGGCCTCGTCCTCTCCCTCGGCCATGACACGGATCACCGGCTCGGTGCCCGAGGGCCGGATCAAGAGACGCCCCTTGTCACCCAGCCGCCCTTCGCCGGCGGCGATCGCGGCGCAGACGGACTTGCTTTCGAGCGGCGCTCCGCCGTTATAGGGCACGTTCTTGAGCAACTGCGGCAGGGGTTCGAACACCCGGCACACTTCGCTCGCCGGCCGCTGCGCCTCGACGATCACCGCGAGCGTCTGTAGGGCCGCGATCAGACCGTCGCCCGTGGTGGTATAGTCGCTCAGCACGATATGGCCGGACTGTTCTCCGCCGACATTGTATCCGTTCGCCCGCATGTGCTCGACCACGTAACGGTCTCCCACCTGGGTGCGGGCGAGCTTGAGCCCGTGTTCCTGCAGATAGCGCTCCAGGCCCAGATTGGACATCACCGTCGAGACGACGCCGCGCCCCTTGAGCCGGTTCGCGCGCTGCCAGAAGTCGGCGGTCAACGCCATCACCTGGTCGCCGTCGATCAGCTCGCCGTGCTCGTCGGCCAGGATGACCCGGTCCGCGTCGCCGTCGAGTGCAATGCCCAGATCCGCGCCCATATGCGCGACCGCGTGCCGCAAGGCGTCGGGGCTGGTTGCGCCGCACAGCTTGTTGATGTTGAACCCGTCCGGGTCCACGGCCACCGGGACGACCTCGGCCCCCAGCTCCCAGAGCACGGTGGGTGCAACCTTGTAGGCAGCGCCGTTGGCGCAATCGATGACGACTTTGAGGCCGTCCAGCCGCAGACCGGGAGGAAAGGTGCTCTTGACGAACTCGATGTAGCGGCCCGCTGCGTCGTCCAGCCGCGTGGCCCGGCCAAGGCGGTCAGGCGCGGCAACGTGCTGGCCGACACCGTTCTTCACATGAGCCTCGATCTCCGATTCGATCTCGTCGGAAAGCTTGTACCCGTCCGGTCCGAACAGCTTGATGCCGTTGTCCTGATAGGGGTTGTGCGAGGCCGAGATCATGACGCCGAGATCCGCGCGCAGGGATCGGGTCAGCATGGCCACCGCGGGCGTCGGCAGCGGACCGACCAGCACGACGTCCATACCCATGGCGATGAAGCCGGCGGTTAGCGCCGGCTCGAGCATGTAGCCGGAGAGCCGTGTGTCCTTGCTGATGATGGCAAGATGCCGATGATCGCCGCGCCGGAAATGAAGACCGGCCGCCAGGGCGACCCGCAGGACGGTCTCTGCTGTCATCGGTTCGGCATTCGCGGTGCCACGAATGCCGTCCGTGCCGAAAAGTCTGTCGGGCATGAGTCTGCCGAGCACGTCGAAGAAGGCGGGATTTATAGCAGAATTGCCCCGAGGCGCTATATGTCTTCTCGCAGTGCGAGCGTTGCGCCGAAGGTGGTAAGCGCATCACGGGTGGCAGCCACGTCGTGAACGCGGAGCATGCGCGCGCCCTGGGCCACTGCCGCCAACCCGGCGGCCAGCGAGCCGGCCAGTCTGTCGCGCGCCGCGCGCCGGCCCTGCCCTGGGGCGAAGGTCTTGCGCGAGGCGCCCACGGCAATCGGGCAGCCGAGGCCGTGCAGGATGCCCAGACGCGCGAGCAGAGCCGCGTTCTGGCGTGTGGTCTTGGCGAATCCGAAGCCCGGGTCGACGATCAGCGATGCGCGCGGAATTCCCGAGGCCTCACAGGTCTCGACGCGGTCCTCCAACTCGTCGAACACATCCAGGGCCACGTCGTCATAGCGGGCCCGGTCGGCCATGGTGTCGGGCGCGCCGCGCATATGGGTGAGGATCACCGGCACCGCGAGTTCCCGTGCGGCGGCGAGGCTGTCGGGATCATGGGCGAGCGCACTCACATCGTTGATGATGGAGGCGCCGGCTGCGACCGCGGCGCGCATGACTGCGGCGTCGCGGGTGTCGATCGCAAGCGGTACCCCGGCGTCCCGCAACCCCTCGATCACCGGCCGCACCCGGTCGCATTGCTCTGCTGCGGACACCGGAGAAGCGCCCGGCCGGGTTGATTCGCCGCCGATGTCCAGGATATCCGCCCCGGCCGCCGCCAGCGCGCGGCCGTGTTCGATGGCGTCGGTGGGTCGAGAGAAGGCGCCGCCGTCCGAAAAGCTGTCCGGCGTGACGTTGACGATGCCCATGATGTGCGGGCGGTCGGGGACGAGGCCGGCGATCCGAAGCGCGGCCTTTGTCGTTCGGTCCCGCCATGCGTCGACGAACGCCTCTGCGGCCGCGCCTTCCTGGCGCGCCCAGGCCGAGAGCGTCGCGAGGCTCGCAACGGCCCGTTTGATGCCGTCCGGTGCCCGCAGCAGCAGCTCCACATGTCCAAACGCGAACGGCCCGCCAGCCAGTGGCAAGAGCCCCGGGTCCCCACTTGGATGCGCCAGCGGCACAAGGCCGAGCGGCCGGAGATAGAGCCGACCCGTCGCCGGTTCCGGAAAAGACAAGCCCCGGAACGGGCCGGGGCTTGCGTCGTCGATCAACACCGTGTGACGAAACGGAAAGGACGCTAGCCTTCCGGCTGCGGCTCCGGACCGAACCCGCCGGACTTTTTGTCCTTGGGCTTGCGCGAACCGGTTTCCGGCACCGAACCCGCCCGACGGGGCGGCTTCTTGCTGCTGTCGCTCGGGTCCTCGCGGTGGATCTTCTTGCCCTTGAGGATGTCCTGAACCTCATCAGCATCCAGCGTCTCGTATTCCAGCAGGCCCTTGGCCAGCTTGTGCAGATCATCCTGGTGTTCGTTCAGCACTTCGCGGGCCTTCGTTTCGGCCGAGTCGATCAAGTTGCGAATCTCTTGATCGATCAGCTCCGCCGTCTTGTCCGAGACGTTCTTGTGCTGGGTCACCGAATGGCCGAGGAAGACCTCTTCCTGGTTGTCCTCGTAGCGCAGCGGCCCAAGCTTGTCCGACATGCCGAATTCGGTGACCATCCGGCGGGCCATGCTGGTCGCCTGCTGGATGTCATTGCCGGCGCCGGTGGTGACGTTCTCCGGCCCGAAGATCAGCTCTTCCGCCACCCGGCCGCCGAACATCATCGCGAGGCGCGCCTCGAACTCCTTCTTGGTGTAGCCGTAGCGGTCCCGCTCGGGCAGGTTCATGGTGACGCCGAGCGCGCGACCGCGCGGGATGATCGTCACCTTGTGCAGCGGGTCGTTGCCTTCCACGAACAAGCCGACCAACGCATGTCCGGCCTCGTGATAGGCGGTGAGCTTTTTCTCCTCTTCGGTCATCACCATGGACCGGCGCTCGGCGCCCATCAGCACCTTGTCCTTGGCGTTCTCGAAGTCGTGCATGGTGACCAGGCGCTTGTTCTGACGCGCCGCCAACAGCGCCGCCTCGTTGACCAGGTTGGCCAGGTCGGCGCCCGAGAAACCGGGCGTGCCGCGCGCGATCACCTTCGGGACCACGTCGGGCGCGATCGGCACGTTGCGCATGTGCACCTTGAGGATCTGTTCCCGGCCCAGGATGTCCGGATTGGGTACCACCACCTGCCGGTCGAAACGGCCCGGGCGCAACAGCGCCGGATCCAGCACGTCCGGGCGGTTCGTGGCCGCGATCAAAATCACGCCTTCGTTGGTCTCGAACCCGTCCATCTCGACCAAGAGCTGGTTCAGCGTCTGTTCGCGTTCGTCGTTGCCGCCGCCGAGGCCCGCACCGCGGTGCCGGCCGACGGCATCGATCTCGTCGATGAAGATGATGCAGGGCGCGTTCTTCTTGCCCTGCTCGAACATGTCGCGCACGCGCGACGCACCGACGCCGACGAACATCTCGACGAAGTCGGAACCGGAGATCGTGAAGAACGGAACGTTGGCCTCGCCGGCAATGGCGCGCGCCAGCAAGGTCTTGCCGGTGCCCGGCGGGCCGACCAGCAGCACGCCCTTGGGGATCTTGCCGCCGAGGCGCTGGAACTTGTGCGGGTCTTTCAGGAAGTCGATGATTTCCTCGACTTCCTGCTTGGCTTCGTCGACGCCTGCGACGTCCTCGAAGGTGACGCGGCCGACCTTTTCGGTCAGCAGCCGTGCGCGCGATTTGCCGAAGCCCATGGCGCGGCCGCTGCCGCTTTGCATCTGGCGCATGAAGAAGATCCAGATGCCGATGATCAGCAGGAACGGCAGCCAGGAGAGCAGCACCGACAACAACGGATGCATGCCGTTGTCCTCGGGCGTGGCGTTGACGATCACGTTCGCCTTCTGCAGCTTTTCCACCAGGTTCGGGTCCTGGGGTGCGTAGGTCTTGAAGCTGCCGGCGCCCTCGAACATGCCGCTGATGTTCTGGCCCTGAATCGTGACCTCGCTGATCGCGCCTTCCTCGACCTTTTGCAGGAACTCGGAGTACGAGAGCTGTTGTTCCGCTTCGCGCGTCGTCGAATTCTGGAACAGATTGAACAGCGCCACCAGCAACAGGCCGATGATCACCCAAAGCGCCAGATTCTTACCGAAATTGTTCACTTCGAACGCCCTTCCTGTTCGCTGCCATCGGAGCAGTTAAGGGTCCTGCGACGCCGCCAGAGGCCTGTAACTATGCCGTTTTCCCGAATTTGCAGGCTATCTCGCGCGGCAGGAGCCTAGCATTCACGTAGTGTAGAGATAGTTTATCTCAGTCTTAAAACAACACAAACCAACACTGGTCTAAGTTAACGGCTGTGCCGGCGCGAAGCGCACGCGTGGCAGCGTCGCCGGACGCGTTGCGGCGCGCAGAAACCCGATATGGGGCACTGCAACAATGCCCCGCGCATCGCGCAGCGCCGGCAGTGTGGACCGCACGGCGCCTGGGAGGTCGGCGAGCCGCGCCCGCGCTGCGGCCGGCAACGATGGTCCCGACACACGGCCCAGTTTGCCGATCCACATGGGCCGGCCGCGCCGGGCTCGCGTAACCCGGAACCGTCCATCCCAACAGACTTCTCCGTCGGCGGGCAGGCGAAGGTCCGGGGCCGCAGCGGCGGGTTCGCGGCAGACCAGCCATCTGCCGGCGTCTCGCGCCCGTACCAGGGGCACGAGCCGGCAGCCGCCGAGCGTCCTGCCGGTGGGACTGTCGTCAGACAGGAGTTCCCGATAGAGCCGCTCGAGCCGTTCGAGGCGCGGCGGATAGACCGCGCCGGCAACCGTCATCAAGAGCCGCGCCAGCCCGCGCATGCCGAGCTCGGGGGGATCCGCCGCAAGAACCCCGCAGTCGACGACGGCGAAGCCCGCCGGATGGACGGCGGCCGCCCGGACGAGCACCTCGGCGGTCGCCACGTCCAGGGCGTTGCGCGCGCGTGCCATGCGATCCGCCGTCTCGGCAAGACGATCCACGGTCAGGCCGAGCGGCGCCAAATGCGGGAGGGCGTTGCGGATTCGCACCCGCGCGTGGCGGACGTCCACATTGGACGGATCCTCGATCCAGGGTTGCCCGCGCTCGGCAAGCGTCGCCGCGAGCCGCGCGCGCGGCACCGAAAGGAGAGGGCGCAGCGTCCGCCCGTCCGCGGACTCGCGAACCGGCGGAATGGCCGCCAGACCGTCGACGCCGCTGCCGCGGCCCAGGCGCATCAAGACCGTTTCCGCCTGGTCCTCCCGCTGATGGCCGGTCAGCAGATGCAGCACCTCGTGGCTACGGCACCAGTCGCGCATCAGCCGGTAGCGCGCCTCCCGGGCGCGCGCCTGGAGGTTGGCTTGACGCCCGCCGGCTGCAGTGCGCCAGCGCAGCGTCACATGGGCGATCTTGCGTTTGGCGAGCCATCGTCCGATCTGCCGCGCTTCCGCCGCCGCCTCCGGCCGGAGACCGTGGTCGACGGTCAGCGCGGTGACCCTGCCGCCACGGGCGCGGGCCCAGTCCTGCGTCAACAGGCACAGCGCCAGGCTGTCGGCGCCGCCGGAGACGGCCACGGCCACATGGGGCGATGCTTCGAACGGCCCCAGCCGGTCGATCAGCGCGCACGCATCGTCGCGAGACGGGGGGCGGTCGCTCTGCGGCGCCTCAGCAGCCAAGCTTCTTGCGCTGGCTCGCCGCGGTCTGTCGGATGTTGGAGCGCGCCTTGGGGAACTTCTGCCGCAGCTGGGTGAAGGTGGCGCAGGCTTCGTCCTTCTTGCCAAGCTGTGCCAAGGACATGCCCAGCTTCAGGAGATTGTCCGGCGCCTTTCGGCTCTTCGGGTACTTCTGGTAGCCCTCGAGATAGGCGACGACCGCGTCTTCATACTGTTTGCGCACATAGAAGGTCTCGCCAAGCCAGTATTGCGCGTTGCCCGCGAGCGTGTGATCGGGGTGGGCTTGGATGAACGACCGCAGCGACGCCTCGGCTTCGTCATAGGCGCCTTGCACCAGGAAAGCGCGGGCGTGCTGGTATTGCTGCTCAACCGAGCCTGGCGGCAGAGCGGCGAGCTGGGCACCGGCCGGTTCCCCGCCGCCGCTCGCTGTCGTCTCCGCAGACGCCACCTGGGATTCAGGCTGCGACGACTGCGCCGGGAGGGCCGACCTGCCCCGTTGCGCGTCGGCCTGCTGGGGCGGCCTGCCTTCGAGAACGGCCAGTCGCTGGTCAACATCCGAGACCAGCCGGTCGAGGCGCGACTTGATCTGCTGGACCGAGAAATCGATCTCTTCCGCGCGACCGGTCAAACGCCGGATCTCGTTCTCCAGCTGACTGACACGCAGTTCCATCCGGGCCGCGGCGGTCGGCGGCAGCGGTTCGCCGGGCTTCACCACTGGGGCCGGCCGGTTGATGCTCGTCTCCAGGCGGTTCTGCACGCGGCCGAGTTGCTGCTCGAGGCGGTCCAACCGCTCGAGCAACAGGCGCATCTCCTCCGGAGCCGCCGACTGCGCGATCGCCGACGAAGCCCAGCCGGAAGCCGCGATCGTCGCGACCACTATCGCGGCGGCGGCTCTTCGCCATGCATTTGAGGTGGTGCGCATCGGGGGCTTGCGAACGACAGTGGCTGTCACAGGGTCCAACATTCCGATTGGTCAGGCACGCGCAGGGCGCGCCACTTCGGCGTCCCTGCGTTCATGCCAACCGCAAGACACGGCTAACCGCGCTTTGCGGCGAAACTAAGACTACCTGTCGAGGGCAGGCCGGACACATGTGCCCGACCTGGCAGCTACTTCCGCGTCAGGACCGAGCGGCGGTTCTGCGCCCAGGACTGCTCGTCATGGCCGCCCACGGCAGGCCGCTCCTTGCCATAGCTGAGCGTGCGCACCCGGTTCGGGCTGACGCCAAGAGCGACCAAGTAGTTCTTGGCCGACTGCGCCCGGCGCTCGCCAAGAGCGAGGTTGTATTCGCGGGTGCCGCGCTCGTCCGCGTGGCCCTCGATGGTGACCGCGGTGGACGGATTGGATCGCATCCAGTTTGCCCAGCTCTCGATCGTCTTGCGCGCCTGCGGCTGCAGGTCGGACCGGTCGAACTCGAAAAACACGCGGTCGCCGGACACCCGCCCGCCGCCACGCCCTCCGTCTGCGGAGGCGGTTTGCTGGCCGCCACCGGTAGCAGAGCCGCTACCTTGCGACGCCGTCTCGCACGCAGCGAGCATGAGGACGGCAGAAAACAGGCTCACGATGGTCTTCAGGGACATTTCCTACTCTCCGTAACCCGACAGGATATCACGTTTGGTCGCAAGGAATCAGGGTGCTGGTATACAGTGTGATGCGACATCATCAAAGCCAAACCCCAGTTTCCTGCGATTCTAGGGGACAATTTGACGCAATTGTGGCCAATAAGCGCCAGTTCACGAGTTGATTCGGCCTAAGGCAGCAGCGGCGACCAGGCCGGGTCCGAAGCATCGGCCGGGGTGAAGATCTCCCGCTCGTTGTAACCGGTCAGGTCGATCGAGTGCAGCCTCACCGATTCGCCACGCTCTTGCCGGAAGAACATCAGTACCCGTCCGTTCGGCGCCCAGGTCGGACCTTCGACAAGGAATCCCTGCGTCAGGAGCCGCTCGCCCGAGCCATCGGTACTCATGACGCCGATATAGAACAAGCCTCCTTTAATCTTGGTAAACGCGATCAGATCGCCTCTCGGCGACCATACGGGGGTGGCATAGCGCCCGTCGCCAAAGCTGATCCGGCGGACATTGCCGCCATCCGAGTCCATGATGTAGAGCTGCTGAGAGCCGCCGCGATCGGAATTGAAGACGATCTGCTCGCCCTCCGGGGAATAGCTCGGCGAGGTATCGATCGCCGGATTGTTGGTCAGACGGTCAAAGCGCCGGGTGCGGAGGTCCATGGCGTAGACCTCGGAATTCCCGGCGGTCGCCAAGCTCATGATCACCTTGTTGCCGTCCGGCGAGAAGCGCGGCGCGAAGGTCATGCCCGGAAAATCGCCGACCACCTCCTGCTGTCCGGTCTCGATGTTGAGCAGATAGACCCGGGGCCGCTCGTTGAAATAGGACAGATACGTTATTTCCTGGCTGGTCGGCGAAAAACGGGGCGTCAGAACCAGTTCGCTGCCGCTGGTCAGGAATCTGTGGTTGGCCCCGTCCTGGTCCATGATCGCCAGCCGCTTGACCCGACGCTCGGCCGGTCCGCTCTCGGAAACGTAGACGATACGCGTGTCGAAGTAGGCGTCCTCGCCTGTCATCCGTTTGTAGATGGCGTCGGCAATGATATGCGCCACGCGCCGCCAGTTGTCCGGCGGTGTCTCGTAAGCACGGCCGACCAGCTGCTTCTCCGCGGTCACGTCCCAAAGCCGCACCTCGGTGCGCATGCGTCCGTTCGACTGGAACTTGACCGCGCCTTGCACCAGCGCCTGCGCGCCGATCACGCGCCAGTCGCCGAAACGCGGCTGCACCTCAATCGACCCGAGATCCTGGATGAACGCCGCCTGGTCGATCGGTCGGAACAGCCCGGACCGCTCGAGATCGGCTGTGACGACCCGGGCGATGTCGATGCCGAGCCGGCCTTCCTGTTCGCTGCTGCCGCGGAAATTGGTAATCGCAACCGGCAGCGGCTCGACCAGGCCCCTTTCGATGTCGATCAGGGGCGGTTCCTGTGCCGTTGCCGAAGACAAGCTCGCAATGGCCAGCGCGACCGGCACCGCCGCCGTTGTCAGCAGGCGGCGGGCGCAGGCAAGGACGGTCATAGTCCGAGCATCTCCTTTGCGCTAAATCGAAGAGTGAAGGTCTTCATGACACTGAACTTCTTGGGCGGGAGCCGCACCGGCGAACAGCGCGAGTTGCGAACGGCGCGCAGGGCGCTCTCGGCGAAGGACCGATAGTGCGCATTGCCCGGGTTGATCCGGTCTAGGATGCGGGCCGATCGAATGGTGCGGTCGGGATTGAGGTCGACGCGAACGCGAACGACCATGTTTTCGATGCCCTTGAGGCCCAGATCGACATTCCAGCAGGACGTGAACTGGCGTCGTATGGCATCGAGTTCGCTGATGGTCAACGGCTGATCGGGAATGTTGCGGCTGCTCTGCGTGGAAGCGACCTGACGTTCCGGCTCGGCCGGCTGGTCCTTCCGCCGTTTTTGGCGGATCTTGTCGACCGTTTTGAGAACCGAATCAAAACTCGGCTTGGGCGGTTTGGGGCGGCGCTTGGGCTTGGCCTGGGCTTTCGCCTGCTGCACCGGTTTTTCTTCCAGCTTCGGCTTGGGTTTCGGTTCGGGTTTGTCCAGTGGCTCGGGCTTTTTGGCCTCGACCTTGGGCTTGGGCGGTGCCACGGGCGCGGCGACCACGGGTGCTTCGGGTTCCGGCGGCGGCGGCGGGGCCGGCCGTGGTTGCGGCGCGGGATCGTCCCGCTGGGCCTGTTCGGCGAGCTCCTGCGGCGTGTCTGGTGGCGGCGCGTTGGTAAGCTCGCCGATGTCGACGATCTCCACGGGAATCGCTTGGTTGGTGATTTCGATCCGCTGCCACATCTCGGGCAGCCCGAACACCGCCAGCGCAATGATCGCCGCGTGAAGCAGGCCCGAAAAAATCATGCCGTTGCGCATTGCCACTTGCGGACTCTCGTCTTTCTAATTCTTGCGCCCGTCTTCCGATCCGGCCTTGGGCGCTTGCTGCGGCGCCTGAATGCCTCCGTCTTCCGCCATATCGGTAATCAGCGCCACCTTGGTGAATCCGGCCGCGGTGGTCGTGGCCATCACCTGCATCATGTTGCCGTAGCTCAGCTCCTTGTCCCCGCGGATGAAAATCCGCGTGTCCACCTTGGCCTCGGTGATCGCCACCAAACGCGGCACCAAGGACTTCAAGGCTACCTCGGTTTCCTGCAAGAAGATCTTACCGTCCTTGTTGACCGTTATGACCAAGGGCTCGTCCGGCTCGGAGATCGGCTTGGCCGCGGTCTTCGGCAGGTCCACGGGCACGCCCACGGTCAGGAGCGGCGCCGTCACCATGAAGATGATCAGCAGCACAAGCATGACGTCCACAAAGGGCGTCACGTTGATCTCCGCCATGGGTTTATAGCGGAAGCGCCCGCCGGCGGTGCCGCGATAGCCGCTGCTGCTGAGGTTGACCGCCATCAGCCGCGCGCCTCGAGCTGCCGGGACAGGATGGCGCTGAACTCGTCGGCGAAGGCGGTGAGCCGATTGGCGTAGCGCGACAGGTCGCTGGAGAACTTGTTGTAGGCGATCACCGCCGGAATGGCCGCGATCAGCCCGAGCGCGGTGGCGAACAGGGCCTCGGCGATGCCGGGCGCCACCGCGGTCAGATTTGTGTTCTTGGTCATGGCGATGGACTGGAAGCTGTTGGTGATGCCCCACACCGTGCCGAACAGTCCGACGAAAGGCGCCACCGATCCGACCGAGGCGAGAAAGCTCATATAACGCTCGAGCCGGTCCATTTCGCGGCCGAAGGTGACCAGCATGACCCGGTCGATCCGCTGCTGCAGGCTGGCCTTGGTGCCTTCCTCGCCTTGCCGCTCCTTGGGACTGGCCCGGCGCCACTCGCGCATCGCCGCGTTGAACATCGCACCCATGGGATCGCGCGGCCGGTCGCTGGTGTTGTCGTAGAGATCCTCGAGAGACCCGCCGGACCAGAAAGTGTCCTCGAACCGGCTGGACCGCGAGTTCACGCGGCGGATGTGCAGCACCTTCTCGAAGATGATGGTCCAGCTCCAGAAGGAGGCCAGCGCCAGCACCACGATGACCGCCTGGACCACGATGTCGGCGCGCAGGAACATGCCGAGCACCGTGAAGTCGACATCGCCTTCGGCGCCCGTCAGCATCTGGGTGACGGCCTGCGTGGCGGCGCCGCTGGCCGGTTCGGTCGTCGTCGTGGTGACCGGCTCGGTCGGATTGGCCATCGTGCTCTGGGCCAGCTGGACGATCGCTTCCGCGCCGGCTTTGAGCGTCGCGGCGTCCGTAATCAACTGCTCCATATTTGCGGTCTCACTCTCTCGATGGATCCAGGGGGCGCAGCAGGTCGAGCAAGGGCCCGGGAATCCGGGTCGGCTGTCCTTCGCGATTCATGCAGGCCACGCGGACCTGCATTCGTACCAGATCGGTGTCGTCCCGTCGCACGACCTGCTCCGCCCGAAGGCTGGCGCCGCCAACGTCGAGCATGCGGCTGTGCACCTCCAAGGCGTCATCCAAACGGGCCGGCAGCCGGAAGTCGATCTCGCAATGTCGAACCGCGAAGCCCACGCCATAGGTGTCGAAGAGGTCGCGCTGTTCGAAACCGAGCAGGCGCAGCAATTCTGTACGGGCTCGTTCCGCGAACTTCAAGTAGTTCGCGTAGTATACGATGCCGGCCGTGTCCGTATCCTCATAGTAGACGCGCACGGGATAGACATGCGTTTCGTCGCGGATCGTGCCGGACGGCTGTCGGTCGGACGTCTCAGCCGGCACGGTCCACCTCGTCGCCAGCGCCGTCGAGCATGTCCAGCTGGGTCTCGGGCCTGTCCGGCGGGCTCAGGCCGAGATGCCGGAAACCCTCGCGCGACAGCATGCGACCCCTGGGCGTCCGTTGCAGAAGGCCTTGCTGGATCAGGAAGGGCTCGATGACCTCTTCCAGCATGTCCCGCTGCTCGGCCAGCGCAGCCGCCAGTGTCTCGACACCGACCGGTCCACCGCCATGGCTCTCGGCCAGCGCGGTCAGATAGCGCCGGTCCATGGCGTCGAGCCCGCGGCCGTCCACCTCCAGACGGTTGAGCGCCGCGTCCGCTTCCGCCCGGTCGATCCGCTGGTCGCCGTCGATCGCCGTGAAGTCGCGAACCCGACGCAGCAGCCGGCCGGCGACCCGCGGGGTGCCGCGCGAGCGGCGGGAAATCTCACGCGCACCTTCGGCCGTCAGCGTCAGACCCATCAGCTCGGCGCCGCGCCGAACGATGAGCTCCAGCTCTTCCGCTTCGTAGAAGGAGAGGCGCAGCGGGATGCCGAAACGTTCGCGCAACGGCGTCGTCAGCAGCCCCGAGCGGGTGGTCGCGCCGACCAGCGTGAAGGGCGGCAGGTCGATGCGGATCGATCGCGCCGCCGGACCTTCGCCGATGATCAGATCGAGCTCGAAGTCCTCGAGCGCCGGATACAGGATCTCCTCCACCGCGGGGTTGAGGCGATGAATCTCGTCGATGAACAAGACGTCGCGCGGCTGCAGGTTGGTGAGCAACGCCGCCAGGTCGCCGGCGCGCTGGATTACCGGACCGGAGGTGGCGCGGAAGTTTACGCCCAGCTCGCGCGCGATGATCTGGGCCAGCGTTGTCTTGCCCAGGCCCGGCGGTCCGTGCAGCAGGACATGGTCCATCGCTTCGCTGCGCCTCTGCGCGGCGGCTATGAAGACTTTCAGGTTCTGGCGAACCTGTTGCTGGCCGATGAATTCGTCCAGGAGCCGGGGACGAAGCGTCGTCTCGGCTCCGGCGCCCTCCGTCTCGTCGGGTGCCGGTGCGGCGGCGACCAGGCGCTGCTCGCTCACGAGGCGCGCCTCCTCATGATGCCAGCTCCTGCAGACCGGCCTTGATCAAGGCTTCGGTGCTGGCATCGGCACCGAGCGCCTGCATCGCCTGCCCGATGGCGCCGGTCGCTTCCATGCGCCTGTACCCCAGGTTGACCAGGGCCGAGATCGCTTCTCCGGACGGTCCGGCCCCCGCGCCAGGGAACTGCGGCAACCCCGCGACGCTCGGCATGACGCCCGCCGTCACGGCCAACTCCCCCGCCTTGTCCTTGAGCTCCGTGACGATCCGCTGCGCCACCTTGCGCCCGACGCCGTTGGCGCGGGTCAGCGTCGCGGGGTCCTGGGCGGTGATCGCCAGGGTGAGCTGGTCCGGCGACAAGGCGGACAGCACGGCCAGCGCCACCTTGGCGCCGACGCCCTGGACCGTCATCAAGAGGCGAAACCAGTCGCGCTCCGCCGCGGTCGCGAAACCGAAGAGATGGATGTGGTCCTCGCGGACGTGGGTCTCGATCAGCAGCGTCGCGACGCTGCCCGCCGGGGGCAACGCGCGTAGGGTCTGGCTCGAACAGAAGGCCAGATAGCCGACGCCGCCCACATCGATGACCGCCGCGTCATCGAGAATCGAGTCCAACGTCCCGGTGAGTTTGGCGATCACGAGGCTCGCTCCGCGAGGCTCGCGACTCCGGCGACCGCCGATCGCGCGGTGCGATGATGGGCGTGACAGATGGCAATCGCCAGGGCGTCCGCCGCATCCGGTCCGGCGATGTCGACCCCGGGCAGCAATGTCCGCACCATCAACGCCACCTGTCGCTTGTCCGCATGACCGACGCCAACGACGGCCTTCTTGATGTGATTCGCGCCATACTCCTCGACCGGCAAGCCGGCCCGGGCCGGCACCAGCAGCACGACCCCGCGCGCTTGGCCCAGCTTGAGGGTCGAGACCGGGTTGCGGTTGACGAAGGTCTGCTCCACCGCCGCTTCGTCCGGATTGAACGCCTCGATCACCCGCACAAGGCCCGCGAACAACTGCTCCAACCTGGCGGCCAGCGGCAGCTTTGGGTCGCTCGCGATCGCGCCGTTGGCCACGTGACGCAGACGATCGGGCCGTGCCTCCACGACACCCCAACCGGTCTGGCGCAACCCTGGATCCAGGCCAAGAATTCTCATCGGCGACGGGTCTCTTGCCGCCTGCGCGCGGCCGCGCTCGACGCGGCGACCCTGACTCCAGCCGCCATCTATGCGCTCAACCTTTCGAGCACCTCGTCGGATACTTCGAAGTTGGCGGACACCGCCTGCACGTCGTCGCTGTCCTCCAGGGTGTCGATCAGCTTGAGCAGCGTCGATGCCTGCGTCTCGTCGATTGGCACCGTGGTCTGCGGCTTCCAGGTCAGCCCGGCGCGCTCCGCCGGGCCGAGCTTCGCCTCGAGTGCCTCGCGCACGGCATTGAAATCGTCGACCGGGCAGGTGATTTCGTGGCCGTCCTTGTCCGATCTCACGTCCTCGGCGCCGGCCTCCAGCGCCGCCTCGAATATCTCTTCGGCGCCGGCCGCGCCGCTTGCGTAGACGATCTGTCCGACATGATCGAAGTTGAACGAAACGGCGCCGGTTTCGGCCAGGTTTCCGCTGTACTTGCTGAAGGTCGAGCGGACCTCCGCCGCGGTCCGGTTGCGGTTGTCGGTCAGGGCCTCGACGATGATCGCCACACCCCCGGGGCCATAGCCCTCGTAGCGCATCTCCTCGAAGGTTTCGCCGCCGAGCTCGCCGCTGCCCTTCTTGATGGCGCGCGCGATGTTGTCCTTCGGCATGTTCTGGGCACGCGCCGCCGCGATCGCCGCGCGCAGGCGCGCATTGGACCCCGGATCGGCACCGCCGCGCGCCGCCACCATCAGCTCCCGTCCCAGCTTGGCGAAGATCTTGGCGCGCTTGGCGTCCTGCGCACCCTTGCGGTACATGATGTTCTTGAATTGCGAATGGCCTGCCATACCGCAGAGAAACCCCATTTCCGTCCCGTCCCCCTAGGGACTGAGACTGCAGCCCGTCCTTATACTATATCTTGTAGGCAGAAGCACGGTCCAGCGCCCAAACCGGCCGCCTGCATGATAGCAGGCAATATGGCGAGATTTTGACGCAACGGCAAAGCGGCATCGCCGAGAGAGCCCGGATGTCCGCGGCAGTTGCCTTCAAGATCCGTCCCTCGACCGGGCTCGTCAGCCAGCCGCCATGACGCTGATCACGTCCTAAGGGCATGCGTTCGGCCAGCCCATGCAGCGTGCTTCCCAGGCAACATCATGGGCACTGATTGAATTGCATCGACCCGATTTTCGCAATGGTGCGACAAGCCCGCGCACCGAATCATGTGGTTGTGTATGCGCTAAGAAATAGGCCCCCTAGACCAAAGCGATATTAGTTTATTCATAATTCTTCCCTTTAATGATCCCCGCGGCTCAGACGCGAAAGACTGCGACTCGCAACGACATCGGTTGCGGGTCCGTCCAACAAGGGGACGACGACATCCCTCGAAGGGGATCGTTTGGCGGAGTTCGTAAGCGCGGATCTTTGCCCCTCGTGATTGCTTCGTCTGGCGCGAGTTTAGCTTGCTCGGCATGAGCAGACATGAGGACCGACATGACAGACATCCAAGAAGATGTGCTGCCCACCGACTCGGCAGCATTGGAGGGAAGCGGTAACCTCGACACTCGGGCATTCGACAATTCGGATGCGGATCGCAACACTCCGCATTCTGATCGCTCTGCCGGCGGCGGGACGGCCAAGAATCGGTTCCGCCTCACGATTGCGCTCCGGCTGCCGGCACTCATGGTCGGCTCGGCGTTCGTGTTGGCGACCGGCATCGGCGTCGCCAACTATTTCAGGGCATCGAGCGAACTGCAGCACGCGGCCGAGGAGACCTTGTCGGCGCTGGCAGAGGCGCGCTCCGGCGCGCTCAAGGACTATCTGGGTTCGATCGAGCAGGACCTGCGCACCCACGCCACCAATCCGCTTGTGCGTCAGGCGATCCGGGACTTTCGTCAGGCCTGGTCGGAGCTGGAAGGCAATCAGACCGAGCGGCTGCAAAGGCTCTACATTGCCGACAACCCCCATCCCACGGGCAAGAAGGAGGAGCTGGACCGGGCGGACGACTTCTCGACCTATAGCGACGTCCATGGTCGCTACCACCCCTGGTTTCGCACCTTTCTGCGCGAGCGCGACTATTACGACATCTTTCTGTTCGATCCCGACGGAAACCTGATCTACACGGTGTTCAAAGAGCTGGACTACGCCACCAACCTGAACACCGGCGAATGGAGGGACACCGATCTCGGAAATGCGTTTCGTGCGGGCCGTAAGGGCGAAGCGGGCTCCCAGGCGTTCTTCGATTTTCGGCCCTACGCGCCCAGCCGCGACGCCCCGGCGAGCTTCATCGCCTCGCCCGTACACGATGATTCCGGGGCGCTGCTCGGTGTGCTCGTGTTCCAGATGCCGATCGCCCGGATGAATGGGATCATGCAGCAGACCGCTGGCATGGGCGAGTCCGGTGAGACCTATATCGTTGGCCGAGACTTTCTCATGCGCAGCGATTCACGTTTCTCAGAGGACTCGACCATTCTCAAGCAAGAGGTGAAGACGAAGACGGTCGAGGCCGCCATCGAAGGCGAGACGGGCGTCCAGGAAACGCCCGATTATCGCGGGATACCCGTTCTCTCGGCCTACAAGCCGTTCGATTTCGCCGGCGCGCGCTGGGCGCTGATGGCGGAAAAGGACATGGCCGAGGTGCTGGCTCCAGTGGATCAGATGCGCAACCAGATGCTGATGATCGGCTTTGCGCTATTGCTCGCCATGGGTGCCGTGGGCGTGTTCATGACACGGGGCATCAGCAGGCTGATCTCCAAAATGACCGAGACCATGCGTGCCTTGGCCGAGGGCAACAAGGAGTTGCTGATCCCGGGTCAAGGCCGTTCCGACGAGCTCGGCGAAATGGCCGCTGCAGTCGAAGTGTTCAAGCAGAACGCGATCGAGATGGAGCGGATGGAAAAGGAACGCCGGGAAGCCGAGAAACGTGCCCAGCGCGAGAGGGAAGAGGCCGCGGAACGCGAGCGCCGTCAGCAGGCAGAGACCGCTGAGCGCGAGCGCCGGCAGAAGGAAGAGGCCGCCGAACGCGAGCGGCGCGAGAAGGAAGAGGCGGACCAGCGCGCTGAAGAAGAGAAGAAGCGGGCGATGCGGGAACTTGCGGACGACTTCGATGCCAGCGTCTCGAGCGTGATCGACACGGTGACCTCCGCGGCAACGGAGCTGCAGTCCACGGCCGAGGCTATGTCGGCGACGGCGGAGGAGACCAGCCGTCAGGCGACCGCCGTCGCAGCCGCCTCGGAGGAGGCCTCGACCAACGTGCAGACGGTGGCCTCGGCGGCCGAGGAGATGTCCGGCTCGGTCGACGAGATCGGCCGGCAGGTGAACCAGTCCACGGACATCGCCAAGAAAGCGGTGGCCGAGGCGAACCGGACCAACGAGACCGTCCAAGGCCTGGCCGAAGCGGCCCAGAAGATCGGCGAGGTCGTGGATCTGATCTCCGACATCGCCGAGCAGACCAACCTGTTGGCCTTGAACGCCACCATCGAAGCGGCCCGGGCGGGCGACGCGGGCAAGGGCTTCGCGGTGGTGGCCTCGGAGGTCAAGAGCCTGGCCAACCAGACCGCCAAGGCGACCGAGGAGATCGCCGCCCAGATCAATTCGATGCAGTCGGTCACC
>JASJBI010000060.1 GCA_030066595.1 Alphaproteobacteria bacterium | reverse complement strand
CCGTCCGCGGTGACCACCTTGTTGAGCGGGCAGGTCTTCATGCAGCGCCCGCAGGCCGAGCCCTTGGCGTTGGTCAGCCGATAGCGGGCGCAGCGCTCCACGTCCGGCTTCCACATCTCGTAGCCGTTGAACATGACCTTGCCGCCCAAGGGGATGGCGCTGCACGGGCATTCCCGGGCGCATTTCCAGCAGTGGCTGCAGAAATACTGCAGGCCGAAGTCGATCGGCTTGTCCGGCTGCAAGGGCATGTCGGTGGTCAGTACCACCGACTTGAAGCGCGGGCCGACGAAGGGGTTCAGGACCAGCTCGCCGATCCGGGAAAGCTCGCCGAGCCCGGCCCAGAGCAGCAACGGGATGTGCAGCACCTCGCTGTCGACATTGGTCTGGGAACGGGCGGGAAAGCCCAGCTGCCGGATCACGTCCGCCATGATGCCGGCGATCTCGGCGCCGCGCAGATAGGCGCGCATGGACTGGGCGCCCGAGATCCAGTCGTCGCCGCTGGCGCCCTCCATAGTGTCGTATTCCTGGTCGATCAGCATGACCACGGCGTATTTGTGATCCATCTCGATCGGCGCGCCGTCGCCGTCGTGGGAGTACCAGGCGTAATCCGGGATTTCGCAGATGCCGGCCAGATCGGCGCCCATATGGTAGGCGAGCGACTTGAGCGCCCGGGCGTTGGCCGCGGGATCGGCATGAGCGCCCGGGTCGGCCGCGGCCGGCGCGCCCTCCTGATGGGGCACCATGGCCCGCATCGGCGCCATCATGCCGCCGGTGTGCGGCTGCTTGAACGAGAAGCGGTTGCGCTCGCGCTGAGACTTCTCGCCGAGATCGCCCCTGAGCGCCCGGTCGAAGAAGGAGGCCCGCTTGGGCACCCGGGGCACCTCTTCGTCGAGGATCAGGGTGGTCGGCCGGTCGACCTGTTTGACCGTCTCCATCGGATAGGCGGAAAGGTGCGAGGCGCGCCCGGCGCGCCGGTTGCGCTCGCGCCCCGAGGTGGCGCCGTTGATCCCGAGCCAGTAGCGCAGCCCGTTGGCCGCACCGAGCGCCCCGGGGGCGAGCGGCCGGTCGAGGGCCAGTTCGTAGGACGTGGACACCACCGCCAGGGCGAAGCGGTCGCCGAGGAAGGGATTGCGCAGGGCGCCGTCCGCGCGCAGGGCCAGGCCGGCCAGCACCGCGAGCCGGTCCACATCCAGGAGGCCGTTGCCGGCGATATGCGCGCGGGCGGGAAAGCCCATCTTGCGGATGTGGCGGGCCAGGCAGACCGCGATCTCGGCGGCCCGCATCTCGGCGACCTCGACCACCGCAGGCGCGACCCAGTCATGGGCCAGACTGTCGGCCTCGGGCAGCCGGCCGTGCTCGACCAGAAGGACCACCGCGTGGTCGTGATCCTCCGGCACCGCGCCCGCGAACCAGGCGCTCTCGGGAATGCGGCAGATCCCCACCTGGGAGGCGTTCATGAAATAGGCATAACCCTTGACGTCGATCATGCGCCGCGCGACGTCGTCCGGCACCGGCGCGCGGGCCGGGGCGGGCTCGTCCGCCACCATGGGCGCGAACAGCTCGCGATAGGCGCGGGCCGCCCGGCCCAGGGGATCGTCGGGCGCCAGTTGATCGGCCGGCGCCGAGATGGCCGGACGCGCCGCCTCCACCGCGGTCACCGCGTCGTCCCGCGGCAAGGCTTCGAGCGGAAAGCTACCCAGGTGATAGGGCCGCCTGTCGGCAGCGGTCGTGAACAACATCGAGGCCCGTCCCTCCCCGCGCCGCGCTCTCCGGCGACGGCGTCGTCGGCGCGCAGTGTATCACGAGAGCGCAACAGGCGTTATCGGTCCGGGCAGCCACACCTGAAGAGGCTTGCGGGACATCAATGCGGGCGCGGGCGATCCGCTCCTGAATATCTCCCACCATGATGGATTTGGTTGAACGACGCCTCGGCCTGCGCGCCCTTCTTTCCGCCGTCGTCGCGATCGCCGGCCTGATCTGCGCGCCGGTTGCGGCGACGGCGCAGGCCGAACCGCCGCCGACAACCGAGCGCCTGGAGGAGATCGCGCCCTGGCACGTGCGCGGGGCCGCGGGCGAGCTCACCGTCAACCTCTACTTCTTCTGGACCCACACCTGCCCGCATTGCCGCCGGGCCTGGCCCGCGGTGGTGGAGCTCAGCGAGGCCTTGCCCTGGCTCGCGGCCTACGAACTGGAGGTCTCCGGCAATCCCGAAAACGCCGCCCTTTACGACGCGCTCGCGGCCAGCATCGGAGAGACGGCCAGCGCCGTGCCGGGCTTCCTCTTCTGCGGCGAGCTGGTCATGGGTTTCGAGACACGGGAGACCACCGGCGCATATCTGCGAGAGCGGCTGACGGCGTGCCGGGGCCGGCTCCTGGCGGGCGGCGGCGCGGCCCAGCCGGCTGAGCCGCGCGCACCGCCGCTCTCGATCCCGATCCTGGGCACGGTCGACCCGGCCGCGCTGTCGCTGCCGGTCCTGACGGTGCTCTTGGGCGGGCTGGACGCGTTCAATCCCTGCGCCTTCTTCGTGCTGCTGTTCCTGCTGAGCCTGATGGTGCATCTCAGGAGCCGCGCCCGCATGGCGCTGGTCGGCGGCACCTTCGTCTTGATCTCCGGCCTGGTCTATTTCCTGTTCATGGCCGCCTGGCTGAACCTGTTCATGGTGATCGGCCACCTGCGCGCGGTCACCGTGGTCGCCGGCGCTATTGCGGTCGGCCTCGCCGTCCTCAACATCAAGGACTTCTTTTGGTTCCAGCGCGGCGCGACCCTCTCGATCCCGGAAGGGGCCAAGCCGCGCCTGTTCGAGCGCATGCGCGGGCTGTTGAGCGCCTCCAGCCTGCCGGCGATGCTGTTCGGCACCGTCGCCCTGGCGCTGGTCGCCAACGCTTACGAACTGCTCTGCACGGCGGGTTTTCCCCTGGTCTTCACCCGCGTCCTGACGCTGCACGAGCTGAGCGGTCTCGGCTACTACGCCTATCTGGCGCTCTACAATGTGGTCTATGTCGTGCCGCTCTTTGTGATCGTCGCCGCCTTCACCGCCACATTGGGCACTCGCAAGCTCAGCGAGGCCGGCGGCCGGTCGCTCAAGCTCTTGTCGGGCCTGATGATGCTCGGGCTCGGCGCGCTCCTGATCCTGGCACCCGAGCTCCTGGAGAACATCCTGGTCGCCCTCGGCTTGGTGGCGGGCGCCGGCGCGCTGACGCTGGTGCTGGCGCGCCGCTTTCAGGCGGTGTCCGGTAGATAGCTGTCGGACCAGTGCAGCACGATGTTGAAGCTGACGCTGATCCGGGTGTCCTTGGACAGGTTTGGATGGACGAAGTGGTTGACGAAGCTCGGCCACATCATCATCAGGCCCGGCCGCGGCTGCACCGTGTGCTCGTAGGCGACATAGGGGTCGTCGCGGATCGCCGTCATGTTGGCTGTGGCGCGGGGGTCGAAGAAGGTGATGCAGTTCGGCCGTACGTCGCTGCGGTTGCTCTCGGTGTCCGTGCCGCGGGGCATCTTCACGTAGTAGGTGCCCGACAGATAGGAGCGCGGGTGGTTGTGGGGCTCGTGATAGTCGCCCAGCCGGTTGATGTTCGCCCAGCCCTGGATGACCCAGCGGATCTCGTAGTTCATCCCCATCTCGCGGAAGTAGGTCTGAACCGTCTGGTTGATGTGGTTGCGCAGCCAGCCGACATGGGGCAGGTCCAGCTCGAAATAGTTCGCCGACATGAAGTCGGTGGTCAGGTCCTTGCTGCCATGCTCGTGCTGGCGCTCCATTGCTTCGATGTGCTCGATGAACATCGGATTGTTGGCTTCGTGGCCCGGCAGCAGCCGCTGCACCATGATGGTCGGCCACAAGGTGACGAAGCCGTCCCGCAAAACTTCCTGGGTCATCGTCGTGCGTTCCCTCGGCGCCGCGATCCCCGCGGAGTGCATTCTCCGCCCCCGCCGCGTCGGCGCACTCTATATCATTCGGCCGGTGCAAACGAAACGGAGCACAAGGCCGGACAGGCCGTCGTTCCGTCCAACGGTTGCGTCCGGCGCGACCTGCGCTTAAGAATGCCGCGTGAGGTGCGTTTAGAAGATGTTAATCATAAGAGAGGTAAACGACCCGGCGATCGTGGCGCCGGGCGAAACCAACTACAATTGTCAGGGGGGTCAGACATGACTCAGCTACGTGCTCTTTTCGCCAGCATTCTGCTGGCGGGGTTCGCCTGGACGGCACAGGCGGCCACCTGGGACATGCCGACGCCGTACGGCGAGACCAATTTCCACACGGTCAACATCAAGAAGTTTGCCGAGGACGTGAACAAGGCGACCGGCGGCAAGCTCGACATCAAGGTGCACAGCGGCGGATCGCTGATCAAGCATCCGGAGATCAAGAATGCGGTGCGCAGCGGCCAGGTCCCGATCGGCGAATTCCTGCTCTCTCGGCTCTCGAACGAGAGCCCCGTCTTCGGGGTTGATTCGGTGCCGTTCCTGGCCTCCAACTACGATCAGGCGCGCCAGCTTTGGGACGCGTCCAGAGCCAAGACCGAAGAGCTCTTGGCGCGGCAGAATCTAAAGATCCTGTATGCCGTGCCATGGCCGCCCCAGGGCCTGTACGCGAAAAAGAAGATCGACAAGGTGGATGACCTCAGGGGCCTCAAGTTCCGCGCCTACAATGCGGCGACCGAGCGGGTGGCTCAGCTCGCCGGCGCGGTGCCGACCCAGGTCGAGGTTCCCGACGTGCCGCAGGCCTTCGCGACCGGGCGGGTCGAGGCCATGATCACCTCTCCCTCCACCGGCGCCAACACAAAGGCCTGGGATTTCGTCTCGAACTTCTATCACACCCAGGCGTGGATGCCGAAGAACGTGATCGTGGTCAACGCCAAGGCCTTCGACAAGCTGGACAAGGGGCTCCAGGACGCGGTCATGGCCGCGGCCAAGACCGCGGAGGACCGCGGCTGGAAGGCGAGCATGGCGGAAACCGACGCCAAGATCGCCATTCTCAAGAAGAACGGCATGAATGTGCAGGACCCCAGCGACACGCTGAAATCCGGCCTGCAGAAGATCGGCGACACCATGATCGACGAGTGGGCCAAGCAAGCCGGCAAGGACGGCGAGTCGATCCTGCAAGCCTACAAGAAGTAACCGAAGGGTCCGGCAGCCGGCCGCCTCGCGCGGCCGGCCCGGCCTCCCTGTGCCATGCGGCGGGTCCTGGACTTCATTTATCAGGCGAGCGGCGCTCTGGCGGCGTTTTTTCTTGTCGCGATTTGCGCAATCGTCCTGCTGCAGGTGGGCGCCAATCTGGTCGACTTCATCGTCAAGGCCGTCACCGGCGAGCCCATCGGCCTGGTGATCCCGTCCTATGCCGAATTCGCCGGCTTCTTCCTGGCCGCATCCTCCTTCCTCGCGCTGGCCTATACCTTGCGGCACGGCGGGCATATCCGGGTCAACCTGATCATCCAGCACATCGGCGGGCGCAGGCGGCGCGGCATCGAGCTCTGGTGCGTGGCGGCCGCCGCGCTCATGTCCGGCTACTTCGCATTCTACGCGGTCAATCTGACGCTGGAGTCGCTGGAGTTCGGTGATCTTTCCTTCGGCATGGTGCCGGTGCCGCTGTGGATCCCGCAGTCGTCTCTGGCGTTGGGGGCGATCATCGTCACCATCGCCCTGGTGGACGAATTCGTCTGCGTCCTGCGCGGCGCGGAGCCGAGCTACGAGGCGGCCGCCCAGGCGCTCCTGACCGGGGGCGAGTCGGAGACGCACGTGCCACCGGGTCGATAGGAGCGGCTGTGGAACAGGCGCTTCTCTCCATCCTTCTGGTCGTCATTCTGTTCGGCCTGCTCGGCAGCGGCATCTGGGTCGCCTTCTCGCTTCTGGGTGTGGGCTTCTTCGGTCTGGCGCTCTTCACCGATGTCCCCGTCGGCACCAATCTCGCCTCGAACATCTGGGGCGCAAGCAACTCCTGGGCGCTGGCCGCGCTGCCCATGTTCATCTGGATGGGCGAGATCCTGTTCCGCTCGCGCCTCTCGGAGGACATGTTCACCGGACTGGCGCCCTGGATCACTCGCCTGCCCGGGCGGCTCATGCATGTGAACATCCTCGGCTGCGGCATCTTCGCCGCGGTTTCGGGGTCGTCGGCGGCGACCTGCGCCACGATCGGCAAGATGTCCCTGCCCGAGCTGCGAAAGCAGGGCTATGACGAGGGCATGAGCATCGGCACGCTGGCCGGGTCCGGCACGCTTGGCCTGTTGATCCCGCCGTCGATCATCCTGATCGTCTACGGCGTCGCCATCGAGGAATCGATCGCGCGGCTGTTCATCGCGGGCGTGCTGCCCGGGGTGATGCTGATCGTCATGTTCATGGGCTATGTGGCCATCTGGGCGGTCCTGAACCGGGACAAGGTGCCACGGACCGTGATCCGCATGTCTTTCTGGCAGCGCCTCTACGAGTCCCGGCGGCTGCTGCCCGTGATCGGCTTGATCCTCGGCGTGATCGGCTCGATCTATTCCGGGATGGCCTCGCCGACGGATGCGGCGGCGGTGGGCGTGCTGCTGGCGCTGATCCTCTCCTGGTGGTCGGGGACGCTCAACCGCGAGACCTTCATTGCCGGCCTCATGGGGGCGACCCGCACCTCCTGCATGATCGCCTTCATCCTGGCCGGTGCGGCCTTCCTGACCGTGGCCATGGGATTCACCGGCATCCCGCGCATCCTCGCGGAATGGATCGCGTCCATGCAGCTCTCGCCGTACATGCTGCTGTTCGCGCTCACCATTTTCTTCGTCGTGCTGGGCTGCTTTCTGGACGGCATCTCGGTGGTGGTGCTGACTACCGCCGTCATCCTGCCCATGGTCCAGGCGGCCGGCATCGACACCATCTGGTTCGGCATCTATGTGGTGCTGGTGGTGGAGATGTCGCAGATTACGCCGCCGGTGGGCTTCAACCTGTTCGTACTGCAGGGATTGACCGGGCGGAACATCCTCTATATCGCGCGCTGCGCGCTGCCGTTCTTCCTGGTTCTGATGATCGGCGTGGTCATGTTGGTGGCCTTCCCCGAGATCGCCACCTACCTGCCATCCCGCATGTCGGCCCAGCCGTAAAAGGTCCGCACCGGCCGCCCCGGCCGTGCTAAAAGAAAAGCGCGGTGACCCATATAGGGCGGTGATGAACGCGAGCGAACCGCGCCGGCATTGGCTCTCTCGGATCCCGGCTATTGCGCTGGGATTGGCTCTCGCGTGCGGTGCCTGGGGGCTCGCGGCCCAGGAAACGGGTTTCTTTCGGATCGCCACCGGATCCACCGGCGGCACCTACTTCCCGATCGGCGGCCTGATCGCCAATGCGGTGAGCAGCCCGCCGGGCTCGCGCGCCTGCGAAGACGGTGGCAGTTGCGGTGTCCCCGGTCTGATCGCCGCAGCGATTTCGACCACGGGCTCGGTGGCCAATGTCGAGGCCGTGGCCAAGGGCACGATCGAATCGGGCCTGTCCCAGGCGGACGTCGCTTTCTGGGCGTTCAGCGGCACAGGCATCTACCGCAAGAAGAAACCGTTGGACGACTTGCGGGCCATCGCCAATTTGTACCCCGAAAGCGTCCACTTGGTGGTGCGTGCGGATTCCGGCATCAAGAGCGTCGCCGATCTCAAAGGCAAGCGGGTCGCGGTGGGCGAGGAAGGATCCGGTACCCTGGTCGATGCCGAGATCATCCTCCGCGCCTATGGGTTGAGCCGCAGAAACATTAAGGCCAGCTATGTGAAACCCGGGCCGGCCAGCGATCTCTTGGCCGAGGGCAAGCTCGACGGCATGTTTTTTGTTGCCGGCGCGCCTGCCGGCGCCGTGCAGGACCTGGCGCGCCGGACCGAAATCCGCCTGGTTTCCATCGCCGGAGACAAGGCCGATGCGCTGATCAAGCGCTACCGATTCTTTGCGCGCGGCCGGATCGATGCCGACATCTATGAAGGCGTTGCCGGGGCGGAGACGGTGACCGTTGGGGCCCAATGGGTGACCTCGGCGGCGATCGAGGAGGACTTGGTCTACGCGCTCACGCGGTCCCTCTGGCACGACACCACCCGCAAGCTCCTCGATCGTGGCCACCCGAAGGGCAAACAGATCCTCCTGGAGAATGCCATCGACGGCGTCGCCATTCCCCTTCATCCCGGCGCCGCCCGGTACTACAGCGAGATCGGCCTGCTGTCGGACCTTCCCGCGCCCGAGAGCAGGCCCGCGCCGGCGGAATAACGCCACCCCGAACAGCAGGGGGGATCGGTCTTCATCCCGAGGAGCCGCCTTCTCCTTCGAGACGGCCTTGCAGGCCTCTTCCGGATGAAGGCGGCATCTCGAAGGACGAGGCTCGCTAAGGGCGCGGCCCAGCTTGGTTCATTTGCTGGTGGACAAGACCGATCGGATTGGCGCCGCTTCAGACTTCTTCTTCCTCGATGATCTGGGGCTCATCGCCGGCGGCCTTGCTCCACTCCTTCATCGCCGGGAGAGCGAGCACCGTTTCCATGTAGGTGCGGCAGCTCTCGTCCACGTCGACCGCATAGGTGACGAAGCGGGTCACCACCGGCGCGTACATGGCGTCGGCGATCGAGAACGTGCCGAACAGAAACCCTTCGTCGCCCTTGGGCTTGTTCTCCACCATCCACTGGCGGCTGTCGCGCCAGATGGCGTTGATTCGATTGATGTCCTGCTGGACATCCGGCGTCATGCCCTTGCCGGGCGCCGAGCGCCGGATGTTCATCGGCATGTTGGCGCGTAACGCGGCAAAGCCGGAGTGCATTTCCGCTGCGACCGAGCGCGCCAGCCGCCGGGCGTTTACATCGGCGGGCCACAGCAGAGCCTCAGGCATCTGCTCGTTGAGGTATTCGCCGATTGCAAGGGTGTCCCAGATTCGCCGGTTGCCATGGTGGAGCACGGGAACCCGTCCCGACGGCGAGTATTTCAGAATGGTCTCCCGAGTCTCCCGCTCATTCAGCGGAATGACTTCCTCTTCGAAGGCCGCCCCTGTGGCTTTCACCATCAGCCAGCCGCGCAGCGACCAGGACGAATAATTCTTGTTGCCCAAGTAGATCTTCAGATCGGCCATGGGTGAGCCCCTCCCGGAGCGTCGTATGAGGACACCTGTTTTTGCGCTATTGGAGGGCAAGCCGTTGCCGGATGCAAGCGTCAGGGGTCGATTGGTCTTTTCAATCCAATCGAACCTCGTCATGGTTACCGCATGTGTCGCAAGCTCGGAGCGGTTCTTTTTCCGTGCCCGATTATCTGACCTCGCGCGGAGGCGCGCGCGCGCTGCCGATCACACCGCTTGCGCCGGACGGCCTGGCCCCGTGGCTCAAGTCGCAGACAGCGAGCGTCCGCAAGTGGATCGCCGCGACCGGGTTCGCCGCGGAGCCCGGCACCCATGCCCTGGTGCCGAATGGCCGCGGCGAATTCACCCGGGTCGTCGCGGGCATCGACGACGGCAAGCCCGACGGGTTCTTCGACTGGGGCGGCTTGGCCGCCCGTCTCCCGATTCCGGCCGGACGCCGCGGGATCTATCGCATCGATGCGGACCTCGAGCCGGCGACGGCAAGCCGGGCAGCCCTCGCCTGGGCCGTCGGCACCTACCGCTTCGACCATTACAAATCGGGCCAATCGGGCGACAAGGGGAAATCGCGCACCACCGGAAGACGCGATTTTGCCACGCTGGTGTGGCCGAAGGGCGCTGACCGGGCGGCTGTCGAACGCACAGCCGAGGCGATCTTCCTGGCCCGCGACCTGATCAACACGCCGACATCGGACATGGGTCCGGGCGATCTGGCCGAGGCGGCCGAACGCCTGGCCCGGCGCCACAAGGCGCGCTGTCGCGTGATCGCGGGCGACGAGCTGCTCAAGAAAGGCTATCCGGCCATCCACGCGGTGGGACGCGCCGCCGCAGCGCGCGGTCCGCGGGCGCCGCGGCTGATCGATCTGACCTGGGGCCGCACCAGCCACCCAAAGATCACCCTGGTCGGCAAAGGCGTGTGCTTCGATACCGGCGGGCTGGGCCTCAAGCCGTCGGGCAGCATGAAACTCATGAAGAAGGACATGGGCGGGGCCGCCCATGTGCTGGGCCTCGCCCACATGATCATGGATGCGGGCCTGCCAGTGAGATTGCGCGTGTTGATTCCGGCCGTGGAGAACAGCGTCGCCGGCGACGCCATGCGGCCGCTGGACGTGATCACCAGCCGCAAGGGCATCACCATCGAGATCGGCCACACGGACGCCGAAGGCCGGGTCATCCTGTCCGATGCGCTCGCCGAGGCGGACCGCGAAAACCCCGATCTGTTGCTCGACTTCGCGACCTTGACGGGCGCGGCCCGGGTGGCGCTCGGCACCGAAGTGCCCTGCCTGTTCAGCAACGACGACGCCCTTGCCGAGGATCTCCTGGCGCACGCGAAGGACCAGCGGGATCCGCTCTGGCGCCTGCCGTTGTGGCCGGGCTACCGGCAGATGATCGACGGCAAGACCGCCGACATCACCAACGCGGCGGAAAGCGGCTTCGCCGGGGCGATCACCGCCGCCTTGTTCCTGCAGGAATTCGTCAGCCCGGAGACGCCGTGGGCCCATCTCGACATCATGGCGTGGAACACGACCAGCCGTCCCGGCCGGCCGGAAGGGGGCGAGGCCATGGGCATTCGGGCACTTTTTGCGGCGATCGAGGAACGCGTGAGCAGGCGCAAGCAGGGGGAGGACTGAGACATGTCGAAGCGGCCTTATCTCAACCCGAAACAGCAGACCGTTTCCGGCCGGCCGGGGGGCGGTTTCTTCGGCTCGCTCTCGAAACAGCTCGGCGAGGAGTCGGTGCCGGTGTCCATGGACGTAAGCCAGGCATTGAGCATCTGGCGCGGGGCCTTGGTGGCCAGCGTGCGCGCCGACACCCCTGACCTCACGGCGCGACAGATGGCGATCCTGCTGGTGATCTATCGCGACCAGGCGCCGGCCACGGTGCGCGGGCTCGCCCAGACCCTCAATCTGCAGAAACCCGCGGTGACCCGGGCGCTGGACCGGCTCTGCCAGCTGGGGCTGGTGCGCCGCAAGATCGACGAGCACGACCGGCGCAACGTCCTGATCCAGCGCACGGTTACCGGCTCGGTGTTTCTCAACGAATTCGCCCAGCTCATCATCCAGGCGGGACAGGGCAGCCGCGCCCGGACCGGCGGGACGGGCTGACCGGGTCTGCTCTAAGGCGTGGTCGCCGACGCCACTCGCGACACGCGCCGCCAGGCGAAGAAAAAGCCCAGCAAGAACATAGCGAGGAGGGCCACGCTCCAGGCGCCCCAGCCGCTTGCGACGGCCTGCTCGATGGTCGCGCCGAAGAGATATCCCGCGCCGACGAGCAGCACCGTCCAGAGCCCCGCCGAGCAGGCGTTCAGCGCCGTGAACCGCAACCAGGGGATGTCCGTCAAGCCGACCGGCAGCGCGCCGATGGTCCGCATGCCCTTCGGATAGCGGTACAGGAACATGTAGGCGACGCCGTAGCGCTCGAGCAGCCCGCGGGCCGTTGCCAGGGCGCGCGCAAAACGCGGGCGGGCTTCGATGGCGCCGATGCCATACCGCCGCACCAAGTGGAACCGGATCTCGTCCCCGAGATAGCCGCCGGCGAAGACCGCCGCCGCCACAACGCCGACCTCGAGCGCCCCGGCCTGGGCCGCATATCCGGCAAACAGCGGCAGCGCGCCGCTCTTGGACGCGCAGTAGGCGAACAGCAGAGCATAGCTCAGGACGCCATATTCCCGGACGAGATCAAGCACAGTTTCCACGCGGCTCTGCTCCCTATGGTCCGTACTGGTCATACGGAGCCGAGGCCCGCGCGGATGTCCGGCGCACAGGCGAATGGTTACCGCCCAGAGGTTGTTCGGCTAGTAGCCGCGGGCCGGGTCGACCAGGTTCAGGAACGGCTGTCCCGCGACCATCCGGCGATAGTTGTCCGCGACCTGGTCCGCCGCCGTGCGCGGGTTGGTGATGGCGGCGACATGCGGATAGACGCGGATCTTGGGGTGGTCCCAGAAGGGATGGTCGTCCGGCAGCGGCTCGCTCCGGAACACGTCGAGCGCGGCGCCCGCGACATGGCCACGCTCGATCGCCGCGAGCAGATCCTC
Source organism: Alphaproteobacteria bacterium (assembly GCA_030066595.1). GTDB lineage: Bacteria > Pseudomonadota > Alphaproteobacteria > JAJFFI01 > JAJFFI01 > JASJBI01. The sequence goes on along the minus strand of JASJBI010000060.1, from coordinate 53,285 downwards.
CTCGACCAGGTGTCCGCCCCGGGCGCAGTTGATCACGAACGCCCCCTCCGGAAGCACCGCCAGCGTCTCGGCATTGATGATGGCCTCGGTCTCGGCCGTGAGCGGCAGCAGACAGACCAGGATATCGGCGCCGGCAAGGAACTCGACGAAGCCCAGGCCGCCATGAAAGCAGGTGACGCCCTCGATGGACTTGGCGCTGCGGCTCCAGCCGGTCACCCTGAAACCGACGTGCGCCAGCTTCCGCGCCGCGTCCGCCCCGAGCACGCCCAGCCCCATGATGCCCACCGTGGTTTGGCTCGCGTCGGGCAGGCCGCGCATGCGCCAGACATGGTCGCGCTGCTGCGCCGCATAGGCGTCGGCCATGCGGTGATGGCGCAGTACCTCCAGGAGCACCCAGGCGCTCATCTGGCTGGCCATGTCCGGATCGACGATGCGCGCCACCGGCACGCCCGCGGGCAGCTCCGGGTCTTCGAAGATGTGGTCGACTCCCATGCCCAGGGACTGGATCAGCTTGAGCCTGGGAAAGCCCGCCAAGAGGCCGGGCTTGGGCTTCCAGACCAGCGCGAAGTCGATCTCTTCCACCGGGCCGGTCTCGGGCCAGAGGCGAAAGTCCAGCCCGTCGATCCGCGCCGCGAGCTCCCTCCGCCACGCCTCGGGCTCGTCCATGTTGCTGATGAAGAGGAGGGCCATCGACGGACGCGCCCTTACATCCTGACCACGCCGGTCTCGACCGCTTCCAGCTCGAAGGCCGCGGCCATCAGCGCCTGGGTGTAGGGATCCTGCGGGCGGTCGAAGATCTGGTCGGCCGGCCCCTGCTCGATCACCCGGCCGTCGCGCATGACGATGATGTCGTGCGCCATGGCGCGCACCACCTTGAGGTCGTGGCTGATGAACAGATAGGCGAGGTCGTGATCGGCCTGCAGCTGGCGCAACAGCTCGACGATCTGGGCCTGCACCGACATGTCGAGCGCCGAGGTGGGTTCGTCCAGCACCACCAGCCGGGGCTTCAGCACGATGGCCCGGGCGATCGCCACCCGCTGGCGCTGGCCGCCGGAGAACTCGTGCGGGTAGCGGTGCCGGTCGTCGGGATCGAGCCCGACCTCGGTGAGCGCCTGGACGATCAGCGAATCGCGCTCCTCCGCGGTGCCGCCGAGTTTGTGCACCTGCAGACCTTCCTCGACGATCTGGCCGACCGACATGCGCGGCGACAGGCTGCCGAAAGGATCCTGGAAGACGATCTGCATCTGCCGCCGGAGCGGGCGGAGTTCCTTGAACGAGAGGCCCTGGATCTGCTGCCCGTCGAAGCGGATCGGCCCGTCGCTCGAGAGCAGGCGCAAGAGGCCGAGGCCCAGCGTGGTCTTGCCCGAGCCGCTCTCGCCGACGATCCCGAGCGTCTGGCCGGCCCGCACGACCGGCGTGATGCCGTCCACCGCCTTGACATGGCCGACCGTGCGCTTCAGCACGCCCTTCTTGATCGGGAACCAGACCCTGAGGTCGTCCGCGGCCATCACCTCGGCCGCGTCCGCCGCCACCGGTTCAGGCCGCCCTTTCGGCTCCGCCGCCAGAAGGTGCTGGGTGTAGGGATGCTGCGGGCGGCCGAAGATCTCTTCCGTCGCGTTCTGCTCGACGATCTCACCGTCTTTCATGACGCAGATACGCCGGGCCATCTTGCGCACGATGCCGAGATCGTGGGTGATCAGCAGCATCGCCATGCCGAGCTTTTCCTGCAGCTCCCGCAGGAGCTTGAGGATCTGGGCCTGGATCGTGACGTCGAGTGCCGTGGTCGGCTCGTCCGCGATCAGCAGGTCTGGCTCGTTGGCCAGCGCCATGGCGATCATTACCCGCTGACGCTGACCGCCCGAGAGCTCGTGCGGATAGGCGCCGAGCCGGCGCTCCGCGTCGCGGATCCCGACCAGGTCCAGAAGCTCCAGCGTGCGCAGCCGCGCCGCCTCGCGAGTGAGACCCTTGTGCAGGGTCAGGGTTTCGTTGATCTGCCGCTCGATCGAATGCAGCGGGTTCAGCGAGGTCATCGGCTCCTGGAAGATCATGGCGATCTCGTTGCCGCGCACCTCGCGCAGCAGGCGCTCCTCGGCGGCCATCAGCTCCCGGTCCTTGAACCGAACGGACCCCGACGGATGGAAGGCCTTGGGATAGGGCAAGAGCTGCAGGACCGAGAGCGCGGTGACGGACTTGCCCGAGCCGCTCTCGCCCACCAGCGCCACGGTCTCGCCCGGCGCGATTTCGAAGGACGCCCCCTTGACCGCCTGCACCTCCTGGCCCGAGACCGAGAAGCTGACGGACAGGTCGCGGACGGCGAGGAGAGTTTCCCGTGTGTTGCGCGGAGCCATCAGCGGTCAGCTCTCAGCTTTCAGCTTTTTGATGAATGTCGCCAGCATGCGTTTGACCTCTTCCACCAACTGGGTTGTATGCCGATGACGATCAGCGTTGAGCAAGGACAGATCTCTCGCAAGAAGAAGCAGATACTCCAGCTCGGCGGCCGAGCCAAAAGCGATTTGCAGGAACCGCCTGAATTCCGCATCACCACCGCGCGCCCGTCCCTCGACGATGTTTGCCGGCACAGAGACAGCAGACCTCCGCATCTGACTCGTCAGACCGTATCGTTCCGACTGCGGGAAGTCCGATGTGGCGTCGTAGATGTCGAGCGTCAGCTGATGTGCCTTCTGCCAGACTCTGATCTTCCGGAAATCCTGCACGCTTGTAAGTTCCTTGGCTGACGGCTGATGGCTGTTGGCTGACCGCTACCTAAACGTCTTCCGTGGGTCGAAGGCGTCGCGCACCGCCTCGCCGATGAACACCAAGAGGCTGAGCATGACCGCGATCACGAAGAATGCGGTAACGCCGAGCCAGGGCGCCTGCAGGTTGCCCTTGCCCTGCTGCAAGAGCTCGCCCAGCGAGGGCGATCCCGGCGGCAGGCCGAGGCCCAGGAAATCGAGCGAGGTGAGCGAGACCACCGAGCCGCTCAGGATGAAGGGCAGGAAGGTGACCGTGGCCACCATGGCGTTCGGCAGGAGATGGCGGAACATGATCGCGACGTTGCGCACGCCCAGCGCCCTGGCCGCGCGGACATAGTCGAAATTGCGCGCGCGCAGGAACTCGGCACGGACCACGCCGACCAGAGACATCCAGCTGAACAGCAGCAGGATCCCCAGGAGCGTCCAGAAGCCGGGCACCAGGATGCTGGAGATGATGATCAGCAAGTACAGCGTCGGCATGCTGCTCCAGATCTCGATGAAGCGCTGGAACAAGAGATCGACCCAGCCGCCGAAATAGCCCTGTACGGCGCCCGCAGCCACGCCGATGATGGTGCTTAGAACGGTCAGAACCATCCCGAACAGGACCGAGACGCGGAAGCCGTAGATCAGGCGCGCCGTGACGTCGCGGGCCTGGTCGTCGGTGCCCAGCCAGTTGCGCGCGCTGGGCGCCGACGGCGCCGGCCCCTCCAGGTCGCGCACCGTGGTCCGGTAGCTGTAGCGCACCGGCGGCCAGAGGATCCAGCCCTTGGCCTCGATCAGCTCGGTGACGTAGGGGTCGTCATAGGCCGCTTCGGTGGGGAAATCGCCGCCGAAGGTGGTCTCCGGATAGGCCTTGAACACCGGCGCGTAGAAGTCGCCGTCATAGCGGATCAGGATCGGCTTGTCGTTGGCGATGAACTCGGCGAACAGGCTGCCGACGAACAACAGGATGAAGATCCAGAAGGACCAGTAGCCCCGCTTGTTGGCCTTGAAGTTGTCGAGCCGCCGCCGGTTCAGCGGCGTGATGCGCATCCCGAGAAACCGGTTGCGCCGGTCCGCCGCCGTGTGCCCGGCATGCGCCGAATCGTCGACGCGCGCGACGGCAATATCGTTATGAGCCGCCACGATCATCCTCCCCCGTCGACGGCAATCCCCGACGCCCGGGGCATCGGCACTCCGGATCGTGGTATTCGTGGAAATGGTGATGTGTTTCTTGCCGAATCGAGATAGCCGGTGCCGACTCCTGCCGTCGGCGCGCGGCATAGACGACGCCCAGCAATCCCAAAAGCCCGACAACAATGACGCCAAAGCTTTCGATGATGGCGCTCATGACCTCTTCCCCTAGAATGGCGCCGGGAAGGCCTTTCCCTCGGCGGGGATCGTTGGTCATTCGGTGCTCAATGGGCTCGCCGATGTCGCCGGCCGGCGATGCGTCGGCGGAGATTTCATCCTCGTCATGATGCCCGACGTCCGAGTCTTCGCGCGTGACACCCGGCATTTTGAGCGCGTCGATCGCGGCAACGGCGTCGGATTGACAACCGAGTTCGCGACCCTTGCCGAAGCCCGGCGGCACGGGCGCCCCATCGTGCGCGAACGCTGGCAACGCCAGTCCCAGCGCCAGGGCCGCGGCCAAGAGCCTTCGAATGCACCCTGGGAGAGCCATCACCACGGTCTCAGACCTCCCGACTCTCGAAGTCGATGCGCGGGTCGACCACGACATACATCATGTCGCCGATCAGGTTCATGAGCAGACCCAGCAGCGAAAAGAAATACAGCGTCCCGAACATCACCGGATAGTCGCGCCCGAGCGCCGCCTGAAAGCCCAGCAGCCCGAGCCCGTCCAGCGAAAAGATCACCTCGACCAGGAGCGCGCCGGTGAACAGGATGCCGACAAAGGCGCTGGGGAAGCCCGCGATCACGATCAGCATGGCATTGCGGAACACGTGCCGGTACAGCACGCGCTGGTCGGTCAGGCCCTTGGCCCGGGCGGTCACTACATACTGCTTGTTGATCTCGTCCAGGAACGAGTTCTTGGTCAGCATGGTGAGCGCCGCGAACCCGCCAATGACCAGTGCGGTGATCGGCAACACCATGTGCCAGAGATAGTCGAGGATCTTGTCGGGCCAGGATAACTCGTCCCAGTTCTCGGAGACCAGGCCCTCAAGCGGGAACCACTGCACGAAGCTGCCGCCGGCGAACAGCACGACCAGAAGGATGGCGAACAGAAACCCCGGAATGGCGTTGCCGATGACGATGACGCCGCTGGTCCAGATGTCGAAGCGGGTGCCGTCCTTGACCGCCTTGCGGATGCCGAGCGGGATGGAGATCAGATAGACCAGCAGCGTGGTCCAGATGCCCAGCGAGATGGACACCGGCATCTTGTCCAGCACCAGGTCGACCACGTCCCGGTCGCGGAAAAAGCTCTCGCCGAACTGGAAGGTCGCGTAGTTGCCGATCATCTCGCCGAAGCGCACATGGGCGGGCTTGTCGAAGCCGTAGAGCTTTTCGATCTCCTTGATGAACTCCGGATCCAGGCCCTGGGCGCCGCGATACTTGCTGGTTATGTCCTCGCCGCCCAGCACCTGCTGCTGGCCCGGCTGCTGAGGCGCTGCGGAGTCCGTGCCGGCACCGGAGAACCGCCGGGTCGCGTCCACGTCGAGCCCCTGAATCTGGGCGATCAGCTGCTCGACCGGGCCGCCCGGGGCGGCCTGGACGATCACGAAGTTGATCACCATGATGAAGAACAGGGTCGGAACGATCAGCAGCAGGCGACGGATGATGTAGGAAAGCATCCGACTAGACTCTCAGTGTGACCCCGCCGCCCGGTTCACCGTGACGCCGCGCGCCTGTCCGCCAGTTCGCCTTCCTTTTGCGGATCGACCCACCAGCCTTCGGTGCCGCCGCCATACTTGGCCACGACCTTGGGTCGGCCGAACTTGTCCCACCAGGCAAGGCGGTGGCTCTGGATGTGCCAGTGCGGGATGACATAGTGCCCCCACAACAGGACCCGGTCGAGCGCCCGGGTGCGGGTGATCAGGCTCTTGCGGTCGGGTGCGGTGATCAGGAGCTCGACCAGTTCGTCGACCACGGGATCCTTGATGCCGGCGAGATTGCGGCTGCCCGGCACGTCCGCCTTGTCCGAAAGCCAGAAGTCGCGCTGCTCGTTGCCGGGCGAGAGCGACTGCCCGCGAGACGAAACAACCATGTCGAAATCGAAGTCCCGCACCCGGTTCTGATACTGCGCCGTGTCGACGGTGCGGACCCGGACGGTGACGCCGAGCCGTTTCAGGTTCTCGGAAAAGGGCAGAACGATGCGCTCGAAGGCGGGCGAGACCAGGAGGATCTCGAACTCCATGACCTTGCCGGTCTTGTCATTGGTGAGCTTGCCGTCCTTGACCGTCCAGCCGGACTGCTTCAGGAGCCGGAAGGCGGCGCGCAAGTTGTTGCGGATGTTCCCGGAGCCGTCCGAGCTGGGCGGCTGGTATTCCGTGGTGAAGACCTCATCGGGAATGCGGCCGCGGTATTTCTCCAGGATCTCCAGCTCCTCGGCGCTGGGCAGACCCGAGGAGGCGAGCTCCGAGTTGGAGAAGTAGCTGCGGGTGCGCGCGTACTGGCCATAGAAGAGCGTCTTGTTCGACCATTCGAAATCAAAGGCATAGGCCAGCGCCTGCCGTACCTTCGGGTCCTGGAACACCTCGCGCCGGAGATTGAAGACGAAGCCCTGCATACCGGTCGGCAGCTCGTGCTTGATCTCCTCCTTCTTGATCAGCGCTCGCGCGAACGGACCACCCTCATAAAGCGTCGCCCAAAGCTTGGAATTGTTCTCCCGCCGGATGTCGTACTTGCCGGCCTTGAAGGCCTCGAGCGCCACGGTATCGTCGCGGTAATAGGTGAACACCAGCTCGTCGAAATTGTCCTGGCCCACATTGACCGGCAGATCGGCCGCCCAATAGTCCTTGACCCGCTCGTAAGTGATCGAGCGGGGCGGATCGACGGACTTAACCTTGTAGGGACCGTTGCCCAGGGGCGGCTCCAAGGTCGTCTCTTCGAAGTTCTTGTCCGCCCAATAGGCCTTGGACAGGACCGGCAGCTGGCCGAGGATCAGGGGTAGCTCCCGGTTGTCGCCTTCGGTGAAGGTGAACTTGACGCGCCGTGGCCCCAGCTTTTCCGACTTGGCCACGTTCTCGTAGTAGAAGCGATAGAAGGGCCGGCCCTTCGTCCGCAGGATTTCCAATGAGAATATCACGTCGTCGGCAGTGATCTCGCTGCCATCGTGGAAGCGGGCCTTGGGGTTCAAGTTGAAGATCACCCAGGAGCGATCTTCCGGCCATTCGATGGTCTCGGCGATCAAGCCGTACATGGTGAAGGCCTCGTCTGCCGAGCTGGTCATCAGCGTGTCGTACACACCGCCCGCCGCGGGCACGCCCTTGATGATGAAGCGGTTGAGCGTGTCGAAGGTACGGCCGCCGAAAAAGCGGACCGTTCCGCCCTTCTGTGCGTCCGGCGTGACGTAATCGAAATGCTTGAAGTCGGGACCGTATTTCGGCTCCCCATGCATGGCGATGCCGTGCGCCTTGAAAATCTTCTGCGGCTTTGCCTCGGTCGCGGCTGCAGGGCCGCCGGCAAAGAGCAAACCAGACAGGGCGAGGGTCGCGACGAGGGCTCGAGCGAGATTGGGCATGTCGGCCTGTGCTTGCGGTGAGATGTGCTGAGACATTATGCCAAAAATAGGCCGGTCCAAAGCCCGTACCACCTATCCTTGGCGGGCTCACGCGGAATTTATGGGCCGGCGAGACGCGCCAAAGCCTGCGCATGCGCGGCGGGATCGCCGGCGGCGGCAAAGCGGCCGTCAGATGCGAGGCCGAGCGGCTGCCCGTCCCAGTCGGTGGCGATCCCGCCGGCCCCTTGGATCACCGGCACGAGCGCGCAGTAGTCATAGGGCGCCAGGCTGGCTTCAACCACCAGATCGACAAAGCCGCTGGCCAACAGGCCCGAGGCGTAGCAGTCGGCGCCGTGGCGGACCAGCCGAACGCCCGCCGCGAGGCGTGCGAAGGCATCCGCGTCCGCGCCCTGGAACATGTCCGGCGAAGTCGCGAAAAGCGAGGCATCCGCAAGCTCGGGGCACGTCCGGGTCCGCGCAGGCGCCCCGTTCAGCGTGGTCCCGACGCCCGCGATCCCGAGCCAGCGTTCCTGGAGGATCGGCTGGTCAATCACGCCGAGCACCGGCACGCCGTCGCGCAGCAGCGCGATCAGGGTGCCGAACAAAGGGACGCCGGAAATGAAGGACTTGGTGCCATCTATCGGGTCCAGCACCCAGAGAAACTCGGCATCCTCCCGTTCCGTCCCGTATTCCTCGCCAAGGATGCCGTGCGCCGGAAAAGCCTCGGTGATCAGCGCGCGCATGGCAGCCTCGGCGTCCCGGTCGGCGACGGTCACGGGCGAAGCGTCGCCCTTGCGCTCGACGGCCACGCCGGTCCGGAAGTGACGCCGAATCACGGCGCCACTGGCGTCGGCCAGTTGGCCCGCCAGCGCGATGCAGGCGTCCGGAAGCTGGGAAGAGGTCGGGTCCGCGCTCAGGGCAGCGGCTGCGGCGAATCGCTGAGGGTGCGCAGGAATGCGATTAGATCCGCCCGTTGCTTGACCTTCTTGACCCCGGCGAAGGCCATCTTGGTGCCCTTGAGGTTCTTTCGCGGGTTGGTGAGGAAGGCGTCCAGATCCTCGTAGCTCCAGATGCCGCCCGCATCCTGCAAGGCGGAGGAATAGGAAAACCCGTCCACCGCGGCCTTCTGGGCACCCACGATATTCCACAGAGTCGGCCCGACCTTGTTGGGTCCGCCCGCCTCGAGGCTGTGGCAGGTGGTGCACTTCTTGGCCACGCCCTTGCCCGCTTCTGGGTCGGCCGAGGCCAGGAGAACGATGGCCGACTCCTCCGCCGCCGCGGGCTCGGCCTCCGCCGTCGCGGACTCGCTGGGCGCGGCCGTGTCGATCGCGACGGCCCGTTGCTCCGCTGGCTCGCTGTGCACCAGGATATCGCCGAGATGACCGATCACGGCGGCGGCGAGCAGCGCCGACAAAATGCCGCCCGCGTACTTGTTGACCTCCAAGGTGTCCATGAAGCCCCCCTGTGCCCGTACCGAGACGCGCGGGACATTAACGGCTCGGCCCGCGGCTGTAAATCTGCAAGACTGTCTGCGCCTCGCTCGCACAAAGACGTGCGACAAGACCGATTTGATCACGCGCAACCACGCATGACGCTTTCGCCCATCATCGTGATTCCCGCCCGCATGGCCTCGACCCGCTTGCCGGGCAAGCCGCTTGCCGACATCGGCGGCACGCCGATGATCGTGCACGTTTGGCGGCGGGCGTGCGAGGCCGGTGTCGGGCGGGTGGTGGTCGCGGCGGCGGAGCCCGAGATCGCCGCGGTCATCGACGCGGCGGGCGGCGAGTCGGTGCTGACCCGGCCGGATCTCGCTTCGGGTTCAGACCGGATCCACGAGGCGGTCGAGACCGTCGACCCGGAGAAGAGCCATGACGTGGTCGTCAACCTGCAAGGCGACCTGCCGACCATCCCGCCGGCGCAGATCCGCGCCGTGCTTGACCCGCTCGCGGACGAGAGCATCGACATCGCCACGCTGGTCGCCGAGATCACCGACCCGGCGGAGCGGGACGACACCAGCGTGAACAAGGTCGCGGTCGCCTTTCCGCCGGGTGCGACCGTCGCGCCCGCGCTGTACTTCTCGCGCACAGCCATCCCCTCGGGCGCGGGTCCCCTCTGGCACCACATCGGCATCTACGCCTTCCGGCGCGCGGCGCTGGCGCGCTTCGTCGCGCTGCCTCCGAGCGGGCTCGAGCAGCGGGAGAAACTCGAACAGCTGCGCGCGCTCGAAGCCGGCATGCGGATCGCCGTGGCGCGGGTGGATGCCGCGCCCATCGGTGTCGACACGCCGGCCGACCTGGAGCGCGCGCGACGGATGCTTGCCGACGGCTGACGCTGGTCCTATAAAGAGCGTCCACCGCCGGTCTTAATCAGAAAATGTGATAATTTATAGTCAATCCTGATAAAACGATCATCAAGATGACTTTTGGCACGCGGATTCGGCAGCTTCGCCGCGCGGCGGGCTTGAGCCAGGCGGAGCTGGCGCGGGCGGTCGCCGTGTCACAGCCGACGGTCAACGGCTGGGAGACCGGCAAGGCCGAGCCGGGCCGGAAGCGGCTGCCGGCCATCGCCGATGTCCTGGGCACGACGCCGGAATGGCTCGCCTTCGGCCACGGCCCCGCCGGCACGCCAACGCCCGCGGGGCAAGCCATCGCTTGGCACGAAAGAGGACAAGACGACATGAGCGCAGCGGCCACAACCACGATCGCCTATCAGGGCATTCCGGGCGCCTTCTCCCACATCGCCTGTCGGGAGGCTCATCCCGAGCTGGAGCCCCTGCCCTGCGAGACCTTCGAGGATGCCTTCACGGCGGTGGAGCAGGGGCGTGCCGGGCTCGGCATGATCCCGATCGAGAATGCGCTGGGCGGACGGGTCGCGGACATCCACCACCTCCTGCCGGACTCGGGCCTCTATATCGTGGGCGAGCATTTCCAACCGGTGCAGCACCATCTCCTGGCGCCCAAGGGTGCCACGCTCGACGGGCTCAAGACCGTCTACAGCCACACCCAGGCGCTGGCCCAGTGCCGCCATCTGATCCAGGAGCTGGATCTCGAGCCGGTCGCGCGGGCCGACACCGCAGGCGCAGCCCGGGAGGTGGCCGAGCGCGGCGATCCCACGATCGCCGCCATCGCGTCCCGCCTGTCCGGCGAGATCTACGGGCTCATGAGCCTGCGCTCGCGCATCGAGGACCGCCTCGGCAACACCACCCGGTTCGTGATCATGTCCCGCCTGCGCCAGGAGCCCGATCCCAACGCCGGCCCGGCCATGACCAGCTTCGTGTTCCAGGTGCGCAGCGTGCCGGCCGCCCTCTACAAGGGGCTGGGCGGGTTCGCCACCAACGGCATCAACATCACCAAGCTGGAGAGCTATATTACCGACGCGAGCTTCACCGTGGCCCAGTTCTACGCCGAGATCGAAGGCCACCCCTCGGACAAGCGCGTCGACCGGGCGTTCGACGAGCTGCAGTACTTCTCCACCAAGATGAAGGTGCTGGGCGTCTACCCGGCGCACCCGTTCCGCAGCCAGGGCTGAGGCGCGGCGGCGCTCTTCAATCGCCCGCCAGCCACTCCTCGATCAGGCGCCAGGCGATCGAGTCCTTGCGCGGCGTGCGAAACCTGTCGTCCGGCACGTGGTTGCGGACGAAGTCGCGCGAGAACCAGCGCACGTCCTCGATCTCGTCCGGGTCGATGCGGATCTCGGTGGTCTCCGCCCTGGCGTGAAAACCGAGCATGATCGAGGACGGAAACGGCCAGGGCTGGGACGAGCGGTAGCGCACGTCCGTCACGCGGATGCCGGACTCCTCCGCGACCTCGCGGGCGACGGCCTCTTCCAGGCTCTCGCCGGGCTCGACGAACCCGGCGAGCGTCGAGTGCATGCCCGGCGGCCAGACCGCCTGCCGGCCCAAGAGGCACTGGTCGCCATGGGTGACCAGCATGATCACCGCGGGGTCCGTGCGGGGATGGTGCTCGTGGCCGCAGCCGGGGTTGCTGCAGACCCGCAGAAAGCCCGCCTGGCGGCTTTCCGTGGGACTGCCGCAGACGCCGCAGAAACGATGCCGCTGGTGCCAGGTGAGCATGCCGCGGGCATAGGCCAGCACCGCCCCCGCCTGTCGGTCGAGCAAGGGCCCATGGGCGCGGATGTCGCGGAATCGCGCCCGGTTGGGGATCTCCGGATGCTCGTCCGGCATGTCCAGGTGCGACAGGTCCAGGGCCACATAGGCGGTCTCTTCATGGAGTCCCAGCAGCACCGTCTCGAGCGCCGCCTCGATCAGCGCGAGCCGCTCGGCCAGATCGAGAAAGGCGGCGCGCGGGATCTCCTCCTCGACGAACAGGTTCTTCGCGCGCCAGACCGGAACCAGGCGCGTTTCCGGATTGGACAGCACGGCTTCGACCCAGGCGCTGTCCTGCCGCAGATGGCTCACCCGGTCGAGCGCGGCGCCGGCGTAAAAGTTCGGCTTGCTCATGGCGCGCACGGTGGCACAGGCAACGGACGCACGCAATCGCGGCCGGAATCGCCTTGCGCCTGCGGTCCCGAGTCCTGATATACTCGGCTCGGGAGGTTGGCGGCGGGCGAACGCCTCGCCAACCCGGTCAGGTCCGGAAGGAAGCAGCCGTAACGAGTTCCGTTCGGGTCGCCTGTCCAGCCTCCCACCCGGCCGTGGCGGGACGGCCGCAAGCCGGCCGGACATCTATGACAGAACACACACCCGAAGACAGCCAAACCGCCAAGTCGGAGCGCGTCGGCGAGGGGGCAGCGGCAGACGCCGTCGCGCCCGCGCCTTACCGCGTGCTGGCGCGCAAATACCGGCCGCTGACCTTCGCCGAGCTGATCGGACAGGAGGCGATGGTGCGGGTGCTGACCAACGCCATGGCGCGGGGGCGGGTCGCGCACGCGTTCATCCTGACCGGCGTGCGCGGCGTCGGCAAGACGACGACGGCGCGGATCATCGCCCGGGCGCTGAACTGCGTCGGCCCGGACGGCACCGGCGACCCGACCATCGAGCCCTGCGGCGTCTGCGAGCACTGTCGCGCGATCATCGAGGACCGACACGTCGACGTGATCGAGATGGACGCCGCCTCACGCACCGGCGTCGACGACATCCGCGAAGTGATCGACAGCGTGCGTTACCGTCCGGTCACGGCGCGCTTCAAGGTCTATATCATCGACGAAGTGCACATGCTGTCGAAGAACGCGTTCAACGCGCTGTTGAAGACGCTCGAAGAACCGCCCGAGCATGTGAAGTTCGTGTTCGCGACGACCGAGATCCGCAAAGTGCCGGTCACCGTCTTGTCCCGCTGTCAGCGGTTCGATTTGCGCCGCGTGGACCAGGATACATTGGCGGCACATCTGCGCGCGGTCGCGGAAAAGGAACAGGCACAGATCGGGGACGGCGCGCTGGCGCTGATCGCCCGGGCGGCGGACGGCTCGGTGCGCGATGGCCTGTCGCTTCTGGACCAGGCGATCGTCCATGGCGGCGAAAAGCCTGCGGACGCCGAGGCGGTGCGGGACATGCTGGGCCTCGCAGACCGGGCGTTGGTGATCGATTTGTTCGAGCACGTCATGCGTGGCGCCGTTGCCCCCGCCCTCGATCTGCTCGGCGAGATGTACCGCTCCGGAGCCGACCCGATCGTGGTGATGCAGGACCTCTTAGAGCTGGTCCACTGGCTGAGCCGCCTCAAGATCATGGAGGATCCGGCCGAGAGCGCGGCGGTCTCCGAGACCGAACGGGCGCGTGGCCGCGACATCGCCAAGGCCCTGGACATGCCGACCCTGACCCGCGCTTGGCAGATGCTGATGAAGGGGCTCGGCGAGGTGCAACAGGCGCCCGACCCGCTGACGGCGGCGGAGATGGTGCTGATCCGCCTGGCCTATGCCGCGGACCTGCCGTCGCCGGCCGATCTGGTGAAGGAGATCGCCGCCCAGGGCGGCCCAGCCCCCGCGCCAGCCGCGGCATCGAGCGATACGGCCGCTCCGGCGGGCGGGGAGACGGCCGGAAATGCGGCCTTGGCACCAGCCCCGGCCGCCGGCCCGGAAGAACCGCCCGTGCCCGTGGCCGAAACGCAGGACGATCCGACCGCATCGGTCGACACGCCGGACCCGCGGAGCTTCGCCGAGGTGGCGCAACTGTTCGACAGCCGGCGGGAAGCGCTTGTGGCGGCGCAGCTTCGCGAACAGGTCCACCTGGTCCGCTTCGAGCCGGGCCGGATCGAATTCCGACCCGAGCCGGGCGCGCCCGCGGACCTCGCCAGCCGGCTGGGTAAGGCCCTGGGCGACTGGACCGGGCGGCGTTGGCTGGTCAGTATCTCGGGTGAACCGGGCGAGGCGACTCTGGCCGAGCAAGCGCGCGCTGCCGAAGCCGCGCACCGCGCCGAGGCCGCCAGCCATCCGCTGGTCAAGGCCGCGCTGGAGTTGTTCCCGGATGCAACCATCACCGGCGTGCGCCGATTGCACGATGCGGATCCGGCCGAGCCGATGGACGACGACGAGAACGAGGAGCAGACATCGACATGAAGAATCTCGGCAACCTTCTCAAGCAGGCGCAGGAAATGCAGACCAAGATGCAGGAGCTGCAGGACCGGCTCGCCAGCGCCGAGATCGAAGGTACGTCCGGCGGCGGCCTGGTCACGGTCACGCTGAACGGCAAGGCGGAAATGCGCGGCCTCAAGATCGAGCCGTCCCTGCTGCAGCCGGACGACGCGCAGGTGCTCGAGGACCTGATCATTGCCGCCTTCAACGACGCCAAGTCCAAGGTCGAAGCGCGCATGCAGGAAGAAATGTCCAAGCTCACCGGCGGGCTGAACCTGCCGCCGGGCATGGGCCTGCCCTTCTGATCCGCGAGGCGCGCGGCAGCCCCTTTGATGGCCGGTCCGGAAATCGAACGGCTGATCGCCCTGCTCGCCAAGCTGCCCGGGCTGGGCCCGCGCTCGGCGCGCCGGGCCGCGCTGCACCTGATAGAGCGGCGCGAGGCCATGCTCGACCCCCTGGCCCGCGCCATGGCCGAAGCCGCGGCCAAGATTCGGATCTGCGCCACCTGCGGCAATCTGGACAGCAACTCTCCCTGTTCGATCTGCGCCGATCCGCGCCGCGACCCGAGCGTCGTCTGCGTCGTCGAAGGCGTGGCCGATCTCTGGGCGATCGAACGGACCGCGTCCTTCGCCGGCCTCTACCATGTGATCGGCGGGACCCTCTCGGCGCTCGACGGCGTCGGCCCCGAGGATCTGAACATCGCCGGCCTGGTCGCCCGCGCGGAACGGCCGGAGACGCAGGAGATCATTCTGGCGCTTTCGGCGACGGTTGACGGCCAGACCACCGCCCACTACGTCGCCGACCGTCTGGACGCTTTGCCCGAAGACGTGCGGCCCAAGCTGTCCCGCCTGGCCCATGGCGTGCCGGTCGGCGGCGAGCTGGACTATCTCGACGACGGCACGCTCACGGCCGCATTGAAAGCGCGCCGGCCGGTGTAGGCGCCGCCGCGCCCTCGCCACAATTGCCGCGTCGGATGGCGGGACGGCCGAGAGCGGCCGGTAAGAAAAGCAGAAGGACCTGCCAATGAGACCCCTGTCCGGCCCAATCCTGTCGATCCTCGCGGCCCTGACGCTCGCCCCGCTGCCGACGGTCGCGGCCGACGACGAGAAGACGATCGGCAAGGCCGAGCGCAGCGCCCTGGCCCTCACGGTCTACAACGCCGGCCTTGCCCTGGTGCGTGATGAGCGCAAGGTCAGCCTGGCGCGGGGCGTCAACCGCATCGCCTTTACCGATGTAAGCGCGCAGCTGCGGCCGGAGACCGCGGTCATCGGCAAGGCAAACGACAGTGCCGCGCTCCAGGTGATCGAGCAGAACTTCGAGTTCGACCGGCTGACCCCGGCGGCCCTGCTGCGCCGCTCGGTGGGCCGCACGGTCCGGGTCGTGCGCACGCACCCGACCACCGGCGAGGACCGGACCGAGCAGGCCGAGGTGTTGAGCGTCGCCGACGGCGTCGTGCTGCGCATCGGCGACCGCATCGAGACCGGCGTGCCGGGCCGGCTGGTGTTCGATTCGCTGCCGACGGATCTGCGCCCGCGGCCGACGCTGGTGGCGCTGTTGGAGAGCCGCGCCGCGACGTCCGCGCCCGTGGATCTCTCTTACCTCACCGGGGGGCTGGGCTGGCAGGCCAACTACGTCGCCCGGCTGGACGAAGCGGAAAAGCAGCTCGACCTCACGGTCTACGCGACGATCGCCAACACCAGCGGCGCGGACTACGAGAACGCGCGCCTCAGGCTGGCGGCGGGCGACGTGAACCTGGTTGGGCCGGTGCCGATGCCGCGCCCGCAGGTTGCCGGCGCCATGATGCGGGCCCAGGCGGCGCCCAGGGACGTGCCCAGCCGCAAGGCGGCCGATCTGCATCTCTTCGAGATCGAACGGCCGGTCACCCTGGCGGAAAACCAAAGCAAGCAGCTGACGCTGATCACCGCGACGGGCGTCGCCGTCGAAAAGGAGTACCGGCTCGACAGCATGGTCTCCTCCGGCCGCCTCCCCGATCCCAGCAAACCCGCCATCGGCGTCTGGCTGAACCTAGCCAACAAGAGCGAGGCGGGTCTGGGCCGGCCTCTGCCGCAGGGCACGCTGCGGGTCTACCAGGACCAGGCGGACGGCGGCAGCATCTTTCTGGGCGAGGACCGGGTCGGCCACACGCCCGCCGGCGAGACCATGCGCCTGAACCTGGGCCGCGCCTTCGACCTCTCGGCCGAGCGCACCCAGATCGCCTACAGCCGCGAGGGCCTGGAGAAGAACGTGTTCGAGAGCACCTTCGAAATCGCCCTCAGGAACGGCGGCGTCGAGCCGGCCACCGTGCGGGTGATCGAGCGCATTCCCGGGCAATGGACGATTCTCTCGGAGAGCGAGCCCCACCGGCGTACGAGTGCGGCCCGGGCCGAGTGGAAGCTCAAGGTCCCCGCCGGCGGCGAAACCAAGCTCACCTACCGGGTGCGCGTGCGGCGCTGATCGGTCTGGTCGGCGGCGGAGATGCCGCGATGGTTGAGACGCCCCGCGACGCCTGGGTAGAGTGGCGGCCATGGGCGCAATCCACCCCGAGCTGTTCCGCCAGGCCGTCAGCACGCTGTTGAGCGCTGGCGGATTCCAGCCCGCCACACTCCTGCGCAAGCGCCGCCCGTTCGACTTCATGTTCGAAGACCGGGCCGGCCGGCGCACGGCGATCCGCGTGAGCGCGGACAAACCGCCGAGCGGAACGCTCGCAGACATCGCCGACCACTTGAAATATGCGAGCGACGACCTGGCCCGCTTCCTGCTGATCACGCCCAAGAGTCCCGGGCGCATGCAGAAGGCCATGTTCGGCCGCACCTTCAAGGGCGTGCCGGTGCAGACGGACTGGCTCGGTGGCACGGAGGTGTCGGATGCGCTGGGCCTGGGCAGCGGCATCGACCTGACCCGGCCCGAGACCCTGGACGGGCTGCAGATCGCGGCCATGACCACGCATCTCGAGAAGTATCTCGACGAGCCGACGCCGACGGCATCGCCATCCGGCGATCTCTCTCAAGTGATCAGCGCGGCCCGGCGGCGGATCACCGAGATCCCGCCGGAATACCTGACGCTCAAGCGCCAGTTCCCGTTCTCGACCATCCAGCGACTCCGGCGCAAGGCGCGGCCGCTTGACGAGCAACTGCTGATCGGCGGGCATATCGAGGACGTGACCGTCGTGCTGTCGGATCTCAAGAACTTCTCGACCTTGGTGACGATGGCCGGCGAGGAGCCGCTCAAACGCGTCATGTCGGGCTATTACCGCCGCGCGCGGGAGCTCGTCTGGCGCCATGGCGGCGTGCTCGACAAGTTCATCGGCGACGCGGTCCTGGCGATCTTCAATTACCCCTATATGAGCAAGAGCGCGCCCATGCGCGCCATCGCCTTCGCCCGCGACCTCATTGCGCTCGGCGAGGATGCGCTCGGCCGCCTGTCAGCGGATCTGGACAACGCGATCGACACCGGCACGCGGGTCGGCATCTGCTCGGGAGAGCTCTGGATTCTCGACATCGGACAGGACGAGATCGAGGTCTCGTTCTTTGGCGACACGATCAATCTGGCCGCCAGGCTCGAGCAGAACGCCGAGGTCGACGGCCTGCTCATGGATGACCAGACCTGTCAGATGGTCCGGGCGCAGGATCCGGGTCTCCTGGATCTGATCCAGCCCCGCGACATCACCCTGCCGCCGGCGGCGGTCAAGGGGCAAAGCCAGTCGGTGCTGGCCTGGCAGGTACCGTTCGCCGCCATGGCCGAGATCGAGATCGTCGTGCCGCGGGAGTTGCAGACCGCCGACGCCTAACCGCCCTCGAGCCGCCGGCGCGTTTCGCCCAGATCGGTGACGTTGGCGGGCTCGGCCTCGCCCTCGTCGAGCTCGAGCTCCTGCATGCGTTCGGCCCGGCGAGTCACCTTGCCGGCGGAGATGCGGATCTCGTCGATGTCTCGGCGGGCCAGATTGAAGTGCTGCTCCAGGTTGCCGACCCGCTTGTCGAGCCGGGCCACGTCCTCGAGCATCACATGCAGCTCCTTCTGGATGACGTGCGCCTGTTCCCGCATGCGCACGTCCCGGAACACCGCGCGGACCGTGTTGAGCGTGGCCCAAAGGGTGGTCGGCGAGACGATGAAGACCCGCTCCCGGAAGGACTGCTCGACCACGTTCGGGAAGTTCGCGTGCAGCTCGGCATAGACGGCCTCGCTGGGCAGGAACATCAGCGCCGCCTCAGCGGTCTCGCCGGGCAGGATATAGCGCTCGCGGATGTCGCGGACATGCTTGAGGATCGACTGGCTGAAGACGCGGCTCGCCTGGACCTTCTCGGCGTCGGTCTCGGCCTGGCGCAGGGCGTGATAGCCCTCGAGCGGGAACTTGGCGTCGATGGCGATCGGCCCCGGCGGGTTCGGGAGCCGCAAGAGGCAGTCGACCCGGCGGTTCTCGCCGATGGTTGCCTGAAACGCATAGGCCGTGGCCGGCAGCACGGCCTCGACCAGGTCCTTGAGCTGGATCTCGCCGAATGCGCCCCGCGCCTGCTTGTTGGCCAGGATGTCCTGCAGGCCGACCACCTGGCTCGAGAGCTCGGTGATGTTCTGCTGCGCCGCGTCGATCACCGCCAGACGCTCGCGCAGCCCGGCCAGCGTGCGGTCGGTTTCCTTGTTCGACTTCTCCAGGCTTTCGCCCACGCGGCGGCCGACCGTGGCCAAAGCATCCGCCAGCGCCCGTTCCTGTTCGACCAGACGCTGGGCGAGCTGGCCCTGAGCCTGAGCCTGGCTTTCCGCCATGGCGGCAAGCCGTCCGGTCAGCTCGGCCCGCCCGCGCTCGGCCCGCAGCACCAGAGCCACGGCAACGGCCACCGCCGCCGCGGCGACCAGCACCGCAAGGATCAACACCAGGCTCGCATCCATCCCCGCCATAGCCCTGATCCTAGCACAGCCGGTCCGCCGACACCCGGTTCCCCGGCTTGACGGCCCTCGCGGCTCTCATTACCTAAGAGAAATTCCGACAAACGCAGGCAAGACCGCTTTCGCATGGCAAAACTGCCGATCATCACTGCCCCCGATCCCCGCCTGAAGCGGATCTCCCAGCCGGTTGATTCGGTGGATGGCGAGATCCGTAAGCTGATGGACGACATGCTGGAGACCATGTACGCGGCCCCCGGCATCGGCCTCGCCGCGCCGCAGGTGGGCGTGCTCAGGAGGGTGATCGTGGTCGACGTCGCGCGCGAGGGCGAGGAACCGCAGCCGCTCAAGCTCGCCAATCCGGAGGTGTTGTGGGCCTCGGACGAAGAGGCGACCTTCGAGGAGGGCTGCCTCTCGTTGCCGGAGCAGTTCGCCGAGGTGGTCCGGCCGGCCAAGGCGCGCATCCGCTATCTCGACGAGGAAGACGAGATCCGCGAGATCGAGGCGGAAGGCATGTTGGCCACCTGCATCCAGCACGAGATCGATCATCTGGACGGCGTGCTGTTCGTCGACCATATCAGCGCGCTCAAGCGCAACATGATCCTGCGCAAACTGTCCAAGGCCAAGAAACAGCACGTGCTGGCGACGGCCTGAGCCGATGCCTCGGAGCCCATGAGCCGCTTGCGCCTCATCTTCATGGGGACGCCCGATTTCGCGGTGCCGGCGCTCAAGGCGCTGGTGGAGGCGGGGCACGAGATCGCCTGCGTCTACTGCCAGCCGCCGCGGCCGGCGGGTCGCGGCCACAAGGTGGCGCTGAGCGCGGTTCAGAAGGCGGCGGAAAACGCCCATCTCGCGGTACGGACTCCCAAGACCCTCACGACCGCCGAAGAGCAATCGGCGTTCGCCGCGTTTCAGGCCGACGCGGCGGTGGTTGCGGCCTACGGTTTGATCCTGCCGAAACCGATCCTGGAGGCCCCTCGGCTGGGCTGTCTCAACATCCATGCCTCGCTGTTGCCGCGCTGGCGCGGCGCAGCGCCGATCCAGCGGGCGGTCCTGGCGGGCGACGCGGAAACGGGCGTTACCATCATGCAGATGGACGAGGGCCTGGACACGGGCCCGATCCTGCTCAGTGATCGCGTGCCGATCGGCGAAGACATGACGGCGCCGATGCTGCACGACGCGCTCGCGGATCTTGGCGCCGATCTGATCCTCGAGGCGCTCGACGGCGTGGCGGACGGACGGCTGGCGCCGACGCCCCAGCCCGAAGGCGGCGTCACCTACGCGGCAAAGCTGAGCCGCGAGGAAGGCCGGCTCGACTGGTCCCAGCCGGCCGTCGTGCTGGCGCGCCAGGTGCGCGCCTTCACCCCCTGGCCGGGCGCCTGGTTCACCACGCAGGGCGAGCGCATCAAGGTGCTGGACGCCGAGGCGGTCGCCGGATCCGGCCCGCCCGGCGAGGTTCTGGATGACCGGCTGATGGTCGCCTGCGGCACGGGTGCGCTGCGCCTCAAACGCGTGCAACGGCCCGGCCGGGCCGCGATGGACGCCGCCGACCTGCTGCTCGGCTTCCGCATTGAGCCGGGCTCCCGCCTGCCGGCGGCGGAGCCGGTACGATGACGCGCTACAAGCTCACCCTCGAATACGACGGCGGAGGCTTCGTCGGCTGGCAGCGGCAAGAGAACGGCCTGTCGGTGCAGCAGGCGCTGGAAGAAGCGGTCTATCGGTTCTGCAGCGAGACCGTGACCATGATCGGGGCGGGGCGCACGGATTCGGGCGTGCACGCCATGGGACAGGTGGCGCATTTCGACCTGGCAGAGCCGCAGGCGACGGACACGGTGCGCGACGCGCTCAACCACCATCTGCGCCCGCATGCGGTGGCCGTTCTGGCCGCAGAAGAGGTGGCGGACGATTTCCACGCCCGCACCTCGGCGCGCGAGCGGCTCTATCGCTATCGCATCGTAAACCGGCGCGCACCCCTGGCCCTCGGCGCCGGGCGGGCCTGGCTGGTCAAGACGCCACTCGACGCCGAGGCCATGCAGGACGCGGCCCAGGCGCTGGTCGGCAAGCACGATTTCACCAGCTTCCGGGCCGCATTGTGCCAGGCGAAGTCGCCGGTCAAGACGCTGGACGAACTCACCGTGCGGCGCGACGGCGATGAAATCCGCATCACGGCGCGGGCGCGCTCCTTCCTGCACAACCAGGTCCGCATCATCGCCGGCACGCTCAAGCTGGTGGGTGAGGGCAAATGGGACCGGGCCGACGTGGCCGCTGCCCTCGCCGCTCGCGACCGGGCCGCGGCGGGTCCCACGGCGCCGCCCGAGGGGCTCTATCTTGTGGCGGTGCGGTACTGAGGCACCCTCGCGCTAGTCTCCGGTGACGTGCCCGCGAATGAGCCAGATGCGGCTCGCCTCGCCCCGCTTGAAGGTGCTGTTGACGACCGCCATGGCCCCCGCGCCGTTGACGACGAGCTTGCGCATCAGATAGCCCTGCTGGCTGCCGTTGAAGCCGAGGTCGGAGTCCCCGGTGCCGGGCACGATGGAGGGTGCCGCAAAGGTCTCCCCGCCGTCGTGCGAGGACGCAAACCCGAGCCCGCGCGGATAGTTCCGCCGGTTGGGGAAGAGCTCCCAAAGGACGTAGAGATTGCCGTCCCCGTCCAGGCTCAGCGACGGGAACGCGATGCTGTCGAAGCGATTCGCCTGGCCAGCCGAAATCTCTCGCGGCTGCTGCCACCGGTCCGCTCCCTTCGCCCGGCGACTGTATCGGATGTGGTAGCGCTCGAACGGGCCGGTCGGGCTTTCCGCGTAGACGAGATGGAGTGTTCCGTCGCGATCGGCTGCGACTTTGGGCGCATCCGCGTGGCCATCGCTGTCAAAGACGATCTCGGCCTCGCCGAAGGTCCGTCCCCGGTCCCGCGAAGTCGCGACCCGGATACTGGCGCCCCTGTCCTCGCCCACGGTCCAAGCGAGATGGACGGCCCCGTCAGGGCCGACCGCGAGGGCGGGGCCGCGGGCCGGGACTTCCTCGCCACCGCCGGCAATGCGCTCCGGCTTGGCGAAGCTCTCGCCGCCGTCTGTCGACCGGCTGAACCAGAGGGACCCTTCGTATTCGGTCCAGGCGGCATAGAGCACCCGGTCCGGACCCATCGCCAGGTCCAGGCTGCCGTTGTGCCAGCGTTCCGCCGTGAGACGCCCTTTGCCGTCGCCGGCAAGCGAGTTCGAGAGGTTCAGGGGCTCGCTGAAGGTCTTGCCGCCGTCCGTGGACCGCGCGAAGAAGATCTCGCCCCCGTGGGAGCCGCCGGAAAAGACGATCTCCTGCCAAAGGACATGGATCTCGCCGGCATCCTTGGACGCGATCACGATCCGCGGCAGCCAGGAAAAGGTCCCGGGACTGCGCGAAATGTTGACCGGCTCCTTGAAGCGCTGCGTCCCGTCGGGCCCGTAGACCTGGAGAAAGATGTCCAGCCGGGGCTGATCGGCCCAGACGACCCCGACATCGCCCCGGCTGCTGATGGCCACCGTGGGGTCGTCCACATAGTTGAACTCGGACCGGTTCATGCGCCAGGGCCCGCGATAGGCGGCACCCGAGGCGACTTCGATCTTCGCATCCCACTGCACCTTGGCGGTTTCCGCCTGCCCCGGTGCGGCGGCGGCGATCACGCTCGCCGTCAGCAGTGCGGATACGGCAAGACGCGCCCTCGCAACTGTTCCTGTCATAAGTGACTTGGCTCCCGACGACCGACTGGATTCGCCGCCGACCTGCCCCTCCGAGACCGGAGGCGACGCCTCTCCGGTCACCGACAAGTCCAAACCAAGCGCGTCGCACAATCAAGCGAATTTGGCCGCGCGGCTCCGGTGCGAGCTTTAGAAGCTGTAAGTCCAGCCGAGCTGGATGTAGTCGTCGCGGCGCAGGTCCGCGAGAAAGCTGTCGGAGGCGGTGCCGCTGACGATCTGGGCCTCGAGGCTAAGCGTCCAGCTGTCGCCGAAACGCCGGCTCGCCTCGACGAAGAAGTTCTTGCCGGGCGTGTTGACATCCTGGAGATAGCCGAACAGCAGCTCGGTGTCCTGCGGGTCGTTGGCGGTCCAGCGCACGCCCGCGAACGCGGCATTGCCGAAAAAGAAGGTGTTGGCCTCTTCGTCGCGGGAATCGAAGATGTGCTCGGCCAGGACGCCGAGGTCCATGTTGCTGCCGAAGATGCCGAAGAAGGTGTACTCGAAGCCCGCCACCGAGGCCCAGTAGCGCTGCTCTTTGCCGGACCGGTTGAGCTGCCCCTCCCGGTAGAGCCCTTCGAATTTGAGCAGCCAGGGCCCGGTGGTGTATTGCGCGTCGATGCCGCCCTGGTCGATCTGCTGGTAGAACGGGATGAGCACCAGACCGCCGCCCCGGTCTCGCCCCGGAAGCAGGGCCGGGTCGCGGCTGGTGCCGCGAAACCAGGAGAGGCCGAAGTCCAACTCGTCGATGGCGTGGCTGTAGCGGGCCGCAAAGTCGATATGCCGGTCTTCGGCGCCGGATTCGTATTGCGGCGTATCCGTGTTGACCACCAGCGCCGACCGCAGGCGGCCGCTCCGTCCCGGGAACGTCCGCTCGCGGAATCCCGTGAGCACGAACAGGTCCACCGTGCCCCAGTCTCGCGCGACGGAGAGCTGCAGCATGGGCTGGCCAAGCTTCTCTTCCCGGTCCGGATACTCCACCAGGTCGGTCTGGTTGATGATGTCGACCAGGTGGATCGACTCGGTGACCCCCCAGAACACCTTGTCGACGCCGGTGCGAAACTCGAACCGGCCCAGCTCCTCGACGTCCATGACCTTGAGCCAGAACGCCTCGCGCAGGTCGAAATGGGTGCGCCGCGGGTCCGAGGAATCGTAGCGATAGAAGGGCTTGATGGTGAGGCTGTCGCCGGAGTCCGTCCATTCCTGGTAGTACTCGACCTCGCCGTAGAGCGAGGCCAGATGGCGGCGCTGACCCTTGTGAATGGGCTCGAACGGGAACAGGCGCGTCTCGGCGCTGATGTTGCCGGTGATCTCCAGCTCGTCCGCCGCAGCGGGGGATGCGGCGGCGGCCGATATCAGCAAGGCGGCAAGCGCGCCACGCGTCATTTGGCGCGTTTCAGGCTGTTCCGATTGAAGTCGCGCTCCGACAGGCCGGTCCGGAAGACGTAGTTGTTCCAGAAGAGATCGGTGGACTTGCCGGTCAGGTGGTTGACCATGACCATCTTGTCGGCGCGCCAGTACTGGTCCAGGTACTGCTGATAGCCGTGGTAGGTGAGGGTCTTCAGCAGATCCCCCTTGCGGTCATAGTAGTCGACTTTCATGACCCGGTACTCGGCCTTGTCCCACCAGACCACCTGGCGCGTGTAGCCTGAGTTCTCGTACACCGGATAACGCTCGACCACGAAGCAGTCGAGCCCGTCGAGGCTCTCGTCGCGGAGATACTTGTAGGTGTATTTCTCGATCTCCTGGCTGGTCAGATCCTCGTAGGCGAACTCGCTGCCGACGAAGGACCCGGACTTGTTCGACGAGCTGATGCGCTTGACCCGCTTGACCGCCGGCAGATAGAGCCACTGGTCGTCGTCGCCGACCTTGTGCGCGAAGGTCAGGAGCGCGGTCCCCTTGATGTCGCGCGGGCGGTCGAACACGATCAGGTTCTTGTCGCCGTCGTCCAAGACCTCGAAGATCTTGATTTGGAGCTCCCGGCTGCTCTCCTGGCCCTGGCGGTTGCGCAGGACCATCTTCATGTCCTCGACGACATAGTCGCCGAAGCCGGTGTCGCGCCGGTCGGCCTCGGTGGCGATCTCGAGACCGATCTGCTCGGGCGTTGAAGCCCCGACCGGAGCCGTGAGCGCGAGAGCCGCGACCGCCAGGCCGAACAGCCCAAATGCCGGTCTATTCAGCGGGCGCAAGTCTTTCGACAGCATGACGTCGTCCCTCCATTTTCATCAGCAAAGGTGGCAGGAAAAGAAAATCCACGAACAGCGCGATGGCGATTGTGATCGCGGTCAAGAGACCCATGCGGGCGTTGATGCCGAAGTCCGACAGGGCCAGCACCGCGAAGCCCGCCATGAGCACGATCGTGGTCACGGTGAGCGCCATGCCGACGGTGGTAAAGGCGTAGCGAATGGCGCCTTCCGGGTCCAAACCCTTCTCGCGCCGGCCGCGCATGTACTTCGAGAGGAAGTGGATGGTGTCGTCCACCACGATGCCCAAGGACATGGCCGCCACCACCGAGACGGCCACGTCCACCTGCCCGATGATCAACCCCCAGAGCCCGAAGGCCATGGCCGCCGGCAGCACGTTGGGGATCAGGCTGACGACGCCGGTGCGCAGACTTCTGAGCGCGAGGATCAGAAGAAACGAAATCAGCACCAGCGCCAGGAAGGTCCCGGTCAGCATGCTCCGGATGTTGCGCTCCGAAATGTAGGCGAACATCAGGGACGGACCGGTGCTGGCGGCGCTCATGCCGGCCGGCAGATTGTCTTCGATCCAGCGATCGATACGGGCCGCCGTCTCGCGCATCTCGCGCGCGGTCATGTCCTTGAGCGTGACCGTCACCCGTGTCGCCGACTTGTCCACATTGAGCTGGTCGTTCAGGTCGAGGCCATAGGGCAAGGACAGCTCGTAAAGCAGCAGGTACTGGGCGGCCAGCTCGCGGCTGTCCGGCAGGCGGTACCAGGACGGGTCGTCGCCGTGCATGCTCTTGTTGAGCCGCCGCATGGTGTCCGACAGCGTGTTGACGTGCACCACCTGGGGCTGCGCGCGCAGCCAAATGGCGAACTTCTCAAGGTTCTCCAGATAGGCCGGATTGTTGATGCCGCCGCTCTCGCCCGACTCGACCGAATACTCGAAGGTATAGAGGCCGCTCATGTTCGCGGTGGTGAAGTCGGTATCCCGGCGGAACTCCACGTCGGTGCTGAAGTACTTGACGAAGTCGTCGTTGAGCTCGAGCCGCGGGATGAAGGCGGCCAGCGCGACGATCACCAGGCCGGTGCCCCAGAACAACGGCCGGCGCTGTCGAATGACGAAGTCGGCCAGGCGCTCCATCAAGGTCGAGCGGCCCATATCGCGCGCCTTCACCCGGACCGGCAACAGGGCCATCAGGGCCGGCAGGGTAACCACCGAATAAACGAACGCGGCCATCACGCCGACCGCGGTGATGTTGCCCAGATCGCGGAACGGCGGCGCGTCCGAGAAGTTCATGCTGAGAAAGCCGATCGCCGTGGTCACGCTGGTCAGGAACACGGGCTGCATGTTGATGCGCAGGCTTTCGACGATGGCGTCGTATTTGGCGCGCCCGTGGCGCATCTCGTTGAACATGGTGACCAGGAGATGCACCGAATCGGCGATCGCCAGCGTCATGATGATGGTCGGCGCGATGGCCGAGGGCGGAGTCAGCTTGACACCCATCCAGCCGGCGATCCCCATGGCCGTCATGGACGACAACACGATCACCACCAGCGTCGAGAACGTCCCGGTGAAGGCGCGCAGCAGGATCAGCAATACGGCCAGCAGCACCGCGAACATCAGCGGTGTGATGGTCTGCAGGTCGGACTGGCTCATCTCGGAAAAGGCGTTGTTGAGCATGCCGATGCCGGTGAGCTTGATGTCGAGCCCCGGATAGGCCGCTTTGATGCGGTCGCGCAGGGCCCGGGCCGCCGCCACCGCCTCGGGGGTCTCGGTGACGGTTTTGGCCGGCAGCTGCAGCACCACGTTGACGCCCGCAACATGGGTCCTCTCGGAGATCAGGCGGCTGCGCAGGAGCGGCTCGGCGAGCGCCGTCTCGCGGGCCTCGGCCAGGGCGGCGGGCGGCAGATCCTTGGCCTTCCTGACCAGGTCCGCGACCACCAGCTCGTCGCCGTCGGCCCGGGTGTGCTGGAAATTGGTGATCGAATCGACCCGGCGCGAGTAGGGGATCTTCCAACCCTCGCGCGTCAGCTCCTCCATGGCGTCCAGCAGCTCGGGCGTGAACACCTTGCCGTCGGCGGGCGCCAGCACGAACAGGATGCTGTCGTTCTTGGTGTAGATGTTCTGGATCGCCTCGAAGGCAGCCAGCTGCGGGTTCTCATCGCTGAAGAAGACCCGGTAGTCGGTGCTGAAGCTGATGAAGCGCCCGCCGCTGCCGGCCGCGGCGACGAGTACCAGGGTCAGGATAAGCGCCAGCCAGCGCCAGCGCAGGAGAAGCCGGCCATAGCGCACCACGGGGTCGGACTCGTAACTCGTCTGGTTCACTCTGTTCCCCTCCTATGGCAGGTCCGACCGGGCCTCTGCCATGACGATTGATTGATAAATAAGATCTACAATCTTCAGCGTTGGGCCAAGTGACGGGATGTCGCAGCGCGCCGGTCAGCGCCTGGCGAGACCGCGGACGAAGAGTCGGGAGACGCGCCGGGCGTCCGCGCGGATCTCTTCCGCCGAGGACATGGCGACGAGCGGAGGATAGAGCAGCGCGAGGCTGGCCTTGAGCAGCGCCCTGGCCGCTTCCGGCACGTCGTCGACATCGAACTCGCCGGTTTCGTTGCCCCGCGCGATGACCTCGGCGAACAGCGCGGTGATGGTCCCGAGATGCTGGTGGACCATGTCCATCCGCTTCTTCGAGATCAGCGCCACGAGTTCATCGATCATCTTGTTTTCGGTTGCCATTTCATGCACATCGCAGGCCAGGCCCAGGATCAGCTGCTCGAGCCGCTCGGCGGCCCCGAGCTCGGTGTCGCGCACCAGCATGCGGCCGTGCTCCTCCCGCTCGGACATGCAACGCGCGGAAATGGCGGCGCCAAGATCCTCCTTGTTCTGGAAATACCGGTACAAGTTGCCAGCAGACATATCGCAATCCTGCGCAATCTCGGCCATGGTGGTCTTGCCGAAGCCGAACTGCCGGAAGCGAGCCTCGGCCGCTTCCAGGATCCGACTGCGGACATCCTGTGGGAGCTCCATGGTCAGAGCCTAGCTTCTGAAAAATGAAGAATCAAGAAAATCTTCACTGTTCAGGGCACCTTTGGCCGCACCGGCGGGCGGCGCATGATCCGAGGGTCAGGCGCCGGCGTGCATCAGCACGGTGCTCAGGCTGTGCAGGAAAAACATGATGACAAAGCCGATCACGACCAGCCCAAAGGCATTGAAGCCGTTCACGTTGAGCGCGCTGCGGGCGATGAACCACTCGTAGAGCATGATGACGCCGAGCACCAGGTAGGAGAGGGTCGGCGCCAAGCCGTCGGCCCCGAACAGGTGCCCGATGAACGAGAGCAGCAGGAGGAACGAAATCTCGATCACCTGGGCCCAGTTGTAGGCGGCGATGTAGGCGAAATAGCGCCCGCCCCGGTCCATCAGGGTCACGACATAGAAGGCGGCGAGTGGAAACGCCGTCCAGCTGATGACATAGGAGATCGCCTCGATGGCGAACAGGCGGCCGGGACCGATCTCGTCGCCGCGCCAGGTTTCCCCCTGACCGACCAGCACCACATAGGCGGGCAAGACCAAGGCGGCCGCGAAGAAAGAACGCCAGAACGCGCCCTCGGTGCCGTCGAAGTAGCGCATGCCGTTGGCGTCCAGCCGGGCGAGACGCCAAGCGCCATAGACCGAGCGGGCGATCTCGGAACTGGTGATCATGGCGTTTCCGGGAACAGCCGGCCGAGCACGCCGCGATAGACCCGGGTCAGCGCCTCCAGATCCGCGATGGCGATGCGCTCGTCGACCTTGTGCATGGTTTCGCCGACCAAACCGAACTCGGCCACCGGACAAAACTTGCGAATGAAGCGGGCGTCCGACGTGCCGCCGCTGGTGCCGAACGCCGGGCGCCGGCCCAGGACATCCTCGGCCGCCGCCGCGACCGCTTCGCTCAGGGCGCCGGGCGGGGTGTAGAAGCTCTCGCCGGAAACCTCGATCTCCAACTTGTAGGCGGCGCCGTCCGCCGCCTTGTCCAGGGTCTCCCGCAGCCAGCGGTCCAGGCTCGCCCCGCTGTGCCGGTCGTTGAATCGGATGTTGAACCGGGCCCAGGCCCGCGGCGGGATCACGTTGCTCGCGGTGTTGCCCACGTCGATGCTGGTGATCTCCAGGTTGGACGGTTGGAAATACGCGCTGCCGTCGTCCAACTCGGCCGCGGTCAGCGCCGAGACCAGGGCGATCAGCCGGGGCACCGGGTTGTCGGCCTTTTCGGGATATGCGACATGGCCCTTGGTGCCTTCCACGGTCAAGAGCCCGTTCAGGCTGCCGCGCCGTCCGACCTTGATCATCTCGCCCATCCGGTGCGGGTTGGTCGGCTCGCCCACCAGGCACATGTCGATGGTCTCGCCCCGCTGGTGCAGCCAGTCAAGCACCTTGGCCGTGCCATTGACCGCGGGGCCTTCTTCGTCGCCCGTAATCAGCAGGCTGATGGAGCCGTCGAAGGTCCCGTTCCGCGCCGCCAGGAACCCGCCGACCGCCGCGACGAAGGCGGCGATCGCGCCCTTCATGTCCGCCGCCCCGCGCCCGTAGACATGGCCGTCCCGGATCTCGGCCGAGAACGGATCCGCGGCCCAGTCGTCGCGATGGCCGATGGGCACCACATCGGTATGCCCGGCGAAGCAGAAGTTGGGCGCCGCCATGCCGAGGCGGGCGTAGAGGTTGTCCACCCGGTCGGTCCCGTCGGCGCCGCCGAACGCCAGGCGGTGGCAGGCGAAGCCCAGCCGTTCCAGCGCCGCCTGCAGCACGTCCAGCGCGCCCGCGTCCTGCGGCGTCACGCTGGGACAGCGAATCAGCGCCCGGGTCAGGTCTATCGTGTCGATGTCGCCCGTCTTTGCCGTCAAGCGCGCAACAATTCGTTAATCGACGTCTTGGCGCGGGTCCGCTCGTCCACCCGCTTGACGATTACCGCGCAGTATAGCCCAGGACCGGGACTGCCGTCCCCCATCGGCTTGCCCGGCATGGTGCCGGGCACCACCACCGAATAGGCCGGCACGCGGCCATAGTGCACCTCGCCCGTATCCCGGTCGACGATGCGGGTCGACGCGCCGATATAGACGCCCATGGACAGCACCGCGCCCTCTTCGACGACCACGCCTTCGGCCACCTCGCTGCGCGCGCCGATGAAGCAGTTGTCCTCGACGATCACCGGACCGGCCTGTAACGGCTCGAGTACGCCGCCGATGCCGGCGCCGCCCGAGATGTGGCAGTTCTTGCCGATCTGGGCACAGGACCCGACTGTGGCCCAGGTGTCCACCATGGTGCCGCTGTCGACGTACGCACCCAGATTGACGAAGCACGGCATCAGCACCACGTCGGGCGCGATGTAGGCCGAGCGGCGGACGACACAGTTCGGCACGGCGCGAAAGCCCGCCTCGCGGAACCGGTTGTCCCCCCAGCCTTCGAACTTGGACGGCACCTTGTCGAACCAGGGCGTGCGGTCGCCGGGCCCGCCCGGGATCTCGGCCATGTCGTTGAGCCGGAAGGACAGCAGCACAGCCTTCTTGGCCCACTGGTTCACGTGCCAGCCGCCGTCGCGCTTCTCAGCCACGCGCAGGCGGCCGTCGTCGAGCGACTCAAGCGCGGCCTCGACCGCGTCCCGGACCTCGCCAGTGGTCGCCGGGCTGATCTCGTCGCGCCGCTCCCAGGCCGCCTCGATGACGCCCTGCAAATCTGTCTCGGTCATGGTCATGCCAATTTCCCCGTGCCGATCCGGCACGGAACATGGCGGAGCCCTGGGCTTCCGTCAACCGGGCGCAGCGACGTTTCCGTGCTAGCCGCGGGCGGCCAGCACGCCCTCCAGCCAGGCGACCAGATCGTCGGCGACGTGGTGGACGTGATCCCCGATGTCGCCCTGCTGCGCGTATTCGGTTTCGGTGCGCAGCCATACCGTGGTCATGCCGATCTCGGCCGCGGGCGCAAGGTTGCGCGGAATATCGTCCACGAAGGCCGTCGTCCGTGGCTCCATTTCGACCGCTTCCGCCAACTGGCGATAGGCGGCCGGGTCGGGCTTCGGCCGGTAGTCGGCGGCCACGATGTCGAAGATCGCCTCGAACTGATCCGCGACGCCCAGCCGGGCCATCACCTTTTCCGCATGCGCTACCGAGGCATTGGTGAAGATCACTTTGCGGCCCGGCAGGCGCGCCAGGGCGGCCGCCAGCGCCGGGCTCTCGGGCAACGGGCTGTGGTCGATCTCATGGACGAAGGCGAGGAACACCTCGGGGTCGACGCCGTGCTGGTCCATCAGCCCGCGCATGGTGGTTCCGTGCTCCCGGAAGTAGTGCTTCTGCAGGGCCCGCGCCTCGGCCAGGCTGACGTCGAGCAGCTCGCTGATGAAGGCGCCCATGCGTTGGTCGATCTGGGCGAAGAGATTGCAGGATGCGGGATAGAGGGTGTTGTCCAAGTCGAAGACCCAGTCCTCGACATGGGCGAGCGCCCGGTCCCTCCCTCGAACGATGTCCGTTTCCGCCATGACGCGACTCTGGCCCAGCCGGGGCCCGCCCGCAAGCCGGAACCGGGCCTGGTTGCAAGAGGTTAAGTCGATCTTAAGCACGCTCCTCCTACGTTTGCGGGAGGCGGAGGCGCAGGGATTCGGCACTGAGCGACCGACGGTATAGGCGACGCAGACAGCAGGATGACCGGTTTCGTGTCCGTTGCAGCCGATAATCGCAGCGCAGGTCTCGCCGGCTGCCGCACCGCGGCCGTCCTGGTCGATGCGGAGAGCCGGCTTTTGGACCTGAGCCCGCCGACCGAAGCGCTGCTCGCGGCCACCGACCCTGCCCTGGCCGCCGAGCGCATTACCGCCGCAGCCGCCATGCTTTCCGCGGCCGACGCGCCGCCGGCCGCCACGGTCACGCTTCCGGGAGCCGAGGCGGACAGCACCCTGACGCTCGAGCTCACCGTTCTGCCCTATGGGCAACCGGGGCTGAGGCTCGTGACCCTGCGCGACGTTTCCCTGGAGCACAATCTGCGGCAGGCGCTCGCCGACTCGCGCCAGCGTTTCAAGGATCTGGTGGAAGCCTCCAGCGATTTCGCCTGGGAGGTGGGGCCGGACGGAGCATTCGCCATGGTCTCGACCGGCGGCGTGCTGGGCTACGAGCCCGACGATCTGGTCGGGCGTCAGGCAAGGGTGTTGGTGCTGGATCCGCCCGACGACGGGCCCTTGCTGCCGTTCGAGACGCGCGAGCCGATCGAGGGGTACGAATTCTGGGTCAGCGACACGGCCGGGACTCCGGCCTGCCTGATCGCCGCGGCCGTGCCGCTGTTCGATGCGGCCGGTGCCTGGTGCGGGGCGCGGGGCGTTTGCCAGGACGTGACGGAGGCGCGACACCGGGACGAGGAGCTGGCCGCGGCCCGCAACCGCGAGCGGCTCATGGCTTATGTGGTGCGTGCCATCGGCGACGAAGTCGACCCGGCCGAGACGCTGACCACCGCGGCGGCGTCCACCGCCCGGGCCCTGGATGCGGCCGGCGCCTTGGTTTGTCGCGCCGATGGCCGCATGGTCGAAGCGGCCCGCAGCGGCGATCTTCCTGCCGATCCGCCGGCCGAGTTCGGCGACGGCCAGTCCGCGATCGACATCGAAACCGGGGACGGAAGCTGGATAACCGTGGCGACACGCCTGCGCGGCGCGGTCAACGGCACGATCTGCCTGTGGCGGCCCAGCGGCGCGGAGCCCTGGCGACCGGAAGACCGCAGTCTCCTCGCCGATCTCGCCGGCCATGTCGCCGTGGTCATCGAACAGGCGGCGCAACATGCCGAGCTGGAACGTCTGTCGAGCACCGACACGCTCACGGGCCTGGACAACCGGCGCGCCTTCTTCGCAGCGCTCGAACACCGGCTGGTCGCCCCCGGCCCCGCCAAGCGGGCGGCCGACCGGCGGCCCGGCGCACTGGTCTATGTCGATCTGGACAATTTCAAGCAGGTCAACGACGCGCTGGGGCACCAGGAGGGCGATACGGCGCTACAGGAGGTGGCCCGGATCCTGGGCAGCGGCAGCCGCCGCGGCGACCGGGTCGCACGGCTGGGCGGCGACGAATTCGCCATCTGGCTTGAGGATACCGACGCCGCGGGCGCGGAGCGCAAGGCGGAGTCGCTGTTGACCGCATCCTCGGCACTGATCCGCTTCACGCCGCCGGGCGGAAAGCCGCTCGGCTTCTCGATCGGCATTGCGCTCTACGACCCCGCGGGGGGAGAATCTCTGGCGGATTTGGTCGCACGCGCGGACGAGGTCATGTATCAGGTCAAGCACCACGGCAAGGGCGGTTTCCGCATCGCGCAAGCCGGGCAGGGAGGCGGCGCATGAGCCAGGCCGCGGCCAAAGCCGGCGCTCTGTCTTACGAACAAGCCAAGCAAATCGCCGCCTCGGGTGACGGTGCGGACCGCTGCCGCCTGGCCGCGCGTACCGATGTGCGGCCCGAGATCCTTTATTTCCTGGCCGAAGACTCGGCCGCGGACGTCCGCCGCGCCATCGCCGCCAATCCGGAGACGCCGGTCCAGGCGGACCTGCTGTTGGCGCGCGACCGGGACGACGACGTCCGCTGTGATCTGGCCTGGAAGGTCGGCTGGCAGGCGCCCGAGCTGGACGATCAGGCCCTCGCCAAGGTGCGCGAGATCACCCTGGAGATCCTGCAAATCCTGGCGCGAGACCAGGTTGCCCGCGTGCGCCAGGTCCTGGCCGAAGCCCTCAAGGACGTGGCCCGCCCGCCGGAGCTGGCGGAACGGGTGATCGGCGTCTTGGCGCGCGATCTGGAAATCGACGTGGCCGCGCCGGTCCTGGAGCGGTCGCCGCTGCTGACGGACGCCGACCTGATCGACATCATCAAGAACAACCCGGTGCGCGGTGCGCTGGCCGCCATCGCGGCCCGTCACGGGATCAGCGGCAAGGTCGCCGACGCCATCGTCGCCGGCACGGTGTCGGCCAAGGGCAAGATTACCGGCGCCGCCGACGCGGTCACGCGGCTGCTGGCCAATCCGTCGGCGCAGATCCGCGAAGAAACCCTCGACCGCATCGTCGGCGCCGCGCCGGCCCAGACTGCCTGGCACCAGCCCCTGGTCGAACGGCCGACGCTGCCCGGTCGGATCCTCATGCGGGTGGCCGAGTTCGTCACCGAGGCGCTGCTCGACAAGCTCACCGCGCGCAAGGACCTGGACCCGGAAACCGCCGCCGCGGTCGGAAAAGCGGTGAAGAAGCGCCTTGCGCGCGAGACCGGGGAAGAGACACCGGACAAGAAGAAGAAAAAGGAGAAGGATCCGCCCCAGACGGCGCTGGAGAAGGCCAAGAAAATGCACGCGGAGGGCCAGCTCACCGAAGAGGCGCTGGAGCAGGCGCTGATGCAAGGCAAGCGTGCCTTTGTGAAGGCCGGCCTGACCGTGCTGGCAGAGCTGCCCGAGGCGGTGGTCGAGAAGATCTTCGATTCCAAGAGCGCCAAGGCGATCACCGCGTTGGCCTGGAAGGCGGGGCTGGACATGCGCTTTGCCGTCCGGCTGCAGACCCGGCTCGCCGGCATCCCGCCCAACAAGACCCTCAATCCCCGCAACGGCACCGACTTCCCCCTTAGCGAGAAGGATCTCAAGTGGCAGATCGAGTTCTTCGCCGGGTGAGACGGGCCTGCTAACCCCCGCCCTCACGAATCATCGTACCGATGCCGTGCGGCGTGAAGATGTCCAGCAGAAGCGAATGGGGCATGCGTCCGTCCAGAACCACCGCAGCGTCCACCTTGTCGCGCACGGCGCGAATGCAGGTCTCGATCTTGGGGATCATGCCGCCGGTGATGGTGCCATCGTGGATCGCCGCCTCCGCCTCGGCAAGGGTCATTTCCTCGACCAGATGACCCTCCTTGTCCAAGACGCCGGGGACGTCGGTCAAGAGGAACAGGCGCGTCGCCTCGACCGCGGCGGCAACGGCACCGGCCGCGGTGTCGGCATTGATGTTGAAGGTCTCACCGTTCTCGCCGATGCCGATTGGCGCGATCACCGGCACGATGCCGCTTTCGATGAACTCGAACAGAATGCCCGGGTCGACACCGGTGGGCTCGCCCACGAAACCGAGATCCAGGATCTTTTCGATGTTCGAGTCCGGGTCGCGCTTGGTGCGCCTCAGCTTGCGCGCCTTGATCAGACTGCCGTCCTTGCCCGAAAGCCCGACGCCGACGCCGCCCGCCGCGTTGATGCTGCTGACCACACGCTTGTTGATGTTGCCGGACAGCACCATCTCGACGATGTCGACGGTCTCCTGGTCCGTGACCCTGAGGCCGTCGACGAAGGAGCTCTGGATCTTGAGCCGGTCCAGCATGCGGCCGATCTGCGGCCCGCCGCCATGCACGACGATGGGATGTATGCCGCAATGCTTGAGCAGCACCACGTCATTGGCGAAATCGCGCGCGAGCTGGTCGTCGCCCATGGCCGCGCCGCCGTACTTGATGACGAAGATGCGCTCGTTGAACTTCTGCAGATAGGGCAGCGCGTCGGTGAGCGTCTTGCCCGTGCGCAGCCAATGCTTGGCCGCGGCGATGCTCTTCTTGTTCTCGGTCATGGTCGATTGCCGACTCCCCCAATCAGCCGGCGCGCACTCTATCTCAACTCAAACCGCGCGGCCAGCGGGCTGGATCACTCCGTTTCCGCAATTCCGGCGAGCGCGGCGCGCAGCTGATCGATACCGGTGCCCTCCCGGGCGCTGGTGATCAGGATCTCCGGCAGGGCGGCGGGCTGCTTGGCGATGGCCTCGGCCGTTTCCGCGACGACATGCTCGAGTGCTGCGCGTTTGCTCTTGTCCGCCTTGGTCAGCACGACCTGGTAGGAGACCGCGGACTGATCCAGCATCTCCATGAGCTCCCGGTCCGAGGGCTTGAGCCCGTGCCGGGCGTCGACCAGCAGAAAGAGGCGGCGCAGGCCCGGCCGGCCCATCAGATAGGTCTCGATCAGGCGATGCCAGGCCGCAATCTCGGTCTTCGGCGCCTTGGCGTAGCCATAGCCCGGCATGTCCACCAGCATCAGTCGGCCCGCCAGATCGAAGAAGTTGAGCTGGCGCGTTCGGCCCGGCGTCTGCGAGGTGCGGGCCAGCGCACGCCGCCCGGTAAGCGCGTTCAACAGGCTGGATTTGCCGACGTTGGAACGACCGGCAAAGGCCACTTCCGGCAGCGCGCCATCCGGCAGACCCGCCAGCGAGGCGGCCCCCGTGACGAACGCGCAGGCCCCCGTGCAGAGCTTGCGGCCCGCCTCGATCAGGGCGTCGTCCGATTGCACAGTCAGCTGGCCGCGGGTTTGGCCACTCCCATCCGTTTCATGATCAGCCACTGCTGGGCGATTGAGAGCACGTTGTTCCAGGCCCAGTAGATGACCAGCCCGGCCGGGAACCGGGCCAACATGAAGGTGAACATGATCGGCAGGAACAGGAAGATCTTGGCCTGCATCGGGTCCGGCGGTTGCGGGTTGAGCTTCTGCTGCAGATACATCGAGCCGCCCATGATCAAGGGCCAGACCCCGATCAGCAAGAGCTCCGAGATCGCGCCGGGATCCCACGGGATCAGGCCGAACAGGTTGAAGATCGTGGTCGGGTCCGGCGCCGACAGATCCTGGATCCAGCCGAAGAACGGCGCGTGGCGCATCTCGATGGTGACGAACAGCACCTTGTAGAGCGCGAAGAACACCGGAATCTGGATCAGCATCGGCAGGCAGCCGGACACCGGCGTCACCTTGTGACGCTTGTAGAGCTGCATCATCTCCTGGTTCAGCCGCACTTTGTCGTCGCCGAACCGCTCGCGCAGCTTCAGCATCTCCGGCTGCAGCACCTTCATCTTGCTCATCGAGCGGTAGGATTTGTTTGCCAGCGGAAAGAAGACCAACTTGATCAGGACCGTGAGCGCCAGAATGGCCACGCCCATATTGCCGAGTACCCCGTTGAACACGAGCAGGAGTTGGAACAGCGGCTTGGTCAGGAAATAGAACCAGCCGAAATCGATGGCCTTGTCGAAGTTCTGCAGGCCGAGCCGCTCGGAATAAGCATCGAGCAGGCCAACCTCCTTGGCCCCCGCGAAGAGATAGTTGGTGACCTCCACGAGCTGTCCCGGGGCCACCTCCATGCGGGGCTCTCGGTAATCGACCTGATAACGGTCCGTGCCGTTCTGTTTCTGGTGGAGAAACCGGCTGGTGATCCGGCTCTCCGGGTCGGGCATCAGAGAGACCAGCCAGTACTTGTCGGTGATGCCGATCCAGCCCTGGGTGTCTTTGACCTCGATCAGGCCGCCGGGCTCCTCCTGGAGGTCGTCGTAGTCGATCTCCTTGAGCTTGCCGTCGAACACCCCCAACGGCCCCTCGTGCAGGATGTAGAAGCCGAGCACGTCGGGCGTGCCGCTGCGCGAGATCAGGCCATAGGGGTAGAGCCCGACGGCTTCGGTGCCCCGGTTCTCGACCCGCTGGGTGATCGTGAACAGGTAGTTCTCGTCCAGAGTCAGGATGCGGGTGAAGACCAGCCCCTGGCCGTTGTCCCAGGTCAGCGTGACCGGCTTCCCCGGGGCGATCGTGTCGCTGTTCGACTGCCACTCGGTCGTCGGCGTCGGCAGCGCCATCCCCTGGCTGTCCGACACCCAGCCGAAGCGCGCGAAATACGCGGCGGCCAGGCCGGCCGGTGACAACAGCGTGATCTCCGGGCTCTTCGGGTCCAGCTCAACCCGGTAGTCGGCCAGGGTGAGATCGTCGATCTGTCCGCCCACCAGCGAGATCGAGCCGAGCAGGCGGTCGGACTTGATGCTGATCCGGGGCGAGCGCTCCAACACCCGTTTGCGGTTCGCCTCGGCCGTTGCTTCGGCCGGTGCCGGTATCGACACCCCTTCGGGCGATGGCGGCGGCGCGGCGGCATCGGGTGCCGGCGCAGCCGTTGTCGGCGCCGGTGCCGTGGGCGCCTGCGCGTCGCCGGTCGGCTGTTCGACCGCCGTCGGCTGTTCGCCGGACGGCTGGCGGGGCTGTTCCGTCGGCACGAACAACATCTGAAACGTGATGATGATGGCGACCGACAGGACGATCGCGAGCAGGAGATTGCGTTGGTCGGGCATCAGCAGGCGTCGGCAACGTTGTCTTGGTCGATCGGCCGCGCTCCGGACCGGCCGGCCTTCGCCGCCGGCACGGGGTCATAGCCCGCGCCGCCCCAGGGATGGCAGCGGACAATGCGGCGCACGGCCAGCGAGCCGCCCCGCAGCGCGCCATGCCGCGCGATCGCCTGGGCGGCGTATTCCGAGCAGGTTGGATCGAACCGACAGGTCGCGGGCAGGACCGGCGAAAGCAAGAGCTGATAGCCCCGGACCGCGAGCAACAGGACCATACGTCCCAGGCCCGCGACCGCCAGAGCACCGCGTTTCGCGATATGCGCCGTCATAGCTCCTCCGACTCCCTCGGCCGCCAGGCCCCGCACCGGCGCAGCGCCGCTTGCAAGTCGCCCCGCAAGGCCGCATAGGGCCGCGTTACTGTCGCCCGGCGGGCCACCAGGACATAGTCATTCTCGGGCGCCGCATGGCTCGGCATGATCTCTTGCACCAAGCCACGCAGGCGCCGACGCGCCCGGTTGCGCTCGACCGCGCCGCCGACCTTGCGGCTCGCCGTCAGACCCACCCGCGGCAAGCGTCCGGTCGAGGGCACCGCAGCCGGTCTGGGCCGCGCTTGCAGGATAAGGCCCGGCGTTACGCCCCGCTTGCCGCCCGCCGCCACGCGCAGGAAATCGCGCCGCTCTCGCAGACGTCCCACCGCCGGTCGCATGGCAGTCCAATACCTTGTTGCTTCGTATCGCTTCGTGGACCCGCGCGTCCAGGTCCCCGTCATGGTGGGCAAGCTCCGCTCAGGCGGACAGGCGCTTGCGGCCCTTAGCACGGCGCCGAGCCAGAGCCCGACGCCCGGCGACGGTCGACATGCGCTTGCGGAAACCGTGCCGGCGCTTGCGCACCAGGACGCTGGGCTGGTAGGTCCGTTTCACACTAATGCTCCGTTTCGGCTCGGAATGCCGACGCGACCCGATGCGGCCCGTCGGCGCGGATTTGCGGGCTGTATATGAATTTCCCCTGGTGAAGTCAATGCGGCGCGGCGGTTGCCGCTCCGAGCCGGCCGGGAACCGGCCCGCCGCCGCCTGCCGATCACGGACAGGTATCTGATATTCACGGAAAAGTGACCTGCGCGAGATTTGAAATGATTCGAGATTGCGGACTTCGGGATATCTAATAGGGGAAGCCCGCGCGGCGGTCCCCTTGCCGACCGCGGGGCTCGCCAAACGCGATTGGCAACCCCCAAACCGGAGGCTCAGAAATGCTCAAAAAGACCGTCGCTGTGATGAGCGTCGCCGCATTAGCTGCCGGCGTTGCGGCCATGCCGGCCGCCGCCGCGTCCCAGTCGGATACGCCAGTTCAGATCGCCGCCTGTCAGCCCTGTAAGGCCAAGTGCGGCGCCTGCAAAGCCAAGTGCGGCGCCTGCGCCGCCAAGTGCGGTGCCTGCAAGGCCAAGTGCGGCGCGTGCAAGGCCAAGTGCGGCGCCTGTAAGGCGAAGCAATAGCCCGCTCCTAGGTTCGACGGCCGGGAAACCGGCCGTTCGCTTTGTCACATGCTGCCCCGGCTGGACCCAGTGGTCCGGTCGGGGCAGTCCGTTTCTGGGCGGGGGCCCGCTGGCCGCAAATCGCCGGGACCGCCGGAAGCCCGTGATCGGGCATGACCGGCGCCTTGGAAGCGGCTAGAATTCTTCCATGCGGAACAACCGATTACATCTGCCGTCCTTCCTGGTTAGCCTGTCGGGCCGGTTGCTGCTGTTGACCGTCTTCTTCGTCATGCTGTCCGAGGTGCTGATCTATGCGCCCTCGATCGGCCGCTTCCGCAAGGGCTATTTCGAAGAGCGGATTGGGGCGGCCCATCTGGCCTCTCTGGCGCTGGAGGCCACACCGGACAACATGGTCAGCGAGGACCTGGCCCAGGAACTGCTCGATCACGCGGGCGCGCACAGCATCGTCCTGCGCGGCGGCCGCATCAGCAAGCTGATGCTGTCGCGGCCGGTTGTCCCAATGGCGGACGTCACATTCGACATGCGCGAGGAAGAGTTCTTCCCCATGATCATGGAGGCGTTCGTCACCCTGTTCACGCAGGACAACCGGGTCCTGCGCGTGAAGGGCCCCTCCCCCAAGGACGCCCGGGTCGAGGTCGAAATCCTGATCGACGAATGGCCCATGCGCGACGCCATGATCGACTACTCCGGGCGCATTCTGGCCCTGTCGATCGTGATCTCGCTGATCACCGCGGCACTGGTCTATCTCAGCCTGCAGCTCCTGTCGGTCTATCCGATGCGACGCATCACCGCGAGCATGACCGACTTTCGCAAGGCGCCGGAGGACCTGTCCAAGGTGATCAAGCCGAGCCTGCGCAGAGACGAAGTGGGGATTGCCCAACGCGAGCTGCACGACATGCAGGTGGCGCTCCGCGCGGCGCTGCGCCAGAAGGCGCGGCTGGCCGCGGTCGGGACTGCGGTGACCAAGATCAATCACGATCTGCGCGCCATCCTGGCCACCGCGTCGCTGGTCTCGGACCGGATCGCCGCCTTGGACGACCCGGAGGCCAAGCGCCTGGCTCCCCAGGTGATTGGCTCGGTCGACAGGGCGGTCAATCTCTGCAGCCAGACGCTCAAATATGCCAGCGAGGACATCCCCCAGCCGCGGCGCTCGGACTTTCCCCTGCGCGAGATGGTCGATCAGGTTGGCGCCGGTCTGCCGCCGCGCCATGAGGGCGGGGCGGTCGAATGGGAGAACGCCGTTCCGCCGGAGCTGAGGGCGGAGGCCGACCGTGACCAGTTATTCCGAGTGCTGGCCAATCTTGGCCACAACGCGGCCGAGGCCGGCGCCAGCAAGGTCCGGTTTTCGGCCAAACGCGCGAACGGCCGTCTCAGAATCGAGGTCTCCGACAACGGCCCCGGCCTGCCGGAACAGGCCAAGAAGAACCTGTTCCGGCCGTTCGCCGGGTCGGCCCGCAATGGCGGCACGGGACTGGGTCTGGCCATCGCGCGGGAGCTGGTCCGGGCACATGGCGGCGAACTCGAACTGGCGGAAACGGGAGAGGCCGGCACCATCTTCCGGCTAAACCTGCCCAGCGAGGACGGCAGCGCGCCGTGACAAGGGATGGCAGCGCAGAAACCCAGAAATCGGGAAACTGGGACCCGGCGCGATATCTCATGTTCGCCGACGCCCGGCAGCGGCCGGCGCTGGACCTGCTCGCGCGGATCCCGTTGGACGACCCGCGGCTGATCTACGATCTCGGCTGTGGACCTGGAAACGTGACCGCGCTGCTGGCCCGGAGATGGCCCGAGGCGCGGCTGATCGGGGTCGACAGCGCGCCGGCGATGCTCGCCCGGGCGCGGGACACTCTGCCCACGGCAACCTGGACCGAGGCCGACATCGCCCGCTGGCGGGCCGAGGAGGCGGCCGACCTGATCTTTTCCAATGCGGCGCTGCACTGGCTCGACGACCACGTCGCCTTGTTTTCCAGGCTCTTCGCCGGGCTCGCGCCGGGAGGCGCGCTCGGGGTCCAGATGCCGCGCAATTTCGCCGCCGCGAGTCACCGTCTGATCGTTGAGACGGCGCGGACCGGGCCGTGGGCCGACCGCCTCTCGGCGGCAGTGGCCCGCTACGACGGAGATGGGCCGGTCGCGGCGCCGGACACCTATTTCGACATCCTGGGGCCGGCGGCCGCGGCCCTCGACATCTGGGAGACGGAGTATCTCCAGGTACTCACAGGGGAAAACGCGGTGCTCAACTGGATCCGAGGTACCGCCCTCGGCCCGGTTGCGGATGCGCTCGACCCAGATCTCTGGCAGGCCTACCTGGACGCCCTTACGCCGCGCCTGGCCGAGGCCTATCCCATGCGGCCCGACGGGCGCACCCTGTTCCCGTTCCGCCGGCTGTTCATCGTCGCGACGCGGCGCTGAGATAGTTCAGTCGCCGAGCGCCACGCCCTCGCGCCGCGGGTCGGCGCCGCCGTCGAGGCCCGCGGGCGTGACGCGGATGCCGTGCAGCCCACTGACGATCTTGCGCAGCTCGACCGTCTGCCCCTTGGCCCTGAGCGCCTCGGCGATGTCCGCGAGCGCGGTGCCGTCCTCGAGCTCGGTGACGCCATTTCGGTTCACGTGGCGCGGAAGGACGATGGCCGCCTGCATGTCCAGCCCCCAGTCCAGGACCGCGATCAGGGTCTGCACCACATAAGTGATGATGCGCGACCCACCGGGCGAGCCCACAGTGAGGTACAGCCGGCCATCCCCATCGAACACAAGCGTGGGCGACATGGAACTGCGTGGCCGCTTGCCCGGCGCGGCCCGATTGGCGATCGGCCGGCCGTCGATCTCGGGCAGGAAGGAGAAATCCGTCAGCTGGTTGTTCAAGAGGAACCCCCGCACCATGATGCGGCTGCCGAAGCGGTTCTCGACCGTTGTGGTCATGGCGACGGCATTGCCGTCGCCGTCGACCACCGAGAAGTGGCTGGTCGAGGGCAGATCGGCCGAGACCCCGTCGCCGAGCGCCTCGCCCTTCCGCGTTCCCGGCGTGCCGGCCTCGGCCCTGCCCATGCTCCAGTCCAAGGCGATCCGCCGGGCCCTTTCACGCAGATAGCCGCGGTCCAGCAGTCCGGATATGGGCACGTCGATGAAGTCCGTGTCCGCCACATAGCGCGCGCGGTCGGCATAGGCCAGGCGGCTGGCCTCCGAGATCAGATGCACGGCCTCGGCCGATCCGGGCGCGAGCGCGGCGAGATCGAACGAGTCCAGAATCCCCAGGATCTGCAAGGTGGCGATCCCGCCCGAGGTCGGCGGCGGCATGGTGCAGACCCGCCAGGCGCGATAGGGCCGGCACAGCACGCCGCGCTCCTGCGCCTGGTAGCCGGCCAGATCCGCGAGCGAGAGGATGCCGCCCCGCGCCTTCGCGGCGGCGACGATATCGGCGGCGATGGGCCCGGTGTGCAACGCGTCGGCTCCGTCCTCGGCGAGCCGGCGCAAGGTGTCCGCCAGGGCCGGGTTCTTGAGTTTGTGGCCGACCGGCCAGGCGGACCCATCGGGGGCGTAGAAATAGGCCCGGGCGGTTGGATCCCGAGCGAGATACTTGTCCCGCCGCACGCTCTCGTGGAAGCGCGCGGTGACGGCAAAGCCGTCCTCGGCCAGTCTGATGGCGGGGGCGAAGAGATCCCGCCAGGGCAGGCGGCCATGTTTTTCATGGGCGCGGGCCAGCATGCGGACGACGCCGGGCACGCCCACCGAGCGGCCGTCGGTCACGGCGTCAAAAAAGTACTTCGGCTTACCCTCGGCATCGAGGAACACGTCGGGGGTGATCGCCGCCGGCGCCGTTTCGCGCCCGTCGAAGGCATGCACCGCACCGCTGGCCTTGTCGAAATACAGCATGACGGCGCCGCCGCCGATCCCGGAGGACTGCGGTTCGACAAGCGCCAGCACCATCTGCGTCGCGACGGCCGCGTCCATGGCGCTGCCGCCACGGCGCAACATCTCGCGGCCCGCCTGGGCCGCCAGCGGATGCGCCGCCGCCACCATGTGCCGCTTTGGCAAGGACGCATCGGTGGTCTGGGCCGCCACCGCGCCGGCCCAGAGACACAGCGTCAACAGACATAGAATCCGCATAGGTTCCTTGTCTCTCAGCTTGGCCCGCCGCGCAATGCCAACCCGTCATTTTGCATTGCAACATAAATCGGCTAGTATGCCAGCCTTATCGCGCCAAGGAGGAACGGCTATGAGCGCGCAGTCGGACATCAAACGCATCACCGTCCCCGAAATCCGGGCTCGCAAGGGCGCGGATCCCGTGGTCTGCCTCACCGCCTACACGACGAATGTTGCCAAGTATCTCGATCCGAACGTCGACTTGCTCTTGGTCGGCGATTCGCTCGGCATGGTTTTGTACGGCATGGAAAGCACCGTCGGCGTCACCCTCGACATGATGATCAATCACGGCGCTGCCGTCATGCGCGGCGCGAACCGGGCCTGTGTCATCGTCGACATGCCGTTCG
This sequence comes from Alphaproteobacteria bacterium, assembly GCA_030066595.1. Taxonomy (GTDB): domain Bacteria; phylum Pseudomonadota; class Alphaproteobacteria; order JAJFFI01; family JAJFFI01; genus JASJBI01. The sequence goes on along the minus strand of JASJBI010000060.1, from coordinate 9,544 downwards.
GCACGTATCAGGAGTCGCCAGAGGTCGCCTTCCGCAACGCGGCCCGGGTCATGACCGAGACCCGCTGTTCGGGCATCAAGCTCGAGGGCGGCGCCGAAATGGCGGAGACCATCGCTTTCCTCACCGCGCGGGGCGTGCCGGTGCTGGCCCATGTCGGTCTGTTGCCGCAATCGGTGCATACCATCGGCGGATTCCGCGCCCAGGGCAAATCCGATGCAGAGGCCAAGCGGATCTTGAACGACGCCGTCGCCGTGGCCGAAGCCGGCGCCTTCGCCATGGTCATCGAGGGCACCGTCGAGACTTTGGCGCACGAGATCACCAAGACGGTGCCGGTGCCGACGATCGGGATCGGCGCCTCGCCCGCCTGCGACGGCCAGATCCTGGTGAGCGAGGACGTGATGGGGTTGTTCTCGGACTTCACGCCGCGCTTCGTCAAGCGCTATGCCGATCTCGGCCCGATGATCGCCGAGGCGGGCCGGATGTATGCCGAGGACGTGCGCGCCCGCCGTTTTCCCGGCCCCGAGCACGTGTTCGGCGGCCAGAGCAAAAAGGCGGCGTCGGCCGGCTAGCCGGTGTCCGCCCTTCCGACCGTACGCACCATCGCCGCCCTGCGCGAAACGGTTGGTGCATGGCGCAAGGATGGCGCGTGCATCGGCCTGGTGCCGACCATGGGCGCGCTGCACGAGGGGCATCTGGCGCTGGTGCGGGCCGCGTGCGCGGCCTGCGACCGGGTGGTCGCGACCATCTTCGTGAACCCGGCCCAGTTCGGTCCCAGCGAGGATTTCCAGGCGTATCCCCGCGACGAGGCTGCCGACGCGGAAAAGCTTGCCGCGCTGGGCGTGCATTTGTTGTTCGCGCCGCCGGTCGAGGAGGTCTACCCGCCGGGCTTCGCCACGACCGTCACCGTCTCGGGCGTGAGCGATGGGCTGTGCGGCGACCACCGGCCCGGCCATTTCGACGGCGTGGCCACGGTCGTCAGCAAGCTCTTGCTGCAGGCGCTGCCCGACCGGGCCTATTTCGGCGAGAAGGACTATCAGCAGCTCCAGGTGATCAAGCGGATGGTGAAAGACCTGGACATCCCGGTCACGATCGAAGGGGTCGCCATCGTGCGCGACCCGGACGGCCTGGCCCTGTCCTCCCGCAACCTCTATCTGTCGCCCGACGAACGCCGGGTCGCAGCACAACTCAACCAAGTGCTCCAGGCCATCGCCACGGCCGTGGCCGCGGGTGCCTCAGGGGATGCGGAAGCGGCCAGCGGGCGCGATGCCTTGATCGAAGCGGGGTTCGAGAGCGTCGATTATCTGGAGGTCCGCGACGCCGAGACCCTGGCGCCGGTTGACCACCCGGAGCACCCCGCGCGGGTCTTCGCGGCCGCCCGGATCGGGCGCACCCGGCTGATCGACAACATGCCGGTGCCGACGGCATAGCCCGAACCGCCGCACGCGTTTTCCCGGCGCATCGGCGGTGCTATGGTTCGCCCCCGCCCCGCGCCGCAACCGCGCCCCGCTGATGAGCCAAGACCAGACCCTGATCCTTGTCCTGTTGGCGGGCGTGCTGGCCTTCTTCATCTGGGGGCGCTGGCGCTATGACCTGGTCGCCTTCGTCGCCCTGCTGATCGCGCTGATCGCCGGCCTGGTGCCCGTCGAGGCCGCCTTTCTCGGCTTCGGACACCCGGCAACGGTGACCGTGGCCCTGGTCCTGATCATCAGCCGCGCGCTCTCCAACTCCGGCGCGGTGGACATCGTCGGCCGCCACGTGACGGCGCTGGGCGGCCGAATCACCGCGCATATCGGGATCATGGGCGGCCTTGCCGCGGCCCTCTCGGCGGTGATGAACAATGTGGGGGCGCTGGCCCTGCTGATGCCGGTCGAACTCCAGGCGGCGGCCAAGGCCAAGCGGTCGGCCGCCCAGGTCCTGATGCCATTGTCCTTCGCCTCGATCCTGGGCGGGCTGGTCACGCTGATCGGCACGCCGCCCAACATCATCATCGCGGCCTTCCGGGCGGAGTCCGCGGGCGCGCCCTTCGCCATGTTCGATTTCACACCCGTCGGCGGCGTGATCGCGGTGGCCGGCGTGTTGTTCATCGCCTTTGTCGGCTGGCGCCTGATCCCGCAAGAGCGCTTCAAGAAGATCTCCGGCGAGGCGCTGTTCGATCTGGAGGACTACATCGCCGAAGCCCGCATTCCGGAGGGCGCCTCCGTCCTCGGCAAGAAGGTGCGCGAGTTGGACGACATGGCCGCGGAGAACCACGCCGCCATCCTGGGCCTGATCCGCGGCGGCCAGCGTCTGCCGGGCATGGCCCGGCGCGAGACCATTCGGGAAGGGGACCTGTTGGTGGTCGAAGGCGGTGCCGAGGACATCGACAAGCTGGTCAGCCTGCTGGGCGCGGAGTATGTCGGGGTCGAGGGCGCCAAGTCGGGCCTGCTGCGGTCCGAGGATGTCGCCGTCATGGAAGTCGCGGTTCCGGCCGGCGCGCGCGCCGAGGGCCGCAGCGCCGCGAACCTCCGCCTGCGCTACCGCTATGGCGTCAATTTGCTGGGCGTGTCCCGCCAGGGCAATCCGTTCCGCGACCGGGTCCACAATCTGGAGATCCAGGCGGGCGACGTGTTGCTGCTGCAGGGCAACGCCATCGACCTGCCGGAAGTGGTCTCGCGGCTGGGCTGTCTGCCGCTCGCCGGGCGGGGCCTGCAGGTCGGCAAGCGCGGCCAGGCGGGCGTCTGCGTCGCCGTCTTCGCGCTGGCCATCGCGGCCGCCTCGCTCGGCCTGCTGGCGCTGCCGGTTGCGCTCGCCTGCGCCGCGACGGTGATGGTGCTGATGAACCTGGTGCCGCTGCGCGACGTCTATGACGGCATCGATTGGCCGGTCATCGTGCTGCTGGGCGCCATGATCCCGATTGGTGGCGCGCTCGAGGCGACGGGTGGCACCCAGCTGATCGCCGATGCACTCTACAACCTGTCGGCGGGGCTGCCCGCGGCCGCGATCCTGGTGCTGCTGATGGTGGTCACCATGACGCTCTCCGACATCATGAACAACGCGGCGACCGCGGTGGTGGCGGCGCCCATTGCCGTGCGGGTGGCGGAGAATTTGGGCGTCAACCCGGACGCTTTCTTGATGGCGGTGGCGATCGGCGCGTCCTCCGCCTTTCTCACCCCGATTGGACACCAAAACAACACCTTGATCATGGGCCCCGCCGGCTATCGCTTCGGCGACTATTGGCGTATGGGACTGCCGCTGGAGATCCTGATCGTCGCCGTGGGCACGCCGATGATCCTCTGGATCTGGCCGCTGTGAGCGTCAAAGCGGCGGAAGCGCCCATGGCGCGAGCTGCGCCATGATCCGCCGGCCGACCGCGCCCGACCTGGCGCTCCTGGCGCTCATGGCGGCGATGTGGGGATCGTCCTTTCTTGCCATCAAGCTGGCTGTCGAGACGCTGGCGCCGGCCACGGTCGCCGCCGGCCGCATCGTCATCGGCGCCGTTGTCGTCCTGCTGGTGCTTGGCCTGCGCGGGCAGCGTCTGCCCCGCGGCCTCCGGCGTTGGTGGCGGTTGGCGTGGATCGCTCTCTTCAACATGGCCCTGCCCTTCTATCTGATCAGCTGGGCCGAGCAGACCATCGACAGCGGTCTCGCCGCGATCCTGATGGCGACCAGTCCGCTGACCACACTGCTCCTGTCGCACGCCCTGACCCACGACGACCGGCTGAGCGGGCCGAAGCTCGCGGGTGTGGCCCTGGGTTTCGCCGGCGTGCTCGTGGTGGTGGGCGTCCAAGCGCTGGCCGGGCTGGGCGCCAATGTCGTGGCGCAACTCGCCGTGGTCGGCGCGGCCGCCTGCTATGCCATCTCGGGCGTGCTCGCGCGCAAGCTTCACGACCAGGACAGCGGCTCGGTGACAACCGGGGTGCTGCTCTGCGGAACGATCCTGGCCGTCCCGGCGTGCCTCTGGATCGACCGGCCGTGGACCGCGGTGGCGGATCCGGACGTCTGGCTGGCGGTGCTCTATCTGGGCGTTGTGCCGACCGGCCTGGCCTATCTGATCCGCTTTCACCTGATCGCGCGCTGCGGCGCGAGCTTCGTCGCGATGTCCGGATATCTGGTGCCTGTGTTCGGGGTGCTCTTGGGCGTCGCCCTCTTGGGCGAGGCGTTGCCGGCGGCGGCGCTGTTGGCGCTCGCCATGATCCTGGCCGGCATCAACCTGACCCGACTGGACCCTAGCAGGGTCAGACGCCTGCTCTCGTTCGGCCGCAGCCGCTAGAGCGCGCCAAAGCCGGCGAGCGGGATCTCCCCGGCAGCCGGCCCTGGCGTCACGAGCGATGCAGTCAGGCCGCCTGGTCCTTGGTCCAGGCGAGCGGCTTGAAGGCTTCGTCCAGCGGCGTGCCGATCAGGTGGTTGGCGTAGTTGCTCATGGTCTTGACGCCGATCGCCAGGATCACCTCGAACACTTGCGCCTTGCTGAAGCCGGCACCGAGGAAGGCGTTCACGTCGGCCTCGGACGCCCAGCCGCGCTTTTCGACCAAGGTGGCGCAGAACTTCGAGAGCGCCTGCAGCCGCGGGTCTGGGATCGGCTGGCCGGTGCGGATGGCCTCGATCGCCTCTTTCGGCGCGCCGGCCCGGGTGGCACCGCCGGTGTGCGCCGCGACGCAGTACTCGCAGCCGTTCTGGCGGCTGGTGGTCAGCAGCAGGATCTGCTGTTCGGCCGGGCTGAGCGAGCTTTCGGCCAGGATCCCGGAGAGCGTCATGTAACCCTTGAGCGCGGCCGGCGCCTCGGCCAACCCGCCCAACAGGTTCGGAACGAAGCCGAACTTGCTTTCCGCCTGCTCCATCAGCGGCACGGACCCTTCGGGCGCGCTGTCCTTGCTGTGAATCTCGAACTGGCTCATCGCTTCCTCCTCCGGTTTGACACGTTTTTGAACGATCATTCCATAATTTAGGAAATAAATCGGCGGCCGCCTTGCGTCGCCCACCTCGTTTCCTATCTACGTTCAGCCTTGCGCTTCGTCAAGCGCGGTCCAGCGGACCGGCCTTCCTCTCCCGGCCGCTCGAAACGGGCCAGCACCTCACCGGCGATGTCCTCGAGGTACCGCCGCTCAGGGCGCAGCTTGGACATCACGCGGAGGCCCTGGATGCTCGAGACGACGAACCGGGCGAGCGCGCGCGGCGGCCGATCGGACGAGAGCTCGCCGGCCTTCTGCGCTGCCCGAATGCGGCGCGCCAGGCTCGCTTCGAGCTCGGCCAAGTGTCCGGCAAGGCTCTCTGCCACGGCCCGATCGTGGGGGCCCAACTCGACCACCGTGTTGGTCAGCAGGCAGCCCTTGCGATGCGGATCGGCGGCGCCCGCGTCCACCAGGCCTTGCAGCACGTCGCGCAGCACGGCGACGAATGGACGCTCGTCCGCACTGTCGAACAAGCGCTGGACGTTGCCGGCCGCCATGTAGCGGTCCACCGCGGCGGCGAACAGGCCGGCCTTGTCGCCGAATGTGGCGTACAGGCTGCCCCGGTTCAGGCCGGTCGCCGCCACCAGGTCCTGGATCGAGGCGGCTGTGTAGCCCTTGCGCCAGAACAGCTCGATCGCGTGATCCACGACCTGGTCGCGGTCGAATTCCCGTGGACGCGCCATCGCGATACTCCTTGGCCGTGAGGATGGGCGTTCTGGAACGAAAATTCAAGAATGCGCGGCGCCCTGGGCCGTCGCCCCTCAAATGCCTTCGGTTTCGATATGCAGCACCTCGCCGCAGTGCTTGCAGTGGACCGCGTCGGGATCGTGCCGCACCAGCCCGCAGGCCGGGCACTCGTAGCGCACCTTGGCGGGCCGAAACATGGTTTGCGCCAGGCGCACGAACAGGGAGATGCCGAAGATCATGATCAGCACCGCGAGGAAATGGCCGTAGTCACCCACCAGAGTAATGTCGCCGAAGCCGGTCGTGGTGAGCGTGGCGACGGTGAAGTAGAGCGCGTCCACATAGCTGTTGATCGCCGGGTTTTGCTTGACCTGCAGGACGTAGACCACGGCGGTACAGACGAAGATGAACACGATCAGGTTCACCATGCTGTGCAGCATTTCCTCGTTGCGGGCGAAGTAGGCGTATTTCTGGCGCAACTCCTCGATCGCCCGGTGGGAACGCAGCAGGCGCAGCGCGCGCAAGACGCGCAGGAAAGCGAAGTTTTCGGAGACGAAGGGTGCCAGCAGCAGCGAGAAGATCACGATCAGGTCGGCGAGCGAGCCAAAGTGGAACACAAAGCGCCACTTGCGCCGGCTGATCCAGAACCGGGCCAGGAACTCGACCAGGAAGAACAGTCCCAAGGCGAAGTCGATGGCGAGGATCGTCGTCGTGTCGGGCAGGAACGACACCACGATGAAGAACAGGATGGCCGTGATGTCGAAGGCCATGAGGCCCACGCGAAAGCTCTCGGCCGTCGGCGTGTCGGCCGTATACAGGACCCGGATGCGCTCGCGCAGCTGGTGCATGAAAATCGGTGGTTGTGGCCGTCCCCAGGGGCCGGAGAATAGGGTGCGTCGCGCTCCGGGACAACGTCGGACGGCATCGGCAGGCGCGCGGCCCGTGCGGCTTGACCGGGCCGGGTCCGGGAGTATCTGAAGGCAGGAACCGCGAGCAAGAGGAGCCCTGTCATGAAAGAGCCCGGCCCGGACCATCCGATCACCATCGAACCGAGCGACAGCACCGTCACCGTGACCTACAACGGCCGGACGATCGCGCGGTCGGGCAACGCCTTGCGGCTGCGCGAGACGACCCTGGCGCCGGTGCTCTACATCCCGCAATCGGATGTCGACATGGCGTCGCTCGAGCCCACGGACCATGCGACTTACTGTCCCTACAAGGGCGACGCCAGCTATTGGACGGTGACCGTGGACGGCCAAAGGGCCGAGAACGCGGTCTGGGCCTATGCGGAGCCCTATCCCGCCGTCACCGCGATCAAGGGCCACCTGGCCTTCTACAGCGACCGGGTCGAGGTGGTGGAAGACGGCGGCGGCTAGCCATCCGGGGACAGGAGATTTATCGTCGCGGACGTCGTCGAGTCCCGCCAGTCCCTAACTAGCCAACTGAAGGTTGTCCGGTTTTCACCGGGCAACCAAGCCGTCAAATTTGCGCCTCATTTGGCGTAGATATCAACAAGAACTCTCGACAAAGTTGTCGGCTGGTGACAAGGGGCATTGAGTGGCAACGCGGCGTAGTGGACTTGACTGGGACCGGCTTGCCTTTCGAGGCTGCGTCGGGCTGTTGGCCATTCTGCTGATTCCAAAGGTCTTGCTTGGCGTTTCGGTGTTCGAGGTCTTTTCCGTTGAACCTTGGGGCCACGTGACGTTCGACCTGCCGGACGAACAAGGTCGTCTGACCCTCTACCGCAAGGACAGCCGTGTCACGTTCGGTTCCCTTGATTCCAGCATTGAATGGGCCATGCGGATCGAGTTGCCGGATGGACGAAGCCTCGAATCGGATCTGATGGTCGGCGACGGGGGAGAACCGCCCATGGTTTTTCACTGGTTGCCGGTTCGTGATGGGCAGGGGCCCTTTCTTGCTCTCGAGAACAGAGATGGAATCACCTGGGTAAATCTAGCTGCCGCTTGTCTGGAGGATTCCCAGAAACCGACCGAGGCGATCGCAGACGCGCTGCGATGCAAAGAGGAACAACTGCCACGCAGAACCGATTGGCGGTACTTCGGCCGCATCCGCTACAGGCTCAAACAGTGGGAGTTCGTGAGAGAGGACTCCTGGCCGCCGGACGACGTTGCGATTCCCTGGCACACTTGGCCCCCTATCCCCTTGCCCGACCCAGGTTGGACGTTCGAGGTCATCCTTCGGCCCTATCCGCGCCGCACCTCCGCCTATCTCCAGAGATATTGGATCGTCGTTCGCGGACCAAGCGGTGCGCGCGTAGACGCTTGGTTCAGGGAAGACGAATTCGGTATGCACAGGGCAAGCGTCCACTGGCTCCCGGCGACAAAGACACAGGGACCCTATGTCCGAGTCGGCAACAGTGACGGAACACTCATCGACCTCCGGCACCTTCGCGCGTTTCAGATTTATCGCGCAGCGACCTATGCGGGCGGTTCGTCCGGACGCGCGGAGGGAATGGTCCGACATGACCGCCTGGAGACAGGAACGATCATCTATTCCACCACTGAGGACCGTTTCGTTGAGTTATTCTCGGACGGAAGAAGAGAGGCTCGCCTGCTCGAGGTTCCCGAAACCGTGCGCGAAGCCAAGTCAATGCTTCTGGGCACGATCGTTCTCTTCCCGAAGATCGAGTTCGAATCGGCCCGCGCCGAAGTCACCAAGTAGTCAAGCTCTTGTCTCCCGACATCGGATCGCCTGAAGGTGGCCAAAGCTACCGCAGATTCCGGGGACGCTGTTCACACCAGGAAAAAGATCCGTGGACTGGTGAAAGTGGAGAAGCTCTGCTATTGCACCCGGGCTCAATCAAACCCCGCGCCGCGCGCTCTGCGGCTCAGTAGCTAGACTCCTGCCCACGATCATGGATCGTCCCCTCAACGCCGTCATCATCCCGGTGACGCCCTTTCAGCAGAACTGCACGCTCATGTGGTGCACGCGCACCATGCGGGGCGTCTTCGTAGACCCGGGCGGCGAGGTCCCGCGGCTCTTGGAGACGATGAAGCAATACCAGGTCGAGCTTGAGAAGATCCTCTTGACCCATGGGCATATCGACCATGCCGGCGGCACGGCGGAGCTGGCGCAACAGCTCGGCCTGCCCATCGAGGGGCCGCAGATCGAGGACAAGTTCTGGATCGACGCGCTGGCCGAGCAGGGGGCGCAATTCGGCCTGCCGGGCGCGCAGGTGTTCACTCCCGACCGCTGGCTCGAGGACGGCGACACGGTGCAGTTCGGCGAGGTCGAGATGGCGGTGATCCACTGTCCCGGGCACACGCCCGGCCATGTGGTGTTCTTCCACGAGCCCTCGCGCCTGGCGCAGGTGGGCGACGTGTTGTTCCAGGGCTCGATCGGGCGCACCGACTTTCCCCGCGGCGATCACGCCAGCCTGATCAGCTCGATCCGCAACAAGCTCTGGCCGCTCGGCGACGACGTGACCTTCATCCCCGGCCATGGGCCCCCCTCGACCTTCGGCCAGGAGCGCCAGACCAACCCCTTCGTGGGCGACCGGGCGGTGATGTAAGGGACCGCGGCCCGGAGCGGTCCTTTTGGGCGATAGGCTAGCTCGGCCGCGGACCGAGCGGCAGCTCCCAGGTCTCGCCGACCAGCTCGACGCCGAAGCTCTTATGCGGCTCCTCCTTGACCAGGATGAACCCGGCCGTCTCGTAAAGGCGCCGGGCGGCGACCAGTACGTCGTTGGTCCAGAGCGTGATCTTGCGATAGCCGGCGCGCCGGGCAAAGCGGATGCACTCCTCCACCAGGCACCGGCCGATGCCGAGGCCGCGCGCCTTGGGCTCGACCAGCAGCAGGCGCAGCTTGGCCACGGTCTTGGATTTCTCGACCAACATCACCGAGCCGACGATCTCGCCGTCCCGCTCGGCGATCCAGCATTGCTCGCGCGCGGGCTTGAAGCGGTCGATGAA
>JASJBI010000059.1 GCA_030066595.1 Alphaproteobacteria bacterium | reverse complement strand
CCGATACCGGACAGGGCGGCGCCGGCGCCGAGCGCCAGGGCGCCCATAAAACGCCGTCTCGTGAAGGGCATGACCGATTCCTCCCGCAGGGGTGTTCCGATTGCCTGCTGTCGCCCAATGGTGGGCGCGCCGGCGCGGATTTTCAAGACGACGGCCCTTCAAGTTCCCGTGACGGCTGCGCGAGCGAGCCGCCCCCGCAGATCCTCGAACACCGCCTCGAACATCGCGGGCGTCAGCCGGCCGGTGTTCAGATTGTAGCGGGAGCAGTGGTAGCTGTCGGCCGGCTCGAGAGAACCGCATACCGGGGTGTCGGGATCTATCTTCCACCCAAGAGGAGTTCGGCTTGGCGGCGGTGGTAAGTAATCGTTTCGACCAGAGATTTGTGCTGTGCCGCCAACTTGCTATTCGTTTCCAGGTTAGTTTTCCCAATACTGTCCAGCGTGTTCAGCGCGTTCTCGAAATTAGTGAGCGCCCCCTCTATGGGGCTAAGCTCAACGGGCTCACTCTTGGCTGCTGCTACGAGCTGGACAATAGAATAGGTATCTTGGATCTTCGCCTTGACGAGCAGATAACTTTCTGTGTCCAAGCAAAGCCGTTTTGTGAAATCTTTGTCCTGTATCGCATCTCGAATATCATTGGCGTAGTAACGAGCGCGTCGAAACCAATCGGCAAACTTCTCTGGTGCGGGGGTCTCCGCAAGACCGACAGCGCTGTGATATGCCAACTCCTGTTTCAGGTGTAGCTTTCCCGCAAATACCCTCTGTTTGATCCGATTGATCCGGCGCGCGTCTGCTGGCGGCGATTTGGTCTTTTCTTCGCCCGCCGTCTCTTGAATGCACTCCGGTAGTTTCGAGGCCTCTTTCGGGTACTCCACTGAAATGGCGTTTCCGACGGCTGAGATACTTTGCAGTGCTTGTCGATAATAGGGTAAGTATTCAAGCGCCGGACGCCCGTTCAATTGCATAAGTTGGCCTAATAGATAACTGTAGTTCGGGCTTTTGCTAAATTTTTTCTCGTTCTCTCTAAGAATCTCAATTGCTCCATCATAGTTACGCAACGCAGCATAAAAGAAGCTAACAATGATATGAAAGCCCGGGTTCTCCACGAGGACCCCGATATCCGGTACATCAACGGGCCAAGTCTTGAAGTAGATATCCTCTCGCTCTACGCAAACGTCCCTCATGCTAGGCGCAGAACCGGGGCTTGGTGGGACGACGAATGCAGCAACTTTCTTGCCTGCCTCCTTTATTTGAAGAGCCACTCCATCCTGCATTTGTCGAAGTGCTTCTTGCCGATCGCTGTTGCCCGCACCGTCCGACATCCGTACTTCGAGGGTTAGCCGCCTAATCTGATGGGTCACGGGTCGCAGTACTGCTCTTATGGCGTCCGGGTCTCTCGTATCTTGCCCAGCCAGCTCCGCACAGGCGGCAAGGGGAACCAACAGGGTCTCTATGAAACGCTTTGTGCCGGGAAGGGAATCTTTCCAACGCTTGTGCGGCACACCTTTAAGCATTTCTGCGAGTTCAATATCCCTCTTTAGGACTTCTTTGTACTCCTCCACTTGTGAGAGGTTGGGCGGCGAAATCGTCGAGGCCGTGCCTCGCAAGACGATCTGCTGGGCCGTTTTCAAGGGTGTGAATTGAGCTTCCAGCCAGGGAGTACTGATGCGGGTCATATGACGCGACAGCGTGGCGGCGTAGGGCCCGAGTAGGGCAAACAAAGCGAGGCCCAACAGCGCCACGGAGATCAGCTTGATATTCTCTACAACCCAGGGCGTGTTTTGCCCGTCGGCATCTTGACCCTTGCTATTGCCGGCAGGACCGTTTGGTCTGTGTGACTTCGCCTTCTTCGAACTCGAGCTTTTGCCAGCTTTCTTTGGCTTGGAATTTTGACGAGTATCCTGTGCATCGACATTAGAAGGAGAGCTTATCATGGTTGGAAAACCACGGAATCCATAGACGACCAATCTGACGATGAATCCGAAGAGCCCTCCAACCGTCATTTGCACCGTCTTTGGTTTGGATAGGTGGTATACGTCTGCAAACTCTGCGAAAAAAACCATCAAAGCGATGGCAACCCCAATCGCGATTTGCACGACGGCGAGGGTCAGTTTCCGTTGCTCAGGTTGAGAAAGTTTGCTGGGAATTGCTAGCGCAATAACGACGCCAGCGCCGATCAAATAACCCGAGATCGCAGAGAAAATGAAGATTCCCATGGCAGATCCCCAGCCCGCGCCTATTTTGGGTAGATAAATCTATAATAGACTACACCTAAGGCGAGACGAAATAGCCGACGAAGATGTCCGTGTGTTTCTGTCGTTCAAAATGACGTGATCCGGAAACAGCGTATCTCGTGAAACAAGATCGCGGCCGGCCGTATTTATTCTTTGGCTGGGCGAGAGAGCTCCGGCACAAAGTTCACTGCGCCGACTGGTTCAATTTCCCGCAGATCCTCGAACACGGCCTCGAACATCGCGGGCGTCAGCCGGCCGGTGTTCAGGTTGTAGCGGGAGCAGTGGTAGCTGTCGGCGAGCAGGGGCCCGTCGGGCAGGGCGTGGATCGCGCCGTGGCGGAAGGGAAAGCCGTTCTGCCGGTGGCCGAGGGCGGCGAGCACCGCGCGGTGGGCGATCCCGCCCAGCGCGAGCACGATCTCGAGCCGGCTCATGGCCGCGATCTCGGCCGCGAGGAAGGGGCGGCAGGCGGCGATCTCCGCTCCGGTGGGCTTGTTCTCGGGCGGCACGCAGCGCACCGCGTTGGTCACCCGGCAGTCGACCAGCCGGAGGCCGTCGTCCGGCCGTGCTTCGAACCGGCCCTCGGCCAGCCCGAACTTCAAGAGCGTCGGATAGAGGAGATCACCGGCAACGTCGCCGGTGAAGGGCCGGCCGGTGCGGTTGGCTCCGCGAAGCCCGGGCGCGAGCCCGACGATCAGGAGCCGCGCATCGAGTGCTCCGAAGGCCGGCACCGGGGCGTTGTGCCAGTCGTCATGGGCGGCCCGCTGATCCGCCCGGAAGGCGGCAAGGCGCGGGCAGAGCGCGCAGTCCCGCGGCGGGTCCCGATAGTCGCCGGTCGTGCCGCCCACGCCGCGCGTGCCGCTCACGCCGAATGGAAGACGGTTTCCGCCTCCTCGTCGTCCGGATCGTCCCGATCATGCGCGCGGCGCTCGTCATGGCCATGCCCGTGCGCGTGCCGCGGTTCCCGGTCCGCCGGGTTGCGCATGATCGCCTCGGCGATGTCCTGGAGCTCGATGAAGTTGTCCGATTCCCGGCGTAGCTCGTCGGCCACCATGGGCGGCTGGGAGCGCACCGTGCTGACCACCGAGACCCGCACGCCCCGGCGTTGTATCGCCTCGACCAGGCGGCGGAAGTCGCCGTCGCCCGAGAAAATCACGATATGGTCCAGATGCTCGGCCATCTCCATCACGTCGATGGCGAGCTCGATGTCCATGTTGCCCTTGATCTTGCGGCGGCCGGCGGAGTCCGTGAACTCCTTGGTCGGCTTGGTCACCATGGTGTAGCCGTTGTAGTCGAGCCAGTCGACCAGCGGCCGGATCGGCGAGTATTCCTGGTCCTCGACCAGCGCGGTGTAGTAGAAGGCGCGGATCAGCCGGCCTTCCTTGCGGAAGAACTCCAGGAGCCGCTTGTAGTCGATGTCAAAGCCCAGCGCGCGCGCCGCGGCGTAGAGGTTCGATCCGTCTATGAACAGGCCAATCCGTTCCTGCGCGTAGAAATTCATTTTTCCACATCCTTTGTCGCCCAAAATATTGTCCGCTTATGCAAGGCGTGCTGCCCGGGCGCCGCACAATGCGCGACTGCCAAATCAGACAGCGATGCATTATTTATCATGCGGACGCCTCTGACTTAGTGCGTATTTGCCGTAACTCAAGACGTTGTGGTGGTTTTCTGAAGTCTAGGTGAGGCATGATTTTGCTCGCGCTCGGGGCCAACTTGCCCCATCCGACCTTCGGCCCGCCCCGGGCGACCTGTGTGGCGGCGCTCGCGGCGCTGCACGGTCCCGAGCTGCGCATCACCCGCCGCTCCCGCTGGTACGAGAGCGCGCCGGTGCCGCCCGGACCCCAGCCCTGGTTCGTCAATGGCGTCGCCGCCTTGGACACCGCGCTCGAGCCGGCGGCGCTCTTGGACCGGCTGCACGCGGTGGAGGCGGCGTTCGGCCGGGCTCGCACGGCGCCCGACGCCCCGCGGGTGCTCGATCTCGATCTCCTGGACTACCACGGCCGGGTCGAGACCCCGGCGGCGGGCGCGGGGCCGGTGCTGCCCCATCCGCGGCTGGCCGGGCGGGCCTTCGTGCTGCTGCCGCTGGCCGAGGTGGCGCCGGACTGGCGGCACCCGAAGACGGGCCGGACCGTGGCCGAGCTGATCGCCGATCTGCCGGCCGACCAGACCGCCCGGCCGCTGCCGTAGACCGGCTGCAAACCCTCTCGCAAACCCTTGGGCTGCCTTGCGTCGCCCGGTCGCGACTCCTATATTGAGCGAAGCAGAGGTCAAGTATTGCGGAGTTTGTCTTTATGGCGCGTGTAACGGTCGAAGACTGCATAATCAAGATCCCCAACCGGTTCGAACTGGTGATGCGGGCAGCCCAGCGGGCCCGCGATATCTCCGCGGGTGCCAAGGAGACGGTCGAGCGCGACAATGACAAGGGGCCGGTGGTGGCCTTGCGCGAGATCGCCGAGGGCACCCTGAACCTTCCGGATCTCGAGGAGTCCCTGGTGCGCAGCCTGCAAAAGCACATCATCTTCGAGGACGACGAAGAGGAAGAGGAAGCGGAGCTGATCCTCACCTCCGCCGGTGAGGTCGAGCGGGATCTGGTCGCGGTCGAGAGCCCGGCAACGCCCGAGGACAAGACCGGCTCCGCGGACGCCGAAACCGGGGACGAATGATCGACCGGCGTCGCGCTGCCTCGGCCGAGGTATCGCGGCGCCGTCGCGCAGGCTGGCCTGCGGTCCGGCAGGGGCACGGACCATGATGCGCCAATACGAACTGGTCGAGCGGGTCAAGGCGTATGATCCGGACGTGGACGAGCATAAGCTCAACCGCGCCTATGTGTTCGCCATGAAGGCGCATGGCGCGCAAATGCGTGCCTCGGGCGATCCGTATTTCTCCCACCCCATCGAGGTGGCCGGCCTGCTCACCAACTACCACCTCGACAGCGATTCCATCGTCACGGCGCTCCTGCACGACGTGGTCGAGGACACGGACACCACGATCGAGGAGATCGACGCGCTGTTCGGGTCCGAGGTGGCGCGGCTGGTCAACGGCGTGACCAAGCTGACCCGGATCGAGCTCCAGTCGGACGACACCAAGCAGGCGGAGAACTTCCGCAAGCTGGTGCTGGCCATGTCCGAGGACATCCGCGTCCTCCTGGTGAAGCTGGCCGACCGCCTGCACAACATGGAGACGCTGCGCTTCATCAAGGACGAGGACAAGCGCAAGCGCATCGCGCGCGAGACCATGGACATCTACGCGCCGCTGGCCGAGCGCATCGGCATGCAGGATATCAAGGACGAGCTCCAGGACCTGGCCTTCGCCGAGCTCAACCCCGACGCCCGCGACTCGATCCTTGCGCGCCTCGAATTCCTCAGGCAGCGGGGCGAGGGCCTGGTCGACCGCATCATCAAGGAGCTGTCCCGGATCCTGGCCGAGGAGGGAATCGCCGCGCGGCTGCAGGGCCGGGAGAAGAAGCCCTATTCCATCTGGCGCAAGATGGAACGCAAGAATGTCGGCTTCGAGCAGCTCTCGGACATCATGGCCTTCCGCATCATCGTCGCCGACATCGCCGACTGCTACCGGGCGCTGGGCGTGATCCACAGCCGCTATCCCATCGTGCCCGGCCGCTTCAAGGACTACATCTCGATCCCCAAGCCGAACGGCTACCGGTCGCTGCACACCGCCGTCTACGGCCCCGAGAACCACCGCATCGAGATGCAGATCCGCACCGCGGAGATGGCCGAGGTGGCCGAGCTGGGCGTGGCCGCGCACTGGCTCTACAAGCAGGGCGAGGGCAAGACCGACGGCCGGCAGTACCGCTGGATCCGCGAGCTCCTGGACATCCTGGACCACGCCTCGGGCGCCGAGGAATTTCTCGAGCACACCAAGCTCGAGATGTTTCACGACCAGGTGTTCTGCTTTTCGCCCAAGGGCGACTTGACCGCCCTGCCGCGCGGGGCGACGCCGGTCGATTTCGCCTACGCGGTGCACACCGAAGTGGGCAACACCTGCGTCGGGGCCAAGATCAACGGCCGCATGATGCCGCTGCGCACCGAGCTCAAGAACGGAGACCAGGTCGAGATCGTGACGTCGAAGGCGCAGACCCCTTCGCCGACCTGGGAGCGGTTCGTGGTCACGGGCAAGGCCCGGGCCTGCATCCGCCGGTTCATCCGCACCCAGGAGCGCGAGCAGTATCGCGATCTGGGCCAGTCGATCCTGGAGAAGGCGTTCCGCGCCTCGGGCAACAAGCTCACCAACAAGGGCCTGCAGGGGGTGCTCAAGATCTTCAAATGCAAGACCGTCGACGACCTCTATGTGGCGGTGGGCGAGGGCCACCACACCGGCCGCGAGGTGGTCAAGGCCGTCTATCCCGGCATTGCCGAGCGGGAGAAGAGCGGCAAGGTCGTACAGCTCCGTCGCATCAAGAAGAAGAAGGGCAAGGCCGCCGAGCCGGTCGCCATCCGGGGCCTGATCCCGGGCATGGCGCTGCACTATGCCGGCTGCTGCCACCCGCTGCCGGGCGACCGCATCGTCGGTCTGGTCACCACCGGCAAGGGCGTCACCATACACACCATCGACTGCGAGACGCTCGAGAACTTCACCGACCAGCCCGAGCGCTGGCTCGACGTCGCCTGGGACGACGCGGTCAAGGAGGACGGCCTGCATGTGGGCCGGATCACCGCGGTGATCGCCAACGAGCCCGGCAGCCTCGGTGGGCTGACCACCTTGATCGGCAAGAACGAAGGCAATATCAGCAACCTCAAGATCACCAACCGGTCCCAGGACTTCTTCGAGATCTTCGTCGACATCGAAGTCCGGGACGTGAAGCACCTGACCAACATCGTCGCGGCCCTGCGCGCCGATCCGACGATCAATTCGGTGCAGCGGGCGCGGGGCTAGGCAACCATGTTCATGCGGCGGACCAAACGGCACCCTCTGCGCCACATCGGCAATTTCGTCTGGCCCGAGATCGGGCTCAAACGCTGGTTCCGCTACCTGTGCCTGCGGGTGTCGCGTCTGCCGGGCACGCCCTACAGCATCGCCGCCGGGCTTGCCTGCGGGGCCGCGATTTCCATGACCCCCTTCGTCGGACTGCATTTCGTGCTCGCGGCGGCACTCGCCTGGATGATCGGCGCCAACATCATCGCCGGCCTGATCGGCACCGCGGTGGGCAATCCCTGGACCTTCCCCTTCATCTGGGCGTCCGTGCACAATGTCGGCACGTGGATGGTCGATGGCCAGGCCGTGGCCGGGGAGCCGGCCGCCGGGCAGCTGGCCGACATGTTCGGCCATCTCTTGACCGACACGTTGACGCTGAACCTTAGCGGGGTGGCGGAGAACGCCTGGCCGATTTTCTGGCCGATGCTTGTGGGCAGCATTCCCTCTGCAATCCTCATCTGGCTGGTGTGCTATTTTCCGCTGCGCCGGCTGATCTCCGGCTTTCAGCAGCGCCGGCTGAAGCGCCGTTTGAAGCGCAAGGCCAAGCAGGCCGGCTTTACCGGAATGGAGGTGCCCAATGGCTCGTGAGCTTCGCCTTGGTGTCAACATCGACCACGTTGCGACGATCCGCAATGCCCGCGGCGGTCGGCATCCCGATCCGGTCCGCGCGGCCCGGCTCGCGGCCAAGGCAGGCGCCGACGGCATCACGGCTCATCTGCGCGAGGATCGCCGGCACATCTCGGACGATGACATCCAGAGGCTCTCCGACCAGATCGAGCTGCCCCTCAACCTGGAGATGGCGGCGACCCCGGAGATGTTGGAGATCGCGCTCAGGCACCAGCCGCACGCGGCCTGCATCGTGCCGGAGAAGCGGGAGGAGCTGACCACCGAAGGCGGCCTGGACGCGGTTGGCGGGCGCGACCACCTGGCTGGCTATGTGGCCGCGCTCTCGGACCGCGGCATCAGGGTCTCGCTGTTCATCGATCCGGATGCGGCGCAGCTCGAGACCGCGTGCGAGTTGGGCGCGCCCGTCGTCGAGCTGCACACCGGGACCTATTGCGAAGTCGAGGGGGCCGCGCGCGAGCGCGAGCTTGCCCGCCTGGTCGAGGCCGCGGCCCGGGCCGAGACATTGGGCCTGGAATGCCATGCCGGACACGGCCTGAGCTTCGATACGGTCGGCCCGGTGGCCGCCATCCCGACCGTGGTCGAGCTCAACATCGGCCACTTCCTGGTCGGCGAGGCGATTTTCGGCGGTTTCGAGAGCGCCATCACGCGTATGCGCGCGCTGATGGACAAGGCGCGGGCCGACGCCGCGAGCGCCCGCAGCGCCTAGGCATAGGGCCGCCCAGGTGATTATCGGGATCGGCAGCGATCTGATCGATATCCGGCGCATCGAGAAGACCCTCGAGAAGTACGGGGAACGGTTCATCCAGCGGCTGTTCACGGAGACCGAGCAAGCCAAGTCGGAAGGCCGCCGCAACCGAGTCGAGAGCTACGCCAAGCGGTTCGCCGCCAAGGAAGCCTGTTCGAAGGCGCTCGGCACCGGGTTTCGCCGGGGCGTCTTCTGGCGCGACATGGGGGTGGTCAACCTGCCCGGCGGCAAGCCGAGCATGGTCCTGACCGGCGGCGCGCGCCGGCGGCTCGAAGAGATGCTTCCGCCCGGCATGGAGGCGCAGATCGACCTCTCGATCACCGACGACCATCCGATCGCCCAGGCCATCGTCATCATTTCCGCCCTGCCTCCGGCGGCCGGGACGGGCGGGACAGGCGGCGTTGGTTGACAGGGGCGGCCCCGGCTGGCTTGATCGCCGCGCGGCAAGGCACATCCTTTCACCCAATAGCGAAATTCTGCGAGGCAACGGTGGCGGACAGCCAGGTGAGTGAGTCCCAGAAGAAGTCGGGCGGCTTTCGGGAAACCGTCAAGACCGTCCTCTATGCGGTGGCGATCGCCCTGGTCGTGCGCACGGTGGCGATCGAGCCCTTCAACATTCCCTCGGGTTCGATGATCCCGACGCTCTTGGTCGGCGACTACCTGTTCGTCTCGAAGTACTCCTATGGCTACAGCCGGCACAGCCTGCCGTTCAGCCCGCCCGTGATTTCCGACCGGATCCTGTATACGCCGCCCGAGCGCGGCGACGTCGCGGTGTTCAAGTGGCCCCGGGACGACAGCACCGACTACATCAAGCGGATCGTCGGACTGCCCGGCGACCGGATCCAGGTTAGGGCCGGCGTCCTGCACATCAACGGAACCCCGGTGAAGCTCGAGAAGGTCGGCACGCGCCAGCGCAAGGTGGGCGGCTGGGTCGCGCTCGAGGTGACCGAGTATGTCGAGACGCTGCCGAACGGCCGGCAGCACGTCATTTATCAGCAGACCACGTCCGGTCCGCACAACAACACGGCCGAAGTGGTCATTCCGCCGGCCCATTTCTTCGCCATGGGCGACAACCGCGACAGCTCGCAGGACAGCCGCGCCTGGGGCTTCGTGCCGGCCGAGAACCTGGTCGGCCGGGCCGAGTTCCTGTTCTTTTCGACCGACGGCAGCGCTCGCATCTGGGAGATCTGGAAATGGCCGCAGGCGATCCGTTTCGGGCGGTTGTTCAACGGCATCGAGTGATCGCTCCGCCGGGGGCCGCTTGAGCGGGGCAGACGACCGGCTGGACCTGCTGGCCGAACGGCTGGGGCATCGCTTCGCCAGGCCGGAGCTGTTGCGCGAGGCCCTGACCCATGCCAGCGCTGGCACCGCCGCGGCGCGGGACTACCAGAGGCTCGAGTTCCTGGGCGACCGGGTCCTGGGGCTGGTGATCGCAGACCTCTTGCTGCGCCGGCATCCGGAGGAGAACGAGGGCGCGCTGGCGCGCCGCCACGTGGCCCTGGTCCGGGCCGAGACCCTGGCCGAGGTGGCCGACGGGATCGGGCTGGGCGCGTTCCTGATCCTGTCGTCCGGCGAGGACGGCTCCGGGGCGCGATCGAACCGGGGACTGTTGGCGGACGCCTGCGAGGCCTTGATCGGCGCGCTCTATCTCGACGGGGGGCTGCCGCCCGCCGAGCGCTTCATCGAAGCGCAATGGTCGCAGCTTCTGGCCGCGTCGGTGCCCGAGCGGGACGCCAAGACGGCGCTGCAGGAATGGGCCCAGGGGCGCAGCCTGCCGCTGCCGGATTACACCGTTTTGGAGCGCATCGGGCCCGATCACGCACCGGTCTTCACCGTCGAGGTGCGGGTCGAGGGTCTGCCGCCGGTGCGGGCCGAGGGCCCCTCCAAGCGCATCGCCGAGCAATCGGCCGCGGCCATGCTGCTGGAGGCCACCCGCGCCCACCCAGAAGCGCACGATGGCTGAACCGGAGAGCGGCCGGCGCTGCGGTTTCGTCGCCGTGCTGGGTGCCCCGAACGTGGGCAAATCCACCCTGATCAACGGCTTCGTCGGCAGCAAGGTCACCATCGTCTCGCCCAAGGTGCAGACCACCCGCATGACCGTGCGCGGGATCTGCATTCGGGACCGCGCCCAGCTCGTCTTCGTCGACACGCCGGGCATTTTCGCACCCCGCCGCCGGCTCGACCGGGCCATGGTGGCCGCGGCCTGGCAGGGGGCCGCCGACGCGGATGTGATCGTGCTGTTGGTGGACGCCAAGGCGGGCGTCGACGAGGACACCCGCCGCATCATCGACGGCCTCAAGGAGAGCGGCCGCCGCGCGGTGCTCGCGCTGAACAAGATCGATCTGGTGCCCCGGCCCAAGCTGCTCGAGCTCACCGCCGCGCTTGACCGGGAGGGCCTCTTTACCGACGTCTTCATGATCTCTGCGCTCAAGGGCGAGGGGGCAGGCGACCTGCTGGCGCATCTCGCCGCCCAGGTTCCCGCTGGGCCGTGGCTCTATCCCGAGGACCAGATCTCGGACGTGCCGCTCCGCCTGCTGGCGGCCGAGGTCATCCGCGAGCATCTTTTCCGCCAGCTCCATCAGGAGCTGCCCTATGCGCTGACCGTCGAGACCGAGGCCTGGGAGGAGCGCCCGGACGGCAGCGTGCGCATCGCCGCGGTGGTCTTCGTGCAGCGGGACAATCAGAAAGCCATCGTCCTGGGCAAGGGCGGGCGTCGCATCAAGGCGGTCGGCACCGCGGCGCGCACGGAGTTGGAATCGCTGCTGGACCGGCGGGTCCATCTCAACCTGTTCGTCAAGGTGCGTGCCGACTGGGGCGAGGACGCC
Source organism: Alphaproteobacteria bacterium (assembly GCA_030066595.1). Taxonomy (GTDB): domain Bacteria; phylum Pseudomonadota; class Alphaproteobacteria; order JAJFFI01; family JAJFFI01; genus JASJBI01. Next base: position 54,045 of record JASJBI010000059.1, on the reverse strand, counting down.
GAGCGCTACCGCGAGCTCGGCCTCGACTACAAGGCTTGACCCTCCGTTCGGGGAGCTGTTCCTCGCCCTTCGCCCTTCGACAGGCTCAGGATAAAGGGCTCAGGACGAGGGCGAAGATCTCACGGATGCGAGTTCAAATCCCCCGGCTCAGCCCGCCGTCCACCGAGACGCTTTGCCCGGTGATGCCGCCCGAGTCCGGCGACAGCAGGAAGGCGGTGGTCTTGGCGACCTCCTCGACCGTCACCGGGCGCTGCAGGGGAATGGTGCGCACCACGTCCTCGGCCCAGTCGTAGTTGTTCACCAGACCGGGCAGCACGTTGTTCATGCGGATGCCGTCGCGGCCGTGCCGGTCGGCGTACATCTTCATGTAGGCGGCAAGACCCGCGCGCAGGCAGGAGGACAGCGGGAAGGCGAAGCGCGGCTCCTTGGCGCCGGTGGCCGAGATGTTGACGATCGCCCCGCCGCCCTGACGCTGCAGGATCGGCGTGACCAGGCGCGCCATGCGCACCACGTTGAGCAGCAGGATGTCGAGCGCGGCCGACCAGTCGTCGTCGCTGAACTGGGTGATGGAGTCCTCGACCGAGACGTCGAAGGGCGCCGGCGTCGGCCAGGAGAAGCCCGGGGCGTTGCCGGTGTTGTTGACCACCGCGTCGATACGGCCAAACCGGTCCATGGCCAAGGCGACCAGGCGCTCGAGGTCGCCAGGCTCGGTGACTGAGCCGCGGATGGCGTGGGCGTCCAGCTCCTCGGCCAGCGCCTCGGCCGAGCCGCCGGACGACATCAGCGCGAGCGCGTAGCCCTGCGCCTTGAGTTCCCGGGCGATGGCGCCGCCCAGCCCACCGCCCGCGGCGGCGATGACTGCGACCTTGGCCTCGGCCATGTTGCGCTCCTCCTGCTGCTGCGATCCGCCATAAAGCCGCGATCCTAACCTGCCTGCGGCTGCGTGTCGCGCCCGGTCCCGGGAGAATGGCCCGCGGCTATGGCGGATGTCATACTGCCGCCATCATTCTTGGGTAAATCTTTGTTTCCTTTGCCAGTGCGCAGCGCGACCCGGGGCGGATAGGCGACACGTCCGTTGAAGGCTCTGGCCGCGCGCGGCTTCACGTTCCATATTTCTGGTCCGCATCTGTCAACGACCGGTTGAGCAGACATGACGCGACATAGCGAAACCTTGGCACGCATCCCCCTGTTCAGGGAACTGGACGAGAACGAAGTCCGCGACCTCGATACCCGCTGCATCTGGCGGCGCTATGACGCCAAGCAGGAGATCCTCGGCTATGGCGACGACGGCACGGACGTTTATTTCGTGCTGACCGGCAGGGTGCGGGTGTGCATCCGCTCACCCCAGGGACGCGAGGTGATCGTGGCGGATATCGACGCGGGCGACTTCTTCGGCGATCTCGCCGCCATCGACGGTGCGCCTCGGTCGGCCAGCATCGTAGCGCTGACCGGCGTGACCGTGGCGAAGATGCCGGCCCGCGTATTCAAGGAGATGCTCGACCGGCACCCGGATGTCAGCGGCGAGATGATGCGCCGCCTGGCCGGCCGCCTGCGCGAGCTGCTGCAGCGGTTCAACGAGTTCGGCACCCTCAAGGTCAGCAAGCGGATCTATGCCGAACTTCTGCGCATGAGCCGGCCCCGCGGGCGAGACAGCACCGAGGCGGTGATCTCGCCACCGCCCTATCACGCGGAGATCGCCGCCCGGATCAGCACCCGGCGCGAGGCGGTCACGCGCGAGCTCAGCAAGCTGGAGCGGCAGGGGCTGGTGGAAAAGGGCCGCGGGGCCTTGGTGCTGCGCGATCCCGAGGCGCTGGCCCGCTTGATCGAGCAGGATGAGGACGAGCTCGTCTGAGCCTTGGTATTTGTCCTGCGCGGCGGTATACGGTCGCGACTGTCACGATTGGCCCTGAGAGATGCACTGGTCCGAAGACGGCATCGTTCTGTCCGCCCGCAAGCACGGCGAAAGCGCGGCCATCATTCAGCTCCTGACGCGGATGCATGGGCGCCACGCGGGCCTGGTGCGCGGCGGCGCCGGCCGTCGGGCGCGGGGAATCTACCAGCCGGGCAATCGGGTCACGGCCACCTGGCGGGCCCGGCTGGAAGACCATCTCGGTAGCTACACCTGCGAATTGCTGTCCAGCCCGGCGGCGGCCCTGCTGGACGATCCGGCGCGGCTTGCGGGCCTGGCCGCGGCCTGCGCCATGGCGGCAGCGGCGCTGCCGGAACGGGCACCCCATCCGGAGGTCTATGACACCTTCTCGGCATTGCTGGAGCGGCTCGCGGGAGACGGGACGGTGATCGACTGGGCCGAGGCCTATGTGCGCTGGGAGCTGTCTCTCTTGGCCGAGCTGGGCTACGGCCTGGACCTGTCCGCCTGTGCGGCGACGGGCCGCAATGACGGGCTGGCCTGGGTCTCGCCGCGCTCCGGCCGGGCGGTCTCCCTGTCCGCCGGAGAGCCCTACCGGGACAAGCTGCTGCCGCTGCCGGCCTTCCTGCTGAACGGCGCCGCCTCCGAGACGCCCGACCGGGCCGAAGTGATACAGGGCCTGACCCTGACCGGGCACTTCCTGGCGCGGCACGTCTTCGCCGCCAACGAGCAGAGGATCCCGGCCGCCCGGCAGCGCCTGGCGGCGCGGCTCGGGGACGCGCCGGCAGGCTGACCCTCTGGCGGGGCTGGACGGGCGAGTGCCGGCGTTGATCACGATCAACGTCAGGCGCCCGGCGGCCGATCAATACTACTGGCCTAGGACCAGCTCACTGGACCGGCGATATGCTGCTCTTTGCTCTCAATGCGAGCCGCCCTTTCGCGGAGTCGGTTGCCAAGGTGCTCGGCGTCGAACTTAGCCCGCACGAAGAGCGGGATTTCGAGGACGGCGAACACAAGGCCCGTCCGCTTGCCAGCGTGCGCGGTCGCGATGTCTACGTGATCCAGAGTCTGCACGGTGGACCCGACGAAAGCGTCAACGACAAGATCTGCCGGCTGCTCTTTTTTCTCGGCGCCATGCGGGAGAACGGGGCGAGCCGCGTGACCGCGGTCATCCCCTACCTGGCCTATGCCCGCAAGGATCGCCAGACCAAGCTTCGCGATCCGGTCACCACGCGCTACATGGCGCTTTTGCTGGAGGCGGTCGGCACAGACGCCGTCATGACGCTCGAGGTACACAACATCGTCGCCTTCCAGAATGCCTTTCGCTGCCGGAGCATTCACCTGGACACGCGGCGGCTCTTCGCCGAGCGGGCGAAGGCGCTTGTCGGCGACGGACCTGTGGTGGTGGCGTCGCCGGATCCCGGCGGCGTGAAGCGGGCGCAGCTCTTTCGCGAGAGGCTGGAATATGTGCTGGGCCGCGCGGTCGGCGGGGCGTTCATGGAGAAGCGCAGGAGCGCGGACGTCGTGACCGGAAACCTGCTGGTGGGCGACGTCGCGGGAGCGACGGTTCTGGTCATCGATGACCTGATCAGCACCGGCGGGACCATGGCCCGGGCGGCCGAGGCCTGCCTCGCGCAGGGGGCCGCCAAGGTGTACGCCTTCGCCGCCCATGGCCTTTTCGTCGGCGACGCGAACCGCGTGCTTGCCGATCCGCGGCTGGCCAAGAGCTTCATCACCGACACCGTGCCGCCGTTCCGGCTCGACCCCGCGGTGGCTCGGGATCACATCGAGGTGATCAGCGCCGCGCCGCTCTTCGCCGAGGCCATTCGCCGATGTCACGAAGGGGGCTCGATCAGCGAGCTGCTGGAAGGTCGATCCTGAGGCTCGCTTTCTCGGCCAAGTCCAGATAGGTGCGCGCGAGCGGCACCCACCTGGCCGGCTCGCGCGGGTCGGGTTCGCGAAGATGCGACAGCGCCAAGCGCGCCCGCAGGCAGGCGCGGTAGGTGCGATAGAACGCGAAGAGCCGGTCGCAGGGACGATCTTGGAGGCTTTCGGCGCACCGATCGATGATCAGTTGGCCGACCCAGTCGGCGCCCAGCCGTCCACATTCGAGGGCCAAGAAGGTCAGCTCGTCGAAAGGGTCCACCAAGCGCAGCGTCCGATTGAACTCGAGGCAGTCGATGACGACCGGCGGATCGGTCAGACAGATATGCTCGGGTCTGAGATCACCGTGGCCGTCAACGACATGCCCTCGTTCGACCCGCGCTTCGAGCAAGGCGGCCTCGGCCCGCAGCATGTGCTCCATGCGTTTGAAGACCGGCGCCCACCGGTCATCGCCAAGACCGAAGGCAGGATCGGTCAGGATCTCCTTGTTCAGATCGTGCTCCCGGGCAAAGCCTTCCACATAGGCCGACGGCTCCAGCTCGGCGGGGGCGGCGCTGCGATAGAATTCGGCGAGGCGGGCGGCGACGGCCAGTATGCGATCCCGCGTCACCGTGCCGTTTGCGATCGCCTGGTCAAGCATGCGCGCCGCCGGCAGCCGGCCCATTGCGACCAACCAGTCGACGATCCGGCCCTGCCCATCGAGCGCGAGTTGGCCGCTGGCATCGACGGTCAGCGGCTGGACGCCAAGATAGAGATCGGGGGCCAGGCGTCGGTTCAGCCGGATCTCTTTGCGCGCGTCCGCCTCCCGGGCGGCGAGCGTGCTGAAGTCGAGAAAGGGATAGCGGACGGGCTTCTTGAGCTTGTAGGCGCGCTCGCCCGCCAGGAACACCCATGACATGTGGGTTTCGATGACGGTAACCCCGCGAGGCCGGCTCGCATAGGCTTGGCACGCGCTCAGGAACCGCACCTTATCGGCGAGCGTAACCAAGTCCTCTCTGGCCGCAAGGGCAGCCGTATCCGCCGGGTTCTCAGATCGGCTCGGCATGGCGCTATCCAACCCGACTGCGGTGCAAGCCTCGTTGATGCTTATCAATGCCCTTTCGCTTTGATGCGGTCATAGTTTCAGCAATCCCCAGCGACGCAGCCGGGACGAGTCATATCCAGCACGCACCTGCCATGCCCAATGAAGCGCCTGTTCCGCCGCGGACCGTGACCATCGGCCCAAGGCGCCTCGAAGGCTTTCTCGCTGTGCCGCAGGATGCGACCGGCCTCGTGATTTTCGCCCACGGGAGCGGCAGCAGCCGCTTCAGCCCGCGCAATTCCTATGTGGCGGAGGGGCTCGAGGCGGGCGGCCTCGGCACCCTTCGGTTCGATCTCTTGACCGACGCGGAGGCGGCGGACCGGGCAAACGTGTTCGATATCGGGCTCTTGGCGACGCGGCTGATCGAGGCCGTCCGCTGGGCGCGTGAGGACCCGGAAACGGCCCGCCTCGCCATTGGCCTGTTTGGGGCGAGCACGGGCGCAGCGGCGGCGCTCGTCGCGGCCGCCGAGGCACCGGCAGCGATCGCGGCCGTCGTCTCGCGGGGCGGCCGGCCCGATCTGGCAGGCGCCCATCTTCCCCGCGTCCGCGCGCCGACCCTGTTGATCGTGGGCGGCGCCGATTACGGGGTCATCGAGCTCAACCAGGACGCGCTGGCGATGCTGACCTGCGAGAAACAGGTCGAGATCGTGCCGGGCGCGACGCATCTCTTCGAAGAGGCGGGCGCGCTCGAAACGGTGGTGAACGCGACACGCCAGTGGTTCGAAGCGCATTTCAAGTCAACCGTGTCCGCACCATGATCCAGATCTTCGACGACCGCGCTGCGGCCGGCCGCCTCCTGGGCGAGGCGCTCGCCCGCAAGAAGCTCCAGGAGCCGGTCGTGTTGGCACTGCCGAGGGGCGGCGTCCCGGTCGGCCTCGAGGTGGCCAGGGCGCTGAACGCACCGCTCGACCTGTTGCTCGTCCGCAAGATCGGCGCGCCGTTCCAGCCGGAGCTGGCTGCGGCGGCGGTGGTTGATGGCGACGAGCCCGAGGTGGTGGTCAATCCCGAGGTGGTCTCGTTGGCGGGTGTCGGCCAGGACTACATCGACGCCGAAGTGAAGCGCGAGCTCGCGGAGATCGAGCGGCGCCGGGGCCGGTACCTCAGAGGACGCGCGCGGGTGCCGATCAAATATCGCACCGCGATCGTGGTGGATGACGGTATCGCGACCGGGGCAAGCGTTCGCGCCGCCATAAAGGGGCTCTGGCGACGTGGCCCGAAAGCCGTCATCCTTGCGGTCCCGACGGCGCCGGTCGACACGGTCGCGGCCCTTCGCCCGGAGGTCGCCGAGATCATCTGCCTCGAGACCCCCGAGCCCTTCTTTGCCATTGGCGGGTACTATCGCGACTTCCATCAACTCTCGGATGACGAGGTCGTCCGCCTGTTGGCCGAGGCAGATGCGCTAAGCCCAGAGCAGGGGTCATTTGCGTCCGACGGGTCGCGGGATCTCGGCGCCGGATAGCGCTCTATCTCAATCCGCGTCATCGAGGACCACGGGCAACACCCGAATGCGAACCGGGTCGACGGGCGTGAAGCCGCAGGCGGCGATCATGTCGTTGGCTTCGTGCGGACGGCGGCCGCGCGCGCGGTCGAGCGACCAGGTGATGTGATAGGTCTTGCCGTCCGCGCGCTTGGTGCTGTCGTCCAGGGAGACGATCAGTGCCTCGAGCCCCGCGCCGTCGTCGCACCGGCCGACGATCGCGACGGAGTTGGGCTGGGGCGGGGGCGGCGTCTCCGGCGGGACACCATGGGCCACCGTGATGTGGTGGGCCACCACGTCCGGATAGGCCGGCCGAAACCGGACCAGCAAGAGATCCCGCGTTTCCTCGGGCCAGATGTAGGCCGTATATTTGCTCACCTGTGGTTTTCTCCTCAGAGGTGTGTCCCATGTCGCACGCGACTGTCGACCTGATGCGCGCCGTGGACTTCGCCGCCCGCCGGCACGTGGCGCATCGGCGCAAAGGTGCCACCAGCGACCCCTACGTCAACCACTTGGCCGAGGTCGCCTGCCTCTTGGCGGAAGCCACGGACGGACAGGATCCCGCGCTGGTGATCGCCGGCCTGCTGCACGATTGCGTCGAAGACACGGAAACCACGGGCGAGGAGATCGCCCAGGCGTTCGGCCCGGACGTCGCGGCGCTGGTCCTCGAAGTCACCGACGAGGACGGCCTGAGCAGCGCCGAGCGCAAGCAGCGGCAGGTCGACACCGCGGCCAAGAAGTCCGATCGCGCCAAGATGCTGAAGCTCGCCGACAAGACCAGCAACCTGCGCAGCATGATCGCCGACCCGCCGGCCGACTGGAGTCCGGCGCGCCGGTGCGCCTATGTCGATTGGGCCGAGCAGGTGGTGAGCTCCTGCCGCGGCGTCAATGCGCAGCTCGAGGCCTGGTTCGACGAAGCGGTGGAAGGGGCCCGGGCCTCGCTGACGGCGGCGGCTGCAGACTGAGCGTCCATGATCGGCTGCAAGACCAGAGCGTCAGGCCTCCGGCGACCCGCTGGAGACTTGCGCCTTGGCCAAGCGGCGCCGGAACAAAGCGCGCCCTTCGAGATGTTGCCAATAGAACAGGAGCGGGACGGCGGGCACCACCTCGCGTACGCGGGAGGCCAGCGACAGGGCCAACATGAACTCCGGCGGATGGCCCAACAGCGCGCCGACGGCAATGAACCCGCCCTCCTGGAACCCGAGGCTCGAGGGGATGGCGAAAGAGAGGCCAACGATGCCGGTGACCAGGGCCCTGAGCAGCACGGCTTCCCAGAGCCCGATGGGCTGGCCCAACAGATAGGCGGCCAGCAGGATATCGACCACCAGCCACAAATGGCGCGCCATCAGATAGCCGCAGGCGACCGCCACGTCCTTCGGCCGCCGGTAGATCGCCCGGATTGCTTCGTCGAACGCCTGGGCGCCGCCGGTCAGCCGCCGCAACCGGTCCGGGCCCACGAGCCGGGCGACGAAGCGGGCGAAATGGGAGAAGGGACCGAGCAGCTGCAGCGCCAGGAAACCGCCGATGCCGAGGCCCAGCAGGGCGGCGCCCGCGGTGGCCCACAGGACGATCTCCTTGTCCGGGACGATGGCCGCCAGGATCACGATGCCGATCACCGCCCAGAGCAGGACGGTGATCGATTGCACCGTCTTGTCGACGATCATCGTCGAGTAGGCGTCGACGGTCGAGCTCGACCAGAAGGTGAGCACGCGGGCCTTGACGATCTCGCCGCCCACCGTGGCCACGGGCAGCAGCAGATTGATGGCGTGGCCGATCCAGGACGCCCAGAAGGCGGGCCAGACCGGTGGTTTGCGGCGCGGCGGGAACAGGTTGCGCCAGGCCAGGGCCGCGATCAGTTGGCTGGGGGGCTCCAGGAGACAAAGCAGGAGCAGCGCCCAGCCCGCCTGGCGAAGGGTCTCGTAGACCGCTTCCAGGCCGGACCAGATGGCGAGGATGCTGACCGCCGCCACGCCCACCAGCAGGCCGACGATCGGCCCGATGCTGCGCTTGGATCGTTGCGTCCCCATGTCTTCCCTACCTGGTCCCGGCGAACGCGGTCTGCCGCCCTTCCTTAGAAATAGGATTGCAGCGCGCCGCGTCTACGGACGTCCAAGGTGGCGCAGTGGAACGCCCCGCCGAACGGCGAATAGTGGATGAAGGGACAGGGGATCGGCGTGAAACCCCAATCTGTCAGGCTCTTAATCAGGGCGTGCTGGCCCTTCTCGACGACGACCCGCTTCTCGTCGAGCATGAGCACGTTGATGGCGATCCACTTGCTGCACATGGAGTGGACACTGGGTGGGATCGGCGCGGGCTCGGGCGGGATCAGGATATCCCAGGATTTGAGGACCGGCGGCAGCCGGTCGACGTCGATGAACTCCGGATTGACCAGGACCTTGCCCGGCGCCAGCGGCACGAAGGAGGAGTCGATGTGCATGGGCGTGCGGCAACGGCTCTTGATCTCGTGGATCCGATAGGCGCCGTCGAGATGGCGCCGGAGCCATTCGATACCGGAGGCGTTGGTGACGCTGCTCCGGATGCAAAAGATGTCCCGGCCACACCGCGTAAAGTCCGCCGCGTCGAACACCGGCTCAAACTCGTTGATCACGTAGCGCAGGGGTTCGGCCCCCTCGGGCACCGTGAACTTGTGGTCGTAGAGTTCGTCCAGAAGCTCAGGCTTGGGCGCCGCGGTCCACCGGGCGCCCTTGGCGAAGTACTCCTTGAACAGCCGGCGATAGGCCGAGAGCTCGAAATACCGGCAGCGCCAGGCCATCGGCGTCTCGATGATCTCGTCGCCAATGACCAGAAAGCCGTCTCTCGGGCAGGTGATGTTGAAGCCGCTCGAAGTCCAGTTGGGCGTCTTGAACCGCTTCCTGTGCGGAATGGTGTCGGGCCGGCGCACCGTGATGCCCTCGGCCTCGAGAGTATGGATGAACTCGTCGAGCTCGGCCTGCGCCCGCCGGACCATGAAGCTTGGATATGGCCGGCCGGCAAAGGGTCGGTAGAGCAGGCGGGTCAGCCGCGACTGGTTGTACGTGTACGAGATGTGCGGCGTCGGGATCGTTGCCCCTTCGAGACGGCCGACGATGACCTCCTCGAGCGGATCCCATTCGTTGTAGGTGCTCACCGGGCTGGCGAGATCCGGCACTAGCTGAGGTAGCAGTTTGAGCGATGTATCCATCGTTTCTTCTCCCCTCCAGAGTTCTTGCCCGCGTTACTTCGTCACTGATCGACGAATGACATCTTTCGATCAGACAAAAGGTCGTGATGCGGCGTGAGCCACGGCGGATCCAGCCGCGGCGCCCGAGCCGCCCGGTCAATCCGGTGCCGAAGTGCTGTCTTCGGATAGGCGTTCGAAACGAGCGCGTTGCGGCTCGTCCACGCCAATTGCCCAGCAACTGTTCCCCTCCCCCTCAGATCACATGCCCGTCACCCCTTGCGGCGCCGCGACCGGCGCGCCCCAGGCCGGGTCGGCGGTGAACACCATGTCGAGCACGACGCCCGGGTGGCCCTGTTCAAGGGCCGCCAGGGACTTGGCGCGGATGCCGTCGAGCTGCCCCAGCCCAGCGATGCGGAAATCCGACGGCAGCACCACATGGACCGTGACCATCCGTGTCCGCCCCGGCTGAATCACGCGTACGAACAAGCCCTGAACGGGCAGGTCGGCGAGGCATTCGCGCAAGGTCTTGGTCACCTGCCGGCGGATCTTCTTGGGCGGTGCGCGGTTCAGCAGTTCCATGACCGCCTGCCAGGTCATGCGCCCAGGGACCGAGACGGAGGCCAGCGCGACGATCACCACCACCGTCGGATCCACATAGGGGGTCCAGCGATCGAGCCCGACCGCCTGCAGGACCAGAATGCTGAGGAAGGCCACCAGCACGGCGGTGGAGATCGCCGCGTTGACCACCCAGTTCGCGGCATCGGCGACCAGCAGCGGGCTTTCCGTCCGCTTGGCGAAGACGCGCATCATGAGCGCCATCGTCCAGCAGACGGTTGAGGCGATCGCGCCATAGAGGATCGCCGCGCCCGCGGCGATCTCGCGGCCTCCCGTGAACAACGCCTGGACGGCGCCCGCAAAGGCCATGACCGAGATGCCCAGGACCAAGAGCCCCTTCACGCCGTTCACCAGCGGCTCGAAGAACGCGTAACCGTAGGGAAACTGCTTGTCGTCGCCCCGCTGCAGCAGCTCCGCGACCTTGAGCGTGAACAGGCCGGTCACGAAGTAGCTCAGGTTGAACAGGCCATCGAGCAGGATCGCATCCGCACCCGTGATCGCAAAAAAGGCCATGCCGACGACGCCGAGCGTGAACGCGGCGCACGCCGAGATGACCAGCCCCCTGCGCTCTTGTCGTATCGCGTCGTCCATGATCTTGGCCCACCCCGGAGCGCACGGCTGCGCTTCGTGGCCGACACGCGCGGCCACTGCGGAACCGTGGAAGGTCATGCGCCTGGCAAGGGAGAACTGGCGCGACCCCGCGTGGGAACATTTTGCTCGCGCGAGGGTGTCGACGGGAACTGTCAATAGTACCAGTTCCTGGCGTGCAGGCCCTCAGTTAGGCTCTTCCGTGGGAAGTTCCGCGGTCGGTAGGGCATAGCGTCCGCCTGCCTCGGGGAGGGGAGTCCACACCATGCTTCTTCGTCTTGTGGCGGTCTTCGTGCTGAGCACCTTCCTTTTCGGTCCAGGGCCGGCCCGCGCCTTAATGGACGACACCCCAGAGCCGGGCGCCGAGGCCCCGATTCCGAAAGGCGCCGAGCCGGTCATTCCTTTGGACAGGAAAGATCCGACCTACGACCTTTGGAAGAAGAAGCGCGAGGATCTGAGCAAAGGGCGGGAGCCTGGCCCGATCAACGTGCAGCGATATCCGGGTGGCTTGGCGTTCCAAGGGATTCCGACGTTCTTCCGGTTGCCGGTTGCCTTGACGCCCGAGGATTTGTCGGCGGGCGATGTCGACGTGGCGATCATCTCCGCGCACACGGATATGGGCATAGGGGTTCGGGGCGCTTCACGAGGACCGAACGACCTGCGGGCCAACGGCGACGTCTACGGCACCTGGGGCGCGTTCTCGATGCCCCATATGCACACGATGGTCAATCCGTTCGAGGAGCTCACCGTTGTCGACTATGGCGATGCGCCCACCGATCCCCTGAGCACGGAACGAACCGTTCATGCCGTTCGCGAAATCGTCCGCGAAGTCGCCAGCGCCAAGAACAGCAAAGGCAAGAACGTCATCCCCTTCATCGTCGGCGGCGATCATTCCCTGACGTATCCCAATGTCGCGGCCATGGCCGACGTCTATGGCAAGGGAAAGGTCGGGGTCGTGCACTTCGACGCCCACTATGACGGCTCGCTTTATTTCGGGCACCTGATCAATCATGGCGGATGGGTCAAGCGGCTGATCAAGGAAGGCCATGTCCCGGGCAAGAACTACATTCAGGTGGCACTGCGCGGCTACTACCCGGACCAAGAGTCGTTCGAGTGGATGCGGAAGGAAGGGTTTCGTTATCACCCGATGGCCGAGGTGGAGAAACGCGGCTGGGATGCGGTCATGGCGGATGCTCTCAAGGAAGCCAAGGACGGCCCGGAGTATTTGTACGTGTCGTTCGATATCGACACCATCGATCCGGGTTTTGCGCCGGGCACGGGCACGCCCGAGCCCGGCGGGCTGAACCCGCGGGAGGTCTTCCCGCTGATCCGCCAGCTTTGCGCGCAGAAGAACGTGGTCGGCTTCGATCTGGTCGAGTACGCCCCCGATCGCGATCCCGGTTATGTGACCGGCTTGATCGCCAACCGGCTGCTGCGCGAATGCCTGACGGGCCTGGCCCTGCGCAAGAAGGGCCTCGCCGAGGACTACCTCAGCCCGCTGACCACCGACGACGGGCGCGAATAGGACGCGGGATCTGGTCGGGCGGTAGGCCGATCATGCTCTGCCGCTTCCTCGATCGCGCGAGTGTGATCCTCTAGGTGCGCTTGCCTGCCACTGATCCTCGATCGTGACCAAACGGCGCCGCGCCCCGCGCGGCTATCGGCCGTGCGGGGCTTTCACTATGATCGCCGCCGTCCGACGAACCGTTACGGAGAGACCGTGACCATGAAGAGCTTTGCCGATTTCGTGAAGACCACCGTCTCTGGCGGTTTCTTTGTCGTCCTGCCGATCATGCTGGTTTGGCTGATCCTGGTCGAGACCTTGGACGTTCTTGTCGCGCTGACCAGCCCGATTGCCGAACTCTTGCCGTTGGAGAGCATCGGCGCGGAAACGGAAGCGAACCTCGTGGCAATCGCCGTGCTGCTGATCCTTTGCGTAGTGACCGGTCTGGCGATACGCGCGGACATCGGAGTGAGCACCGGGCGGTGGATCGAACGGAAGTTTCTCCAGCCCTTGCCGGGCTACGCGATCTTCAAGAGCCTCTCACGCCGCTTCTCCGGCGACAAGACGGAGGAGAGCTTCGTCCCGGCGGTGGTCAGCACGCCGCTTGGGACGCGCATGCTCGCCTTCATCGTCGAGGAGCACGACAACGGCGACCTGACCGTGTTCGTGCCCGCGGCCCCGACGCCCGCCATGGGCATGGTTCACATCGTGACCAAGGAGCAGGTGCGCGTGCTCGACGCGCCGATGGGAGCGGTGGCCGGCTGCTTCTGGGAGTTCGGCACCGGGACGAAGGCGTTGCTGGCCGCCAACCCGCCACAGCGGCAAGAAACGCAGGCGTAGCACCCTCGCGGCCACAATCTGTTGACCCGTTCGGCGTCCTGGCTACGATATCTAGTGAGACAGTCCTGAGGAGACGGGTATGAGCGAACAGGTCGTCGCGGCCGAGATCCACGACACGCAGCTCTCCGACGCGCTGGGCGAGCGCTATCTGTCCTATGCGCTGTCGACCATCATGTCCCGCTCGCTGCCGGATGTGCGGGACGGGCTCAAGCCGGTGCACCGGCGGCTGCTCTACGCCATGCTGCAACTGCGCCTCGACCCCAGCCAGGGCTTCAAGAAATGCGCCCGCATCGTCGGCGACGTGATGGGCAAATATCACCCGCATGGCGACGCCGCGATCTACGACGCCATGGTGCGCCTGGCGCAGGAATTCGCGGTGCGCTACCCGCTGGTCGACGGACAGGGCAACTTCGGCAACATCGACGGCGATAACGCCGCGGCCATGCGCTACACCGAGGCGCGCCTGACCGAGGTGGCGCAGGCCCTGCTTGAGGGAATCGACGAGAACGCGGTCGATTTCCGCGCCACCTATGACGAGGAGGGGGAGGAGCCGGTGGTGCTGCCGGCCAACTTCCCCAACCTCCTGGCCAACGGCGCCACCGGGATCGCCGTGGGCATGGCCACCAGCATCCCGCCGCACAACGTGGCCGAGCTGTGCAAGGCGCTCGGCCATCTGATCAAGTATCCCAAGGCGACCATCGGCAAGCTGGTCGAGGTCGTGCAGGGGCCGGACTTCCCGACCGGCGGCGTGATCGTCGAGCCGCGCGAGAACATCGTCGAGGCCTACGCGACGGGCCGCGGCGGATTCCGGGTGCGGGCGCGCTGGGAGATGGAGAAGGTCAAGGGCGGCGGCTACCGCATCGTCGTGACCGAGATCCCCTATCAGGTCCAGAAATCCCGCCTGATCGAGAAGATGGCCGAGCTGATGCACGCAAAGAAGCTGCCGATGTTGGCCGACGTGCGCGACGAATCGGCCGAGGACGTGCGCCTGGTGCTTGAGCCCAAGAGCCGCAACGTCGAGGCCGAAGCGTTGATGGAGCACCTCTTTCGGCTGACCGACCTAGAAAGCCGCATCGGCCTCAACATGAACGTCCTGGACGCGGACCACGTGCCCCGGGTGATGAACCTGCGCGAGGTGCTGCAGGCCTTTCTCGACCACCGGCACGAGGTCCTGGTCCGGCGCACCGAGCACCGGCTCGACAAGATCGCCCGCCGGCTCGAGATCCTGGCCGGCTACATGGTCGCCTATCTCAACCTGGACGAGGTGATCCGCATCATCCGCGAGGAGGACGAGCCCAAGGCCGTGATGATGAAGCGCTGGAAGCTCAGCGACCTCCAGGCCGAGGCGATCCTCAATATGCGGCTGCGCAACCTGCGCAAGCTCGAGGAAATCGCCATCCGCGAGGAGATCAAGGAACTCGAGGCCGAGCAGAAGGACCTCAAGGGCCTGCTCAAGAGCCAGGACAGGCGCTGGAAGACGATCGCCGGGCAGATCGCCGAAATCGGTAAGCGCTTTGCCGGCGATACCGCGCTGGGCCGCAGGCGCACCAGCTTCGCCGACGCGCCCGCTGCCGAGGTGATCCCCATCGAGGCGATGATCGAGCGCGAGCCGGTCACTGTGATCTGTTCCGACAAGGGCTGGATCCGCGCCGTCGGCGGCCATCTGACGGACGGCAGCGAGCTCAAGTTCAAGGAGGGCGATTCCCTCGGTTTCCTGGTGCACGCCCAGACCACCGACAAGCTGGTGCTGTTCGGCACCAACGGCCGCTTCTACACGCTGGGGGTCGACAAGCTGCCCCGCGGCCGCGGCCATGGCGAGCCGGTACGCCTGATGATCGATCTCGGCAACGATCACGCGGTGGCAGCGCTGTTCGTGCGCGAGCCCGAGCGCAAGCTGCTGGTCGCCTCGACGGAAGGCCGGGGGTTCGTCGTCAACGAGGACGAGGTCATCGCCCAGACCCGCCAGGGCAAGCAGGTTCTGAACGTCAAGGGCGACGTGGAGGCGGCGGTCTGCGTGCCGGCCGCGGGCGACACCGTGGCGGTGCTCGGCGAGAACCGCAAGCTGCTGTTGTTCCGGCTCGAGGAACTGCCCGAGATGTCGCGCGGCCGCGGCGTGCTGTTGCAGCGCTATCAGACGGGCGGTCTGGCCGACGCCAAGGTGTTCACGCTGGCGGACGGGCTCGCTTGGCACGGGGGCTCCCGCACCCGCCACTTCACGGCAGACGAGCTCCAGGATTGGGTCGGCCGCCGGTCGAACGCCGGCAGGCTACCGCCCAAGGGCGCGCCCAAGGCGATGCGGTTCGGCTGATCGCCGCTACGTCCGGTCCAGATAGACCGCGCCGAAAAGCTTGTTGACCGTCTGGTCGTCGTCCGACAGAGGCAGGAGCAGGCGGCTGTAGCGCACGTGCTCACGCCCCATCCAGCGGGCGTCGCGCGCGCCGAAGATGGGTGTAAAGCTTTCGGTCACTTGGTCGTATTCCTTGCGGATGCCCGAGGTGAAGGGCGACGCGCAGATCGAATTGAAGCTCTCGTTGGTCAGGTCCGCGCCGAATATCTCGACCAGCGCGGTCCCGAACAGCGTCACCAGATAGTCCCGTGGATCGCTGACCACCTCGCACATGAGCAGGTGCGGCAGGATGCGAGGAATGTCGACCGGATCGATGTCCTGGCGGCCCGGCGCCCGCCGTTCGCCCCGCTTCCGGTCCCAGTAGTCGTAGAGCTGCGAGAGGCTCGGATGGTCGATTTCCGTTCGCGCGTCTTTGTCTGGCGGGATGGGGCGGGCGTCCATTGCGGTCTCCGGATTTGCTGCCGCCGCCTCAGGCGGGCCTGTTGCGCCGAGCCTGAGTTGGCGGGCCGCGCAGTCAGACCAGGCAGGCGGCAGTATATGCCGATGCGAGACCAGGGGCGAGGAGTCGATGGCTTGCGGGCGCC
Organism: Alphaproteobacteria bacterium; assembly: GCA_030066595.1. GTDB lineage: Bacteria > Pseudomonadota > Alphaproteobacteria > JAJFFI01 > JAJFFI01 > JASJBI01. Next base: position 38,098 of record JASJBI010000059.1, on the reverse strand, counting down.
GTGACGGACTGGTTTGACGGCTTCACACCGCGTCGAGCGTACCGCGCGCCACCATGACCACCGAACCCATGATCTCCACGCCGGCGATGCCGTCGTCCGTGGCCGTGGCGCCTACCCGAATGACGCTGGGCCGGCCGACGAACCGGCCCTGCCGGATCTCGAACCAGTCGCCGGCAGGGGCCCGGCCGTGCGCGACCAGGAACGCTCCGGCGGGCCCGGCGGCGCTGCCGGTGGCGATGTCCTCGACCCGCCCGGCGTTGTCCCAGGTGCGGCCTTCGCGCCCGTCGGTTTCCAGCACATAGACGAAGTCGGCGCCGATTTCGCCCAACAGTTCCTCCAGATCCGGGCGCCGGATGCGGGCGTGCTCGAGCTTCCGCCGCAGCGGCAGGATCAGATAGGGCAGTCCGGTCGAGACCACCTGCGGCGGGCAGGCGGGGTCGAGATCGTCCGGGCTGAGCGACAGCGCCGCGACGATCGGGGCGACGGTGTCCGGCGCCAGGCGCGGGCCGAAGGTCGGCGCCCCCTGGTCCATGACCGCCTGATATGATTCGCCGCGTCGCGTCACCGTGAGTGCGTTTTCCTGGCCCGGGAAGGCCAGCGTCCAGCGGCTCTCCGGATCGTCGGGACAGTACCGCTCGTGCAGGACGCAGGCGGCGCCCAGGGCCGGATGGCCGGCAAAGGGCAGCTCCTCCTCCATGGTGAACACCCGCGCCTCTGCCCGGGACCGCTCCGGGTCCGTGCGCAGAAAGATCGTCTCGAACTGCCGCATTTCGATGGTGATGGCCTGCATCACCGCGGCGGTCAGATCGCCAAGATGCGGAAACACCGTCAGGCCGTTGCCGCTGAACCGGCGTTCGGCGAAGACATCCACATGGCGGTAGCTCAGGCGGTTTTCCGGCATGGTCTCGTGTTCCTCGAACGTTCTTGGGGATCGACTTGTTAACCCGTCTGTGCGATCATACTTAGGGCCGTCCCGCGCGCGAGCGCGGCGACGGGGGAAGGGCAGAAATGCAAGACAGACCGATCCGCCGGGCGTTTCTCGGGGCCCTTCTGGGGCTCGCGGCGGTGTTCGTGTCGCCGCTCGCCCGAGCGGAAGAGCCCCAATGCAAATGCCGCTATGCCGGCCAGTACTACCTGCTGGGTCAATGCGTCTGCATGAAGACATCGTCCGGTGAGCAGATGGCCTGCTGCGGGCGGGTCCTCAACAACACCTCCTGGTCCTTCAAGAGCGACAGCTGCGTGTCCGCGGACTCGGGCACGACCCAGATCGCCGAGGACATGTCCCTGCGCCCGTCCGGCCAATCCGAGACGCAGGGGATGACGCCCCGCCCCGTCCGCTAGGGCACTCTCCGACCACAGTTCTGTCGTTTGAGGACAGTCCCACCTGAGCCGCGCGTGGCGCTGACCCTTGCGCGCCGCGCGTCCATCCTCGCTAGAAGTCCAGGGAGATGTCCCTGTGGTCGGACATGCAGCCGGCAACCGCTTCCGCCTGCTCGATGGTCAGCCGCTCCTGGGAGCGCAGGCCGATGGTCTGCGCCACGGCGGCGTCATAGGCCGCCAGGCCGGCCGCCAGTTCGGTCGCGGCCCGCTTCCGCCAAGTGACCTCTTCGGCGAAGATGCCGAGCGCGTTCTCGACCTCCTTGTTCGCCTTGTCCGGTTCGGGATCCTCGCCCCTGAGCGCCCGCCGGGCGCGCGACAGTTTCGACCTTATGCCGCTGGTCCCCGGAACCGCCGCCAGCGCGCGCTCGGCCGCCTGGATGCTCACCATCGCATCGGGTGCGGACTTGCTGGCGATCTCGGTGTGCAGGCCGTCGAGCTGCTGCTGGAGGGCCGCCAGCGCATCGGCCCCGGCGATCAGATCGCGCACCTCGACGACCGGCTCGTAGGCGTCGTCCACATTGCGACGGTAGGTCCGGCGCGCTTTCTTGTGGGCGTTGGTCAGGTCGGTGTAACGCTTGCGCGCGTCCGTCCAGGTCGCTGGGATCTTCGCCTCGATGGCTTCTATTTCCGCGGTCAGCGCCGCCATGCGCTCTTCCAGCTCGGCCAGGTCTTCGGCTCTGGCTTCGCCGGTGCGGGACAGGCGGCCGTACTCGTCGTCCAGTTCCTTGCGATCGCGCTCGATGCTGCTGATGTCGCGTTGTAGCCGGCGGACTTGGCGGTGCATGGGTTCGTATTCCGGCAGATAGGACGCGAGCGCCGCTTCGGCTTCGCGCACCTCGTCGATCAGGCCGAACGTCCCCTGTGCGGCGGCGAAGGCTTCCGTCACGGTTTGCCGGTAACGCTCGGGCAGGTAGCTCACATCCAGGCTCGCCGCCGCGCTGATGCTCGTCTCCAGAGTGTCCTTCTGCTGGTCGTATTGCTCGAACAGATACTCCTCCAGACAGGCCTGCAGCCGCGGGTTCTTGGGCGGCGGCGCCGTCTCGGACGTGAGATAGACCCGGTTCGGCAGGTAGTTCACCAGGGGCGGGTAGACGCCGACGATCGCGAGGCCCAGCAGCTGCAGCGCGATGAAGGGCACGACGCCCCGGTACATCTCGATGGTCCGGACCGTATCCGGCGCCACGCCGCGCAAGTAGAACAGGGCGAAACCGAAGGGCGGCGTCAGGAACGAGGTCTGCATGTTGACCCCGATCATCACGCCGAGCCAGACCGCCGTGACGTTGGCCGAGGTGTCGGCCAGCAGGATGGGCGCGATGATCGGCACCACGACGACGGCGATCTCGATGAAGTCGAGGAAGAAGCCCAGGATGAAGATCACCGCCATGACCACGACGAACTTGCCGATGAAGCCGCCGGGCAGGCCGCTCAGGAACTCGCGCACCAGCTCCTCGCCGCCGAAGGCGCGGAAGGCGGCGGTCAGCATGGCCGCGCCGAGCAGGATGATGAACACCAGCGAAGTGGTCTTGGCGGTCTCGACCATGACCCATTCCAACGTCTTGTCGACCTTGTGGACCCGCCAGCCGCTCCAGGCCACGGCGACCAGAAAGACCGTGACGGCGATCGCGGCCAGCGCGATGCCGATGGCGTCTTCGGTGCCTTTGATGTTCTTGACGTTGATGTCGTAGATGCTGAGCAGGACCACGATCGCGGCGATCGAGCCTATGGCCAGGAGGGCCGGCGTGTAGGCGCCCGGCTTGCCGGCCCGGAGGCGGTAGCCCGCCATGATCATGGCGCCGATGGCGCCGATCGCACCGGCCTGGTTCACCGTCGCGATGCCGAGAATGATGGAGCCGAGGACGATGAAGATGAGGGCAAGCGGCGGCATCAGCACCAGCGCAACCCGCATCCAGAACTGCACATCGAACTTGCCTTCATAGTGGACCGGCGGCGCGGTCTTGGGCCGGATGAAGGCAAGCACCAGGATGTAGAGCGCGTATATGCCCACCAGCACGAGGCCCGGCAGAAAGGCGCCGAGGAACATGTCGCCGGCGCTGGTCGAGGTGAGATCGAATTCGGACGGCAGCGTGCCCTGTCCCGTGCCGGCCCTGTATTCCGCGCTTCTGAGCGTGCTGGCCTGGTCTGTCGCGCTCGACAGCTGGTCGGCCAGTATGATCAGAACGATCGACGGCGGGATGATCTGGCCCAACGTGCCCGACGCCGCGATCGTGCCCGTCGCCAGGGACTTGGAGTAGTTGTTGCGCAACATCACCGGCAGCGAGATCAGGCCCATTGCGATCACGGTGGCGCCGACGATGCCGGTGGTCGCCGCCAGGAGTGCCCCCACGAACACCACCGAGATGCCGAGGCCGCCCCGAATCGGGCCGAACAGCTGGGCCATGGTCACCAGCAGGTCTTCGGCGATCTTCGACCGCTCGAGCATGATGCCCATGAAGACGAACAGGGGGATGGCGATGAGCGTGTCCCGCTCGGCCTCCCAGTAGATGCCACGGAAGTTCGTGACCCCGGCGCTGAGCCACTGGATCGGGTCGCCCTGGGCGAAATAGGCGCCGGCGTCGTTCTCGAACATTGTGCCGGCGATGGCCGCCAGCAAGATGGTCAGGATCGCCGAGCCGGGCAGGGCGAAGGCGACCGGATAACCGGAGGCCAAGGCCAGCGCCATCGTCAGAATCAGAACCGTGAGAAAGAGGAGTTCCATGATGGCGCGTTTTTACCCGGCGTTAGACTTCGGCGAAGTGCTCGGCCTCTACATGCGCACCGGGCTCGTGAATCAGGACAGCGACACTGCTCAAGAAGTAACTCGTGAACTGCACCAGCATGGACAGCGCGTAGACCAGCAGGAAGCCGGCCATGAAGTATTTGACGTACAAACCGAAGCCGGCCTGGGTCACTTCGAAGTTCAAGAGCGGGCCGGTGATTACGTTGGTCGGATTCCACATGCCCATGATCAGGATGACCCAGCAGAGCGAAACGCCCAGAATCACCGAGCCGATCGAATTGGTCCAGGCTTTCCCGCGCTCGCTGAAGCCGGTGTACAGAATGTCCACGCGGACATGCCCCTCATGGACCAGGGTGTAGGCGCTGGCGAACAGGAACAGGGCGGCGTACCAGAAGCGGACCAGATCGGCCATGAAGGCCTGCTCGTAGGAAAAGATGAAGCGGGCGATGACGATCTGGAGTTCGGCCACCACGATGAGCAGGGCGAGCCAGGTGAAGCCCAGAGACCGGGTGAAGAAGGCGATCAGCAAGGACAAGCCGATGAGCGGATAGTGGACCGTGGAGCCCCGGAAGCTGGACCGTCCCAGATCCTTTGCCAGGGTTTCACCCACGACGGCCGGAAGCAGCCCTTCGACCCGCAGGAAGGAAATCATCATGTCCGCCAAGCCGACCAGCAAGACGGACCAGAACGCCGCCCGCACGATATAGGCGGCAAACGCCGACATTATTTCGCTCTCTTCGTGCAGGGTCCGCGCCCGCGTCCAGATCACGTAAGCGACAATGCCGATCAGCGGCACCAGATAGATCAGCAGCTGGATCCACCCGAGGGTGGTCGCGCTGTCGCTCAGCGCGGTGCGGGGGGGCTCCAGCCCAAACCAGCCGAACTGCCCGAACAGTTCCAGGACCCCGGGCCAGTCGCGCCAGAAGATCAGGTAGCTGTTGAAGACGAATAGCAGCCCAAGCGCCACCACCCACAGAGCCAGGACTCGATACGCTATGACTGCGGTGCCATGAGCCGGCAACGCCGTTGTGGCAGGCGCTGCGGCCGGCGGTTCAGACGGATGCGTCATGGCAAACTGGTTGCGTCAAGACCGGAGCGCGAACGCCCATGTTCCCCCTGGCAACATAGAAAGCGGAGCCCGATGGCTCCGCTTTCTAGAGACGTTGCTCACTTCGGTCTAAACCCCCAGCACCCGGTTGCGCTGTGCAACATAGGCCTGGTCGGAAATCTTCGACCAAGCTCCAAGGTCCTTGCGGGCCTTACGGAAGCTGTCGTCGATCTTCTTGGACAGGTCGCTGTGCGCCCGGACGCCCTCGAAGACCTCTTCGGTCGCGTCGCCAAAGCTGTCGTAGACGTCGTCATTGAACTTGCGAAGCTTGACGCCCTGGTCCTTGATCAGGCTCGCCAGTGCCGAGCCGCTCTTGGCGTTGTATTCGGCCATCATGATGTCGTTCTCCGCCGACGCGGCCGATTCGATGATGAGCTGGTCGGTCTTGGAGAGCTTGCCCCACCAGGATGCGTTCACGCCAAAGGCAAGCATCGAGCCCGGCTCGTGGAAGCCCGGATAATAGTAGTATTTGGCGGCTTCGTAGAACTTCATGAAGCTGTCGTTCCACGGGCCGACCCATTCGGTGGCGTCGATCGCGCCGGAGACCAGGTTCTCGTAGATCTGGCCGCCCGGCAGGGACACGGGGGACGCGCCAAGCTTGGCCATGACGTCGCCGCCGAGGCCCGGAATGCGCATCTTCAGGCCCTTCAGGTCGTCGGCCGAAGTGATCTCCTTGTTGAACCAGCCGCCCATCTGGCAGCCGGTGTTGCCGGCCATCATGCATTTGAGGCCGAACTGGCCCGCCAGCTCGTCCCAGAGCTGCTGCCCGCCACCGAAGCGGATCCAGGCATTGATCTCGGTATAGCTGAGCCCGAACGGGACCGCGGTAAAGTAGGCCCAACCCGGATGCTTGCCTTTCCAGTAATAGTCCGCCGCATGGTAGGCCTGGGCATTGCCCGATGCGACTTCGTCGAACGAATCGAAGGCACCGACGCGCTCGCTGGCGGCGAAGTACTCCACCTTGATGCGGCCGTCGGTCATGTCCGAAATGCGCTGCGAGAGCCTTTGTGCGCCGGTCCCCAGGCCCGGGAAATCGCGCGGCCAGGTCGATACGACCACCATCTCGGTGCGTTTCTGTGCGACGGCCGGCGCGGCGAGAGACGACGCGGCGGCCGCGCCAGCAACGCCGGCAGCGCCGGTCTTGGTCAGGAATTCACGCCTTTTCATGTACCTCTCCTGTCTTGAACTTTGTTTCCGCGCGCCGTTGGTGAGAGTTTTGGTCTTGCGCGCTGCTTGAGAAAAACCCCGTGCGCGTTGATTTGCGCGCTCGGATTATAGTTGCTGGCGAGGGAAGCGCAATAACGGCGCGGTCAAAGGCCCGTTACCGCCGGCCGGTCGGGGAGGATCAGGTCACTCGCGGACAGGCTGCCAGCCGCCGCGGCCAAAGCCCTCGAGCGGCTGGAAGCGGCTCTTGTAGGACATCTTGCGGCTCTCGGCGATCCAGTACCCGAGATAGACGTACGGCAGGCCCAGCTGCCGGGCCCGCTCGATCAGCCACAGCACGATATAGGTGCCCAGCCCGCGGCGCCGCTCTTCCGGTTCGAAAAAGCTGTAGACCGCCGAAAGTCCGTCGCCCAGCCGGTCGACCAGGCAGCCGCCAATCAAGCTGCCGTCGCCCGTGCGAAATTCGGTCAAGACGGTGTTGAGCGCCGTGTCCTCGATCATCCCGCGGTAATCGTCATACTGCATCAGCGCCATTTCGCCGTCGCCGTGCCGCGCTCTGAGATAGCGGATAAACACGTAGAACTGCTCGGGCGTGGCGAACGGTATGGCTTCGCTGGCGGTCAGGTCCATGTTGGCCGCAAGGACCCGGCGCATGGACCGGCTAGGGACGAATTCCCTGACCACCGTGCGGACCGGAACGCAGGCGGTGCAGCCCGGGCAGGCGGGGCGGTAAGCGATGCTGTGGCTGCGACGGAAGCCGGACTGGGATAACAGGTCGTAATGGTGCTGGGAGTCTGGGCCTGAGAGTTCGGTAAAGATGTTCTGCTCGATCCGCCCGACCAGATAGGGGCAGGGGCGCGGCGGCATGCGGTAAAACTGGCGATTGGGCCGTTCGGTCCGGAGCGTCCGTTCGCTGCGCATGGTCACTCGTCCTGACTTACCCACGCATACCCGCGTCTCTGCCGCGGCAGCCGAAGCCCTACTTGGTCATCCGCGCCGCATTGGTGGCTGACCTCCTTTCTGCCCTGGATCCCCGTTCTCCCCCACGTCCGGACTGTTAACCATGACCGTCCCCGAGAGGATATCGTGCAAGGCCCGGCGCCGGTCGTTGAACACCATGACGACCAACACCAGCGGTGTCAGCGTCAGCAGCGTGGCATAATGCAGCACGGTCCGCAATAGGGCCTGGGCGTGATCCGGCCGGCCGTTGTCCCAGCTTCGGAGCTCCAGTCCGACAATGCGCATTCCAGGGGTCGCGGCGGCCGGTCCACCCAGCAGAAGGGTATAGTAAACGAGGGGGACCAACCCGACGCCGAGGGCGAACGGCAGCGACAGCAGACCGAAGGTCACGATCTTGGCCATCAGCAGGGCAACCACGGCCCCGCTCACGAGCACGCCCAGGATGGAAAGATCGACCAGGAAGGACAGGAACCGGCGGAGGATGATGTGCCGGTAAAACTGGGGCTGGGACAGCGGGTCGGGGCCGGCATCCTGCCAACTGGATCTACCGAAGCCCAGACCGGGGATCCTTGCGCGCTGCACAGGCATCCTTTCGCTGCTTGCCCCGCCGGCGATGACGGACCGCGCGATCGGCGCGGTTTCTCACATATAGGGGGGATTGCGGGCAGATGCGAGCGGTCACCGCGGCCGGCGGATGCCGGGCCGGCTACTCTTCCGGCTGATTGAGCACCACGATGCTGATCCGCCGGTTGCGGTGGTTGGTCGGATCCTCGGGCAGGAGCGGCTCCTGATCGGCCTTGCCGACCACGCGCGCGATCCGGGACCCCGCGAGACCGAACTCCTCCAGCGTGCGGCGCGCGGCGTTGGCGCGGTCGGACGATAGCTCCCAGTTGCCGTAACCCTGCACCTCGGTGAACGGCGCGCCATCCGTATGTCCGGAGATGGTGATGCGGTTCGGCAGGCGGTTCAGCACCTGCGCCATGCGTCTCAGGATCTCCCGGGTGTGCGCGTACATCTCGGCCTTGCCGGCCGGGAACATGGCCAGCCGGTCCTGATCGACCAGCTGGATGCGCAGGCCCTGGTCGGTCCGGTCGACCAGCAGGTGATCGGCCAGCTCGTGCAGGGCGGGGGTCTCGTCCAGCGCCTGACGGAGGTCGGCCTCGACCTCTGTGAAATGACGGTCTTGCTGCGCCTCGGCGCTGCTCTCGGGAACCTTGATCTTCTCCTCGCCGGCGCGGACCGCGTCCGACTCCTCATCGGCCAGTTGCTCCGGTTCCCTGGCATTGCCCTGGCCCTCTTCCTCGGGCTCTTCTGGCGCGGTCTCGCCGTCGTCGCTGTCGGCCGTCTTGCCGCCGGGTGCGGACGGGATCGGCACCAGTACGCCCGGCACGCCAGGCTGGGAGATCGTCATGTCCTTGTCCGAGGAGACGTTGCCGCCCAGGACGCCGCCGCTGCCGCTCTGGCTGCGCGAGACCGATTCCGGCGCGAAGTAGTTCGATATGGCCTTCTTCTGTTCCTCGGTGGTCGCGTTCAACAGCCACAGCAGCAGAAAGAAGGCCATCATCGCGGTCACGAAGTCCGCATAGGCAACCTTCCAGGCGCCGCCATGGTGCGCGTCGTGGCCACCCTTCTTGATCTTGCGGATGATGATGGTCGCGCCTTCGCCCTTGGCGTCGGCAGCCTGATTGGGAGTCGCGATGTTCATCGACGGCTAGCTCGGGCTCGGCGCTTCCGAGACCTTCTCCTCCACCTCGTAGAAGGTGGGGCGGGTGTTGGACAGCAGCGCCTTGCGACCGAACTCGACGCAGATCGCCGGCGCATAGCCGTGCAAGTAGCCCAGCAGCGCGGCCCGGATGCATTGATAGTACTTGGCTTCCGCGTCGTAGCGGGACTTGAGCGCCGCCGCCAGCGGGCCGATGAAGCCGTAGGCCAGGAACACCCCGAGGAAGGTACCGACCAGGGCGCCGCCGATCAGCTGGCCGAGCACCTCGGGCGGTTCGGTGATCGAGCCCATGGTCTTGATCACGCCCAAGACGGCGGCGACGATGCCGAGCGCGGGCGTGCCGTCCGCCATGGTTTGCAGCGCGCTTGAGATCTGCAGCTGCTCCTCATGGTGGGTCTCGATCTCCTCGTCCATGAGCGCTTCGAGCTCGTGGGGATTGTCCGTCCCCATGGTGACCAGGCGCAGGTAGTCGCACAGGAAGGTCACCGCGTGATGGTCGGCCAGGATATTGGGAAAGGCGTTGAAGAGTTCGCTCTCCTCCGGGTTCTCGATATGGGTTTCCAGGGCCAGCGCGCCCTTGGACTTGGCCACCTTGAAGATCTGGTAGAGCAGGGAGAGCAGGTCGAGATAGGAGTCCTTGTCGTATTTCTCTCCCTTGATGACCAGGCCGATGGCGCCGCCGGTCTTGGCCAGGACGGACTTGGGGTTGCCGATGATGTAGGCGCCGATCGCGGCGCCGCCGATGATCACAAATTCGAAGGGCTGCCACAGCACGCCAAGCTTGCCGCCCAGCGCCGCATAACCGCCGAGAACGCTCAAGGTGACGATGATGATACCGACAAAGAAAAACATCAGGGACCGCCCCGCCCGGCATTCTGGTTGCAGCCTGCGCAGCCTGACGAAATTTGGTTAAGAACCGCTTACGCGAGGCCCGCGCTGGGCCGGAATCCATGGTATTTCCGTGGTTTGACGGGCGGATTGGTCTGTCCCCGGGGGCCGGCTTCCCGCCGGGCGCGACAGGCTCGGCCCGGCCGCGCCTCGGCGCAGATTGACTTTGCTGGTGGGACAATCGATGTTCGCCCAGATGCCCTCTTGAGCCTAAGGAGCCAGCCAGTGAAGTTCGACACCAAGGTCGTGCATGCGGGAATCGAGCCCGATCCGACCACCGGCGCGATCCTGCCGCCGATCTACGAGACAGCCACCTACGTCCTGGACGAGGTCGGCACGGACAAGGGCTTCGACTACACCCGGTCCTCCAACCCGACCCGCCAGGTGCTCGAGAACAACCTCGCCGGCATCGAGGGCGGGCAGTTCGGCATCTGCTTCTCAAGCGGCATGTCGGCGGTAGACGCCTGCCTGAAGCTGCTCTCCGCGGGGGACCACGTGGTGTGCTCGGACGACGTCTATGGCGGCACCTCCCGGATCTTCGACCGGATCCTGGCGCGCTACGGGCTCACCTTCACCTACGCCGACACCTCCCAGCCCGAGACGGTGCGCCAGGCGATCCGCCCGGAGACCAAGATGCTCTGGGTCGAGACCCCGACCAACCCGCTCTTGAAGGTCACCGACATGGAATCCATGGCGGCCATCGCCAAGGAGCATGGGCTCTATCTCGGGGTCGATTCCACCTTCGCCACCCCGGTGTTCCTGCGGCCGCTCGAGTTCGGCGCCGACATCGTGGTGCACAGCACCACCAAATACCTCTCGGGCCATAACCAGATCATCGGCGGCGCGGTCATCACCAACCGCCAGGACATCTTCGACGAGATGAAGTTCGTCCAGAAGTCCGTCGGCGCGGTGCCCAGCCCGTTCGACTGCTGGCTGACGCTGCTCGGGGCGAAGACCCTGCATCTCCGGATGGAGCGCTGCAGCGCGAGCGCGCAGCAGGTGGCGGAGTTCCTGGAGGGCCACCCCAAGGTTGCCTTCGTGCGCTATCCGGGCCTGCCGTCCCATCCGCAGCACGCCATCGCCAAGGCGCAGATGTCGGGCTTCAGCGGCATGATCTCGTTCGAGCTCAAGGGCGGCATCCCCGCCGGCCGGGCCGTCATGAACGGGGTCAAGCTGTGCAGCCTGGCCGAGAGCCTGGGCGCGGTCGAGACCATGATCACCCATCCGGCGACGATGACCCACGCCGAGGTGCCGCCCGAGGACCGTCAGGCGCGCGGCTTGACCGACGGGTTGGTGCGCATCTCGGTCGGCATCGAGGACGTGGACGACATCATCGCGGATTTGGAGCAGGCGCTCGAGGGGGTCTAGGCCTCTCCCCCGGTCCGGCGCGGCCCGTCTCAGGCGTGCTTCTGGTGGCGTCGCCGCAGATAGTTCAGCATGTCGATGCGGGTGATCAGACCGAGGAAGCGGTCGCCGTCGACCACGATGGGGACATGGTCCTTGGCGAAGATCGGCAATAGAGCCTCGATCGGCTCGCTGGCGTCGAGCGTTTCGAGCTTGGCGGTCATCGCCGTGCGCACCGGCTCGCGGAAGTGGTCCTCATGGTCGTACACGGCCAGTAGAACGTCGGATTCGTCGATGATGCCGACGATCTTGTCGTTCTCGACCACGGGGAGCTGTGACACGTCATAGAGCTTCATGCGCTGGAGCGCGGTGGCGATCGGCTCGTCCGGGCCGATCGTGTAGGTCGCGTGCTCCACATGGCGACGGGTGATCAGGTCCGACAGGTCGCCCTTGCGCTCCCGTTCGATGAAGCCCTGATCCATCATCCAGTAGTCGTTGAACATCTTTGACAGATATTTGTTGCCGCTGTCGCAGACGAAGGTGACAACCCGTTTCGGCTCGGACTGCTCGCGGCAATAGCGCAAGGCGGCGGCGATCAGAGTGCCCGAGGACGAGCCGGCCAGAATGCCTTCCTCGCGCAGCACCGCCCGCGCCGTGTGCAGGGCCTCCGCGTCGCTGACGTAATAGGCCCGCTTGGCCCGATCGAGTTCGGCGATCGGCGGGATGAAGTCCTCGCCGATGCCTTCGACCAGCCAGGAGCCGACCTCGTTCAAAAGCTCTCCGGTCTCCACATAGTGGGCCAGGATCGAGCCCTCGGGATCGGCCAGCACCATCTCCACATGCGGCGCCACCCGCTGGAAGTAGCGGCCGAGCCCGGTGATGGTCCCGGCCGAGCCCACGCCGCACACCACGGCGTCCAGGTCATGCTCCATCTGGGCCCAGATCTCCGGCCCGGTGGTGGTCTCGTGCGCATAGGGGTTGGCTGCGTTGCCGAATTGGTTGACGAAGAACGCCCCCATGTCCGCAGCCAGCCGCTCGGCATAGTCCTGATAGTACTCGGGGTGCCCCTTGCCGACGTCCGAGCGGGTCATCAGCACCTCGGCCCCCAGCGCGCGCAGATGGAAAACCTTCTCCTGGCTCATCTTGTCCGGCAGCACGATGATCAGATTGTAGCCCTTCTGGGCCGCCACCAGCGCCAGCCCGAGCCCGGTGTTGCCGGCGGTCGCCTCGACGATGGTGCCGCCCGGCTTGAGCTGGCCGTCCCGCTCGGCCGCCTCGATCATCGACAGCCCGATCCGGTCCTTGATCGAGCCGCCCGGGTTCTGACTCTCGAGCTTGGCGAACAGGCGACACTTGCCGGTATCGAGCTTGGTGAACTCGACCATCGGCGTGTTGCCGATCATCTCCAGCACGTTGTTGTAGGCTTTCGGGGCTTCCTCCGGCACGGGCCGGATGTGGCCCGCCGTCTCACGCCTCGCAGCTTTCTGCATGCCGGTCCTCCCGCCAGATCCCATCGCGCGCGCCGGACCGATCCGGGCGCTGGCCTCGAGCGGAAGAGTGGATCAATTCGAGAAGCGCCGCAAGCGATCCGGCGGCGCCCGCCCAAGGTCAGCTGCGGCCGCGAACCTCGGCGATCATGTTCTTCATGGCATCGGCCCCGATAGCGCCCGGCACCAGGTGATCGCCGATGATGAAGGCGGGTGTGCCGCGGATGCCGATCTTCTGCGCCAGTTCGAAGTTGCGCCGGATCTCGTCCTGCACCTCGGCCGCGGCCATATCGCGCTCGAGCCGCTCGGCGTCGAGGCCGACGGATTTCGCCACCGCCATGACCACCTGCGGGTTGAGGGCAGTCTTGACCTCCATCAGGGCACGGTGGAACTCGAGGTACTTGCCTTGCGCCTTGGAAGCCAGCGCCGCCTCGGCCGCGTAGCGCGAGGCCGGGCCCAGGATCGGGAACTCCTTGAACACGACCTTGACCTCGCCGTCGTCCTCGACCGTTTCCAGGAAGCTCGCGACGACCCGCTTGCAGTAGCCGCACTGATAGTCGAAGAACTCGACGATGGTCACGTCACCGTCGGGATTTCCCCCGACCGGCGTATAGGGATGGCGGAAAAGCAGCTCTGACTCGGACACCAAGGCTTTCTTGGCACGTTCCTCTTCCGCCAGTTTCTGCTGCGCGCGCCAGCTCTCGAGTGCTTCGACCACCACTTCGGGATGCTCCTCGAGGAACTCCCGCAGCATCTTTTCGAAGGTGGCGCGATCGATTTCGCCGCTGGCCGTCGCCTTGGGCTCGTCTGCGCTTGCTGGGGCGCCCACCAATGAGATTGGCGCCGAGATCAAGGCGACAGCCGCCGTGAAGCGGAGCAAAGAGTTGGCAAGCGTCATAGGCAAATTCTCCCAATAGCGGCGAGCAGCCATGATCCCTTGAGAGCGCCTGCCGGAGCAAGGGCGATCCGGGCCGGCCTGATCACATTGCTGCGAGGGTCCTCTTATTCGTCACGCTGGACAGCCTTTTCCGCCTCGCGCGCGATATCCTGCGCCCTGATCCAGGCGGGACTGCCTTTCTTCAGCGTGGCGGAGGCGCGCTTGGCGTAGCGTAGCGCGTCAGGGTTTCGATTCAGTTGCGCCGCTTCCTCGGCCAGGGCCAGGGTCATCAGGCCCTTCTGGCCCAAGCGGCCGTGCGCGGTCGCCAGCAGTCGCCAGCCATGCGCCATATCCGGCTCCTTGCGCACCGCCTCCTTGATATGAGTCAACGCCGGGCGCACCAAGGCCGGATCGTTGCTTTCGAGCTGGGCTGCGCCCAGGGACGAGCGCAGCAAAGCCTCGTTCGGCGCCAAGCGGACCGCCTTGCCGTAGGGACCCAGCGACTGCTTGATCCGGCCGCTCTCGAACAGGATCTGCCCCTTGAGTTCGTGGAAGTACGGGTCGTTGGGCTGTTCCGCGATCAGGCTGTCGACCAGGCCGACGGCGTCGTCGGTTCTGGACTCCCGGTGCAGTGCGATCGCTCTGGCATAGCGGGACTCGACGCTGTTGTCCGTGGCCTTGTAGGTCTGCATGACCCGGCCCGTCGGTTCCAGGAATCCGATCAGCTTGGCCCGCATGCGCCGGTGCGTGATGCCGTACTTTGCGGGGAGGGGCGCGTCCGAGTATGGCGAGTTGGCCACGTGGTTGCGCACAAAGGAGATCCGGCTTTGGGTCAGGGGGTGGGTCCGGACGTAGGGGTCCTGGCGGTCGGTGACCAGGAATTCCTGGCCCTCGAGGATCTGGAAGAATTCGAGCATGCCGCGGGACGAGGTGCCGGTGTCGTCGAGCGTCGTGACGGCGAACTGGTCGGCGGCGCCTTCCTGGGTTCGGGTGTAGCGGAAGAAAGAGCGCATGGTGGCGTCCTGGCCGGCGGCTCCCACCGCCGCCGCAGCCCGTCCGTCCCCTGCCATCACGGCCGCGGCCGCGGCCAGCACGAAAGTGACGATTGACTGGATCTGCGCCCGCCGCATGGCATCGTCCAGCCGCGTCAGGTGCCCACCCGCGATGTGACCGGTTTCATGCGCCAGCACGCCGATCACCTGGCCGGCATGCTCCGAGCGGATCAGCAGGCCGGTGTGAATGAAGATGTTCTGGCCACCCGCGACGAAGGCGTTGAGCTGGCGATTATCGATCAGGTAGATCCGGATGGCGGACGGATCCAGGCCCGCTGTCGTGAACAGTGGCGTGGTGTAGAGGCGGATGGTATTTTCGATCTCCGCGTCACGGATCAGGCGCATGCCCCGCTCGGCCGCGGCCGGCAGGACGGACAGCGGCAGCACGAACGACACCACCAGGATCAACGACAGAATGCGTTTCATTTGGAATTCCCGAACTATCCCCAATAGCTTAGATAGGCGCGCGATCGGGTCGATCAACGTGCCATCCCGATCGGGCGCGCGCTGGAGCCGCTAGGCACATGGCGCTGAAGATATCCCGGCGCGGGCAAATCGCGCCGTTCATTGTAATGGACGTGATGCGGGCCGCCAATGCGCGCGAGGCCGAGGGCGCGGACGTGGTCCATCTCGAGGTCGGCCAGCCGGGCACCAGCGCGCCGGCCGGCGTCCTGGACGCGGCGCGGGACGCGCTGGCGGGCGACCGGCTGGGCTACACGCTGGCTTTCGGCGTGCCGGAGTTGCGCGCGCGCATCGCCGAGCACTATCGGGCGCGCTATGGCCTCGATGTCCCGGTCGAGCGCATCGTGGTGACCACCGGATCGTCGGGCGGGTTCCTGCTGGCCTTTCTGTCGGCCTTCGACGAGGGCGACCGGATCGCTTTGGCCGAGCCCGGCTATCCCGCCTACCGCAACATCCTGACGGCGCTCGGCTTCGAGCCGGTCGGCGTGCCCACGGACGAGGGCACCCGTTTCCAGCCCACGCCCGAGATCCTGCAGAAGGCTGCCCCGGACATCGACGGCCTGATCATCGCGAGTCCGTCCAATCCGACGGGCACAATGATCGATCCCGCCGGCATGGCCGCCCTGGTCGACTACTGCCGCGGGCAGGGCATCCGCCTGATCTCGGACGAGATTTACCACGGGCTGACCTATCAGACCGTCGAAACGGCGAGCGCCGCTGGGCTCACCGACGATGCCTTCGTGATCAACAGCTTCTCGAAGTACTTCTCGATGACCGGCTGGCGGCTGGGCTGGATGGTGGTGCCCATGGATCTGCTGCGTGCCGTCGAGTGCCTGGCGCAGAACCTGTTCATCTCGCCGCCGTCGCTGTCCCAGCGGGCCGCGGTCGCCGCCTTCGACTGCTATGACGAGCTTGATGCCAACCGGGACCGCTATGCCCGCAATCGCGAACTGCTGCTGCGGGAGTTGCCCAAGGCGGGCTTCGACAAGCTGGCGCCGGCGGACGGCGCCTTTTACATCTATGCGGATGTCCGCCAGTTGACCAACGACAGCCCGGAGTTCTGTGCCCGCATGCTGGCGGAGACCGGCGTGGCCACGACGCCGGGCGTGGATTTCGACCCGGCGCGCGGCCAGGCCTATATCCGCATTTCCTTCGCCGGCACCACCGAAGACATGGCCGAGGCGGCCAAGCGCCTGATCGCCTGGCGGGGCGGGCGCGGGGACTAGCGTCCTACCGGGACATTCGCGCAATTGCCTCGCTGGTCTCCTCGGCCAGCCGGGCGATGAGCTCGGCGGCGGATTGCCGGCGTGCCAGTCGCACGCCTTGGCCGGCCCAGAGCGAGAGGTAGTCCGCCTTGCCGGCCTTGGCGGCGGCCGCGCGCATTGGACGGGTCAGCGCGTTCTGCAAGGGGAAGGGGAGGATCGCATCCGGGTCAGCGGCGCGGTCCAGATCGTCCATGAACCGGTTGACGATGCCGCGTGACGGCCGGCCGGAGAAGGCGCGGGTCAGACGCGTTTCGTCCTCCTGCGCGGCCAGGATGGCCGCACGATGGGCGTCCGGAATGCCGGCTTCGTCGCAGGTGAGGAAGGCGGTGCCCATCTGCACCGCGTCCGCGCCCAGAGCCAGCGCCGCGGCAATGCCGCGTCCGTCCATGATCCCGCCCGAGGCGATCACCGGCAGGTCAACCGCATCAACCACCTGGGGCACCAGCGCCATGGTCCCGACGGCCGAGGTCTCGAAGTCCCGCGCGAAGCTCGCCCGCTGGCCGCCCGCCTCGCTGCCCTGCACGACCACGGCGTCGACGCCGGCCCGGGCCACGGACTTGGCTTCGTCGACCGTGGTCGCGGTGCCGATCAGGACCATGCCGCGTTCCTTGGCGGCAGCAAGCGCGTCGGCCGGCGGGATACCGAAGGTGAAGCTGAAGACCGCCGCGCCGCTGTCGAGCACGGCCTTGAACTGCGCGGCGAAGGGGTCCGGGACCGGGGTCGGCGCGACCGGCGGCGGCAAGCCCAGCTCTTCGAAGTAGGGCGCCACCCGCGCCAGCGCCGGCTGCGCGTCTCCGGGTGTCTCGGCCGCCGGCTGCGGCGCGAACAGATTGATCCCGAAGGGCCGGTCGGTCCGCGCCCCCACCGCCTGGGCCGATTCCGCGATCTGCGGCGGCGTCAGGTAGGCCGCGCCGACGAAGCCCATCGCGCCCGCGTCGCACGATGCGCTCACCAGCGCCGGCGTGTCGCCTCCGCCCGCCAGCGGCGCTTGGATGATGGGATGGGCCATATCCAGGCGTCGCATGAGTTCCGAAGTGGGCGGCATGGCTATCCTCCTATGGGCTGCTCGGCCTCGCTGCGCGCATGCCTGCGGCAAAGTCCACCGCCAAGGCGAGGATCAGGGCACCGGCGCCGACAGCATAGAGCACAGGGTAGCCGATGCCGGTGGCGAACAGATACGACAGGCCATACGCGGCAGCCGCCTGCCCCAGGGCAAAGGCGGCGGTGGCGCGGCTCCATGCCGCCTGCTGATGCGAATCGCCCTGCTTGGCGATTGCCTGAACCCGGCCCAACACCAGAGGCACGATGCCTGGGACGAAGGCCCCGACGATCAGGCTGGACAGCATCAACGCTTCGGTCCCGACCGATATCACGGGCAGAAGAACGGCCGCGGCCTGGATCACGAAAGCGAGCCGCAGTGCCCGTCGGAATCCGACGGTGTCGGCCAGCCGTCCCAGAACGATCGGCCCCAACACAGCACCGACACCGAACAGAACCCAGTACTGGGCCCCGACCGCCAGGCCTTGACCCAGGTCCCGAGCGATGAAATCCACCAGGAACACCATATGCGGCACCAGCCCGACGGCATTGAGAGCGTAAGACAGATAGAGCGATTTGAGCTGCGCCCCTGCGTGACCCTTTGCCGGCGGCGAGGCTGGCGCGCGATCGCGACCTCCGGCCGACCGTCCCGGCCAACCGCCCCAGGACAGGCTTGTCAGCAGCATGGCCAACGCTCCGAGCGCGCACCAGGTGAGCACAAGATCGGCACGCAGCAACAAGGGGACGAGCGTCCCGGATGCGACGATGCCGAGGCCAACGCCCGCAAAGATGACGCCCCCCGCCAAGCCGCGCCGATGCGCCGGCACAAGCGGCAGAACGGCGGGTGCAGCCAGCGCCATGAGCGCCCCGCCGGCCAGCCCGGCGGCGAAACGCCAGAGGAAGTACCAAAGAAAGGACAAGGGCAGGGCGCCGGCAAAAAACGTGGCCGTTGCCAGCAGCATCATCGCGCGCAGGACTGTGGGTGCGGTCGCGGATGCGGCCATCCGCTGGGCCAGCAGCGCGCCGGCCAGATACCCCGCCAGGTTGGCCGCGCCCAGATAGGCGGCCTGGGACGGCGCGAACCAGCCGGCCTCGATCAGAGCCGGGATCAACGGCGTGTAGGCGAACCGCGCCAGACCGATGCCCACCAAGACCGCGCAGAGCCCGGCCAGCACTGCCCGCTTGGCCGTCCTTGCGCCCAGCTCTTCCGCCGCGATCACGCGCTGCATGGGTGCCTCCGGTTGGCTCATTTGGCCAAGTCTAGGAGGCGCTGATGATCGTGAAAAACGATTTAAAGTGATCAGGGATATCAGAAAGACAGATAGACTAGTCTGTCCTATTCCGCCGCCTGAGATGTGCCGCTGGCAGGCCGGGCGTGCGCCAGGAAGGCGACCAGCGCGCTGGACACGAATCCGTCGCGGCGCCGGATGAAGACCGTCTCGACCCGTGCGTCCCGGGCCGGCAGTCGGTGGATCGCGACCTGGTCCTGGTGCCGCGCCGCGCGCACCACGCTCTCGGGTAGCAGGGTGACGCCGAGGCCCGCTTTGACGCAGCCCAGGATCGCCTCGATGGTGCCGAACTCCAGTCGCCTGAGCCCGACGATTCCGCGCTGGGCGAGAATGGCTTCGAGCCGCTGGCGATAGGAACAGCCGGCGCGCAGTACCACGATTTTGAGGTCCGGCAGCGCCGCCAGGTCATGCACTGTGTCTACGGACAGAGCGGTCAGCAGCGCCAGCTCTTCGCTGAAGATCGGCTCCTCGTCGAGCTCCGGGTGATGGACCGGGCCGCACACGAACGCGCCTTCGAGCCGGCGTTCGAGGACAGCCTCAACCAGCTCGGCGGTGGTGCCCGTGCTCAACACAAGGTCGACGGCCGGGTGCGCCGCGGCATAGGCGCCGAGCAGCGGCGAAAGGCGCACGGCCGCGGTGGTCTCGAGCGCCCCGATCGTGAGCGGGCCCTTGGGCGTGCCATCTTCGGCAACCGCGCGGCGGGCGTCTTCCAGAACCTGTCCGACCCGTGCGGAAAAGGGCAGGAGACGCTGGCCCGCAGCGGTCAATGTCACGCCACGGCTGTGCCGCTCGAACAGCGGCACCCCCAGCTCGTCCTCGAGCTGACGAATATGCGCGGTGACGTTCGACTGTACGGTGTTCAGCTCGGCCGCCGCCCGGTTCATGCTGCCGAGCCGAGCCACCGCTTCGAAGATCTTGAGATCCGCTGCATCCATAGCCGACTGCTGTCTTACGCCCTTGCCGGTGACGCGCGTCCGCCTACTCGATCAGGTTGCGCCACCAGCCGCGCCTCGGCTTGTCCGCCTCAACGGTTGCGGGTGCCGGGGCATCGGGGACCGGCGGAATCGGCAGATCGGGCGCCGGGGCTTGTTCCACCGCCTTCTTCGTAGGACGCCGGCGCCGGCGGGCTCCGGAACCGCCATTGCCGGAGGACGCCTCGGCCGTCTCCGCGGGGGCTACGTCCGGCTCACTGGGCGCGGCCGTGATCTCGGCGGAGTCGCCGACTGCGGTTTCCAGCGCCTCGGCCTCCACCGCGGGCGTTTCGGCGTCCGTCTTCTTGGCGCGGCTGGTTCGCCGTCGGCGGGGCGCCGTCTTGCGCTGCCGGCTGCGCGGCTTCTTCGCCTGCGGTTTGGCTTCGGCCTCGGCGGAGACCTCCGGCATCTCGGATGCTTCGGCAGGCTCTGCCGTGGGCTCGGAGAGGGGCTCATCCGGGGCCGCCGGCGGCGGCGCTTCCTCGCTGGCGGCCTTGGCCCGGCGCCGCCCGCGGCGTGCCGCGACAGGCTTGGCCGCAGGCTCCGCGGCTTCCTCTTCGGGCGCCATGGCCTCGGCGGCCGCCACCTCGTCGGCTGCCTCTTCGACCGCCTCGACTTCACCCTCAGCGGCAGCGGCCTCGCCTGCGGCCGCGGCGGTCTGCTCCCGCCGCGCCCGGCGCCGCCCGCCACGCTTGCCCCGGCGGCGTCGCTTGCGGGCGCCCTCTTCCTCGGCGGCCTCGACGGGTTCGACCCGGTCTTCCGCCTCGCCAGCCGGCAGCATCTCCTCGGCTGGTGCCTCCTGTGCGTCCTCGGCCTCCTTGGCCCGGCGGCGCCGGCCGCGGCCACGTCCACGCTCGCGCGGTTGTGCCTCTTCCTCCGGATACTCCGGCTCGGCCACGACGGACGCGCGCGCCTCGTCCCCGTCCGCCTCCAATGGCTGGATGCGAAGCTCGGGACGAACCAGGTCCGGGTCCGCAAAGATCAGGGCGCTGAGGCCGAATCGCTGCTCGATCTCGTTCAGGGAATGACGTTTCTGGTTCAACAGGTAGGTGTCGACCTTTTCCGGCACGAACACCTCGATCGCACCGGCCCCCCGGCGGATGCCCTCTTCTTCGAGATGGCGCAGCACGTGCAGCGCGGCCGATTCGGTGGAGCGAATCACACCGCTGCCATGGCAGCTCGGGCAGGTTTCGGTGCTGGCCTCGATCAGGCTGGGTCGCAAACGCTGGCGCGACAGCTCCAGCAGCCCGAAGGCGCTGATGCGCCCCACCTGGATGCGCGCCCGATCGCTGCGCATCGCCTCCTTCAAGCGGCGCTCAACGCTGTTGTTGTTGCGCTGCTCGTCCATGTCGATGAAGTCGATGACGATCAAGCCCGCCAGATCCCGCAGGCGAAGCTGTCGGGCGATTTCTTCCGCCGCCTCCAGATTGGTCTTGTGCGCGGTCTCTTCGATGTTGCGCTCGCGGGTTGCGCGCCCGGAGTTCACGTCGATCGCGACCAGCGCTTCGGCCGAATCGAGCACGATATAGCCGCCGGACTTTAGGCGGACGGTGGGGCTGTGGATGGCGTCGATCTGGCTTTCCACCTGATAGCGGTGGAACATGGGGATGCTCGGGTCCTTGTACTTCTTGACGCGCTTGGCGTGGCTCGGGATCAGCATGCGCATGAAGTCCTTGGCCGCCCGATAGCCGTCGTCGCCTTCGACCAGCACTTCGCTGATCTCGTTCGTGTAGAGATCCCGGATCGCCCGCTTGATGATGTTGCCTTCCTCGTAGATCAAGGCGGGTGCGGTCGATTTGAGGGTCGCCTCGCGGATATCGTTCCAGAGCCGGGTGAGGTAGTCGTAGTCGCGCCGGATCTCGGCCTTACTGCGCGACACCCCGGCGGTGCGCAGGATGATGGCGATCCCGTCCGGGATCTCCAGGCTTTCCATGATGGATTTCAGGCGCTTGCGGTCGGCCTGGCTGGTGACCTTGCGGGAGATGCCGCCGCCGCGGGTGGTGTTGGGCATGAGCACGCAGTAGCGGCCGGCCAGGGACAGGTAGGTGGTCAGTGCCGCGCCTTTGGTGCCGCGCTCTTCCTTGGTCACCTGGACCAGCAGGATCTGGCGCTTCTTGATGACTTCCTGGATCTTGTAGCGCCGCTCGGGCCGGCGGCGGGAGGGACGGATCTCCTCGATCTCCTCCATGTCGTCGCCGCCGACGACCTCCACGCCATTGCCGTCCTCGGCGTTGGGTTCGTCAGCCCCGTTGCCGTCCTCGTCCTCTTCCTGCTGCGCCGCGGTCAGGGCAGCGCGGTCGGCGATGGGAATACGATAGTAGTCGGGATGGATCTCGCTGAACGCCAAGAAGCCATGACGGTTGCCTCCGTAATCGACGAAGGCGGCCTGCAGCGACGGTTCTACACGGGTGACTTTGGCGAGATAGATGTTTCCTTTGATGGGCTTCTTGGTGGAGGTCTCAAAGTCGAAGTCCTCCAGCCTTTTGCCGCTGACCACCGCAATTCGGGTTTCCTCCCGGTGGGTGGCATCGATGAGCATACGCTTTGCCATAGATATCTCCGCGCCAGACGCCTCAGCCTCATGTATGGGCCGGGCGGGGCGTGATGGTTGGATGCGTGGGGAACACGGTGCTCAACACCCGGGGCAGATCTGCACAGCCGTGCAGTCACATACCCCGGGGAGCCTTCCAGGCGATCCGAAGTTTGATTCGCGTGGAGGAGGTTCCCCATCATTGCCTCGTAAAGAGCTCGTAAAGAGCGCGAATGTCTGATGCGCCGGAGGCCCCGCTTGCAGGCTCACCATATGGTGAAAGGCCGCGTTGCCCATGCGGCGCGTCGTCCGTCCCGAAGGTCACACTCATGACCAAGTCCTGTGAGACCAGACGACCGTGACTGACGCCCTAAACTTAGTCTTCGTCCCGACAGACCACAACCGACGAATTGCGCTTGGGGCCGAATTATGCGCGCAGTCGCACATGTGGTGGCAGTCGATGCGCTGGAAATCCGTCTCGGGCGTTGCGCCGCAAATTGAATCGGGCGATATATCTGGTGGGTCTGGTAAAGGGTAACCGCAAGATGTGGCGGCTTATACCAAGGGTCCTTGGTCTTTCTCGGACGCTTGCTTGGACGGCCCTGCTCTTCGGGCTGCTGGTCTTGGGCCTCGCGCCGGCGCGAGCGGAGACCGCCGTCCTCGGCATGCGCGTTGGCCAGCACGCAGAACTCACCCGATTCGTCCTCGACCTCTCCCGGGCGAGCGACTTCCGGGTGTTCACTCTGTCCGGCCCTTATCGCGTGGTGATCGACCTGCCGCACGGCGCCTGGAAAGTCCGAGCGTCTGCCGGGCTGCGTCCGGGTGGCCTGATCTCGGCCTATCGCCATGGGCAGTTCTCCAAGGGACAGATGCGGCTGGTGCTCGATCTGGCGGGCGCGGCGGTGGTTCGCAAGGCCTTCCTGCTGCCGCCCGGCGGGTCTTCCGGACACCGCTTGGTGGTGGACCTGCAGCCGGTCAGCGCGGACACCTATCGCGCCGAGGCCGCGCGGCAAAATCGCATCAGCTGGTCCAAGCTGCAGGGCGGCGCGACGGCAAAGATGCCGGATACGACCAGGGCGCGCGTCCCGATGCGCTTGAAGCCGAGGCTCCGCGGCTCCAAGCGGGTGGTGGTGATCGATGCCGGGCATGGCGGGGTCGATCCCGGCACCATCGGCGTCGGCGGCACCCGGGAAAAGGATATCACCCTGAAGATGGCCCGCGAGCTACGCCGCCAGCTCGAGAAGACCGGCCGCTACTCCGTGGTCATGACCCGGGAAGGGGATTACGTGCTGCCCCTGCGCGGGCGGATCGCCGTCGCGCGCCGGGCCGGCGGCGAGCTGTTTCTCTCGCTGCACGCGGATTCGATTCGCAACCGGCGGACCCGCGGCGCCTCCGTATACACCCTGTCCGAGACCGCCTCGGACAAGGAGGCCGCGGCGCTCGCGGCCAAGGAGAACAAGGCCGATATCATCGCCGGCGTCGATCTCAACACCCAGGACCAGGATGTGGCCAACATCCTGATCGATCTGGCCCAACGCGAGACCATGAACCTGTCGGCCCGGTTCGCCAGTCTTCTGATCGAGGAACTGGGCCGCGATGTCCGCCTGCTGCGCCGGACTCACCGGTTCGCCGGCTTTGCGGTGCTCAAGGCGCCGGACGTGGCCTCGGTATTGGTGGAAATGGGCTACCTCTCGAACCGGTCGGACGAGAGGCTGTTGCGCCTGGCCAGCCACCGTGCGAAATTGGCGCGGGCCATGGTCCGGGCGGTGAACCGCTATTTTGCCCTGACCGACCGCTTGTCGCGAGGCTAGAGCACGATGCGGTCACATCAGGGCCATATTTGCAGCATACTCGGCAGGCCTAATATGTGGACCCAGGCAAGACGCCTGGGAACGGGATTTTTTACGAAGAATTTCGCCTTTCGCTTGTAGATAGAGCCATGCAGGAAGAACGCTTTCTGAAGATCGGCGTCCGGATCGTTTATGCGGCCATTGTGCTGGTGACCCTCGGCGTTTTCGCAGTGGGCTACGTCCTGCTGGGCTACAGCCGGGACCTGCCGGACGTCGAGCAGCTGGCCAATTACGAGCCGCCGGTGGTGACCCGGCTGCACGCGGCGGACGGACGGTTGATCGCCGAGTACGCCAAGAAGAAGCGGATCTTCGTGCCGATCAAGGCGATCCCCAAGAAGGTCGTCGCCGCCTTTCTGTCGGCCGAGGACAAGTCCTTCTTCACCCATCCCGGCATCGACGTCAAAGGCATCATTCGCGCGGCCATCACCAACATTATGAATGTCGGCAAGGGCCGGCGCCTGGTCGGCGCCTCCACCATCACGCAGCAGGTCACCAAGAACTTCCTGCTGACCAGCGAGGTGTCGATCGAGCGGAAGGTCAAGGAGGCCATTCTCGCCTTCCGGATCGAGAAGGCCTACGACAAGAGCAAGATCCTCGAGCTGTACCTGAACGAGATCTATCTGGGCTTCGGCTCCTACGGGGTGGCGTCCGCCGCTTTGGAGTACTTCAACAAGTCGCTCAGCGAGCTCACCGTCGCGGAGGCCGCCTACCTGGCCGCGCTGCCCAAGGCGCCGGCGAACTACCACCCCGTGCGACGCACGGAGGCGGCGATCTCTCGGCGGAACTGGGTCATCGGGCGGATGCAAGAGGACGGCGCGATCGCGCCCGAGGTCGCCGCGGAGGCCCGGTCGCAGCCGATCGAGGTGGCGGACCGTGCGGAGACCGAATTCGTGCGCGCGGGCTTCTTCTCCGAGGACGTGCGGCGCGAGCTGCTCGAGCGGTACGGCGAAAGCGGCCTCTACAGCGGCGGGCTGACCGTGCGGACCACCCTCGACCCCCGGCTGCAGGAGATGGCGGTGGAGGCGGTCCGCTTCGGCCTCAACGCCTATGACCGTCGGCATGGCTGGCGCGGACCGATCGCCCGGCTCGAGGTGGGCGCGGACTGGCCGAGCGACGAGTGGCAGGATCGGCTCGAGAAGTTCGCCATCCGATCGACCCCGGTCGGGCTCGGGGACTGGCGCCTGGCGCTTGTCCTGCGGCTCAACGAGGAGGAGGCTCAAATCGGCTTCCGCGACGGCACCACCGGCATCATCCCGATCGCCGAGATGAAATGGGCCCGGGACTATCGCGGCGTGGGCGCTCGCGGCCCCGCGCCCAAGGAGCCGGCGGACGTCCTGGGGCTGGGCTTTATCGTCCCGGTTTCGCGGGCGACCGCCGACAAGGACGGCAATCCCTATCCGTCCGACATCTACCGGCTCGAGCAGATCCCCGCCATCCAGGGCGCGCTGGTGGCCATGGATCCGCACACCGGCCGGGTGCTGGCCATGGTCGGCGGCTACGCCGAGTTCTCCAAGGACGTGAACGAGTTCAACCGGGCGAGCCAGGGCATGCGGCAACCGGGATCCGCGATCAAGCCGTTCGTCTATTTGACCGCCCTGGACAACGGCTTCACGCCGTCGAGCCTGGTCCTGGACGCGCCCTTCGTCATCGACCAGGGCGGCGGTCTGGGCAAGTG
This sequence comes from Alphaproteobacteria bacterium, assembly GCA_030066595.1. Classification (GTDB taxonomy): domain Bacteria; phylum Pseudomonadota; class Alphaproteobacteria; order JAJFFI01; family JAJFFI01; genus JASJBI01. The sequence goes on along the minus strand of JASJBI010000059.1, from coordinate 12,298 downwards.
GAAACCCCAGAACTACAAGAAGAAGTTCTATGGCCCCAGCACGCTGCGCATCGGCGTCGAGAAATCGCGCAACGTGATGACAGTGCGGCTGGCCCAGAGCATCGGCATGGACCAGATCGCCGAGACGGCGCAGCGGTTTGGCATCGTCGACTACATGCCGCGGGTGCTGTCCCAGGCGCTGGGCGCGGGCGAGACCACGCTGCTGCGTCTGACCACGGCCTACGCCATGCTGGTCAACGGCGGCAAGGGCCTGAACGCGACCCTGATCGACCGCGTCCAGGATCGGGATGGCCGCACCATCTTCCGGCACGACTCCCGACCGTGCGAGGGCTGCCGGACCGCGCGCTGGGAAGAGCAGCCGGTGCCCGGGATCCCCGACATCCGCGAACAGATCGCCGATCCGCGCTCGGTCTTCCAGATCGTCTCCATCCTGGAAGGCGCGGTACAGCGCGGCACGGGGAAAAGCCTGCGTGTGATCGGCAAGCCGCTGGCCGGCAAGACCGGCACCACCAACGAGAGCGTCGACACCTGGTTCATGGGATTCTCGCCGGACCTGGTGACCGGCGTCTGGGTCGGCTTCGACCAGCCGGCCACGCTGGGCAAGCGCGAGACCGGCGCGCGCGTGGCGGCGCCCGTGTTCCGCGAGTTCATGCAACAGGCGCTGGCGGACCAGCCGGCCACGCCGTTCCGGGTGGCGCCCAACGTCACCCTGGTCAAGGTCAACGCCACGACCGGGCTGCCCGCCAAGCGCGGCGCCAAGGGGGCGATCACCGAGGTCTTCAAGATCGGCGAGACGCCCTACACCAACCGCAACGTGGTGGCGGGCAATGTGCCGGAAAGCATGCTGACCGGCGGCGGGGACCTCGGGCTGGGGACGCGCGGACCCTCGACAGGGACGGGCGGCCTGTATTAGAGCACTATCCGATAACTTGGAACCATTCTGCCGGAGGCATTTTTCGCCATGACTAGGAAGGCGCCGCCGAACGTATCCGTCATACGGTCAAGGCGGTTGACAACGTCATGGCGAAAAAGGCCCCGGCCCGAGAGGGTTGCGTTTGGGCGGTCAGCCGCGGTGTTGCCGCCCTTGCCCGATGCTTCGGCATCGCGCTGCGGACGGCGCCTGGCGGACTGCCGCGCCCAAACAGCAACAGAATTGATCCCAAGTTATCGGATAGTGCTCTAAACCGACATTTTCCCTCAGGCAGAGGCCGAACAGAGACAAGGACCCGGTGCATCCATGCGCGCGGAAATCGAAACCATTGTCGGCGAGATCAAGCAGTCCCTGGAGCTGCTGAGGAGGCATCTTTGACGTCGATGCGGCCCGCACGCGTCTGGACGCGCTGAACGCCCAGGCAGAAGATCCGGAGCTCTGGAACGACCCGGAGGCGGCTCAGAAGGTGATGCGCGAGCGCACCCGACTGGAGAAGTCCCTGGCCGGCTTTGACGAACTCGCCCGCGAGCTCGAGGACAACCTCGAACTCCTGGAGCTGGCCGCAGCCGAGGACGACGCCGAGATGGTGGCCGAGGCCGAAGCGGCGCTGACCGCGATCCACGCGCGCGCGGCCAAGCAACAGCTCGAGAGCCTGCTGTCCGGCGAGGCGGACCCCAACGACTGTTTCCTCGAAGTGCACGCCGGCGCCGGCGGCACCGAATCCCAGGACTGGGCCGAGATGCTGTTGCGCATGTACGGCCGCTGGGCCGAGGCGCGCGGCTACAAGCTCGAATGGCTGGAAGAGAGCCCGGGCGAGGAGGCCGGCATCAAGTCCGCCACCGTGCGGGTGGTCGGCGACAACGCCTATGGCTGGCTCAAGACCGAGTCCGGGGTGCACCGGCTGGTCCGCATCTCGCCCTTCGACGCCCAGTCGCGCCGGCACACCAGCTTCGCCTCGGTCTGGATCTATCCGGTGATCGACGAGTCCATCGAGGTCGAGATCGAGGACAAGGACCTGCGCGTCGACACCTACCGCGCCTCGGGCGCGGGCGGCCAGCACGTCAACAAGACCGACAGCGCCGTGCGCCTGACCCACCTGCCGACCGGCATCGTCGTGCAGTGCCAGAACGACCGCTCGCAGCACCGCAACCGGGCCGCCGCCATGAACATGCTGCGCGCCCGGCTCTACGAGATGGAGCTGCAGAAGCGGGAGGAAGAGGCGCAGGCGACCCAGGAGGCCAAGACCGACATCGGCTGGGGTCACCAGATCCGCTCCTACGTCCTGCAGCCCTATCAGATGGTCAAGGACCTGCGCACCAACGTGGAGAAGGGCGACGCGCAGGGCGTTCTGGACGGCAAGATCGACGAGTTCCTGGAGGCTGCGCTCGCCCAGCGCGTGGGCATGGGCGGGGCGAAGGACGAGGCGGCCGGGAGCTAGGCGGCCCCGGTCCCATCTGTCCAAATTCTTGGGATGCCAGGTCACGCCGGCCTTCGGGCCGCCCGCCCGCCGACACGCGATGCGAACGGCTCTCAGACACACCGAACATCAGAAGATGATGTATGGTTAATAGAAAGTAATACTAATGCAATTCAAATCTTAATTAACCAATCTCAAATATAGATTGACTTTCTGTCAAATTTGTCTAAAATTTTAGACAATAGAATAAAGCGAGGAGGCGTCGGGACTTAGGTAGGCATTGGTAGGCAGTCCGTGCTCACTGGCAGGAGACAACGGAGCCATGCCGATGAAATCCCAGGGGCAGACCGCCCAGACCCGTCTCTTCGGACGCGCCGCGCAGGCGCTGGAAGACCCCAAGCCGGCGCGCCCGGCCAAACACCCCACCCAAGACGGCGCCACCCGGCCGACGGTGCTGGCGCTCGAAGACCCGGCCAAGCGGTTCCAGGACGCCTGGGGCCTGGTCGTCGACATCAAGCGCGCGATCCAGGCCGACCTCATGGACAGCATGGACCTGTCCAAGGCGGCGCTGCTCACGGGCGACGAGCTCAGGCCGCAGCTCCGCGAGCTGGTGGCCGATCTCCTGGCCCAGCGGAACATCGCCTGCAACGGGGCGGAGCAGGGCGAGCTGGTCGACCGGCTGTTGGCCGACATGATGGGCCTGGGCCCGCTCGAGCCGCTGATGGCCGACGACGGCATCACCGATATCTTGGTCAATGGCGCGCACAAGGTCTATGTGGAGCGCGGCGGCCGGATCGAGCGCACCGACGTCACCTTCGCCGACGACGACGAGGTCATGAACCTGGCGGTGCGCATCGCCACCCGGGCGGGCCGGCGCATCGACGAGGCGACGCCCCTGGTCGACGCGCGGCTCGCCGACGGCAGCCGGGTCAACATCATCGTCCCGCCCTTGGCCGTGGACGGCCCCGCCATTTCGATCCGCAAGTTCGGCCGCCGGGCGCTCAATCTGGACGCCATGGTCAAGACCGGGAGCCTCTCGGGGCCCATGGCCGGCCTGCTGATGGTGGCGGGCGCGAGCCGGCTCAACATCCTGGTCTCGGGCGGCACCGGCTCGGGCAAGACCACGCTCCTGAACGCGATCTCCGAGACCATCCACCCGGGCGAGCGGGTGGTGACCATCGAGGACGCGGCCGAGCTCCGCCTGATGCAGCCCCATGTGGTGCGCCTCGAGACCCGGCCGCCCAGCCTCGAGGGCAAGGGCGAGATCCGCATGCGCGATCTGGTGCGCAACGCGCTGCGCATGCGGCCCGACCGCATCATCCTGGGCGAAGTGCGCGGCGACGAGGTGGTCGACATGCTGCAGGCCATGAACACCGGCCACGAGGGCTCGCTCGGCACCATCCACGCGAACGGCCCGCGCCACGCGCTGACCCGGCTCGAGAACCTGTTCGCCATGGCGGGGCTCACGCTCACCACCGCGGCGGTGCGCCGCCAGATCGCCGACGCGCTCGACCTGATCGTGCACACCGACCGCATGCGCGACGGCGTACGCCGCATCACCAGCATCGTCGAGGTCGTGGGCATGGAAGGGGACGTGATCCTGACCCAGGAGCTCTTCCGCTTCGCCCATGACGAGCAGGACGCGGCCGACCGCGTCGCCGGCCGCTTCGAGGCCAGCGAGCTCAGGCCCCGGTTCTTCGACAAGGCGCGCCAGTTCGGCCTCCACCGTGAGCTTCTCGCGGCCATGCACGGCGGGGCGGAACCGGCGGCGGAGGCGGCCTGAGCGGCCCCTCCGCCGTCGGGGCGGGTAGCGGCCCTCTTAGTGTTTGACCATCGAATGCTGGAGCCACGCGATGAACCGGCGCATTGGATCGAGGAACTCTTCCAGTTCGATTCGTCGTTCGAAGATCTGGTCGTATTGGAGTTCTTCGCTCAAATGATCTGTCCATACCAACCGAACTTGGTCCTCATCCGAAAGCATGAGGACGAGCTCGTTGTCGAATGCTTCTCCGAGGTCCGGACATAAGATCAGGTCACGATACCTCTGATCTGGGTCGAACTCGCTGTCGGAATAGCGATCTGAATCCGTGTAGGACGCACTTATCACCTTGCTGACCAACGCCTCTTTCGACTCACCAATCAGCGTCTCGTCCGACAAACAGTCTGATGCATTCAACAAGTTCTCGAAGTTCGCCCACGGAACACCGAGCGGGGCGATGTCTTCGAGGTCCCCAACGGCTTGCCCATCGATCCACAGGCGAATGTGTCCCAAGGCCTGATTTTCCCCATAGAAGGAGGCAATCTCGGCCTCGATCGCGAAGCTCTGCTTGGATCCAAAGATCTGCGTCATTTCGGGAAGTCGGTTAGTTGCGCCATGACGCCGCTGACCTTCGCCCACTACCCCCCACCAAAGCCGCGGACCAAGCTGCCGACCACCATGTACCAGCCGTCCCTCATGACCCGTCCTTGGCCACGCTTTCCAGGTCCGCACCGGTCCCGCGATTCGCGAGCTACGTTTTCGCTACGTCGGCAAGGTCCGACCAGGCGAACAGGTCGGAGAACGGCTGGTAGCGCTCATACACCTGCTGCTCCTTGTGTTTCGGATATTGACAGATGGTGTGGAACGGGACCGCCGGGCGGTTGTACCGGCGGTTGTCGGTGACCGGCTTGCTCCACATGTCGCCGGCGTCGTTCATCAACTCTAGAAAGTGCCTAAGTAGGGCCGGATCCTCATCAAGCAGCAGATCCTGAGCGTCCCAGATCAGGATTATGAAGGTATCTCCGGGCATCCACTCGTACATCTCTTCCAGGAGTTCATCGATCACGTTCCACGTATCCCCCCTTGGCCCGTAAAACTGCAGCGCTGCCGACATCTCGTTCCACAGCGCTTCCTCGCTACGCATCCTGCAACCCCTTAGAAAACGGACCACGGGCAGCGAGCAATAGTTGGTGGATTCCCGCTGATATTGGATCGCCGGAAAGACCTTCATATCCGCCTCGGGAAACGGCTCCAGGAGGACCCAAGGAGGAATGGTGTTGTAGAGGAAGTCGTGCGCCATCGGTCTTCTACCGTCCCCCGCAACCGGCCGCCCATTCGCGAAAGATCCTCAGGATCTCGGCCAAGTTCTGCGGACCGCATGCCGCGAAGAACTTCCCCTCTCTGAGGTCGCAATAGATCCAGTCGTGCTCGGTTCGATCGATCTTGATCGTCTCGAACGGTACCCCCTCCAGGTCCGTCTCTGTGAGATCGACGTCAACGCTCCAACCCGGATTGTCGAGGGTTTCGATCTTGACGCCGAAAGAATGCTCCCAGTCGCCGTCGCACTGATCCTCGTACCAGCGCTGGAGCCAGGTCAGTTCATCGGATGTCATGTCAGGCATTCTGGCTGCCCCTGGGGTTCATAAGGTCAGCTACCCCCCGCCAAAGCCGCGGAGCAGCGCGCCGAAAACCCCAGAAGCGACGCAAACCCTTGCAGAACCCAAAATCAGTCACAGCTTTCTGACCTCATCGATTGCGGCGCGCAATGAAGATCCTGCCGCTTGTGTCGTCTCTCGCGCGAGAGCCGCCTCAAGCTTCGATAGGATGAACGTCCTGTTCGTCTTGTCTGTGCGGCCAGCAGCTGCATTCGCAACGCTGCACCTTGCGTGGTAATCGTCTGACTCGAGTAACCCGAGCAACTCGCCAAGGTATTCCGCCAGCCCGCAGTCATAGAGTGCCAGAAACAGAGACGCCTTCTCAGCGTCGCCCGACCTGAGAATCCTGGACCTTAGTGCGCGAATGCTAGCGGGGTCCCCGATGCGGCCCAAAGCCTCGGCGGCCGCGCGCCGGACGAGTACATCTCTGTCGTCCAGACATTTCGTGACTGGATCCAGCGAAGCCCGGTCTTTCCAATCCCCTACGATCTCCAGGCACGCTATGCGCACCATTTTATCATCGTCGCACAGTCCATCGCGTGTGCGCTTTAGGCCGGGGTCCGAGCGATGCTCGCCCAGGCGTTCGATCGCGCGAAATCTGATCTCCGGGTCGGCGTCGCGCGAATACGCAAGAAGCCTGGTGAGGGACGCCGTGCTCGTTGCGCTCAATGCCTCGATCTCTTCCAGCTTGTGCTGATTGTCCATGCCCGATCTTACTCTTTCGGCTCAGGCATCCCGCGTGGAGACATGCTTGCAGATGCAGGCGGCTCCAAATCCGTAGGTCGGGTCTATCAGGATGAGCTTGAGATCCGACGACCGAAGACGGGAAACCAGCCTGTCGACGGACACCTTGTCCCGGTCAAAGCTGAGATCGAAGTCGAACAGATCGCAAATGCGTTGCTCGTTGATCGACTCTGCGGGCTGTACCTCGACATCGAGCACGATGTTTCCCTCAAGAAAATTGCTGCCTGCAAACCTCTCGACTTCCTCGAGGCACAGATACATTGATCTTTGGTCCACGGTCCTAAGAAGGACCCAGATCTGGTCATCGCTCTTGATTTCAATGCCAAGGAGATTCGCGTCATGGAAGCTTGGGAGATCGGCCATGCAATGTACTCATTTGGGTTAAGGATGCAGGACGAAGCCACTATTTGAGCAGCGTCAGCCGCCCGTCCACGAAGTCCAAGGTGCCGCCCTCCAACTCGTCGCAGATGTGATCCTGGATGATCAGAAACTCGACGCCGCCCGCCTCGATGATCCGGACGGGCTCGTTAAGCGGGAGCTCATCACGCTCGTAGAAGCCAATCATGAGCCGTTCTTCTCTCTCATCCTTTGTCTTGGCCAGGAGAATGCCCGGGACAGGTTCGCGCAACCCGCTGCTCGCCGCACGCCTTGAAAGAAATCGCTTGAAACGGTCTCCAAGCTTCAGACCAATCACACACCGTGGCAGCATTCCGGCGCGCCCCACTACCCCCCGCCAAAGCCGCGCACGAGGCTGCCGACCACCATGTACCAGCCGTCCACGAGCACGAAGAAGATCAGCTTGAAGGGCAGGGAGATGGTGATCGGCGGCAGCATCAGCATGCCCATGGACATCAGGATCGAGGCCACCACCATGTCGATCACGATGAACGGCACGAACAACAGAAAGCCGATCTCGAAGGCGCGGCGCAGCTCGCTGATCATGAAGGCCGGGATCACCGCGCGCAGTGGGAAGTCCTCGGGCTTGGTCTCCTCCGGCACCTCGGCGATGCCGAGGAAGAGCTCCAGATCCTTCTCCCGCACATGGCCGAGCATGAACCCGTGGATCGGCTTGAGCGTGCGCTCGTAGGCCTGCTCTTCCTGGATCTCCTCGGCGATCAAGGGCTTGATGCCCGCGTCATAGGCCTCTTCCAGGATCGGCGCCATGATGAAGGCGGTGAGGAAGAGCGCCAGGCCGATCAGCACAGAGTTGGGCGGCGTCTGCTGCAGGCCCAAGGCGCTGCGCAACAGCGACAGGACGACCACGATCCGGGTGAAGGACGTCACCATGACCAGGATCGAGGGCGCCAGGCTCAGGACCGTGAGCAGGACGACGAGCTGCAGGATCCGGGCGGTGGTCGAGCCTTCTTCGCCCAGATCCAAGGTCAGGCTCTGGGCCGCGGCCGGCTCGGCCAGCAGGAGCAGCGCCAGAGCGGCGAGCGAAAGCAGAACCCGCCAGCTCATGACGCCACCTCGCCCTTGGCCGGTTCGGGTTGAGGGGGCGCGGGGGACGTTTCGGCGGCCGCCGACGTGCCGTTCGCCGGGGCGGGAATGCCGGTCTCGATCACGACCTCGGACTGCGGCCCCATGAGCACCAGATGCTCGACGTCGTCCCGGCGCAGCAGCACCAGCCGCCTGCGGCCGTCGACCGCGGCGGCTTCGACCACCGAGAGGCGCTTGCCCCGGGCCTGCCGGCGCACGGCTCCGCTGCCGATGCCGAAGCGGCGCGCCAGCCAGGCAAAGAGGGCGATCAGCGCCAGCACAAAGGCAAGCGCGACCACGAAGCGGAGATAGCCGTCGAGTTCCATGCCGTCTCAGCTCTCTGCCCCGGGGGCGGAGGTATGGTTAACGATCGTCGGCATCGGCAACGCGGTCCCGCCTTCTGCCGGGGCGTCCTGCCCAGTCAGCGCAGGTAGGGCGTCTTGCCGGCCGAGCCGGTGCCGTAGGCGTCCACGGCGCGGCCGCGATCGGCGACGTTCTTGAGCTGCTGTTGCAGGCTGTCGCGCTGCTGCTCGAGCGCCTGGGTCAGGCGGTCGAACTCGTCGATCATGGCGACCAGGGCCGGCTGGCACTGGTTCTGGTCCGCCTCCTTCAGGGCCTGGATGTCCTGGCACAGGCTCTCGACCACGCGGTCGAGGCCGCCCAGGTTCACCTCGTTGCCCTTGTCGACCAGGTCGCGGGCCGCGGTGATGTGGCCCGTCACCTGGCCCAGGCGGCTGGTGATGTCCTGCAGCGCGGGGGTGTTCGGGGTCTCGCTCATGCTGTCTCTCCATTACCCTTCTTGCCGGCCGTCTGCCGGCGAATCCGGTCGTTGGCCTGGTAGACGTAGGACAGGATCTCGGCCACCGCGGTGAAGGCCTCGTAGGGGATCTCGGCGTCGATCTCGAGCGCCGAAAGGACCGTGGCCAGATCTGCGTCCCGCCGTACCTTGATGCCGTTGGCCAGCGCGATCTCGATGATCTTCTCGGCGACCACGCCCTCGCCCTTGGCCACCACCTTGGGCGCGTTGTCGACGTCGATGTCGTAGCCGAGCGCCACGGCCACGTCGGGCCGGTGGTCCGCCTCGCGAGGGAGGTTGGACGTGCTCTCGACCCATTGACGCAGGGGCCGCTTGCGCTTGTCCTTGTCGCTGTTCGATCCGTCGGCCACGCAGCTCGATCCCGCCGTGATGGCGCCAGAACGCCGGAGTTTCAGTCTCTTCCGGGATGTTTAATGAAGGTTTAACGGACCTTCACGCCGCCCCCCGGCCGTCCCGCCGGGGCACGCGCTTGACTCGTCCCATGCGATCCGGGAAGCTAGTGGCGCTACGGTTCCGCAGCGCCGACATCGCGCCGGGACCGACCCCTTAACGGCTTGGAATCCATGGAGATTTCCTGCCGCGGGCCGCACCTTCCCGGACCACGGTGACATGCCCCAGGACACCGGCAACGGCCACCACGAAGATCACTACAACGCCCTGCCACCGGGCTATCAGATGCATGAGTACCGGCTCGATCAGGTGCTCGGCGTGGGCGGCTTCGGCATCACCTATCTGGCCTGGGACAACAACCTCAACATGCGGGTCGCGATCAAGGAGTACCTGCCGACCGAGTTCGCGGTGCGGGCGGGCGACGTTTCGGTGCGGCCCAAGTCGAACGCCGACGGCGAGGACTACCGCTGGGGCCTGGAGCGCTTCATGGAAGAGGCCCAGATGCTGGCCCGCTTCCGCAACAAGAGCATCGTCCAGGTGTTCCGCTATTTCGAGGCGCACGGCACCGCCTACATGGTGATGGCCTACGAGCAGGGCGAGAGCTTCGCCGAGGTCATCAAGCGCGACGGCGGCCGGTTCGTGGAGGACGACCTCCTGCAGGTGGTCCTGCCGCTGCTGGATGGCCTGGAAGAGGTGCACGCGGCCAAGGTGCTGCACCGGGACATCAAGCCGAGCAACATCTACATCCGCGCGGATGGTTCGCCCGTGCTGCTCGACTTCGGCGCGGCGCGGGACCAGATCAGCCGCAAAAGCCGGGGGCTGACCAGCATCGTCACGCCCGGCTACGCGCCCAACGAGCAGTACTACACCGAGGGCGACCAGGGTCCCTGGACCGACATCTACGCCATGGGCGCGATCCTCTATCAGGCGGTCAGCGGCAAGCTGCCGCCGGAGGCGCCGGCCCGGGTGCGCCAGGACAGCTGCAGCCCCGCCATCGAGGTGGCCACAGGCCGCTACAGCCAGGCGTTCCTGAACGCCATCGACTGGGCGCTGGCGGTGAACGAGTGGGACCGGCCGCAGACCGTGGCGGACTGGCGCGCGGCCTTGCTCGGCGAGGCGCCCGTGCCCGCGCCGCGGGCGGTCGAGGGCGCTACCGTGCTGACCGGCCCCGAGGCGGCGCGCCGGCCGGGCGTGCCGCCGGAGGCGGAAGAGAAGAAGGGTTCCAGCGTCGGCAAGTGGGCCGCGGCGGCGGTGGTGCTGCTCGCGATCGGCGCCGGCGCCTGGTACGCCGCCCCGAAGCTGCTCGAAGTGGTCATGCCGCCGGCAACGTCCGGCCGCGACACGGCCGAGCGCCCGACCGCGGCGACGGAGCGGCCGACCATGCGGGAGACGACGCCGCCGTCATCCGAGCAACCCAAGACGGCACAGCCGACGGACGGCAGCCAGAACCCCGGCAGCACCGCGCCGCCCAAGACCGCGACGGAACAGAGGCCGCCGAAACCGCCGGCCACGAAGACCCCCACACCGGCCGACCCTGCCTCGCAGCCGCGCGTGGTGCAGCCGGTGGAGCCGGCGAAGACGGAGCCGGCCCCCAAGAAACCGACCGAGTCCGCGGCCTTGCCGCCTGCGACCCAGCCGGCGCCCAAGGCACCCGCGCCGAAGCCCAAGAAGCCGAAGGTGGTGACGCCGCAGAAGCCGCCGCCGGCGAAACCGAAGCCGCCGGTCAAGAAGGCCAAGCTGGTCACCTGCCCCTGGCTGCTGCCGGCGCTCAAGGCGCGCTTGCCGGTCAAGGATTGCGCGGCGGTCAGCGGGGTTTTGAACTCGGTGCTGGAAGAGCAGCCAACCGGCAAACGGGGCAGCTGGCGCAGCCGGGACGGCAGCTATTCCGGCTCGGTGATGCCGGTGCAGACCTATGTGCGGCCCAATGGCATTCCGTGTCGCCGGTTTACCCAGACGGTGACGCTCCAGGGCAAGACGCGGCGCGCGGAGGGCACGGCCTGCCGCGACCGCATCAAACCGGAGTGGAAGATTCAGCTTTGATATCAGCGGGCGCTTGTCGATGACCCGATACGACGGTGCGTGCATCGGAACGGTGTTCAAGACCATGACGGTCGGTGCGGTCGTCGTGGCGGCCGGACTCGTCCTGGCGGTGCCAGAGGTGGCGGTGGCCGGGAGCGACCCGGTGATCGCCCAGACCTCCGAAAAGACCAAGCCGAGAAAGCGCCCGCGGCGCGCCGAGCTTTCGCCGGTCTTCGCCGTCAGCCGCGCCTTTCGCGACGCGCCGGAGCCGGGCTTCGAGAAACTGAATATGCGAACCACGGCAAGCGACGGCAGCCACCAGGAGGACATCTCCTACCGGCTGCAGGACAGTACCGGGGTGGTCACCGCCGTCACGGAGGAAAGCAAGGCGCGGTTCCGCAACCTCGACGGCGCCGAGGTCCAACAGGAACTGGCGAGCGATTCCCGCTATGTGCTGGGCGGGCTGTTGTTCGTCGAGGGAGAGTGGACGGGCGAACGCAGCGAGCAGAATGGCCTGCGCGAGACCATTCGCGAGGGCGCCGAGACCCGCGACTTCGAGAACGTGTCCGGCAAGCTGTTCCCGCTGGCCGTGGGCAACGAGCTGGTGCTGGCCTACAAGAGCCGCATCAAGACCGCCCGCGAATTCATCGACAACAATGTGACGTTCCGGGTCACCCGCGAGCTTCCGGCCCAGTCCTATGATCGGCGTTTGACCGGCAAGATCTTCGTGATCGACGCCGAGTTCAAGGAACGCATCGCGGATGAGTCCAGCATCGTGCGGGAAGAGATCTACTATGCGCAGGACATCGGCTGGCCCGTGCTGGTCAAGCGGCGCGACGAAGTCGCGAACGTGACCCTGGAAAGCCGCCTGACCGAGCTCAAACGGCGGCTGCTGGAGTAAGCCGGCGCCCGCGCTCGACCCGTATAGAGCGTTGAATTTTCCTGCGAATGCCCGTGCATCAGGGTAATAATAGGGCCTCATGAGGTTGGGGCGCGGATGCATGGCTGCAACTCTGAAGGGCACATTTCTGGCGGTGGTCCTGGCGGCGGCGCTCGGCTGGGGCCTGGCGGCCGGACCGGCTCATGC
>JASJBI010000114.1 GCA_030066595.1 Alphaproteobacteria bacterium | reverse complement strand
AACCCGTGGGATCGCGAAGGAGAGAAGAATGGCTTCCATCACGCTTCATCGTAAGTATCTCGGCAACGCCAAGTGGGCCTTCACCACGCGGCGGGTGGCTCAGACCGATGCGCAGCAGGTCTTGGCGCAGGTCTCGGGCGCGCGGCCCGGCGATCTGCTGCTGGCGCGCGTCGAGTCCATCGGCCATCACAAGGGTGTCCAGCTCGCCACCGGCCGCCGCTCGATACTCTACTTGGGGGACGAGGTCGTGGTCTGCGTGGGCAACCGCTACGCCCCTGACCAGTTCGAGGCTGCCGCCGAAATCGATCCCGCAGGCTGCGACCTGGTCGCCGCGGGAGGCTTGGCCGGACGCATGGTACACAAGCATGGTGCGGTCGCCTCGCCAACCCGCCTGCAGCCGATCGGTCTGGTCGCGGACGGTGCTGGCAAGCCTCTCAACGTGGCCGACTACGCGCTCGAGCCCGCCTCGCCGGGCGTCCGCGTTCCCGTGTTCGCCGTGCTCGGGACCTCGATGAACGCCGGCAAGACAACCACGGCCGCGGGCCTGGTCCATGGCCTGACACGGGCCGGCTTGCGGGTTGGCGCGGCCAAGATCACCGGTACGGGCGCCTGCGCGGATTTCAACGCCTTCGAGGACGCCGGCGCGCATGCGGTCCTCGATTTCACGGATGCGGGCCACGTGTCCACCCACAAGGTCGAGCTGGCCGAGTTGCACCGGATTCAGGACACGCTGATCGCCCATCTCTTGCACGCCGGCTGCGCGGCCATCGTGCTCGAGGTGGCGGACGGGCTGTTCCAGGGCGAGACCCGCGCGCTGATGCGCTCCGAGCCCTTCCGGTCCTCGGTCGATGGCGTGCTGTTCGCCGCTTCCGATGCGATGAGTGCCGTCGGCGGTGCCCAGCTGCTGCGGCAGACGACCCTCGAGCTGGCGGGGATCAGCGGCCTTGTCTCCCGTTCGCCGCTGGCCTGTCAGGAGGTGTCGGCCGCGACCGATGTTCCGGTCTATGGTTCTGACGACCTGACCGATCCGGTGGTCGCTGCCGGACTCGTTTATCACTTTGCGAAGGACCGATCCGAAGCCGCGCCATCCGATCCGGCATTCTTCAGTCCCGCCCAGCAGGACTTGGCAGCATGACTTCTCTGCCGAGACTGCTGCATCGCAGCCGCCGCCCACGTCTGCTCGGTCTGGTCCTTTGCGGACTTGGGCAGGCGGCTGCGGTGGCCGCCGTGGCGCTGTTGGTTCGGCGCGTCTTTGATGGTCTGCGGGACCAGACGTTCGCTCTGAGCCCGCAGGACATTGCGCTCATCCTGGGTGGCTTTGCGGCGGCCGCCGCGGCGCTGCTGGTGCTCCGGGTCGTTGAGCGCGGGGTCGCCGAGGCGTTGGGCCAGAGCTATGTCGCGAGCCTGCGGGTGCGCCTGTTCCGCCATACGGTCGACCTTCCGATCCGACAGCTCAAGGCCAGGCGCCGTGGGCATCTGATGCTGCGCTTCGTCGGCGACCTCAACGCCGTAAGGCTCTGGGTCAGTCACGGTTTCGCCCGCATCGTTATCGCCGCGGTGACCGGACCCGCAGCGGTCGGCGCCCTGCTCCTGATCAACGACCGCCTCGCCCTGGCCGCCGCAGCCGTCTTCCTGGTGATGACCTTGGCGATCGTGCTGGCGGCGCGGCCCCTGACCGAACGCCACCGCCAGGTGCGCCGCAGGCGGGCACAGTTGGCAGGCAATCTCGGTGAGAAACTCACCGAGGCGCCGGTTGTGAGAGCATTCGGCCGCGAGGAAAAGGAGATCAGACGGCTGCGGCGACAGAGTGGCCGCTTGCTGGTGGCCTCGGTGTCCGTGGCGCATGCCTCGGCGCTGGTGCGCAACCTGCCGGAGGCGGCCGGCACCGTCGCCCTGGCCCTGGTCATTATGCTCGGCTTTCTCGAGATCCAGCGCGGAACCGCAACGCCGGGCGCGGTGGTGGCGACGCTGACCGTGCTTGGCCTGCTGACCGGGCCCTTTCGGGATCTGGCCCGGGTGTTCGACTATCACCGGGCTTACTCAGTGGCCCGCGGCAAGATCCTCACTTATCTGGCACAGCCGACCCTGCAGGCGCCCCGCAAAGTCGGCTTCGATCTGCCGCCGGGACCGGGTGTCGTGCGCTTTGCCGGGGTCTCGGTCGAGGGCGCCATCCGGGATCTGGACGCGGAGGCCGCGCCCGGCGCCGTCACCGCCCTCGTCGGAGCCAACGGGGCCGGCAAGTCGACCCTGCTGCAGCTTGCCATGGGGCTGGTCCAGCCCGACAAGGGCCAGGTGACGATCGACGGTCAGGACATTGCTGCGACCGCGCCGTCTGCTTTGAGCCGAGCGGTCGGCGCCGTTTCGCCCGACTTGCCTTTGCTCCGCGGCACGATTGACTGGAACCTGCGCTACCGGTGGCCGGACGCACCGGCGGAGGAGATCGATCGCGTCGTCGAGCTGTGCGGACTTGCGCCGATGCTTGCAAGCCTGCCGCAGAGCCTCGAGACGCGTCTGACCGAAGGCGGCCGCAATCTGTCGGGCGGAATGCGGCAGCGGATTTGCCTCGCCCGGGCCCTCGTTGGCAGACCCCGGTTGCTGTTGTTGGACGAAGCCGACGCGGAGCTCGACCGTCCGGGACGCGCCATGCTGGACCGCCTGCTGGCGCGGGGCGCCTACACGGTGCTGTTGGTGACCCATGACCCGGCGCGAGCCCGAGCCGCCAACGAGGTTTGGCTGCTCGACGGCGGCGACCTGGTGCGGCAGGGGCCGCCGGTGGCGGTGTTCAACGGCGAGAGCGCCCCTGGCCAGGCAGAGGCCGATGCATCCGAGCAAGTGGTACGATTGCCGGGTCGGGCCGCCGAGTTAACGTCTTGACGGAAGTTGCCAATGTCAAGGCAGTGGGCCGCACGGGGGCGGTTCTTGAATTTGAGCCGCAGCCGCGTGCGCAGCGCGTTACTGCGGCGGGGTTCTGGTTGGGGGTTATGTCAAAGGTCACCTATCGGACGACCCTGCTCGTCACCGTGGTTTTTCTGCTCGGACTGACGTTGTTTGGGGCGGGCCTCTCCTATTGGGGTGCGGAGCGGTCGCGCTATCACCTGGAGCGCAGCCAGCTGGCCCATGAGGTGCTGGAGGGGCATCTGCGTCTCTCGTCCGAAACCTACCAGCTGTTCAAACAGCTGGCCGACGTGATCCTGATCGGCGATGCGGATAACCGCCTGGACGAGCGGATCTCACGCAGCCGGCTCGAGGCGACGATCAACAAGCTCAGGGATCAGATCGCCTCGGAAGTGGCCTACGTGGAGACCGATGAAGAGCGATCGGACGAGAAGGACGAGCTGGCGCGGCTGGCGTTGATCGAACGCCAGATCGAGCAGGTCCTCACGGAGTTTGCCGAGGTCCGCAGCCTCGTCGAGCAAGGACGCCAAACGGACGCTTGGGTGCTGCTGAGCGGCGTGCTGGATCAGAGCATTGACCAGAGCTTCAATTCCCTCATCGACCGGTCGATCGAAGGCGAGCTCGAGGAGGTGGAGGAGGCCGACCGGGAGGCGAGCCTGCTCTTGGATCGGCTTGGCATCGTGGCGGAAATCACCGCGATCGTGGCCGTTTTATTCGCGGTAGCGGGCTTGACCGTGCTGCTGCGCCGATTGCGCCGCCCGATCGAGAATCTGGTGCAGGGCACCGAAGCCTTGGCTGCGGGCAACCTCCAGCACCGCATCTCGGTCGACGGCTATGACGAGTTCGCAACGTTGGCCCACAGCTTCAACGCGATGGCGGGCGATCTGGAGCGCAATCAGCGCGACCTCAGGCACGCGCGGGACGGCCTCGAACAGACCGTGGCCGAGCGGACGAAGGAACTCAAGACCGCGAACGCGCGCTTGAATGAGCTCGACAAGACGCGGCGCCGATTCATTGCCGACATCAGCCATGAGCTGCGTACCCCGCTGACGGTCATTCGCGGCGAGGCGGAGATCGCGCTCAGGGGCGAGACGAAGCCGAGCGAAGAGTATCGCGCCACGTTGCAGCGCGTCGTCGATCAGGCCGCGCATACCAGCCGACTGGTGGACGATCTCTTGTTCGTCGCGCGGTCCGAGGCCGGCGGCGCCCGGCTCAAGCTGGAGCCGGTGGCGCTCGGCGAGCTGGTCCAGCATGTCTGCGCGGACATGGCGGTGCTGGCGGCCCGCGCGCAAGTCGAGCTCGCGGTTCGAACCGGGACGGACCCGATCACGGTGTCCGGCGACCGTGGCCGGCTCAAGCAACTGCTGATCATTCTGCTCGACAACGCGATCCGTTATTCCAAGCCGGGCGGCAACATCTTGGTCGACATGCTCCCGGGCCCAAGCGGCGCTGTTGTTCATGTGCGCGATCAAGGCGTGGGCATTCCGCCGGATGAGCTGGAGCGCGTGTTCGACCGCTTCTACCGGGGCGGCAACGCGGTCCGCCAGAATGCCGAAGGATCGGGCCTGGGATTGCCGGTCGCCAAGGCGATCGTCGAGGCGCACAACGGCGATATCCATATCGAGAGCGTGCTGGAGGGGGGCACCACGGTGACGGCCACGCTGCCGGTCGCGGGCCGGCTCAAGGCGATCGCATGAACGTCCTGCTGATCGAGGACGACGACCGGGTCATCAGCTTCCTCGACCGCGGCCTGCGCGCCGAGGGCTTTGGTGTGACCCTGGCGACGACCGGCGCCGCAGCCGAGCGGCTGTCTTATGGCGGCACCATCAAGAAGCAGGCCGACATCGCCTATGCCCACGATCAAGGCGTGACTCTTTTCGCCTTCGACAGCGCGACCGAGCTTGAAAAGCTCGCTGCCGCGGCGCCGGGGGCGCGGGTCTTTTGCCGCATCCTGATGGAGGGCGATGGCGCGGACTGGCCGTTGTCGCGCAAGTTTGGTTGCGAGCCGGAAATGGCCCGCGATCTCTTGCTTCAGGCGGGCGACATAGGGCTCGAGCCCTACGGCGTTTCCTTCCATGTCGGCTCGCAGCAGACCGACCCCGAACAATGGGACATTGCCATTGGGCGGACGGCCATGCTGTTCACCGCCCTCAACGAGGCCGGAATCGAGCTGCGCCTCGTCAACCTGGGCGGCGGTTTCCCGGCACGCTACCGCAAGGACGTGCCGGATCTGGACGCCTATTCGTCGGCGATCATGAGCGCGATGACCCGGCATTTCGGCAACCGCCTGCCGGCCTTGATCTGCGAGCCCGGCCGCGGCCTGGTCGGCGATGCGGGCGTCATTCAGTCGGAAGTCGTGCTGGTCTCGCGCAAGGCCTATGACGACGAGGTGCGCTGGGTCTATCTCGATGCCGGCAAGTTCGGCGGCCTGCCCGAGACCATGGACGAGGCGATCCAGTATCGCCTGCGGACCCCGCATGACGGCGGGCCCACCGGTCCGGTGGTCCTGGCCGGACCCACCTGCGACGAGGTCGACGTGCTGTACGAGCAGGCGGGCTACGAGCTGCCCCTTGATCTCGCGGTCGGTGACAAGGTGGAGATCCTGGCCGCCGGCGCCTATACGGCGACTTATGCCTCGATCGGGTTCAACGGCATTCCGCCGTTGAAGGAGTACTATATCTAACCGGCGCTAGACTCTGATCTAGAACAAGAATCACACTTTCTATCTGCCGAAGGCGCGACCCGCGAGATCCGCCATCGGCCTATCAGCAGGCGTCTCGGGTTCATCTTTTTTTCATCCGACCGTCAGTCGCCGTTCATGTCGGCGTCAGGCGCCATTCATCTCGACCGCCGACATATGCGGGTACGAGCAGCGCAGCAATGGATCGAAGAAAGGCGTTGCCGGCTTGGTTCAACCCGTGGGATCGCGAAGGAGAGAAGAATGGCTTCCATCACGCTTCATCGTAAGTATCTCGGCAACGCCAAGTGGGCCTTCACCACGCGGCGGGTGGCTCAGACCGATGCGCAGCAGGTCTTGGCGCAGGTCTCGGGC
>JASJBI010000113.1 GCA_030066595.1 Alphaproteobacteria bacterium | reverse complement strand
GCGCTATGGTCAAGGCCTTCGACGCCCCTGAATGACGTAAAGGGGGCGGCCCGCCCGGCGCGGCCCCCAATATGGCACGTGGGGGGCGGCCGAGCGCAGCCGACAGACCGCGTCAAAGCGCTTGCCCGATGCGCTGCATCGGGCTTCGCCCCTTTCCTAGCCTGTCGGCTGCTCTCGGCCGTGACGGCCCGGTCCCTGGCGAGAAATGCGGGCTAGTAGATCAGCGGCACGGTGTAGGTGAACCGGACCTCGTCCGGCTGGCTCGGCTTCTTTTTCTTCAATTTTGGAACCTCTGGCGGCGTGTAAGGAATTTTCTCGTACGGGACCTTGCTCAACAGATGTGAGATACAGTTGAGGCGGGCCTTGCGCTTGTTGCTGGCCGGAACGCGGTACCAGGGCGCCATCTCGGTGTCGGTGTGCCGGATCATGCGCTCAAAGGCTTCGGTGTAGTCCCACCAGCGCGCGGCCGATTCGACGTCCATCGGGCTCAGTTTCCAGTGGCGTAGCGGGTCTTCCGCACGGCGTTCGAACCGCCGCCACTGCTCCTCCTGGCTGACGTCGAAGAAGTACTTGATCAGGATGATCCCATCGAGAACCAGTTCGCGCTCAAAGGCCGGGCAGGTGCGCAGGAAGCGCTCGTACTGCGCGTCTGTGCAAAAGCCCATCACGTGCTCGACGCCGGCCCGGTTGTACCAACTGCGGTCGAACAGGACGACCTCGCCGCCAGCCGGCAGATGGGCCATGTAGCGCTGGATGTACAGCTGCGTCTTCTCGCGCTCGGTCGGTGCCGGCAGTGCCACGGTGCGAAACACGCGCGGGCTCACGCGATCGGTGATGCGCTTGATGACCCCGCCTTTGCCGGCCGCGTCGCGTCCTTCGAAGATCACCACGACGCGCGCCTTGGTCTCCTTCACCCATTTCTGCATCCGGCACAGCTCGACCTGAAGCTTCAACAGCTCCCGCTCGAACTCCTCGAATTTCATCTTCTTTTCCGGCTTCGCGCCGCTTGCGGCCCGTCGATTTGATTTCGCTGTCTTCTTGCTGGCCTTCTTCGCCATCCGTTCCTCCCGTACACCAATGTGAATCATCTGGTTGCTGCGCTTGGCTGCCAGCGCACAAGAAGTTGCCCACACATCCTTCGCGGCTCCGCCCAGGCTAGGCATGGACGTATTGCTGCTGGCAGGCCTGCTTCCCGCTGAACTATTGCGACTGTCGCGTAACCCCCCTGTTGCAATTCTGTACTACATCACTTCGCAACGCGGCTGTATACCTGGATGGATTCGATTGCAGGCAAGACTGATTCGGGACCCGACCAATTGGATTCGATTGCAGGTACACCGATTCGGCCGGCCGATATGTGTGGATTCGATTGCAGTATACCGAGTCGGTAATCCTTCCCTTGTGGATTCGATTGTAGGCGCCGGTGATTCGGGGCGTCACCGGGGCGATTTGAAGCAGTCTGGCGGGGCGGGGCTTTTGCCGAGGATTGATGATCTTGGCCCCCCAGGCGCAATTCCGCGCCCGGCGATGGTTGTGTCCGCGCTGCCACAGGGGGTAATACCCTGGGCTTCCTGCGGCTTCGACCGAGCGACATCAGACCTTTGCGATGACTTCACAGCCGAGCGACAACAACCGCGTCTATCTGTTCGACACCACCTTGCGAGACGGTGCGCAGACCCAGGGCGTCGACTTCTCGGTCGCCGACAAGCAAGTGATCGCCCATGCGCTGGACGCGATCGGGGTGGACTACGTGGAAGGCGGCTGGCCTGGCGCGAACCCAACGGACGACGCATTCTTCGCTAAGCCGCCGCAGCTGGGCCACGCGATCTTCACCGCGTTCGGAATGACCCGCCGGCCCGGCCGCAGTATCGAGAACGATCCCGGCCTGGCCGCGGTTTTGGATGCGGGCTCACCCGCGGTCTGTCTGGTCGGCAAGAGCTGGGACTTTCATGTGGACGTTGCGCTCGGCATCGAGCGTGACGAAAACGTCGCGATGATTCGAGACAGCGTTGCCCGGGTCGCCGACCGTGGCGCCGAAGCGATGTTCGATGCGGAGCATTTCTTCGCCGGCTACCAGGCCAACCCGGACTACGCGCTGGAGTGCGTCATGGCCGCCTATGAGGCGGGCGCCCGCTGGGTGGTGCTGTGCGACACAAATGGCGGCACGCTGCCGGATGCGGTGGAGCGCATCGTGTCCGAGGTGGCAGCCCGAATCCCCGGCGAGCGGCTGGGCATCCATTGCCACAACGACACCGGCAACGCGGTGGCCAATTCGCTGGCCGCCCTGCGGGCCGGAGTCCGGCAAGTCCAGGGCACCATCAACGGGCTCGGCGAACGCTGCGGCAACGCCGATCTGATCAGCCTGATCGCCAACCTGAAGCTCAAGACCGAGTACGAGATCGGGATCTCGGACGAGCAGCTCACCCAGCTGACCCCGCTGTCGCGGCTGCTGGACGAGCGCCTGAATACGCACCCCAACCCCGGCGCGCCCTATGTCGGCGATCGCGCGTTTGCGCACAAAGGCGGGCTGCACGTCTCAGCGGTGGAGAAGGACCCGCGCACCTACGAGCATGTTCCGCCGACCTGCGTCGGGAACCAGCGGGTGATCGTGGTCTCTGAGCAGGCCGGGCGGTCGAATGTCCTGGCCCGGCTGCGCGATGCCGGGATCGAGGTGGACGGGAAGGACCCGCGCCTGGAATCCCTGCTGGCCGAGGTCAAGCGCTACGAGTTCACCGGCGCGACCTTCGACGGTGCGGACGCCAGCTTCGAGCTGCTGGCCCGGCGCACCCTGCACGGCATGCCGGACTATTTCGAGCTCGAGCGGTTTCGGGTGATCGACGAGCAGCGGTTCAACGCCCGTGGGTCGCTGGTCCAGGAATCCGAGGCCACGGTGCAGTTGGAGGTGGGCGGCGAGGAGACCCGGCAGGTGGCGGTCGGCAACGGACCGGTGAATGCGCTGGACACTGCGATCCGGGCCGGGCTGGCGCCACACTACCCGCAGCTCTCCGAGGTGCGGTTGGTCGACTACAAGGTGCGCATCTTCACCCCGCCTGAGGGCACCGGCACCGACGCGGTCACCCGGGTGATGATCGAGTTCGCCGGCCCGAACATCGGCCGGTGGACCACGGTCGGCGTCTCGGCCAACATCATCGCCGCTTCGGTTTCCGCGCTGCAGGACGGTTACCGCTACAAGCTGCTGAAGACCGGCAGCGTCGCCAAGACTTGAGCTGATGGCCGGGACCGATCGCTCGGCCGGCACGGGTGTTGCGGGCCAGGGGCCGGCGATCATCCTGGTCCACCCGCAGATGGGCGAGAACATCGGCGCCGCGGCGCGCGCCATGCTCAATTGCGGACTGACCGAGCTGCGCCTGGTGGCGCCGCGGGACGGCTGGCCGAACGAGCGCGCCGTGGCCATGGCGTCCGGTGCCGATCAGGTCATCGAGCAGACGGCCTTGTATGAGACGACCGCGGACGCGGTGGCCGACCTGCACCGGGTTTATGCGTCGACCGCCCGGCCGCGCGGCATGATCAAGATGGTCGCCACGCCGCGCGGCGCGGCCGTCGAGATGCGCGACGCGATCGCCCGCGGGGAGCGCTGCGGCATCCTGTTCGGGCCGGAACGGGCGGGCTTGGACAACGACGACGTGGCCCGGGCGGATGCGGTGATCAGCGTGCCGCTCAATCCGGCCTATGCCTCGCTCAACCTGGCCCAGGCCGTACTGTTGATCGCCTATGAGTGGTTCCAGGCTGGAGACAACACGCCGGACACGGACTTGCACACCGGGCGAACCGATGTCGCGACCAAGGCGGAGCTCGACAACTTCTTCGACCGGCTGATGGCGGAACTGGACGCAGGCGGGTTTCTGCACCCGCCGGAGAAGCGGCCGACCATGGTGCGCAACATCCGCAACTTGTTCCTGCGCGCGAGCTTGACCCAGCAGGAGGTGCAGACCTTGCACGGCATTGTCTCGAGCCTGCTGCGCGGAGGCCCATTGCGCTAGGTCAATGGCAGGGACCTTGGCGGGCGTTTTAGTTTCGGGTGAAGGATGACCCGTCCGTCACAGGGCGACGCTCTAGAGGAGAATGCCATGACAGTGTGTCAAAGCGCGGCAACCGCCGTCGCGTCGGTCGGCCTGGCCCTTGCCCTGGCTACCGCGGGCTCGCCCGCCGCGGCGCAGGGAGACATCATTGGCCAGGCGGAGTTCCGCCGGCAATGCGCGGTCTGCCATGGCATGGACGGAATGGGCCAAGGGCCGCTGGCCGCGCTGCTGAGCGTCGATCCGGGGGACCTCACCCAGCTGGCGATCCAGAATAAGGGCCGGTTCCCAACCGAGCGCATCTACCGCACCATCGATGGCCGCTACGAGGTCCAGGCGCACGGAACCCGGGTGATGCCGGTGTGGGGCGACCGATACCGCAAAGAAGCCGAGAATATCGAGGGCCTGGAGGGCGTTCCGAAGGTGCGCGAGCGGATCGTGGCCGGGCGGATCCTGGAGCTGGTGTTCTATCTGCAGTCGATCCAGGTGGACGAATAGTAATCGGGGGCCGCCGTCGCTCACCTCGCAGCACGGTCGCCTTGGCTTGGGCGAAACACCCTGGCAAGCCCCCTGAAACAAACGAAACCAATCTCCGCGGCTGCGGAAATCGGCCCGAAACGAATAGCCCTTAGCTTCGTCGGCAACCATGCACTGCGTGCTTGGCTTGTCCGGTCACGCAGCGCCAGCAGAAGGGCTATCCTCGTCATGTCTAGTCATCACTCAAATTTCACGCACATGTCCGGGCACCACACGGGCTGGTCGCAGGCCGTCAGTGCCGTGGCTGCCGGGGTTCGAGACGCGGCGGCGCACTACGTCGACCGCGTGCACCGCAACTGGGTCCGCAGTCGGACGATCTCTGCGCTTGCCTCTCTCGATGACGCGAGCCTGAAGGATATCGGTGTGCCCAGGGGCGACATCGAAGGGTTCGTGCGCGACCTTGAGCGGGGCCTCGATCCGCGCCGCATCAGGGGCTGACCGGCACCTGTCGCCAGAGTTTTCCCGTGGATCAACCGGCCCGCGCGGTCACCTTGATCCACCTTACCGCAGCCGTCGCCGTCCTCCCCGGCGGCGGCCGGTTCGGTCGCGGTACGGGCTCCCTCGACGGCGAGGGCGCCGACGATACTGGGAGACCTCCGTTTCGTTGCCGGGCGGCGAAGAAAAAGCTGCTGCCAGCCACAGAGCGGCCCATCCACCCATGAAGTGACGCCGGGACAGCACTCGGCGTGGTCCAGCGACGGCCCGCTGGTCGGCGGCTTGCCGGTCCTGGTCGGCGTCTGGCGGATGGAACTTCTTGCTCATCGACGGCGGAATCCGGCTTTGCGCGCAATTGGACCACGTGCCTTGACAGTGTATCGCAGCGTCGGGCTCCGACTATCCTTGCCCCCTGCGACATGTGTGTGCAGGCGCGGAGCGCCGCACCCCGGGCGGCTGCTTGACTCCGGCGCGGCTTTGCGTATGTTCGCGCCTTCGATTCCCGAGCATGTGCGCGGAACTCCAAGGGATTCCGCGCCGCCCCGGAGGCGTCCGGACCCAGGCTGATCGGGACAATGGATGGGCCGGCGCGCAACAGCGCGGCCCCGAACAACACAGGAGACGAGCCATGGGCAAGCGCCTGGCCGCCAAGTACAAGATCGACCGCCGCCTTGGAGTGAACCTCTGGGGGCGGCCGAAATCCCCCGTCAATCGCCGCGAATACGGCCCCGGCCAGCACGGACAGCGCCGCCGCAAGCCGACCGACTTCGGCACCCAGCTGTTCGCCAAGCAGAAGATGAAGGGGATCTACGGCAACATCGGTGAGA
>JASJBI010000062.1 GCA_030066595.1 Alphaproteobacteria bacterium | reverse complement strand
CCCGCCACCGCCCCGCGGTCGAGCCCAAGGGCGCGACCATGACCGCGCTCCAGGTGGCACAGAAGGACAGCGGCTGGGCCGCGGCGTGCGTCATCGACGTCTGAGGAGGCGGGCTTTGCTTGCCTGGACTGGAGGTGACAAAGCATTCACCCCCACCCCGGCCCTCCCCCATCGAGGGGGAGGGAGTGACCGGTCGAGTGCAAAGCGGAATCCCCTCTCCCCTGGTGGGAGAGGGACGGACCCGCGCAAGCGGGAGGGTGAGGGGGGCATCGGCTGCCCGGCGTGCGACCGGTCGCGGGTGACCCAGGTCATTGCGGACCGCGCCGGCGCGCCGCATATGTGTTGGGAGGCAGCATCGCGAGGGACCTCATGGATTTCGGCCACTTTGCCCGACACGCCGAGCATGAATGGGTGATCGAGCCCGCGGGCGCCATGCGCGTGCCGGCGATCATCTACGCCGACCAAGACCTGATCGCGGCGATGGACGAGAAGGTCTTCGAGCAGATCACCAACGTCGCCACCCTGCCCGGCATCGTCAAGGCGTCCTACGCCATGCCGGACGCTCATTGGGGCTACGGCTTTCCCATCGGCGGAGTCGCCGCCTTCGATGCGGACCGGGGCGGCGTGGTCTCAGCCGGCGGCGTCGGCTTCGACGTCTCCTGCGGCGTGCGCCTGCTGCACACGGGGCTCAACCGGGCCGAGATCGAGCGCGCCAAGGCCGAGCTCGCCGACGCGCTCTTCGCGCAGATCCCGGCGGGCGTCGGCAGCACCGGCAAGATTACCCTGGACGACTCCGCGATGGACGCCATGCTCGCGGGCGGCGCGGCCTGGGCGGTGGCAGAGGGCTGGGGCGAGGCGGCGGACCTCGACCGGATCGAAGAGCGCGGCTGCATGGCGGGCGCCGCGCCTGCGCATGTCTCGCCCAAAGCGAAAAAGCGGCAGCGGCGGGAGATGGGCACGCTCGGCTCCGGCAATCACTATCTCGAAGTGCAGGAGGTGGTGGAGATCCGCGCGCCCGAGATCGCCGCCGCCTTCGGCCTCAAGCTCGGCGATGCGGTGGTCAGCATCCATTGCGGCTCGCGCGGCCTCGGCCATCAGATCGGCACCGAATACCTGCGCGAGATGGCGATCGCGGCGTCCGAATTCGGCATCGCCCTGCCCGACCGGGAGCTGGCCTGCGCGCCGATCGAGTCGGACGTCGGACAGCGCTATCTGGGCGCCATGCGGGCGGCGATCAACTGCGCGCTCGCCAACCGGCAGATCCTCACCCATCTCACCCGCGATGTGTTCGCGGCCCTGTTCCCCGCCGCACGGCTCTCGCTCTTGTTCGACGTCTCGCACAACACCTGCAAGGTCGAGGAGCACTCTATCGACGGCGCGCGCAAGCGACTCTACGTCCACCGCAAGGGGGCGACCCGCGCCTTCGGCCCGGGCCATCCGGACCTGCCCGAACCGCTCAAGCCCGTGGGCCAGCCGGTGCTGATCGGCGGCAGCATGGGCACCCACTCCTTCGTGCTTGCCGGCACGGCGGAAAGCGAGACGCTCGCCTTCAGCTCGGCCTGCCACGGCGCCGGGCGCGCCATGAGCCGGCGCAAGGCGGCCAAGCAGTGGCGCGGCCGGACGGTAATCGACGAGCTGGCCGAGCGGGGCATTCTGATCCGCAGCCCGTCCTATCGCGGCGTGGCCGAGGAAGCGCCGCACGCCTACAAGGACGTGGGCGCGGTGGTGGACGCCGCGGATCGTACGGGCCTGGCCCGCACCGTGGCCAAGCTCGCGCCGGTGGTCTGCATCAAGGGCTGATGGGGCGGTGGCTCATCATCTTCGGCATCGTGCTGATCGCGGCCGGCCTGTTGTGGCCCTGGCTGCAAAAGCTCGGGCTCGGGCGCCTGCCCGGCGACATCGTCATCGAGCGCGAAGGCTTCCGGCTCTATATCCCGATCGTGACCTCGCTGCTGATCAGCATCGTACTGAGTCTCGCGCTATGGCTGATCAATCGCTAAACCGGCGACTTCGGGACCGCGCCCGTTCTCCGTCGGCTCCGCCCCGTTCGCCAGCATGATGTCGCCATGACCGAATTCAACGCCAAGTTCCGGCCCGGCCAGCTCATCCAGCATCGGATGTTCGACTATCGCGGCGTCGTGGTCGACGTCGACCCCACCTTCCAGGGCAGCGAGGAGTGGTACCAGGTGATGGCCCGCTCGCGGCCGCCCAAGGACCGGCCTTGGTACCATGTGCTGGTGCACGACGCCGAGCACACGACCTATGTCGCCGAGCGAAACCTGGAGGCGGATGACAGCGGCAAGCCGGTCAACCACCCGCTGGTCGCGGAGGTTTTCGCGGGCTTCGAGAACGGGTCCTACCTGATCCGCCGAACGGTGAACTGATCACCGCCTGCCTGAAGACCGAAGCGATGCGCGGCTGATCGCCGAGCACTACCAGAAATACTCGACCTGCTCCGTCGGAGTCTTGCTATCGAGCCGCCTCATCATCGTGGTGGCCCGGGAAAAGCCCATGAGCCGACGCAGGAAGGGGAGCCGGTCTTCCCGCACCGGCGCGAAGCCCAGCCGCTCATAGAACCGCCGGGCGTCGGGGTTGGTGTCCACCACGTCGAGCGTCACGGCGATGCAGCTCCGGACGCGGGCCAGATCGAACGCCGCCTCGACCAGCCGAGTGCCGATGCCCTGACCGCGCGCCTCGGCCGCCACGGCGACGCTCTCGATATGTATTTCCCGCGGTCCCTCGGATCGGTGCAGCAGCGCGAACAGGGCAAAGCGCCACGATGCCGAGAGCCAGCCATAGCTCCGGCCGAGGTCGCGCAGGCGGATTTCCACGAAACGTCTGCCATCGTGCTGATACCCGAGCACGCCCAATAACTCGCCGCCCCGCTGGGCAACCAGCGCCGATTCCCCATCGAGACGTTCGGCAAGCAGGGCGACGCCCGTCTCGAGCGGCCTCAAGATCGGGGTCAGCTTGGGCGCGAACGCCTCCAGATAGAGCTCCGCCGCCCGCAAGCGGTTCCGCTCCGGGAGCCCCTGGCGGACCTCGATCGGATCATTGGACACGCGCCGCACCCATCATCGCCTACCGCTGAGATGTTGATCATGGAGCGGATCGCAAGTCCCGCGCGTCGCCGACTACTTCTTGGCGACCTTGACCAAGCGGGAAAGCGCCTTGGCGAGCTTGTCGGCCTCGCCAGAGTCCTGTTGCAACGCGTTGCCGATGGCCTGACCGTGCAGCTTGAGCACCTCGAACTGCCGGTCGCTCGGCGCCTCGGTCCGCTTGATGCCGTCGATCACCCCGGTCATGGACTGGACCATGCGATCCACCCCGGGCCGGGCGCGCCCCGCGACGAAGGACCCGACCTCGGAGATCAGTCCCGCCGCGGTCTCGATCTTGTCGACAAAGGTCACGCGACCATGGGCGGCCAGGATCGTGAGCTCGGTCGCCAGCCTGGTGATCTCGTCGCAGACGCGCTGCGCCTTCTGCAAGGCGATCGCGTCGAGCGACCGCCGTACGGCGGCCTCGTCGACGGCCGCCTCGGGATCGCCTGTGGCCTTGAAGCGCAGGCTGTTCGGCACCCGGATCTGGCGCACGCCATCCACGGTTCGCGCCGGGCGGCGGCGCTCCGGCCCGACATAGTCGGTGGTGGCCACGAAATCCCTGCGGTGATGGATCATGTTCGAGATCCGCCCGTTCAACAGCGCCACCGACATGGGTTTGACCAGGATGTCGTCGACCCCGGCTTGCAGGGCGGTCCGCACGGTGTCCCAGTCCGCCTCCCAGGTGGTGGCGATGGCGACCACGAAGGGATCGATGCCCAGCTCGTGGTTGCGGATCTTGCGCATGATCGCGCAGATCTCCTCCAGGGATTCGTCCAGATCCATCAGCAAGAGGTCCGTGTCGCCGGCCGCGCACTGGAACTTGAGCTCGCGGTAGTGGGCGCAGTCCTGAACGTTGCCGAAACCGATCTCGTTCAGCGCGTATCTGGCGATTTCGCGGTCCTGGCTCTTGGGCTCGTACAGGACCACGCGGATGTCGGATCGGTCGAAGGTATTCATGCGAATCGGGCTCCGGCGCAGCGTCCGTTGGACGGCCCTGAACGGGCCCGCTGGGCTGTGGCGGCCGCCGGATCGTAGCCAGCCGTCCGTTAACAAGACTTTTCCAAATTCACGTCCGGTCACAGCCAAATCGGGACGGAACCGGTTCCATATGGCCCGTGAGTGCTCTAAACCAGGGGCCTCTGCCCAAGTGAGACAGACCCCGATGCCGCGCTTCTCGGCCAATATTTCCACCCTGTTCACGGAGCACGCGCTGGTCGACCGCTTCGCCGCGGCGCGGGAGGCGGGCTTCCGGGCGGTCGAGATCCAGTTCCCCTACGACTTCGAGCTCGACAAGCTGGTCCGGGCCCGGGACGAGGCCGGCGTCGCGGTGGTGCTGATCAACCTGCCGGGGGGCGACTGGGATGCCGGCGACCGGGGGCTGGCGGCCCTGCCCGACCGGGTCGAGAACTTCCGGGCGAGCGTGCCGCTGGCCCGGCTCTATGCGGAGGCGCTCGGCTGCCGCCGGGTGAACGCGCTTGCGGGGATCCCCGATTCAGGCCAGGAACCCGAAGCCTGCCACGCGGCGCTGGCCGACAATCTGCAGTTCGCCGCGGCCGAGATGGACCTGGCCGGCATCCGCGTCGTGGTCGAGGCGATCAACCGGACGGACGTGCCCGGCTTCTTCCTGGGCACCAGCGCGGAGGCGCTGGCGGCGATCGGCCGGGCCGGGCATCCGAACCTGGCCCTGCAATACGACGCCTATCACATGACGGTCATGGGCGAGGACATCGTGGCGACGGTGGAGCGGCTGGTGGACCGCATCGGCCACGTCCAGATCGCCGACGCGCCGGGCCGGCACGAGCCGGGCACCGGCAAGATCGACTTCCCGGCCTTCTTTGCCGCCCTCGACCGCAGCGGCTATCAAGGCTGGGTCGGGGCGGAATACCTGCCCAGCGGGCACAGCGCCGATTCCCTGGCCTGGTTCGAGTCCCTGCGCGCATGAGACGGCTCCGGCAATTCATCTTCATACTCGTGGCTGCGGTGGCGGCCGTCGCGGGCGCACCCCGGGCGGAGGCGGCCAAGGACGAGCTGGTCATCGGCATCACCCAGTTCCCGGCCAACTTCAACCCGTTGATCGAGGCGATGCTGGCCAAGTCCTACATCCTGGCCATGGCCACCCGGCCGATCACCAGCTTCGACAAGGATTGGGCGTTGGTCTGCCTGCTCTGCACCACGCTGCCCACCATCGAGAACGGGCTCGCCGAGATCGAGGACCTGCCGCCGGACCATGAGGGGCCCTACAAGAAGGGCGTGGCGCTGACCGTCAGCCTGCACCCCGAGGCGCGCTGGGGCGACGGCACGCCGGTGACCAGCGCCGACGTGGTGTTCACCTGGGAGGTCGGCCGCCACCCGCAGAGCGGCGTCGGCAATGTCGAGGGCTTCCGCCGCATCCTCAGGATCGACGTCCAGGACGACAAGACCTTTACCCTGCATGTCGACCGGCTGACCTTCGACTACAACTCGCTGAACGGCCTGTGGCTGTTGCCGGCCCATTTGGAGCGCGAGGCCTTCCGCGATCCGATCGAGTACCGCAACCGCACCACCTTCGACACCGACACCACCAATCCCGGCCTGTATTTCGGCCCCTATCGGATCACCGCCGTCGAGTCCGGCAGCCATGTGGTGCTGGAGCCCAACCCGACCTGGTACGGGCCGAAGCCCCATTTCAAGCGCATCGTCGTGCGGGCGATCACCAACACGGCGGCGCTCGAGGCCAACCTGCGCTCGGGCGCCATCGACTATGTCGCCGGCGAGCTTGGGCTGACGCTGGACCAGGCGCTCGCCTTCGAGAAACGCAACCGGGCGGCCTTCACCTTCCTCTACAAGGCGGGGCTGGTCTACGAGCACATCGATCTGAACCTGGACAACCCGATCCTCAAGGACCGGCGCGTGCGCCAGGCGCTCTTGTACGGCATCGACCGGGAAACCCTGGTCGCGCAACTCTTCGCCGGCCGCCAGCCGGTGGCGCACAGCTCGGTCAACCCGCTGGACTGGGTGGTCGCCGACGACATCCCGAAATACGCCCACGACCCCGCGCGCGCGAAGGCGCTGTTGGACGCGGCCGGCTGGAGCCGGATCGAGGGCGGCGTGCGCCACAACGGCCAGGGCGAGCGCCTGGCGCTGACGCTCATGACCACGGCGGGAAACCGGGCCCGAGAGCTGGTCCAGCAGGTGCTGCAGAGCCAGTGGCGCAAGCTCGGCATCGACGTGCGGGTGCGCAACGAGCCGGCCCGCGTGTTCTTCGGCCAGACCGTGAGCCAGCGCCGCTTTCCGGCGATGGCCATGTTCGCCTGGATCAGCTCGCCCGAGAGCGTGCCGCGCACGACCCTGCACTCGACCATGATCCCGACCCAAGAGAACAACTTCGCGGGCCAGAACTATACGGGCTTCAAGAACGCGCAGGTCGACGCCCTGATCGACCAGATCGAGGTCGAACTCGACCGGGCCAAGCGCAAGCAGCTCTGGGCTGAGCTGCAGCGCATCTACGCCACCGAGCTGCCGGCCCTGCCGCTGTTCTTCCGCGCCAACCCCTACATCCTGCCGAGCTGGCTAAAGGGGGTCGAACCCACCGGCCACCAGTTTCCCAGCACCCTCAGGGTGGAGGCCTGGCGCGCCGCGCCATGACCCGCTTTCTCACTCAGCGGCTGTTCGAATCCGTCCTGCTGCTGGCGGTCATGTCCTTCGTGGTCTATGGCCTGATCGGCCTCATGCCCGGCGACCCGATCGACATTCTTGTCATGTCGAACCCGGAGCTCACGGACGAGGACGCGCGCCGGCTCAAGGCGCTGTTGCGCCTCGACGAGCCGATCCACGCCCGCTATCTGGCCTGGGCCGGGCAGGCGCTCACCGGCGATTTCGGCTATTCCCGGGTGCATGGTCAGCCGGTGCTGACCGTCCTGGGCCCGCATCTGGTGCGCACCCTCTGGCTCATGGGCATCGCCTTCGTGCTGGCCGTGGCGATCGCCATCCCGGTCGGCATCATAGCCGCGCTCCGCCCCTATTCGCTGACCGACTATGCGGTCAACTTCTTCACCTTTGCCGGCATCTCGATCCCGCCCTTCTGGCTCGCGCTGTTGCTGATCATGCTGTTCTCGGTCCAACTCGAATGGCTGCCGGCGGGCGGCGTGCCGTTCCGGGCCGACGCCGGCTGGCTCGACCATGCCCGCCATCTGGTGCTGCCGGTCCTGACGCTCACGGTGCTGTCGGTCGCGGGCTTCACCCGCTATATGCGCTCAGACATGATGGAGGCGCTGCGCCAGGACTATATCCGCACCGCTTGGGCCAAGGGCCTGCCGCAGCACCGGGTGGTGCTGAACCACGCGCTGCGCAATGCGCTGATCCCGCTGGTCACGGTGATCGCGCTGGATTTCGGGACGCTCTTCTCCGGCGCGCTGATTACCGAGACCATGTTCGCCTATCCCGGCATGGGCAAATTGATCTACGACGCGATCATGGGCAACGACTACAACCTGGCGCTGGTCGGGCTGTTGTTCGCCACGCTCCTGATCCTGGTCGGCAACTTGCTCGCCGACCTAGCCTATGGCTGGCTCGACCCGCGGATCAGCTACCGATGACCGAGGCCGTCCTCCGCTCCGAGAGCCTGGGCCTGCTGCTCTGGCGGCGGTTCCTCAAGCACCGGCTGGCCATCGCCTCGGCCGTGCTCCTGATCCTGCTGGCGGTGGCTTCGGCCGCCGCCCCCCTGATCGAGGCCGCCATGGGCACCCCGAGCTGGGAGACGGACCTCATGAACCGGCTGGCGCCGCCGTCCCTCGCCCACCCCCTGGGCACGGACGAGCTGGGCCGCGACTACTTCATCCGCATGCTCTATGGCGGGCGGGTCTCGCTGTTCGTGGCCCTGGTCGCGGCCGTGACCGCGATGCTGATCGGCACGCTGATCGGCCTCCTCGCGGGCTACTACGGCGGCGTGCTGGACGCGCTCCTGATGCGGCTCGCGGACAGCGTCATCGCGCTCCCGCTCTTGCCGCTCCTGATCGTGCTGGCGGCGATCGACCCGACCGAGCTGGGCCTGCCCGACGCGCTGGTCCGGTCCGAGGAGTTCAGCATTTACCGGGTCGCGGCGATCATCGGCCTGGTCGGCTGGCCGCGGGTCGCGCGCCTGGTGCGCGGGGCGACGCTCTCCATGCGCGAGCGCGAGTTCGTGCGCGCGGCCGAGGCGCTCGGCGCGGGCGCGGGCCGCATCATGGCGGTGCACATCCTGCCCAACGTCCTGTCGCCGGTGATCGTGGCCACGACGCTCTCCGTGGGCGGCATCATCCTGTTCGAGTCCGTCTTGAGCTTTCTCGGGCTCGGCGTCCAGCCGCCCGTGGCGAGCTGGGGCAACATGCTCACAGGCGCCCAGGAGCTGATCTGGGACGCGCCCATGCTGGTGGTCTGGCCGGGGCTCCTGATCTTCGTCACCGTGATCGCCTTCAACTTCTTGGGTGATGGCCTCAACGACGCCCTCGACCCGCGCGCCATCGAGCGTTAGCGGGCATCGAGCCGGACGCCGATTGGCGGAGCGCGCTGGTTGGGATACGATTTCGTAAGTCGCAACGAGGGAGGCTGAGATGGCGAGTTGGCAGATCGACGGTCAATACATGGAAACCTGCAATTGCGACTTCATCTGCCCCTGCATCGGGACGAACCTGGCGGCGCGCCCGACCGAGGGCGACTGCAAGGTCGCGATCGCCATGCGCATCGACAAGGGACAGAAGGACGGCGTGTCGCTGGACGGCCTCGCCTTCATCGTCCTGATGCTGTCGCCGGGTCCCATGGCCGACGGCAACTTCACGGCGGGATTGATCGTCGACGAGAACGCCGACGAGGCGCAGACGGAGGCGATCCGCGCGATCGTCTTGGGAGAGGCCGGCGGGCCGATGGAGATCATGGCGCCGCTGGTCGGCGAGTTCGCCGGTATCGAGAAGCGCCCGATCACCTTCGAGATGGACGGCCTGAATCGCAGGGTCACGGCCGGCGAGCTGATCGATCAGGCCCTGGAGGGCGCGCCGAGCCTCGTGCAAGAGGGCGAGGCCATGTATCTCGACAACACCGCCCATCCGGTCTCGGCGAGGCTCGCCCTGGCCAACGCAACGCACAGCCGCTTTCACGCCTTCGGCATCGACTGGGACGACGCCAGCGGCACCCGCAACGGCCATTTCGCGCCGTTCTCCTGGACGGGCTAGCGTCTGGAGGCAGGCCGGGCCGGCGCGACTCGTACGCAAGCCGACGGTCCGGCCAGGCCTTATGTGCCCTTCGTCACCCCGAACGACCGCGACGTCCACTGCGACGTCAGGGACCGGCCGGCTCCTCGTCCTCGCCGACAGGCTCGCGGTCTGTTCCGACAGATCCCCACTTCAGATTGGTGTGGTATCTGACATACACGGGCCGCTCGTTCCTGAGCGTGTCCAGCAACGCAACCAGTTCGGCTTCGTGGAAGTAGATGTTGAGTATCCCGTTGGGGTGCTGAACGTTGTCGGGTAGCGGCGCACCGTCCTTGATGATTCCCACATAGCCGACGTACTGGTTGGTAGGCGTGTAGAAGTACACGAATCCGACCTGGATTCCGCCAACGCCTCCATACCCGCTGATCAGGAGCACGCGGTATGTACCAACTTCATGCGTGACCACCATGACATGTCCTCCGTGTTAGCAATGGCCCGCTGATTGACCTCTTGCAGTCATCGTCGTGGATTTGCCTTGGCGGCGCTGTGGACTTTCCCACCTTCAGCACACTTTTTTGCGAACCTGGTCCTTGGCCCCGCCCTGCGCCGTGCCAGGGAAATGTAGACGACGTCTCCCGGATGGCTCTCACATGAGCTCCCAGCGCGGTAGGAAGTCATCAACCTGTGGTGACCATGGGCAACGTGTTGACGAGTCGCAGCGGGAGGGCAGGCTGTCAGCGCATGCAGGACCGTCAAGCGAATTTGCAGGACAGGCCGCCGTCGACCACGAGGCTCGCGCCGGTGATGTACTTGGCCTCGTCAGACGCCAGGAACAGGGCCGCATAGGCCACGTCCCAGGCGTCGCCCATGTGGCCCATGGGGCACTGCGCGTCGCGCACGGCGCGCATCTTGTCCACGTCGCCCTGGCCGTAGGCCTCGCGCATCGGCTCGACGATCATCGGCGTGTCCATCAGGCCGGGCAGGATCGCGTTGGCCCGGATCCCCTTGTCCGCGTACTGCAGGGCGATGGACCGGGTGAACTGCAGCACGGCCGCCTTGCTCGCGGCGTAGGACACATAGGGCACGCCGGTCCAGCGGATCGCCGAGACCGACGACAGGTTGACGACCGCGCCGCCGCCCTGCGCCTCCATGATCGGCAGCACATGCTTGCAGGTCAGGAACATGCTCTTGACGTTGACCGCCATGACCCGGTCCCAGCTCTCCTCGCTGATCTCTTCCGGGCCGCCGAGCTCGACGATTCCCACATTGTTGTGCAGCACGTCGATCCGACCGTAGGCCGACAGGCACTCCTGCACCATGCCGGCGACCGCCGCCGCATCGGCCACGTCGGCGACATGCTCCCGGCAGTGGCCGCCTTCCTCCCCGATGATGTCATGGGTTTCCCGGGCCGCCGCCCCGTCGATGTCCACGGCGAACACCTTGGCGCCTTCGCGGGCGAACAGGACAGCCGCCGCCTTGCCGTTGCCCCAGCCCGGGCCCGCCGAGCCCGCCCCGGTGACCAGCGCCACCTTGCCGTGGAGTCGTCCCGTCATACTCCCTCCAACTCTTGCCGGCCGGCATGCGTTATAGCAAGAATCCGCGATCTTGGCCGGTCCGACCGGCGCTCCCTTGCATGGGCGCGTTGGCGCCTGGTCCCCAGCATTGGGCCGGGCGCTAGAACCGGTCGATCACCGTGATGCCGGACCCGGTGTAGCGATCCATGGCGGCCAGCGCGGCACCGGCGTCCGCGAGCGAGATCCTCTTGGTCACCAGCTTGGACGGGTCCATGCGCCCGCTCGCGATCATCTCGAACATGGCCGGGAACCGGCTCGCCGCGATCCCCCGCGTCCCCATGATCGAGATCTGGCGCGCGTAGACGAGCTCCAGGAGCGGCAGGGTCGGCTCGGCATGATGTTCCAGGGGCAGCCCGACCTGGACGTGGCGTCCCAAGCGGCGCAAGGAGCGGACGGAGTTGTGAAAGGTCTCGGTGATGCCGAGCGCATCCAAGGAGACATGCGCGCCGCCATCGGTCAGATCCCGGACCGCCTCGCCGACATCGTCGAGGGCGGCCGCATTCAAGGTCTCGGTCGCGCCGAGCGCGCGCGCCATCTCGAGCGCGGCGTCGTTGACATCGACGGCCAGCACCGGCGCGCCGACGGCCGCGCCGATCATGGTGGCGGACAGGCCCACGCCGCCGCATCCGTGGACGGCCAGCCATTCGCCGGGCCGAAGCCGCGCGCGATCCACGAGCGCGCGAAACGCCGTACTGACCCGGCACCCCATGCCGGCGGCGGCGGTGTCGTCGATGTCCGCCGGAAGGGTCACCAGATTGAAATCCGCGCGTGGGACCGCAAGGCGTTCGGCAAAGGCGCCCCAGCCGGAAAACCCGACGACGAACTGATCGGCGCAGACCGTGGCGTCACCGCCGATGCACTCGGCGCAGGTTCCGCAAGCCAGGATGAAGGGCGCCGTCACCCGGTCGCCCACCTTGTGGCGGCGGCAGGTCGGGCCGATCTCTTCGATCACGCCCGCGAACTCGTGCCCCAAGACATGCGGGGCGCTGACATCCGGGTCGGTCCCCTTCCAACCGTGCCAGTCGGACCGGCACACCCCGCAGGCGCGTACCCGGACGATCGCGCCGTCCGCCGGGCACTCGGGGTCGGGCAAGTCCCGGACCTCGAGCGGTCCGTTGAAGTGCTCGAAGATCGCAGCTCTCATCGGTCGGCTCCCCTCTGTTTTCGATGCGGTGACCCGAGGACCGGGCCGGCAGAACCGCGCCGACCAGATCCACGCCGAGGTTCGCCCACTTGTCGGTCGGTGACAATGCCATCGTCGTCCATTGCAGGGACCGATCGGCGGACGAGATGGGGTGGTACCGCCGCGCGGCCGGTGGCACCCGAGGACTTGACGGTGGGGGCGCCGGTCCGCACAAGGTGCCCATGCGTGGAACCGGATGCCGATGCCGCAGGATTGCCTGCAGCGTGATTGCGCTGGCCGTTGCGTTCTGGCCCGACGCGGCGAGCGCGGACGAACGCCTGCGCATCGAGACGTTCCTGGTCGCCGGGGGCGCGCAGACGACCGGCAGCGACGAGGTCACGCTCGACACGCGGGTCGCGGGCGGCGCGGACGAGATTCGGACCAGCGAGGATCGGCGCATGCGGGATGCGCCCTGGCGGCCCTACGCAGACGCGGTGCCGTTTCGGCTTCGGCCCGAGGGCCGTGCGCTCCGAACCATCTACGTTCAGGTGCGGCGCGGCGGGGCCCTCTCCGAGATCGCGAGCGCCCGGATCCGGTACCTGCCGGCCACGGCCCGCTACCCGCTGCCACTGGCCGCGGCCCGGGACCACGTGGAGGCTCTCGGCTGGAGATTCGCGGCCACGCCGGCCAATCCCGCGTCCGCCTGCACGCTGCGGGTGGACGCGCATCGAATCCTGCTGGCCGCCCGACAAACCCGGCCGGCGATCGACGGGGTCTGCGATCTGGTGCTGTTCGGCGGCGAAGGACGGCTTGCCCGGGGCTGGCGCTTCGTGCGCTTCGAGCGGACCCGCGGCGACCTGCCCTATTGCCGCTTTCGGTTCCTGGAGTTCCCGGTGATCGAAGGCGACCGGATCACTTTCCGGATGCGCATTCTCGAACTCACCGGTCCGGCCGACAAAAAGCCGGATTCGGCCTACCGGCCGCTGGGCTGTGCCTACAGCATCAGCAAGATCGTGCTCGAAGGCCCGACCGGTCGGGACTGGCGCGATGCGTTCAACCGTTAACCTGTCCGCCGCAACGCCGGTGTTTGCTATACTGTCGGCCAGGGAGGACAAGAGGGAGGGCCGGTGCGAATGCGCAGCACCATGATGACCGACCCGCTCACGCTCAACGCCGTCCTGGAGCGGGCCGAGCGGTTCTTTCCGGCCGCAGAGGTGGTGACCCGGCGTCCGGACCGCAGCCTGCACCGGAGCAACTATGCCGAGGTTGCCCGCCGGGCGCGCCGGCTGGCCGCCGCCCTGCAGAAGCTGGGCGTAGAGAAGGGCGATCGCGTCGGAACGCTGTGCTGGAACCACTACGCCCATCTCGAGGCCTATTTCGGCGTGCCGCTGGCCGGCGGCATCGTGCATATGCTGAACCTGCGCCTCAGCCCGGACGACATCGCCTACATCGTCAATCACGCCGGCGACCGGGTGC
This sequence comes from Alphaproteobacteria bacterium, assembly GCA_030066595.1. Taxonomy (GTDB): domain Bacteria; phylum Pseudomonadota; class Alphaproteobacteria; order JAJFFI01; family JAJFFI01; genus JASJBI01. Next base: position 27,111 of record JASJBI010000062.1, on the reverse strand, counting down.
TGATCGTGGATGACGTGTTGTTGCCGCTGTTGCAGCAATTCCAGGACAAGCTCGATGTCCAGGAGATCATCGTGGTGCCGTTCTCCGGTGCGGCGGTGCCGGACGGCTTCCGGGACTACGAGGCGCTCTTGGCGGCGGCGCCGGACGCACCGTCACCGGTCGACGTCGACGAGAATGACGGGGTCGGCATGTGCTACACCTCGGGCACGACCGGCCGGCCCAAGGGGGTGATCTACTCTCACCGCGCCCTGGTGCTGCACTGTTTTGCGCTGGGACTGGCCGACTCCCTGGCAATCTCGATGCGCGATGCCGTTTTGCCCGTGGTTCCCATGTTCCATGTGAACGCCTGGGGCTTGCCTTATGTCTGCGCCATGGTCGGCGCCAAGCAGGTCTTTCCCGGCCCGCATCTGGACGGCGAGAACCTGATCGACCTGATGGCGCGCGAGCAGGTCACCTTCGCGGCCGGCGTGCCGACGATCTGGCTCGGGATCGCGGCGGCGCTCGAAGCGGCGGACACGCCGCCGGACCTGCACCCACAGCTCAGAACCATCGTCGGCGGCGCCGCCTGCCCGGAATCCCTGATCCGGCGGTTCGACGCGCTGGGCATTGGTGTGATCCACGGCTGGGGGATGACCGAGACCAGCCCGGTGGGCACGCTCTGCATTCTGCGGGACGAGCATGGGGCGTTGCCGGAGGACGAGCTCTATGCGCTCCGCGCCAAGCAGGGCGCGCTGTTGCCCTTCTTTCATGCCCGCGTCGTCAATGAGAACGGCATCGCGCCGTGGGACGGCGAGACCATGGGCGAACTGGAGGTGCGCGGCCCGTGGATCGCGGCCGAGTATTACGAGAACCCGGGCGCCGCCGACCGCTGGAGCGAGGACGGCTGGTTCCGCACCGGCGACGTTGTGACCATCGACCCGCAAGGCTACGTCAAGATCACCGACCGCACCAAGGACCTGATCAAGTCCGGCGGCGAATGGATCAGCTCGGTGGACCTGGAAAACGCGCTCATGGGGCACCCCGACGTCCTCGAAGCGGCGGTCGTGGCCATTCCCCATCCGAAATGGCAGGAACGCCCCCTTGCGGCAGTCGTCCGCACGGACGGCAGCGACGTCGACGAGGCCGCGCTGCAAGCCTATCTCGGCGAGCGCTTCGCCAAGTGGTCCCTGCCCGACGCGGTGGTATTCGTCGACGAGATACCGAAGACCTCGACCGGCAAGTTCAAGAAGTCGGTGCTGCGCGATCAATATCAGGACTGGACCTGGTCGTGATGGCAGCCGGACCGGAGATCGCAGGAGGCGCCGGTCCCAGCCCGCGTATGACGCGAGATCTGCTCTCAACCAACGCACACTAGACAACACAAACAAACACGGAGCGGATCGCGGGTGGCGCAAGGCATGGATGCCGCCGAAAAGGAACAGTTGAGATGCCTGCTGCGGCTCGCGCGGGACAAGGCGCGACGCAACCACAGGCTCCTGCAGGACACGATCGCCGAGCTCTTCGAGCCCGCCGAAACCGGCTTCGGCGACCAGACCCTGGCGCTTATGGCCGAGATCCTGTGGCGCGCGATACACGATCTGGAGACGGATCTGCGCGAGGAGCTGGCCGGCAAACTCTGGAAGCTGGATGCGAGGGCGCAAGGGATCGCGAACCTGCTCGCGGACAGCAATCTGGAAATCAGCCGCCAGGCCCTGCAACAGCATGAGGTGGTGCGCAACCAAAGCCTGGTCGAAGCGGCCAAGTATCGGGCGTTCGAATTCCTGGTCTCCCAAGCGCAGCAAACCGGTGACGATCCGTCTGCGGCCGGCAGGATGAGAAATGACGCTGGCGACCGCGTCGAGGAGTTGCTCGCCGACGACGATGCGATACTGGTGTTGCGGACCCGCGCCTACCTGGTGGAGCGGGCCACCCGGGTGGACCGCTTCCAGCGCCCGGTTCTGGTCCGGGCCGAGCTTGCCACCGGTCCGACGCAGACCTTGCTGTGGTGGACCGCCGCGGCGGTCCGCTTGCATATCCTGGCCCAGCCCGACACGCGCCAAGAGATCGATGCCGGCCGCCTGGACGATCTCATGGAAGATGCTGCGCGCGCGATCGGCCGGCGCGTCGCGGCGGAGACCGGGCGGGACTGCGCGGTCGACGCCCTCGCCGCGCGGTTGGCGGATGCCGGGGAATTGTCTCTCGACTTTCTGCTGGAGGTGCTCGAGCAGGGGCACACGGGGTTGTTCGTCGCGGGTCTCGCGCAGCTCTGTCGGCTTGAACGTATTGCTGCACAACGGGTGGTATTCGACGAGACCGGCGAGCCGCTGGCGCTGGCCTGCCGGGCCGCCGGCTTCAGCCGGGAGGATTTCGAGACCATCTATCAGTACACGCGGCTGCCCCAACACAGGGCGCGCGGTCCCGCGATCATGCGGGAGCTGGCCAAGCTCTATCAGACCGTTTCCCCCAAGACGGCGCTTCGGTCGCTGGCGTTCTGGAACAGAAGCAGCGAATACCTGTCGGCCCTCGACCGGTTGAGAAATTAATCTTGCATCGGGCCGATATTGAACTAGGCTGAGACTTTGCGTCCGGAGTTGGATCGGGGGAACGCCAACTCCTCACATACGCAGGCGGGAACGGCGCAACCGAGCATGTCTATCCGGGGCTCGAAGACGCTCGACGTGCAACCGGACGATCAGCACGATCGGCCAGCCGTGGATCCCACCGACACGCCAGAGGATAAGGCCGAGACGGAAGGCGGCGCACAGGCCGAGCGCGGGATACCGCCGCTTCTGTTCGTTCGCAGCAAAGCGAACACGGGTCGCCAGCCCGGCACTGCCCCGAACAAAAAGAAAAGCCGGAACAAGCCGCTCGACTGGGCGGCCGTGCATCGTATTGCGACCCGCGCCGACAGCACCGCCGGCGCAACCGACGCGCGCAGGTCCGAGCCGAACGGACGAAGCGACGGCGGCGACAGCGCGCGCCGGCTTAGGGATTTCGTCCGGGCCGGTGCGGACTGGACCTGGGAAACCGATGACGGCGGCATCCTGCTGCATGTGTCCAACGGCATCGCGGGCCTGTTGCAGCGGCCGGCGGCAGAGCTTGCCGGCATGGCTCTGTTCGATCTGGGACATGCGCCGGACCTGCGCGGCCAGCCCTCATTGCTCGAGCTGATGAAGGCGCGACGCGCGTTTCGGGACCGTGCGTTCGAGGTGCGCAGCGCGGACGGGCGGCTGTATCATTGCGTGCTGTCCGGCGTGCCGGTCTTCGATGACCGCAGCGGCCGTTTCGCCGGCTACCGCGGCACGGGCAACGACGTCAGCGACCGGCTGGAAACCGAGCGCGAGGCCAAGCGCCTTTGGCAGAGATTGGAGCACGGACTCGAAACGATCCGCAACAAGAACCTACGGCTCGAACTCGCGCTGAACGACGCGACCGCGGCGAGCCGCGCCAAGAACGACTTCCTGGCGATCGTCAGTCACGAGCTCAGAACGCCGCTCAACGCGATCGTCGGCTTCACCGACATCATGGACCGGGAGATGTTCGGGCCGGTCCACAACGACCGCTACCGCGAGTACATCCGGCACATCGCGGAAAGTGCCGAGCACCTGTTGGATATCATCACCGACATCCTCGACATGTCGAAGATCGAGTCCGGCAAGTTGCGGGTCGAGGATGCCGATATCAGCGTGCGCGGGGTGGTGGAGTCGGCCTGGACGCTGATGGCCGACCATGCCAACGAGAAACGGGTCCAATTCGCCACGATCCTGCCGCCGAACCTGCCACGGCTGCAGGCGGACAAGCGGATCGTACGGCAGATGCTCCTGAACCTGTTCTCCAACGGGATCAAGTTCACGCCGGCGGGCGGGTCCATCAACGTCGGCGCCGGGCTGCAGCCGAACGGAACCTTCGCCATCCGCATCTCCGACACCGGCGTGGGCATCGACGAAAGAGACTTCGACACCGTGCTCACCCCGTTCGGGCAGGTGCAAAACACCTATCGGCGAACCCGCGACGGGACCGGTCTGGGGCTGCCCCTGGTCAAGTCGATGATCGAAATGCACGGCGGCTATTTGGAGCTGCAGAGCGAGCGCGACGTCGGCACGACGGTCACGCTGGTCTTTCCGGCGGACCGAGTAATCCGCGACTGATCTACAGGCGGATTTTTCCAACTTGTCTGTATCCCCCTGATTTTATTTTGGAAATCGTCTCGTACCCGAGGCGATTTTTTTCTCGCATCTGTGACCTTCATCACTGTCGCTGGGAGCGGCGGCAGGCATGATGCGCATATCAGGGACAACATGTTTGAGCGAGACAGACAATGCGCAGGACCAAGGACATGCTGATCGGTGTTGCGACGTTCTCTTCGACGGTGCTGCTGGGCTTTGCGGTCATCGTCGTGGGCGCCGCCCTGATCTCCGGCGCGGCGACGCTCTAGCAAGGATTGCCCTCGGGCCAGGCAGGCCTCCTCGCCGCTTACACCCTCCACTCACATCAAGGCGTCGACGCAGCCAACCTCGTTGGCACCGCCCGGCGCCATCCGCCCTTCCGGCGGTAGCCGAGAACGGTCCCGCCCAGCCACCGGCCGACGGCAGGGGAGTTCGACCATCGGGAGGGTCCCCTCCGGGTGGCCTCCAGCCAGCCTGGCGTTTGTCACCAAATGGCAAGTCGAGCACCGCACCCTCTGCAACAGTTGCCACCCTGGCGATTGCACGCCAACGTGAATCCTTTTAATTACTTTGCGCAGAGGGAGCTCGGAACCGGGCTAGTTGAAACGTGGAAACGCGGACCGGGGCTTTTCGGTTCGGCATTGATGGCCCGAACAACCGGTCCCGTGGGCCTGGGCAGGAGTAAGGGCGTCACTGGTCGGGCTGGTTGACCCGCATCGGGCATTAGAGCAGTCCACGCCAAGACAAGATGCAACCGCAGCGCAAATCAGACACCGACGACGCTGGCGCAGCACGCCGGACGCTACCGGACTTGCCCGCCGGGCTGTGGTTCTGGACGCCGTTTCCGGTTCTCGCCAGCGCCATAGGCCTGGGGCTTCTGGCCAACAATTGGCACCCGTTTCCAAGCTATGCCTGGCGCGAGCACCGAGACCTGTTCTCGGCCTGGTTCCATGATGAAACCGGCCTCATCGAGATCACCACGGTGGTCTTCCTGCTGGTCGGCGCCGTGATTGCCGCCCGCGCGGTGCGCGCCGCCTTCCGCGCGGGCTGGCCCTGGATCGGCCGCTGGCTGCTGATCCTTCTGGCCGTGACCGTCTACTTTGCCGGAGAGGAGATCAGCTGGGGCCAGCACTTCATCGGATGGCAGACGCCGGATTGGTTCATGGACCTGACCGGCAACCGGCAGGAGGAGACCAACCTGCACAACATCAACAGCTGGTTCAATCAGAAGCCGCGCGGTCTGTTCGCCGCCTGGGTCTTTCTCGGCGGCATCGTCGTGCCGATCTGGACGGCCCGAACCGGCCGCGTTCCCGATCCAGCCACGTCCCTGGCATACTGGTTCTGGCCCACGCGGGTTTGCACCTGCATCGCCGTGCTGGCCTTCGTGGTGGCGATCCCGGACACCGCGCTCGAGGTCTTCGACGTGCCCGTCGATCACGGGATCCGGCTGTGGCTGCAGCCGACGAACGGGAGCGAACTGCAGGAATACTGCTTCGCCGCGTTCCTGATGCTGTACTTCGCGTCGATCCTGTATCGGTTCCGCCAGGCGTCCGAGTTTTCGCAGCCGGCGCGCCGTGAGGTCGAGCGTATCCGGGCCCTGTCCTGAGCCCCGGCCTGCCAGACCCGGCGCCCGCGCCTAGCGCATCACGAAGGGGTTCGGCACCTCGTCCGAAGTGCTGATCCAGACGCTCTTGGTCTGCAGGTACTCGCGGATCGCCTCCTGGCCGTTCTCGCGGCCGAGGCCCGACCGCTTGTAGCCGCCGAAGGGCGACATATAGCTCACCGCGCGATAGGTATTGACCCAGACCGTGCCGGCGCGAATCCGGTTCGACACCGTGATGGCGCGCTTGATGCTCTGGGTCCAGACGCCGGCGGCCAGGCCGTAGAGGATGTCGTTGGCGATCGCCACCGCCTCGTCCTCGTCCTTGAAGCGGATCACCGAAAGCACCGGTCCGAAGACTTCCTCCTGGGCGATGCGCATGTCGTTGGTCACGTTGTCGAAGATGGTCGGCTCGACGAACCAGCCGTCGCCGCATTCCGGCCGCGAGGCGGGACCACCGCCCAGAACACAGCTGGCGCCCTCGTCCTTAGCCACCTGGATGTAGTCGAGCACCTTGTTGTACTGGGGTTGGGTCGTGACCGGGCCGACCTGGGTATCGACGCTCCGCGGATCGCCCATCTGCGCCTGGGAGGCGAACGAGACCAGCTTGTCCATGAACTCGTTGTGGATCGACTCCTGGACCAGCAGCCGGGAGCCCGCGATACAGGTCTGACCGGTGGCCGCGAAGATGCCCGAAATCGCGCCTTTGACCGCGTCGTCGATCACCGCGTCGTCGAACACGATGTTGGGCGACTTGCCGCCGAGCTCGAGCGTCACCGGCTTGAGCCCCTTGGCGGCCTGCTGATAGACCGCCTGTCCGCCCATCTCGCCGCCCGTGAAGGCTACTTTGGCGACCTTGGGATGGGCCACCAGGGGCTCGCCCACCTCGGGCCCAAATCCGGTGATCACATTGACGACGCCCTTGGGAAAGCCCGCGGCCTCGATCAGCTTGACCAGCTCGAGCATCGAGGCGGAGGTGTATTCCGAGGGTTTCACCACCATGGTGTTGCCCGCGGCCAAGGCCGGCGCGAGCTTCCACGAGGTCAACAAGAGCGGTGAGTTCCAGGGCGAGATCGCCGCGATCACGCCGAGGGGCTCGTGGCGGGTGTAGTTGAACATGCCCGGCTTGTCGATCGGGATGACCGCGCCCTCGATCTTGTCGGCGAGCCCGCCGAAGTAATAGTACCATTGCGGCAGGTAACGGAGCTGCCCGCCCATTTCGGCGATCAGCTTGCCGTTGTCCCGTACCTCGATCTCGGCCAGCCGCTCCGCTTTCTCGGCGATCAGGTCGCCCAGCCGGCGCAACAGGGCGCCGCGGGCCGTCGGCGTCAGGCTCGGCCATTCGCCCGTCTCGAATGCCTCGGAGGCCGCCGCCACCGCGCGCTCCACGTCCTCTTTGCCGCCCCGCGGGATCAACGCCCAAGGCTTCCCGGTGTATGGATTGTAGGATTCGAACCACTCTCCGGATGCGGGATCGATGGCTTGGCCACCGATGTGCATCTGATACTTCTCGAGCTGTTCGGTCATGGGCGTCCTCCCGGCGCAGTCGTCAGTTCGTCGAGCGCATAATCGCACAAAGGCCCGGGGACTGCACGGCGCCCGTAGGCCTCGCCAGCATGCCGACATGGATAATCTAGCCCCGCACCGCCATCTCCGAAGCTCCCGCCCGTGGCTGCAGAGCGAATGGCTCGGCACCCGGCTCGTGATTGACAAGTCGCATGACAGGACTTAGCCGCGGGCAAGATCGAGACGCGGCGCGGCCGCGAATGGAAATCTTGCTGTACAAGAAAATCAAACTTCGCTATCGTCCCTGGTATACCAAATACCACGGAACCGCTGCGTGCGCATTGTAAACCGTTGGAAAGCTTCCAAAAGCAAGCACGTAGCCGGTAGGCGGGGTCAAGGGGATCGCATATAGTATCCACGACTCACAGGTTGGGGCGGCCGCCACAGTCGCGATCGAAGATGGCGTGCCCCGGCGGACTTCAAGGGAGGAAAGTATGAAGTCACTGAAAGTATCTGGCATTGGTGCGCTTGCTGTCGCTCTCGCCTTTGCGGTTGCCGGCGTATCCGTCTCCAAGGATGCCACGGCCGCCTGGGAGCCGAAGAAGCCGGTCGAGTTCGTCATCATGGCGGGCAAGGGCGGCGGCGCCGACAAGATGGCGCGCCTGATGCAGAGCGTCATCGAGAAGCACAAGTTCTCGTCCAAGCCCATGACGCCCATCAACAAGCCGGGCGGCTCGGGCGCCGAGGCGCTGATCCACCTCAAGCAGGCGAGCGATCCCGACCACACCATCATGGTCACCCTGAACAGCTTCTACACGACGCCGCTGCGTCAGGAGAAGCTCAAGATCGACCCGCTGAGCTACACACCGATCGCCCGCATGGCGTTGGACACCTTCCTGCTTTGGGTGCACAAGGACTCGGGCATCAAAAACGTCGACGAGTTCGTCAAGGCGGCCAAGTCGTCCGGCAACAAGTGGATCATGGCCGGCACCGGCAAGGGCCAGGAAGATCAACTCCTCACGGACTTCCTGAACTCGGCCTATGACCTCGACATGAAGTACGTGCCGTTCAAGGGCGGTGGCCGCGTGGCCAAGGAACTGGCCGGCAAGCACGCCAACTCGACGGTCAACAACCCGTCCGAGCAGCTCGGCTTCTATCAGGCCGGTGACACCGTGCCGATCGCGGCGTTCACGCCGGATCGCCTGCCGATGTTCAAGGATTCGCCGACCTTCAAGGAGCTCGGCAAGGACTACGTCTACTTCATGCAGCGCAGCGTCGTGGGCGCGCCGGGCATGAGCAAGGAGGCGGCGGCCTACTATCAGAACGTCTTCAAGCAGGTCTACGACTCCGCCGAGTGGCAGAAGTACATGAAGGACAAGAGCCTGCAGGGCGAGTACATCACCGGCGGCGATCTGCAGGCCTTCTGGAAGAAGGAGTTCGAGAACCACCGCCAGATGCTGACCAAGATGGGCGAGATGTAGGCACGCCCGGGTCGCACTGGACCCGCAAGATACGGGGACTTAGGGGGGAGGCCGCCTGATGCGCAGGGCCGAGCTTGTCATGGCGCTCGTCATGGCGGCCTTCTCCGCCTACCTGATGTGGAAGAGCACCGAGCTCCCCATCGGCTGGATCCCCGACGAAGGACCCGGCGGCGGCGCCTTCTCGTTCTGGCTCGCCGCCGTCATGCTGATCTCCTGCATCGCCATTCTGATCCGCTGGGTGCGGCGGACCAGTCCGGTCGCGCAGTCGACCGAGCCCTATATGGATCGGCAATCCCTTGTCCTGATCGCCATCGTGGCCGGCTCTTTGACCGCCATGATCGCGCTGATCCACGTGGTCGGTGCGTATCTCGCTGTCGCCCTGTTCTTGGTGTTTTACGTGAGGTTTCTGGGTCGACACAGCTGGCGCGTGACCCTGGCCCTGGCCGTTGGCACGCCGATCTTCACCTTCTTCTTCTTCGACGTGAACCTGAGGATTTTCCTGCCGAAAGGCATCACCGAGCCGCTGTTCTACCCGCTCTACGAGATCTTTCTGTGACCGTCGCGGGCCGCCGCCGGGCCGGCTTCGCGCCAGGAGCATGCCTGTAGATGGAAATTCTCGGCCACCTGCTTGACGGCTTCGCGATCGCCTTCGAGTTCCAGAACCTGCTGCTGGTCATCATCGGCGTGACCGTCGGCCTGTTCGTGGGCGCGATGCCGGGGCTGGGTTCGGTGAACGGCGTGGCCATTCTGCTGCCGGTGACCTTCGCCGTACCGCCCACCGGCGCGATCATCTTCCTGGCGGCGATCTATTACGGCGCCATGTATGGCGGCGCCATCAGCTCGATCATGCTGGGCATCCCCGGCGCCTCGACCGCGGTGGCGACGACTTTCGACGGCCGCCCGCTGGCATTGCAGGGCAAGGCCGACCACGCCCTGATCGCCGCGGCCACGGCGTCCTTTGCCGGCGGCACGATCTCGGTCATCCTGTTTACCCTGTTCGCGCCGCCCCTCGCCGCCGTCGCTCTGGCCTTCGGTTCGCCCGAGATCTTCGCCTTGATGATGCTTGCCTTCGCCACCTTCATCGGCCTCGGCAGCGACGACATCCCGAAGACGATCTTCTCGATCTGCATCGGCCTGGTCCTGAGCACGGTGGGCTACGACGTGATCAGCGGCGAGCCGCGGCTGCTGTTCCTCGACATCACCGGGTTCCTGCACGGCATCAACTTCCTCGTGCTTGCCATCGGTATCTACGGCATCGGCGAGATGCTGTGGACCATCGAGACCTCCCAGGGAAAGATGACCGTGAGCCAGGCGACGCTCAGTATTTCCCGCTTCTTCGACGGCATGCGGAAGCTGACGGGCAGCATCAAGACCATGCTGATGGGCTCGTTCCTCGGCTATTTCGTCGGCATCCTGCCGGCGGCCGGCGCCACGCCTGGCTCGCTGATGGCCTATGGCGTGGCCAAGACCATGGCCAAGGACCCGGCCAGCTATGGCAAGGGCAACGTCGACGGCGTGGTCGCGCCCGAAGCCGCCAACAACGCGGCCAGCACCGGCTCCATGCTGCCGATGATCACCCTGGGCATCCCCGGCTCGCCGACCACCGCGATCCTGCTGGGCGGCATGGTCATTTGGGGCCTCGAGCCGGGTCCACGCATGTTCATCGAGCAGACCGAGTTCGTCTGGGGCCTCATCGGCAGCCTCTACGTCGCCAACCTGTTCTCGGTGATCATCAACCTGGCCTTCATTCCCGTATTCCTCTGGGTCCTGCGCCTGCCATTCACCATCCTGGCGCCGATGATCTTCGTGGCGTGCGTCATTGGCGGGTTTGCCCCGATTCAGGACATGCACGACGTCTGGCTGATGCTGATCTTTGGCGTCGTCGGCTACCTGATGCGCAAGCTCGATTACCCGATGGCCCCGGCAGTCCTTGCCATCGTGTTGGGCCCTCTGGCCGAGCCGGCCCTGCGTCAGTCCCTGCTGATCTCGGATGGGTCCTTTGCCATCTTCTTCGAGCGCCCCATATCGGGCGGCATCATGGCCGTCACGATCTTTGTCTTTGTCTTGCCGATCTATCGCGCGATCCGGACTCGCCTGCGCGGAAGCTCGGCGGGAGGCGCTGCGTGAGCGCTGCTAGGATAGGACCGCCGCCGATAGTGTCGTATAATGTATCCCAGGGATTGGCATGCGCTCGGGCGCCTGTTTGGGGAGGTCGCGCGTAGCCATACGGGATGGCAGACGATTGGACCGGACGATGACTACCGCGAAGCTGGTCGTTCAACCGATCGACATCAATTTCAGCCTCAAGAACAAGATCTACGAGGCGCTGCGGGAATCCATCATCGCCATGGATATCTATGCCGCGACCGAGGATCCGCGCCTCGACGAGCGCCAGCTCTCCGAGGACCTGGGAGTCAGCCGGACGCCGGTGCGCGAAGCGCTGGCCCGGCTCGAGCAGGAGGGCTTCGTGCGCACGGTGCCGCGCAAGGGCGTCTTCGTCGTGCGCAAGACCAAGAAAGAGATCCTCGAGATGATCATGGTCTGGGCCGCGCTCGAGAGCATGGCCGCGCGGCTGGCCACCCAGCACGCCACCGATGAGGAGATCCAGGGGCTGCGGCGCATGTTCTCGACCTTCCAGAACAGCCAGGCCGAGGCCAAGATCGACGAGTATTCGGACGCCAACATCCACTTCCACCAGGAGATTCTGAAGCTCAGTCATACCGAGCTGATCCCGCGCATGGCCCAGAACCTGTTCATCCATGTCGGCGCCATTCGCCGGCGGACGATCACCGAGGACCACCGGGCCAGCCGCTCGATCATCGACCACATGCACATCATCGAAGCGCTCGAGAAGCGCGACACCGAGCTGGCCGAGCGGCTGGTCCGGGAGCACGCGCTGAATCTCGCCGAGCATGTCGAAAAGAACGTGGACTACCTGGATTAGCGCCGAGAGCCTGAGCGGGCTCAAGAAGGGGGACCCCACTTTCTGTTCACGATGATCCGGCTGTGCTTTGCTGGACAACCGACCTGTGGTATACCAAATACCAAGTGAGACCGATGCCGATTTCGGCATTGAAAACCCCTGCATGCTGGGAGGAAAGGCATGGCGGAAGCAGCAAGAACGGTCGAGCCCGAAGCGGCGCCGGCCGAGCGCATCTCGGGCGGCCATCTGGTCGCCAAGGCGCTGAAGAACGAGGGCGTAGACGTCATTTTCACGCTTTGCGGCGGCCATATCATCGACATCTATGACGGCTGCCTCGACGAGGGCATCAAGATCGTCGACGTCCGGCACGAGCAGACCGCCGCTCATGCCGCCGACGGCTATGCCCGGCAGACCGGCAAGCTCGGCTGCGTGGTGACCACGGCCGGCCCCGGCTGCACCAACGCGGTGACCGGCGTCGCCAATGCCTTCCGCGCCGAGAGCCCGATCATCCACATCGGCGGCCAGGGCTCCCTCTCCCAGCACAAGATGGGCTCGCTCCAGGATCTGCCCCATGTCGAGATGATGACGCCGATCACCAAATTTGCGGCCTCGATCCCAGCGACGGAACGGATCGCCGACATCGTCTCCATGGCCGCGCGCGAGTGTTACAACGGTGCGCCGGGCCCGGCCTATCTGGAGATCCCGCGCGACGTGCTGGACGCCGAGGTGGATCTGGCCAAGGCTCGCATTCCGGCGGCCGGCCGCTATCGCGCCTCGACCAAGAGCATCGGCGATCCCGCCGACATTGAGAGGCTGGCCGACATCCTGGTCAAGTCCGAGCGTCCCTGCATCCTGCTCGGCACCCAGGTCGCCACCTGCGACGCCTATGACGCCGCGATCGAGCTGGTGCGCGGGCTCAACATCCCCGCCTATATGAACGGGGCGGCCCGCGGCACCCTGCCGCCGGGGGACCCGCACCATTTCCACCGCACCCGGCGCCTTGCCTTCGACAAGGCCGACGTGATCGTGATCGTCGGCACGCCCTTCGACTTCCGCATGGGCTACGGCAAGCGGCTCCGCGCCGACGCCACCGTGGTGCAGATCGACATGGACTACCGCACCGTCGGCAAGAACCGGGACATCTCGCTGGGGCTGGTGGGCGATGTGGGCGCGATCCTCGCGGCCGTGACCCAGGCTGCCAGCGGTCGCGCCGACAACGGCGCCGCGGACCGGCGGGGCTGGATGGACGAGCTGCGCGCGGCCGAGGCCGTGGCGACGGAGAAGCTCATGCCGATGTTCCGCTCCGACAACGCGCCGATCAATCCCTACCGCGTCGCCTGGGAGATCAACGAGTTCCTGTCCGAGGACACGATCTATATCGGCGACGGCGGCGACGTGGTCACGATCACCGCCCAGGCGGTGCAGCCGCGCCGGCCGGGCCACTGGATGGACCCGGGCCCGTTGGGCACGCTGGGCGTCGGCACCGGCTTCGCCATGGCGGCCAAGATGGCCCACCCGGACAAGGAGGTGCTGTGCTACTACGGCGACGGCTCCTTCGGCATGACCGCCTTCGACATGGAGACCGCCAACCGCTTCAACACGCCGTTCATCGCGGTGATCGGGAACAACTCCGCGATGAACCAGATCCGCTGCGGCCAGATCATCAAATATGGCGAGCAGCGCGGCAACGTCGGCAACAAGCTCGGCGACGTTGACTTCGAGATCTTCGGCCAGATGCTGGGCGGCCATGCCGAGGCGGTGCGCGAGCCGGATCAGATCGCCCCGGCGCTGCAGCGGGCGCGCGAGGCGGTGCGTTCGACGGGCACGTCGGCGGTCGTCAACATCTGGGTCGACCCGGACGAGTACGCGCCGGGCACCAAGAACCAGACCATGTACAAGTAACCGGCATCCGCCGCGCCGACGGGGGGCCGCGGGGGCGGCCCCGCCGAGGCACGCACCGCCGCATCACTGTCTTCGCGACGAGGGGACCGATGGGAAAAGCGCTGGAGGGAATTCGCATCTTGGACATGACGCATGTCCAGTCCGGGCCGACCTGCACGCAGCTCTTGGCCTGGTTCGGAGCCGACGTCATCAAGGTGGAGCGTCCGGGCACGGGCGATGCCACGCGCGGCCAGCTGCGCGACATCCCCGACGTGGACAGCCTGTACTTCACCATGCTGAACGGCAACAAGCGCAGCGTCACGCTCAACACCAAGTCCGACAAGGGCAAGGAGATCTTCGCCAGGCTGATCAAGGCCTGCGACGTCATGGTCGAGAACTTCGCCCCCGGCGCCATCGACCGCATGGGCTTTCCCTGGGAGAAGATCCAGGAGATCAACCCGCGCATGGTCTATGCCTCGGTCAAGGGCTTCGGGCCCGGGCCGTACGAGGACTGCAAGGTCTACGAGAACGTGGCCCAGTGCACCGGCGGCTCGGCCTCGACCACGGGCGAGCTCGAGGGCTTCCCGATGGTCACGGGCGCCCAGATCGGCGACTCCGGCACCGGGCTCAACCTGGCCCTCGGCATCGTCACGGCCCTGCTGCATCGGGAAAGGAGCGGCCGCGGACAGCGGGTCACCTGCGCCATGCAGGACGGCGTGCTCAATCTCTGCCGCGTCAAGCTGCGCGATCAACAACGGCTCGCGCACGGTCCGCTCAAGGAATACCCGCAATATCCGCACGGCGAATTCGGTGCGGCGGTGCCGCGCGCCGGCAACGCCTCGGGTGGCGGCCAGCCGGGCTGGATCGTCCGCTGCAAGGGCTGGGAGACCGACCCGGACGCCTACACCTACGTGATCACCCAGGCGGCCTCCTTCCACGCTCTGGCCAAGGCGATCGGCCGCGAGGACTGGCTCGAGGATCCTGAGTGGAACACGCCCGAGGCGCGCCTGCCCAAGCTCGACCAGGTCTTCGCCGAGATCGAGAAGTGGACCATGACCAAGACCAAGTTCGAGGTCATGGACATCCTCAACCCCCTGAACGTGCCCTGCGGCCCGATCCTGTCGATGCAGGAGCTGGCCGAGGAGCCGTCCCTACGGGCCACCGGCACGGTCGTCGAGGTCGACCATCCGGAACGCGGCAAGTACCTGACCGTCGGCAATCCGATCAAGCTGTCGGACTCGCCGTCGGAGGTCGGCCGGTCGCCGCTGTTGGGCGAGCACACCGACGAAATCCTCAGGGAGGTGGTCGGGATGGACGAAGACGAGATCGCGGCGGCGCGCGAGGAAGGCGCCGTCTAGGGAGTCGAGGGAGGAAGGAACCATGCGGATTGTCGTTAACGGCCAGCAGGCCTTCGGAAAGGCGGTCCTGGAGGCCCTGCTGGAGCGCGGCGAGGACGTGGTCGCGGTCTACTGCGCGCCAGACAAGGAAGGGCGTCCGGTGGACCCGCTCAAGGAAGCGGCGCTCCAGCACGACCTGCCGGTGTTCCAGCCCGCCTCGTTCAAGGATCCGGCGGCGGTCGAAGAGTTCAGGGCGCTCAAACCCGATCTCGGAGTCATGGCCTATGTCATCCTGTTCGTGCCGGAGGAGTTCCTGAACGTCCCGACCCACGGCACCATCCAGTACCATCCCTCGCTCTTGCCCAAGCATCGCGGCCCCAGCTCGATCAACTGGCCGATCATCCAAGGCTCCACAAAGACCGGGCTGACCATTTTCTGGCCGGACAACGGGCTCGATACCGGCCCGATCCTGCTGCAGAAGGAGGTCGACATCGGCCCGGACGACACGCTGGGCAGCGTCTACTTCGACAAGCTGTTCCCGCTCGGCGTCGAGGCCATGCTCGAGAGCGTCGATCTGGTGCGCGACGGCAAGGCCCCCAAGGTCGTACAGGACGAGGGCCAGGCCACCTACGAGAGCTGGTGCAAGGGCGAGGACGTCGAGATCGACTGGAGCCGGCCGGCGCCGGAGGTCTACAACATGATCCGCGGCGCCAATCCCCAGCCGGGTGCCTGGACCCGGCACGCCGGCGCTGTCCTCAAGATTTTCGAGAGCACCCGGGTCGAGGGCGAAGGCAAGCCCGGGGAGGTCATCGCGGTCGATGGCGACGGCTTCACGGTGGCCGCCGGCGGCGGGGCGATTCAGGTCCATCGGGTCCGGCCCGAGGGCGGCAAGAAGGACTCCGCCGGGGCCTTTGCCGGCGAGGCGGGATTGAAGCAGGGCGACGTATTGGGCTGAGTCCTCGGCTGGGTCGGAGAGCGGCTGAATTGGGTCGCCGGCGGCGTGGTGCCGGGACGCGACAGCCGACAAAGATAAGCGTCACCCGCAGGTGACCGGACAGGGAGCGACGACATGAACCAGACCTCCACGCCCAAGAGCGACATCGAAATCGCTCGCGCGGCCCGGATGAAGCCGATCGAGGAGATCGGCGCACATCTCGACATCCCGGCGGACAGCCTCTATCGCTTCGGGCCCTGGAAGGCCAAGCTGGCGCCCGAGTTCATCGACACGCTGAAGGACCGGCCCGACGGCAAGCTGATCCTGGTCACCGCGATCACGCCGACGCCGGCGGGCGAAGGCAAGACCACCACCACGGTCGGGCTCGGCGACGGCCTGAACCGCATCGGCAAGAAGGCGATGATCTGCCTGCGCGAGCCGAGCCTGGGACCGAGCTTCGGCATGAAGGGCGGCGCGGCCGGGGGCGGACTGGCCCAGGTTGTGCCGATGGAGGACATCAACCTCCACTTCACCGGCGACTTCCACGCCATAGGCACGGCGCACAACCTGCTCTCGGCACTGATCGACAACCACATCTATTGGGGCAACGAGCTGGGCATCGACGCCCGCCGGGTGGCTTGGCGACGGGTCCTGGACATGAACGACCGGGCGCTTCGCGACGTCGTCTGCTCCTTGGGCGGGGTGGCCAACGGCTTCCCGCGGCAGACCGGCTTCGACATTACGGTGGCCTCCGAGATCATGGCGATCTTCTGCCTCGCCACCGACCTCAAGGACCTGGAGCGCCGGCTCGGCAACATCATCGTCGGCCAGCGGCGCGACCGCTCGCCGGTCTACGCCCGCGAGCTCAAGGCGGAAGGCCCGATGACCGTGCTGCTCAAGGACGCGCTGGCGCCCAATCTTGTGCAGACCATCGAGAACAACCCGGCTTTCATCCATGGCGGGCCGTTCGCCAACATCGCCCATGGCTGCAACTCGGTGGTGGCGACCACCACGGCCTTGAAGCTGTGCGACTATGTGGTCACCGAAGCGGGTTTCGGCGCCGATCTGGGGGCCGAGAAGTTCTTCGATATCAAATGCCGCAAGGCGGGGCTCAGGCCCGACGCAGTGGTCATCGTGGCCACGGTCCGGGCGCTCAAGATGCATGGCGGCGTGGCCAAGGACGACCTCGGCAGCGAGAACGTCGCGGCGGTCGAGAAGGGCCTGACCAATCTCGGCCGCCATCTCGAGAACCTGGAAATGTTCGGCGTGCCCGCGGTGGTCGGCATCAACCGCTTCATCAAGGACACGGATGCGGAGGTCAAGGCGATCTCGGACTACTGCGCAGGCCGCGGCGTCGACGTGTTCGAGAACACCCACTGGTCCCATGGCGGGGCCGGAATCGAAGCCATGGCCGCCAAGGTGGTGGAGATCGCCGACGGCGGCAGGGCCGACTTCAAGACGCTCTATCCGGACGACATGCCGCTCTGGAACAAGATCCGCACGATCGCCCAGAAGGTCTATCGGGCGGACGACATCATGGGCGACAAGCGGGTGCGCGACCAGGTGGCGCAGTTCGAGAAGGACGGCTACGGCCAGCTCCCGATCTGCATGGCCAAGACCCAGTACAGCTTCTCGACCGATCCGAACCTCAAGGGCGCCCCCGAAAGCCACTCGGTGCCGATCCGCGAGGTCCGCCTCTCGTCGGGTGCCGAGTTCGTGGTTGTGATCTGCGGCGAGATCATGACCATGCCGGGCCTGCCCCGGGTCCCGGCGGCAAACAGCATCCATCTCAACGATCAGGGGCTCATCGAAGGGCTATTCTAAGCCCCGAGAATAGCCCATATAGGACGCGGGACAGGTCGGAGGGACGGACGCAGCATGGCCAAGGGAGACACCGCGGATCTGGACATCGCGCCGCACAGGTACGGCCACCCCGGCCGGTCTGGCAAGAAGGCGCGCGCCTTCACCAAGGGGCGCCAAGTGGACGATGCGGCGCGGAACGAGATCGCGGCGCTGCTCGGCGATCGGCCGCGCGACCGGGACCTCTTGATCGAGCATCTGCATCTGATCCAGGACACTCATGGGCATCTGTCCGCGGCGCATCTCGCGGCGCTTGCCGACGCCATGCGCCTGCCCATGGCCGAGGTCTACGAGGTCGCCACCTTCTATGCCCACTTCGACGTAGTGCGCGAAGGCGAGACCCCGCCGCCCGCGCTGACCATCCGGGTCTGCGACAGCCTGACCTGCGAGATGATGGGGGCAGGCGCGTTGCACGCCGGGCTCGAGAAGAAGTTCCAGGGCCAGGTCCGGATCGTGCGGGCGCCCTGCATGGGACGCTGCGACCGGGCGCCGGTGGCCGAGGTCGGCCACAACCACGTCACCCACTGCACGGTCGAGGCTGCGGCCGCGGCGGTCGAGCGCGGCGAGACCCATCCGGCCGTGCCCGCTTATCCGGACTTGGACGCGTATCGTAAGGACGGCGGCTACGCGCTGCTGCAGGCCTGCATCGCCGGCGAGCGGACGGTCGTCGATATCATCTCGATCCTGGAGGATTCGACGCTGCGCGGGTTCGGCGGCGCGGGCTTTCCCACGGGCCGCAAGTGGCGGTTCGTGCGCAATGTGCCCGGGCCGCGGCTGATGGCGGTCAACGCGGACGAGGGTGAGCCCGGCACCTTCAAGGACCGGCACTATATGGAGACCGACCCACACCGGTTCCTGGAGGGGGTGCTCATCGCCGCCTGGGCGGTCGAGGCCGAGGCGGCCTACATCTATCTGCGCGACGAGTATCCGCAAGTGCGCGAGATCCTGCTCGCCGAGATCGCCGCGCTGGAAGCGGCCGGGCTCTCGCCGCACACCAAACTTTACCTTCGCCGCGGCGCCGGCGCCTATATCTGCGGCGAGGAGTCGGCGATGATCGAGAGCATCGAGGGCAAGCGCGGCCTGCCCCGGCACCGGCCGCCCTATGTGGCGCAGGTCGGACTCTTCGGCCGGCCCACCCTGGTCAACAATGTCGAGACGCTCTTCTGGATCCGCGACATCGTCGAGAAGGGCCCCACCTGGTTCGCAAACCACGGCCGCCATGGCGGCAAGGGGCTGCGCAGCTTTTCCGTTTCGGGGCGGGTCAAGGAGCCGGGCGTCAAGCTCGCGCCCGCCGGCATCACCATGCGCGAGCTGATCGACGAGTATTGCGGCGGCATGGCGGACGGGCACGCGTTCAAGGGCTATCTGCCGGGCGGCGCCTCGGGCGGCATCCTGCCAGCCAGCATGGGCGACCTGCCGCTCGAGTTCGGCAAGCTCGAGGAGCACGGCTGTTTCGTGGGCTCGCACGCCGTGGTCATCCTCTCGGACCAGGACGACATCAAGGCGGTGGCGCTCAATCTCATGCGCTTCTTCGAGGACGAGAGCTGCGGCCAGTGCACGCCCTGCCGGGTCGGCACGGAAAAGGCCGTGAAACTGATGCAGCGCGGCTCCTGGGACGAGGACCTGCTGACCGAACTGGGCCAGTCCATGGCCGACGCCTCGATTTGCGGTCTCGGCCAGGCGGCCGCCAATCCGGTGTTCTCCGTGCTGAAGTTCTTTCGCGAGGACCTGACATGACGGCTGCCAAGGACACGTACCGGGTGACCTTCACGATCGACGGCCAAGAGGTCGAGGCGGGCTCGGACGAGACCATCTGGCAGGTGGCGCAGCGCCAGGGCATCGAGATCCCGCATCTCTGCTGGTCGGACGAGCCGGGCTATCGGGCCGACGGCAACTGCCGGGCCTGCATGGTGGAGGTCGAGGGCGAGCGGGTGCTGGCCGCCTCCTGCATCCGCAGGCCGACCGAGGGCATGGTGGTCAAGGTCGCCTCCGACCGGGCCAAGGCCGCCCGCAAGATGGTGTTCGAGATGCTGGCCGCGGACCAGCCGGAGCGGTCCACGTCGCACGATCCGGACTCGAAGTTCTGGGCCTGGGCCGAGCGCATGTCGGTCGAGACCAGCCGCTTCCCCGCTCGAGGGGCACCGGCGCCGGACCCGAGCCACCCGGCCATGCGCGTCAACTTGGACGCCTGCATCCACTGCAACCTCTGCGTCCGGGCCTGCCGCGAGGTCCAGGTGAACGACGTCATCGGCATGGCCTATCGCGGGCATGGGGCCAAGGTGGTGTTCGACTTCGACGACCCGATGGGGGCCAGCACCTGCGTGGCCTGCGGCGAGTGCGTGCAGGCCTGCCCGACCGGCGCGCTGATGGAGGCGAGCCTCTTGGACGAGGCCGGCACCCGCGTCAACTGGCCGAACGAACAGGTGCACAGCGTCTGCCCCTATTGCGGCGTCGGCTGCCAGATCACCTACAACCTCAAGGACGGCGAGATCCTGTTCGTAGACGGGCGCGACGGGCCGGCCAACGAGAACCGCTTGTGCGTCAAGGGGCGCTTCGGCTTCGACTATGTGAGCCATCCGCACCGGCTGACCAAGCCGCTGATCCGGCGCGAGGACGCGCCCAAGGATGCCTTCGCCGACCTCGACCCGGCCAACCCGCTGAGCCACTTCCGGGAGGCGAGCTGGAAAGAGGCGCTCGACAAGGCGGCCGGCGGGCTCGCGCGGATCCGCGACGAACTTGGCGGCGGGGCGCTCGCCGGCTTCGGCTCGGCCAAGGGCTCGAACGAGGAGGCCTATCTGGTGCAGAAGCTGGTGCGCCAGGGCTTCGGCACCAACAACGTCGACCACTGCACCCGGCTCTGCCATGCGAGCTCGGTCGCCGGACTCATGGAGGGCATCGGCTCGGGCGCGGTGACCGCCCCGTTCACGGCCGTACACGACGCCGACTGCATCATCGTGATCGGCGCCAACCCGACCGAGAACCATCCCGTGGCCGCGACCTACTTCAAGCAGGCGGTAAAGGACGGCAAGACCCTGATCGTCATCGACCCGCGGGGCCAGGCGCTGAAGCAGCACGCCACGCACATGCTGCAGTTCAACCCCGGAACCGACGTGGCCCTCTTGAACGCGCTGCTCAACGTCATCGTTACGGAAGAGCTCTACGACAAGCAGTATGTGGCGGCCCGCACCGACGGGTTCGAGGCGCTCGCGGCTCATGTCCAGGAGTTCACCCCCGAGGCCATGTCCGAGGTCTGCGGTATCGATGCCGAGACCCTGCGCACGGTGGCGCGCACCTACGCCCGCGCCGAGGCGGCGATCATCTTCTGGGGCATGGGCATCTCCCAGCACACCCACGGCACCGACAACACCCGCTGTCTCATCGCGCTCTCGCTGATCACCGGGCAGGTGGGGCGGCCGGGCACCGGGCTGCACCCGCTGCGCGGCCAGAACAACGTCCAGGGCGCCTCGGACGCCGGCCTGATCCCCATGGTCTACCCCGACTACCAGTCGGTCGAGGACGAGAACGTGCGTAAGCAGTTCGAAGACCTCTGGGGACGCCCGCTCGACCCGAACCGCGGCCTGACCGTGGTCGAGATCATGGACGCGGTGCATGCCGGCGAAATCCGCGGCATGTACATCATGGGCGAAAACCCGGCCATGTCCGATCCGGACACCAACCACGCCCGCGAGGGTTTGGCCAAGCTCGAGCATCTGGTGGTGCAGGACCTGTTCCTCACCGAGACCGCCTTTCATGCGGATGTGATTCTTCCGGCCTCGGCCTGGCCCGAGAAGGACGGCACGGTGACCAACACCAACCGGCAGGTGCAGCGAGGCCGCCAAGCCTTGGCGCTGCCGGGCGACGCGCGTCAGGACTGGTGGATCATCCAGGAGTTGGCCCGTCGCATCGGTCTCGACTGGGACTATGGCGGACCGGCGGACGTCTATGCCGAGTTGGCCTCGACCATGCCGTCGCTCGACAACATCAGCTGGGAGCGGCTCGATCGCGAGAGCGCGGTGACTTATCCCTGCGACGCGCCGGACAAGCCCGGCAACGAGATCGTCTTCGCCGAGGGCTTCCCGACCGCCACGGGCCGGGGCCGCCTGGTGCCGGCCGACGTGCTGCCGCCGGACGAGATGCCGGACGACGAGTATCCGATGGTGCTGAGCACCGGGCGGCATCTGGAGCACTGGCACACCGGCGCCATCACGCGGCGCTCGGCCATTCTGGATGAGCTTGAGCCCGAGGCCATCGCCCGCATGAGTTCGGCCGACCTCAGGCGCATGGGCCTGGCGCCGGGCGATACCGTCCGGGTCAGCACGCGCCGCGGCGCCATCGAGCTCAAGGTGCGACAGGACGGCGCGATTCCGGCCGGCATGATCTTCATTCCCTTCTGCTTCGCGGAAGCGCCGGCCAACACGCTGACCAACCCCCAGCTCGATCCGTTCGGCAAGATCCCCGAGTTCAAGTACTGCGCGGCCCGCATCGAAAAGGTCGCAGCGGTCGCAGCGGAGTGAGCCGGGCGATGTGCGCGAATGTGGAAAAGGAGAAATACCTCAAGCTCTTGATGGCGGAACTTCGCGCGGTGCTTGAGCGTTGGCGCCAGGTGCTTGGTGCTGCGATGACTACACTTCGAGCCCGGTCAGCGATTCGAGCACGAACTTGGCGGCCCGCCGGGCATCGTTGAAGGTGGTCGCTGTCTGGTAGGCGAACAGGAACGCCAACACATAAAGCGATACCGCATGCCGCGCTTCCCACCAGTGGAGCAGGCGAGGCACGGCCTCGGGCAAAGGTGCACGAAAGGCCCCCCACATCACCACGATGCCGATGCCCGCGCCGGCGATCAGATCCGAAGGGTAGTGCGCGCCGCTGTACAGCCGGGGCAAGAGAATGAAGACGACCGTCCAGGCACAGGCGAAAACACCGGCTCGCCGGTCAACCAGGAACACGGCGGTGGAGACAGCCATGTAGAAGCCGGCGTTGTCGCTTGGAAAAGCGCTCCAGTCCTGCAGCGCTTCGGCATTGACCCCGACAGGCAGAACGAAGTCCAGCTCGGGATCGTGTCGCGGGCGATAGCGAAATGGCAGCACCAGCTGGAAACCGCGGGTCAGAAGCATGGCTACCGTTGCGCCAACAACCGATCGCACAAACGCCATGTTCCGGCTCGAGAGACGCCCGTTCTCCGCAAGCCAAGTGTAGCAAAGCATACCCGTCACCACGGCGCCGCCCCACAGAGTCACTCTGTTGAGGCCGCCAACCACTTGGTCTAACAGCGGACTCCGTTGGGCATAGGAGTTGACAAAGGTGATGATGGAGACGTCGAGACCGGACAGGATCTCCATTGGGTTTGCTCCAGTAGGCCAAGGCGGCCATGCACCGGCCACAAGAAAGTCGGCAGACTCCTCTCACTATGGCTCGATTGGGCCGTGGAGGCGCATCCGAGCGAGACCACTCTGGGCGAATCAACGTAAACAAAGCCATAAGAGGCCAAGCCAGCGGAGGCGGCTCGGTTGGCTCGCGTGGAGTTTTGCCGCCGTCCGCGCGCCCAAACAGCAACGGAATTGCGTTGATCTGGTCGGGCAAGCCTTTGGATACTGGCCGTCAGCTCCTAAGCACCCGATTCGGCACCGTTTCTCCGGTTGCATACCGAATCAGAGATGGGCACAATTCGCCTCGGGCTCTTGAACCGGAGGGCGCGGTTGCAAAAGCTTCAGTACAAGTGCGACGACATCCTCTACGAGGAGGGTGCGCGCAGTGAGGGGGTCTGCCGGATCATCTCCGGGCACGCCGAAGTCAGCAAGCGTCACGGCAACCAAATGGTGGTGGTCGGTCGCGTCGGACCCGGCGAGTTGGTCGGGGAAATGTCGGCTATCGAGGGCCGCCGGCGCGGCGCCACCGTTCGTGCCACGTCCGACCTGGTGGTCGAAGTCATCGACCGGGAAGACTTGCTGCGCCGAGTCAGCCAGGACAAGTGGCTGGCATTCCACCTGCTGGTGCGCCTCAGCGACCGCCTGACCACGCTCGATCGGGCCGTTGCAGAGCTTAAAGAGAGGGCGATGGCCGAGGCTGCTCAGTCGGATCAGACCCCGCCGCTTGACGCGCCGATCCGGTCGGTCCCCGAGAGCACGCGGATTCACATCCTGCCGCGCTTCAAGCCGATGAACGGCGCGATGCCGCGGTCGGGCCTGCAGATCGAACATCTGCCGTTTACCGTAGGCCGCCGGTCCAAGGACGCGGAATCGCCCTTCTCGATGGACCTGTTGCTGGATGATTCTCGCCCCTACCGGCTCTCCCGTGCGCACTTCGCGATCATGCAGCGGCGGGACGCGTTTGTCGTCCACGATCTCGACAGCGCGCTCGGAACCGAGGTCAACGGCCAATTCGTGGGTCGCCATTTCGCGACAGACTTCGCACCCCTCAATCCCGGTCAGAACAACGTCACTGCCGGCGGTGCCAACTCGCCCTTCGTATTCCGCGTCGAGTTGCAGCACGACTGACGGATCATCCGCGGTTGCCTCTGGCGAGCGCGCCGGAGGCCGTGCTAAAGCACAGGAAGCATCATGGGGGAGCGGATCATGTTCAGGCAGATCTTCTTTGCTGGGATTATTGCCGGCTGTCTCGCCGGTATAGTGATCTCGGTTGTGCAGGCGTTCACGACGACGCCGATCATTCTGCACGCCGAGACGTTCGAAGGCGGCGGTCCCGCCCATGATGCCGCGCTGACGCCAGGACACGCGCCCTTCATGCTGGCCGTGATGGCGGCGGACCGCGCGCCCGAAATCTTGCTCGCGCATAGCGATGATGCCGAAGAGGGTGCGGCCTGGACGCCGGTCGACGGGCTCGAGCGCACGGCCTACACCGTGCTGGCCAATGTAATCCTGGGCGTCGGCCTTGCGCTCTTGCTGGTCGGCTGCTACGCCCTGCACGGGCAGCCTGTCGATGGCCGGCGCGGCGTCTTGTGGGGGCTCGCGGGCTTCGCCGTGTTTACGCTCGCGCCCTCTCTCGGGCTGCCCCCCGAGGTCCCCGGGTTGATGGCAGCCGAGGTGTCGGCGCGCCAGCTTTGGTGGGCGTTCGCGGCCGGCGGCGCGGCGCTGGGCCTTTGGCTCATGATCTTCGGCAAGACCCGCGTGATGGCCGCTGCCGGCATCCTCGCTATGGCTCTCCCGCACGTAGTCGGCGCGCCGCATCCTGCCGAGATCGGTGGCGCGGTACCGGCGGAACTCGCCGGCCATTTTGCCGCCACCTCGATCGCGGTCAGCGCCGTCTTCTGGGCCATGCTGGGTTGGTTCTCGGGCGCCCTGTACCAGCGCTTCGGCGAGTCCGCGGCGTAGAGTTTCGGCTGGCGCGGCGCCGGTTGCCCGTGCTAGCGTCCGCGGGCCGAGGGGAGGAAGCCGGTGACGCCGCGAAGGCGGCCAGGCCGGCGCTGCCCCCGCAACTGTGAACGGCGAGGCCGTGGCAAGACGCCACTGACGGTACTTCCGCTGGGAAGGCGCCGCGGCCGGTGACCCCGAGCCAGGATACTTCCCTCAGGCACACCTTATTTGTCCCGTAACCTCGGTGGGAGGCTGTCGCGGTGACTTGGGGGAAGACCCTTCCGCAATTGACTTTGGTCCTGGGCGGCGCCCGTTCGGGCAAGAGCCGCTATGCCGAATCCCTGCTCGAGGCTGTGGAGGGCACGCGCGTCTATCTGGCTACGGCGGAGCCCGGCGATGCGGAGATGGCCGAGCGCATCCGCCGCCACCGCGAACGTCGTGGCGACGGTTGGGAGACGATCGAAGAACCGCTGGCGCTGGCTGCCGCGCTACAACGGACGACCGCGCCGGACGGCGCCATTCTGGTCGACTGCCTGACGCTCTGGCTCGCCAACCTGATGGGCGCCGGCCGCGACGTCGAGGCCGAGACCGTGGCGCTGCTCGAGACCCTGCCCGCGCTCGCCGGTCCCGTCGTGTTCGTCTCCAACGAGGTCGGCCAGGGCATCGTCCCGGACAACGCGCTCGCGCGCGCCTTTCGCGACCATGCCGGCCGCTTGAACCAGGCGGTGGCGGGCGTGGCCCAGTCGGTCGTGCTGGTCGCCGCCGGCCTTCCCCTCACCCTCAAGTGCCCATCTCTTCAGAAAGCGTCATGAGCCAGATTCAGAAAATTCCCGCGACCGTGATCACCGGCTTCCTCGGCGCCGGCAAGACCAGCCTGATCCGCCATCTGCTCGCCACCGCGAACGGCCGCCGGCTGGCGCTGATCATCAACGAGTTCGGCGACATGGGCGTCGACGGCGAGGTGCTCAAGGCCTGCGGTGACGAGGCCTGCCGCGAGGACGACATCGTCGAGCTGGCCAATGGCTGCATCTGCTGCACCGTGGCGGACGACTTCCTGCCGACCATCGAGGCGCTTTTGGCGCGACCGGAGCCGCCCGACCATATCGTCATCGAAACCTCCGGGCTCGCCCTGCCCAAGCCGCTGGTCAGGGCCTTCAGCTGGCCCGAGGTGCGCACCCGCGTAACCGTCGACGGCGTGATCGCGGTGGTCGACGCGGCTGCGGTGGCGGACGGCCAGTTCGCCTCCGATCCAGCCGCCGTGCAGGCGCAGCGCGAGGCCGACGAGGCCCTCGACCATGACAGCCCCCTGGCAGAGGTGTTCGAGGACCAGATCCAGTGCGCGGACATGGTGCTCGTGAACAAGGCGGACCTGCTCGACCCGCCGGCGCTTGCCCGGCTGACGGAAGATCTCTCGGGCCAGATCCGTGCGAACATCAAAGTCGTCCCAGCCCAGCATGGCACCGTCGATGCGGATATCGTGCTCGGCCTCGACGCCGGCGCCGAGACGGATCTGGACGCGCGCCCGTCGCATCACGACGGCGTCGACGATCACGACCATGACGACTTCGAGAGCTTCCAGATCGCCCTGCCGGAGTTCGCCGAGCCCGGCCCCCTCGCCGCCCGGCTTGCGGCGGTTCTGGATGCGCCCGGGGTGCTGCGGGTCAAGGGCTTCGCGGCGATCGCCGGCAAGGATATGCGCCTGGTGGTCCAGGGGGTGGGCGACCGGCTGCAGCACTATTTCGATCGGGATTGGCGCCCGGAAGAGAACCGCATCGGCCGGCTCGTGGTGATCGGTCTCAAGGGACTCGACCAAGATGCCATTACCGCGGCGGTGGCCGCCTGACCGATGCATCTCCTGGCGGCACAGGCGGGTGGCGTCGTCGACGGCTCGGAAGCCGTCGACCTCGCGCAGACGCCGGGTGACATCGTCGTGCTGTCGGCCGCCGACACCGAGCTCGCCTGCCTCTCCGCCGCGCGCGGCACGTTTGGGGACGCGTTCCCGAC
Source organism: Alphaproteobacteria bacterium (assembly GCA_030066595.1). Taxonomy (GTDB): domain Bacteria; phylum Pseudomonadota; class Alphaproteobacteria; order JAJFFI01; family JAJFFI01; genus JASJBI01. Next base: position 130 of record JASJBI010000062.1, on the reverse strand, counting down.
CATACGGCTCGCCAATCTCATGAATTTGGCACACAACCTGTCGGTCGACCTCTATGTCGAGGACGTGGTGCGCCGCGCGCGCCTCGTGGTCGTGCGGCTGTTGGGCGGCGTCGGCTACTGGCCCTACGGC
>JASJBI010000052.1 GCA_030066595.1 Alphaproteobacteria bacterium | reverse complement strand
ATCCACCTCCGCACCGAAGACCGGCGAGAGGCGCACCGCCCCGTGGAGCATGTCGGGCAGCCGGATGTCGATACCGTAGATTGCGCTGCCGTCGATCTTTGCCGCCGTATCGATGCGGGGCACCGACTTGCCCACATATCGGCGCGTCTTGGCCGGTCGCAGCGCAGGCTGCTCGGGCAGAGGCCTTCCCATCGCATCTTCGATGAGCGCCTCGAACGGCAGTCGCCGGCCGCTCGCAGCGTGACGCACGGCGCCGTTATCAACGGTACAGTCGTCGGGGCCGACACCCCATCTCTGAGCCGCCGCCTCGACCAGCACCGTTCGGGCCTGCGCGGCCGACTTGCGCAGCGGTTCGATCCAGGCGCGCACGCCGAAGCTGCCGACGCTGCGCATCTGCCCGAAGAACAGGCGGAATTCGGGGGCCGGCTGTTCCGGCACGGTCACGCGCACTCTGGCGATGTCCACGCCCAGTTCGTCCGCGATGATGGCGGCGTGGCCGGTATGGGTGCCTTGTCCCATTTCCGAGACAGGCGAAATGATCGTGACGGCGCCATCGGATTCGATGCGCAGATAGGCCGTCAGCGTGCTCGCCTGCGTCGCTGCCTTGGCGACGCCGCGGATGGTGAACGGCACGACCAGGGCAGCGCCCGTTGCGGCGAGAAAGCTTCTGCGGTTGAGCAATACGGTCATGACAGCCTCCCTCAGCCTTCACGCGACAGTTCGGCGGCGCGTTTGATCGCGGCGCGGATGCGGGGGTAGGTACCGCAGCGGCACAGGTTTCCCGCCATCGCCGCATCGATGTCCTCATCGGTCGGGCTCGGCGTCTCGCGCAGCATGGCCGCAGCGGCCATGATCTGGCCGGACTGGCAGTACCCGCACTGGGGCACGTCGATTTCCATCCAAGCCCGCTGGACGGGATGATCGCTCGACGGCGACAGTCCTTCGATCGTCGTTACGCTTTGTCCGGCGACGGCTTCCACCGGGAGAGAGCACGACCGAACCGGCGTGCCGTCGACGTGCACCATGCAGGCGCCGCATTGCGCCACGCCACAGCCATACTTGGTGCCGGCCAGGCCCATCTCGTCTCGGAGCACCCACAACAGGGGGGTCGCCGGATCGGATCGGCTGGTGACGGCGTCTCCGTTCACCTGAAAGCGAATCGACATTCCGTACCTCCTAAGTGTCTAGGCCACCTGTCGAAGACGCCGGCCCGCGCGTACCGCCGACCCCATAGCCGCCAAGAAAGATCACGCCATGCTTGCGGGAGATAAGGTGGACTTGCTCCTGCGCCTGCCAAGGTAGTGAGTGGCCCACTGGTCTGAGCGAAGCCGGCGATCAATCGAATAACAGCTTGCGGCAACCCTCTCGAGCATCTGCGGTCGACTCCCCGGCATGGTCAACCGTCCGGCCATCTTCCCTCTCGACATGGACAGATCCTGCACCTAGTCAAGCCACAAACAGGATGATGAAGGCGACGATCCTGGGCGGGTGGCTTTCGGTCAATTGGTGCGTGTAGGCAGAAGCTCTTGGTGCGCCGGTTGTTTGATCGCTTACTCCGATCACTCGGGTCACTAGTAAGCTCTCTTTCTTGGCTCATCTTAGGCGGAGCATCGAAGAGGTGAATCGAGACGACGTCTGGTTACACAGGTTCCAACTCGGGTTGAAGCTTGAAGGAGGATTGCGAGATGCGGTTCCTGCCGATGACGACTGTCGCCTTGCTCGTCCTGCTGCTTGCCGTGCCAAGCAGCTTCGCGAAGGAGGTCACGAAAATCGAGGACATCCAGCGTGGTGCGAGCGTGACATTGCAGGGCGAAGTGACGCGGATCTTGGATGAAGACGAGTTCAGACTGCAGGATGAGACAGGGAGCGTGCGGGTCTATATCGGTTGGCGCAACCGTGTGATGGTAGACGTTGGTGAGCGTGTGACGGTCAAGGGATTCGTCGACGACGATCTGATCAATTACTTCCGACCGGAGGTCTATGCCCAGGAGATCGTTCGCGACGACGGCCGCACGATCAAGCTCGACTGAGACCGTGAGGGGAAGCTATTGAAGCGTTTCCTCCGGCCGGGGCGCAACACCAAGTCACCCGTCAATTCCTTGCGAAACCCACTGTTCAGGTGACTTGTCCGTCCTGGCTCCGTGATGGCATCTGGCCGCGATGCGCCAGGCTTCACGCCGCGAAGTCTCGCCATCCAGTCGACTGACCACAACCTGATCAGCAACCGGCGCCACCTGATCTCACGCAGCGATTGGCGCCAGCGTCGTTCAGCGATGTGGCCGCAGCGGCGGGAGGCCACCGCGGTCACCGCGAGAGGCGGCAGTCGTGCCGGCGAAGTGCTGATCCGCTTCCGGTCAGCCTGACAGCGCGGACCACGGGTATGGGCATTGAGCACCTGGCCATTCGCCGGGTAGCCTTGCCGCAATCCTGTAGCGGGTCAACCCACGAACAGGATGATGAAGGCGACGATCAGCGCGAACAGCGCGATCGCCTCGGTCAGCGCGAAGCCGAGCAGCCCAACCGGCTGGACCGCTTCGCCGGCGCTCGGATTGCGCGCGACGGACGAGATCCAGTCGGCGAAAATCTTTCCGAGGGCGAGGGCGACGCCGACCAGCGGCAGCAATGCGATCGACGCCGCCAGCAATCTGATCCCTTCGTCAGTCATGTCCCAGTCTCCTGTTGCAAGAGTTGGTTCGAATTGGTGTTAGTGACCGTGGAGCGCGTCCCTGATGTACAGGGACGTGATTAGAATAAAAATGTAGGACTGCACTAAGAAAATCAGGACTTCGAAGCCGTAGAGGACCGCCATCAGAAGGATCGGCATTATTGATATGCCAAGACCGGCTGCACCCAATGCTTCCGTCAACATGACGCAGAAATCGGCAAACAGCTTAATCATGATGTGGCCGGCAAGAATATTTGCGAATATGCGTACGCCCAATGTAATTGGCCGGAAGAGATAGGAGATCACCTCGATGACGACGAGCAGCGGCGCCATGTAGCCCGGGGTGCCCGCCGGCAGAAAAAAACGGAAGAAGCCTGCCCCCTGCCTGCGAACAGCCAGCGTATTGGTGTAGGCGAACACCAACAGCGAGAGCGCCATGGTCACGATCAAATGGCTGGTGAAGGTGAACTTGACCGGTGTCAGGCCAAAGAGACTGCCGAACAGAATGAACACGAACAGGCAGAAGACAAAGGGGATCGCGCCCTTGGCCTCGGGACCCGCGGTCTTGACCACCGTATTGGCGACGAATTTGTAGACGACCTCGACACTGCTCTGCAGCCGGCCGGGGACCCGCGCGCGTTTCTGTATTGCATAGAGAAGATAGCCGCCGACCAGGATGACTGTGGTGACCATCGCCTGCGCAGACGTCGTGAACGACAGATCGAGTCCAAAGACGTGGATCGGAATGAGAACGTCGATCTCGAACTGTCGAATGGCGTAAGGCGCTTCCGGTTCATAGGAAGCCATGGGTGGGACCCCCGTGTCGCGAGGCGGCCGTCAAGAGCGACCTTCAAGCGTTGGATATTTTGTTAGTCTTGACCGATTGCAAGATCGTGTATGATAGTTTTTAACTATAAAGCGGCAGCTTGCAGGACATCTGACCTGTGTAGCGGCGGTCAACCAAGTTCATCACCCAGAGCCGAGCCTGAACGGTCCTGCAACCCGTGCGGACCCATTCCCGCGGCGTCGTGCAGACATGGCGGGCAGGCCGCCCGAACGTGCGCCGGGATGGGCCTCGCGGGTCTCTCCCGAAGTCAGGTCAAAGCCGAGTGGGCGTTGTCGGACGCACGGTTCTTTGCGCAGACGCGCGCTCCAGCGCAGGACCGTCAGACCCAGGCGCAGTCCACTGCGGGCGAGCCGTTTCTGGGACCTTGCGCGCCCCCGTGTTCCGAGCCCGGTTCGAACGGCTCAACGATCTCCAGAGTTCCCGGCAGCCAAGGACCGAACACGGCTGGACACAGTGAGTCCTCCGCGCCGGTCAATTCCGGGACGGCCGCCGACTGCGTGTCCGTCCGTGACTGGTGCGCCTGTGCCGGGACCGTGCCGACAAAGGCGATTGCTGCCGCGAATAGCGTTGACGCGAAGAGCCTCATTCGTCTCGTCCTCTTGCGCTGAGCGACGGCCGGCTTCTCGGCCGTGGCAATTGGGTTCAAACCTGCAAGTCCACCTGCGTCCCGCGGACGGGATCGGCCGGCACGTTGGGACTCGCCTTCTCCGCAGAGCCGCCTTGGCCGACCTTGTCCAGCCGCGCAGCGAGCTGCGGCCGGTGGCCTATGGTAGCGGGCAGCTTGGCCCGGATCGGCGCGACTGGAATGACAGAAAGTCCACCCATGCAGCGGTGCTCCCAGGTCCGAGTGACGGTTCTTACACTAAGGAGATAGGCGTGCCCGGAGGTTGCGCCAGTCGGCCATGGTCTGGGTTTTGATCGGCCTTCTCTATCATGGAGTTGCGCTTGCGCGGGGGCTACCGCATGACGGTCGATCGATGGCAGGGCGACCGGGTCCGACAGGGGCGAGGCGCCGGTGATTGGAACTTCCGATCAAACCGAAGCGGACCCTGATTGGACCGACACCGCGGACGATCCAATTGGAAGAGAGCGTGCCGCATGGCATGACCATTCGCCAACCGCATCGCCTGAGGAGCATGCAGCGCTTCAAGAACATCCTTGTTCTCTATGACCGCAAGATCGGCGACGAGGCCGCCTTGCGGCGGGCCTCGGCCTTGGCGGAACGGAACCAGGCGCGGCTCACGGTCGTGGAGGTCGTCGAGAAGCTTCCCCGCGACTTGTTGGCGCTCTTGGTACAGACCGCCGAGACGGAGCGCGATCTGCAGGAACGTTTCATCCGAGAACGCGAAGCCCATCTGGAGCGGCTGATCGCGTCGATCCGGAAAAAGGGGATCGACGTTGGTTGCGCCGTGCTGCGGGGAACACCGTTCCTGGAAGTCATTCGCGCCGTGCTGCACGACAAGCACGACTTGGTGGTTGCTGCCGCCGATAGTTGGCGGGGTTTACGGGCAATCACATTCGGCAGCACTTCGATGCATCTAATGCGCAAGTGTCCCTGTCCGGTCTGGGTGATGAAGCCGAGAGCCGGTGCCAGGTTCCGGCGGATCCTCGCAGCGGTGGATCCCGGCCTGTCGCCCGTCGCTGCCGACGCGACGAACCTGAAGATCATGCAGCTGGCCAGCTCACTCGCGCGCACAGAGCAGTGCGATCTCGATATTCTGAGTGTGTGGGATTTCGTTGGGCCTGATCTGGACTCGATCCGATCCGAGTTGTCCCTGGAGATCAGGGAGCAACTTGTCGATCGCACGCGGTCGGCGCGGGAGGAGGCGCTGGAGAGACTTGTCAAGCAGGTCGATCTGAACGGCGTGCGCAATCAGGTCCTGCTGGTCAGGGGAGATCCCGCTCAAGCCATCCCGCAGGCCGTTCAAGAGAAGAACGTGGATCTGATCGTCATGGGAACGGTGAGCCGCACAGGGATCGCCGGCTTCTTCATCGGCAACACGGCCGAGGAGGTGTTGCGGCAGGTCGACTGCTCGGTCTTGACCGTGAAGCCCGATGGGTTCGTCACCCCGGTGACCGTGGAGGGGTGAGAGCGGGCCGCTGCGCCTGCCGGTTCATTCCATGGTGGTCACTTCCGGCACGCCCTTCTTGAGGATACGACGGATGTGCCCGGAAAGAGCCACGAACTCGTCCTCGCGGGCCGAGTGGCGTCGCCAGATCATGCCGATCATACGGAAGGGCGCCCGGCTGCGTATCGGCCGCGCGACCACCTGGCTGTCCTGCAACACCTCGGCCCGGACATACAGGGCCGGCAGGAACGAGACACCCATCCCCATGCCGACCATTTGGCGCAGCGTGTCGAGGCTGGTGCCTTCGTAATCGAGCGAAAGATTGGCGCCGAATTGGTCACACAGGTCCCGGACCTGGTCGTGCAGGCGGTGACCGCGCTCGAGCGTAAGAACGGTCTCTCCCTTGAGGTCCTGCCTTTCCAGATGCTCCCTCGCTGCCAGGGGGTGATCCCTTGGGGCGACAATCCAAAGGGGCTCCCGGAACAGCCGGGCGGTCTGCAAGTCCCCGGCCGTGACCGGTAGCGGGAAGAACAGCAGATCGAGGCTCCCCTCGTCCAGACCGACAAGCAGGGTGTCGGGAAAGCCTTCGCGCACATAGAGCTTCAGATTCGGATATGACTGGTGCAGATCGGGCAGAATGTGCGGCAGCAGATAAGGGCCCAACGACTGGAGCACGCCAAGCCGAATGGTCCCTCCCAGCAGGCTCTGGCCGTGCTTGGCGAGCTCGACGATGTCCTGCACATCCCGCAGCACCGTGCGTGCGCGGGTTGCGATCTCCTTGCCAAGGGGCGTCAGGATGACTCTCGCCCGGCTGCGCTCGACAAGCTGAACGCCCAGCTTCTCTTCCAGTTCGCGCAGCTGACCGCTCAAGGTCGGCTGGGTCACATGGCTCATCTCTGCGGCTCGCCGGAAATGGAGCGTTTCAGAGACGGCGACGAGGTAGCGAAACTGCTGCAGTGTCGGCATGAGGCAGATCCTTCGGGTTCCCTCAGCAATTGCTGGCAAAGATAATTCCTATCGAACTCGCCTCTAACTTCGATTGGTTCAATCAGTTTTCAAGCCCATCTGGCGGAATCGAAGGCGGTAACTGCACCCGACACTGCGGTTGCCCGGAGACCTCGGCAACGATCGACATCCAGGACAATCGCATGAAGAGGTTCAAGAATATCCTGGTGGTGGCCGATCAAGACGGCTTCCACGACGCGGTCATGGGTCGGGCCATCTGGCTGGCAAAGTCCAATGCCGCCCGGCTGACGCTGGTGGACGTGATGCCCGCATCGCCGGGGGATCTCTCTTCCGTTTTGGCGGGCATTCCGGGAGTGAGCGCCGGGGAGGTCGAGCACGAGGTGCTGGACTTCCACCGGTCGCGGCTTGAGCGGATTGCGGCACCGGTTCGCGCGGAAGGGATCGAGACGCGGCAGATTCTGCTGCGGGGCGTGCCGTTCCTGGAGGTCATTAGACAGGTACTGGACGCGGACCACGACCTCGTATTGAAGGGCGTGCCGGCCCGGCGCCGGACTCGCACGCCCATGTTCGGCAGCATCGACATGCACTTGCTCCGGAAATGCCCTTGCCCGGTCTGGCTGATCAAGCGGACACGGCGGCGTAAGTACGCTCGGGTCTTGGCCGCGGTCGATCCCAATCCGAAGGATCCACAGAAAGACGACCTTAATCGGTTGATCATGGATCTCGCGTCGTCGCTGTCGGCCGTCGACGGCAGTGAGCTACATGTCGTGCACGCGTGGGGGCTCGAGGGCGAGGCAACCATCCGCGACAGCGCCTTTACAAAGATCACCGAGAGCCAGGTCGACGCCCTCGTGGAGCAGGAACGGTACCGCAGATCATGGCAGCTGAGCCGCCTGCTCGAAGGCTATCTGATCGAGGATCGGGCGCGCCAGGTCCACTTGCTCAAGGGTGAGGCCCGTAAACTCATCCCCGAGCTGGCGCAGAAAGAGCGGGTCGAGCTGGTTGTGATGGGCACGGTGGCGCGTACCGGGATTCGCGGGCTGATCATCGGCAATACGGCCGAAGCCATCCTCGATCAGGTGGATTGTTCAGTGCTGGCGGTCAAACCGGCCGATTTCGAGACACCTGTCCAGCCGGTGCAGCCGAGCGCCGCTGAGCGCCTGACCGTGCCGCCGCCATGATCATGGCGGCGTACGCCATCCTGGGAGACAAGCGCGGGCCGGCTGCTCCAGCACCCTCCGCCTGCGCGTGGTCAGCGGCGCCTCGGACCGCCCGACATGCGACTCTTCAGACGGCGCCAAACCACGTGGGCGACGAACGCTTCTGCGGAGTCGTGCCCGTATCGGCCAAGGCAGTCGAAGTACTCCATCTCGGCTTGTTTGACCGGGCACTGATCTGTGGCTGACAGGCCCGACCGTCCCGAGAGGCGCCGCTCAACTCTGGTCATTCCAAGCCTCCATTCTGGAGCTCTGGCATCACGATGGCCAAGACATGAGATCGATGTCAGACCAGAGCAATTCGGTGTCCAGAACCTTCTTGATCGGAAGTCCCTATGACACGCTGGCGGCGGCTACTCCGCCGGCCCAGGTCCCGAGGCCGGTCTGATCATTGTCAATGACTATCAAATAAGATGGTCTGTTCGATTAGAACAATCAAATGCGCCACCCCATCTCCGCCTCATGCGGATTCGACGACCTGTCTGGCCCAGAAAAGGAGAGGAACGATGGTTTGGCGCTTTCTCAAGCACTACGGAATCAACAAAGCGACCGACGCCCTCGAGGAGTTCACCGCAGCGGTGGTTGCCTTCGACCCCCAGGCGGCCAGCGCGGCACAGATCTCCATGATGGAGGCCGAGCTCGGCAAACTCGGCACGCGACTGGCGGAAGCCGAGGCCGAGGTTCGCCGTGAGCATCAGGAAACGATAGATCTGAAGGAGAGCTACCAGCAGCATCTGCAGGCGGCCCAGATCCTCGAGCAGAATCTGGCGCAAATGGACGACGGGGCGGCGAAGGCCGAGACCGAGGCGAGCCTCGCAAAGCTGATAGACAAGCTCGAGCACCTCAAGCCTGAGATCGAGCGCGAGGAGCGCGAGGATCGCGAGGTCGAGGCTTGGCGCGCCGAACTCCGGAGTTCGTTCGAACAGCTCGCCGGCAAGGTCCGCAGCGCCCGCGCCGAGCTCAGCTCAGCGCGGCGTCGGATGGACATGGCACAACTCCAGAAGGAACGTGCGCTGGAGTCACAGCGCCGCACAATGGACACGGCCGGACTGGCCAGCACGGTCGGCTCGCTCAGCGTAGCTTTGGACTCGATGAACCGCGAGACCGCGAAGGTCCGGGCGGAGACCGAGGCGCTCAAGCTGAAGGCCGAAGTCCTGCAGGTGGACCGGCTCGATTCCGATCCCAACATCGCCGCCGCCCTGGCCGAAGCGCGCGGCAAGCAGGCGCTGGGCCGAGGCTCCCTGTCCGAGCGCCTCGCTACGCTGAACGGCGGCGGAAAAGGCCCCACGCTGGTCTCGGCGGCTTAGCAGTGCCGCTGTTCGGGCGAGACGGCGTGTGCGGTCACGGACAGCGGCGACGAGCGGGCGTCCGAACGCTGCGCGGGCGCCGGAATACAGGGTCCTTAAGGAGGCGAACGATGGTGATCGAAGTGCAATATGACGAGCTCATTCATCAAGAACGCGTGCTCGAGTCCAGGATCGAGATGGAATTGAAGAAACCGACGCCGGACGCGCTGGTGTTGCGGCGTCTCAGATGGCGCAAGCTGCTGATCAAGGACCAGCTCGAATCCTGGGATTGTCTGATGCGTCTTGTTCTCCCGGCGCAGGCGGCGTCGGCGATGGGCACGAGCCAATCGGCATCCGGCATAGCCTAGGCACGATTTGGGAGTCGTTTCCGTCCGGTCGGCGATCGGCGGATCCGAAACGGCCACTGAACGCATGTCTGCGGCCCGTCGGCGGCATCGAGCCGCAGGCGGGCCGCGGCGCTCTCGTGGTGGCGCGTTGATCCCGGCGCAGGCGTGTCGGACGGCCGATCGGTGAACGGACGGAAAGTTGGGGGAGATCATCCTCATAAAGAGCCAGAGCGGGAAAGCAATACGCTGATGATTGGACTTCGGGGGAGCGGCCGCGAGACGCGTGCCGAGCACGCGCAAGAGGGATCAGGAACCAAGGCTTGGATCGGCTGGCCGTCCTTCCTGCTGCCCGCGGCGTTGCTGATCTTGTTCGCGTCTTGGCTGCCGGCGATTGCCGCAGGCGAGCGCCTGCACTTTGCGCTCGCCTGGATTCCTAGCCTGGGCGTCAATCTGTCGTTCCTGGTCGACGGGCTCAGCCTGACCTTCGCGCTGTTGATCACCGGCACCGGCGCCGTGGTCGCGCTCTATTCGGGGACCTATCTGGCCGGGCACCCGCACTTTGCCCGCTTCTATCTCTATCTCGGCCTGTTCATGGTGGCGATGCTCGGTCTCGTGCTCGCCGACGACCTGATCACGCTGTTCGTGTTCTGGGAGCTCACCACGGTTGCGTCCTATCTGCTGATCGGCTTCGACCACGCCTCGGCCAAAGCCCGGCGGTCCGCTCTGCAGGCGCTGTTGCTGACCGGCGCAGGCGGCCTCGCATTGCTGGCGGGGCTCATTCTGCTGGCAACGGCCGCGGGCAGCTTCGAGCTGTCGGAGATCCTGGCCAGCGGCGACGCCGTCCGCGAGCACGGGCTTTACCTGCCGATCCTGGTGCTGGTGCTGCTCGGCGCGTTCACCAAGTCGGCCCAGGTGCCGTTCCACTTCTGGCTGCCGAACGCGATGGCCGCGCCGACACCCGTCAGCGCCTACCTGCATTCCGCGACCATGGTGAAGGCCGGCATCTATCTGATGGCGCGGATGCATCCGGTGTTGAGCGGCACGGACGCCTGGATCTGGACGCTGACCATCGCCGGCGCCACGACCGCGGTGCTGGCCTCGGTGATCGCCCTCAGACAGACCGATCTCAAGCTTGCGCTCGCCTACACGACCGTGATGGCGCTGGGCACGCTGACCATGTTTCTCGGCGCCGAGGCGACGGTTGCGATCGCCGCAGCGGTCACGTTCCTCATCGTCCACGCCCTCTATAAGGCGGCGCTGTTCCTGATCGTCGGTATCCTCGACCATCAGACCGGAACGCGCGAAGCGGACCAGCTCGGCGGCCTTGCCCGGGCCATGCCGATCAGCGCCTGCATCGCAGCCGCCGCAGGCCTGTCCATGGCCGGCTTTCCCCCCTTCCTCGGCTTCATCGGGAAGGAGCTCAAATACGAGGGGGCGCTCGCCATCGCCTCGGAACCGCTGCTCGTGGCCACGGCCGCGGTTCTCGCCAATGCGCTCATGGTGGCGCTAGCCGGCATCGTCGCGCTGCGCCCGTTCCTGGGCAACCGACGTCAGACGCCGCGTGCGCCGCGCGAAGCGCCGATCCGGCTTTGGATCGGCCCGGCCTTTCTGGCCGCGCTGGGTCTTTCCTTCGGCGTCGCGCCAGCGCTGATCGCCGATACGCTGGTGCAGCCGGCCGTGACCGCCATCCTCGGCCGGCCGGAGACGGTGAAGCTGGCGCTCTGGCACGGCATCAACATTCCGCTGCTGCTGAGCGCTCTGACCTTGGCGCTGGGCCTGGCGATCTACGCCAGGCATCGGCGGCTGCGTGCGGCGCTGGCGGGACTCGAATCGCGCCTCCCGACCACCGCCGACCAAGCCTGGGATGGTCTGCTTGACGGGCTCAGGTCGCTGGCCGCGGCACAGACGCGCCTCCTGCAGAGCGGCGTCCTGCGCCGCTATCTGTTGCTCACCTTCGCCACGCTCGCGCTTGCCGTGGGAACCACCCTGTTCGCCGTCGACGCGGTGCGCCTGCCGCGCCTCTGGCCCGAGCTCCTGGTCAAGGAATGGGCCGCGCTGGGCCTGGTTTCTGCGGGCGCCCTGTTGGCGGCCACGACCCAGTCACGGCTGACCGCCATTTGTGCCTTGGGCGTCGTCGGCGTCGGCGTCGCGCTGCTGTTCCTCATGTTCGGCGCCCCCGACGTGGCGATCACGCAGCTCCTGGTCGAGACCCTGTTCGTCGTCCTGGTCGCCGTGGTGATGCTGCGTCTCCCGAGACTGCAGCCGGATCATGGCAGTGCGCGCGGCGGCCGGCTGCGGGATGCCGGGGTGGCGGTTCTGGTTGGCGCGGTCGTCACCTTGGTTTTGCTGGCCGTCGTCGACGGCCCGATCGACCGCTCGGTCACCGCCTATTTCGAACAGGCCAGCGTGCCCGAGGCCTTTGGCCGGAACATCGTCAACGTCATCCTGGTCGACTTTCGCGCCTTGGATACCTTTGGCGAGATCGCCGTCGTGGCCGTGGCCGCGCTCGCCGCGCTCGCGTTGATCCGAGGCGGCGGACTGCGAAGGGCGCGGTCATGAACTCGCTGATCCTGAATGCCGCCACGCGCGTGCTCGTCGCGCTCATGCTGCTGTTCTCGGTCTACATGCTGTTGCGCGGGCACAACGAGCCCGGTGGCGGCTTCATCGGTGGGCTGATTGCCGCCATCGGCTTTGCGCTCTACGCGATTGCGCATGGCACGCGGGCGGCGCGACGCGCCCTGCGGACCGACCCGGGCAGGATTGCGATGGCGGGTCTGGGCATTGCGCTGTTCGCGGGTCTCGGCGCGGCGCTGGCGGGCGAGCCGCTGTTCACCGGCCAGTGGGCGTTCATCGATATCGGAGACGGGAGCAAGGGCCTGCCGGTCAGCACCGTGCTGCTGTTCGACATCGGGGTCTATCTGGTCGTGGTCGGCGCCGTTCTGACCCTCGTACTGGCCTTGGAGGACGAGGTCTGACGATGGAGACCGCGCTGGCCATTCTCGTCGGGCTGCTGGTTGCAGCCAGTGTCTATCTCATGCTCGGGCGCAACGTGCTGCGCTTTCTGTTCGGGCTGGTGCTGCTGAGTAACGCGGCCAACCTCACGATCTTCGCGGCCGGACGGCTCACCCGCGCGGCCCCGCCGCTGATCCCGGAGGGCCTGGCGGCGCCCGCGGACCTGGTCGCCAACGCCTTGCCGCAGGCGCTCATCCTGACCGCGATCGTGATCGGGTTCGGGCTGCTGGCGTTCACGCTCGTGCTGGTCTACCGGGCCTACCTGGCCCTCGGGACGCTGAACAGCGACCGAATGCGCTATGCCGAGCCGCATCTGGACGACGACCCGAAGACGATGTCGCAGCCGGAACAGCAGGCTTCATGAGCTGGTATCTGACCCTGCCGATCGTCATCCCCCTCGCCACCGCGATCCTGGTCGCCCTGCAGCGGAGCGGGGCTGCGGCCGGACGCTGGTTGAGCGTCGGCGGCTCTTTCCTGCTGCTCGCGGCCGCGGTTGCCCTGGTCGCCCAGGTCTGGCGCCACGGCGTCATCGTGGCGCAGATGGGGAGCTGGGCCGCACCGTTCGGCATCACCCTGGTCGCCGATCTCTTGAGCGCGGCGATGGTCGCCATCACCGCAATCATCGGCCTGGCCGTGGCGATCTATGCGCTGGCCGACATCGACGCCCGCCGCGAGGCGCTTGGCTATCACACGCTCTACCAGGTCCTGCTGGCCGGCGTCTGCGGTGCCTTCCTGACCGGCGACATCTTCAATCTCTACGTCTGGTTCGAGGTCATGCTGATCGCGTCGTTCGGCCTGATGGTGCTCGGTGGCGACAAGGCGCAGCTCGACGGCGGCATAAAATACATAGCCCTCAACCTGGTCTCGACCGTCCTGTTTCTGTCCGGTATCGGCTTGCTCTACGGTCTCACCGGCACCCTCAACATGGCCGACCTCCATCTCGCGGTCCGCGAGGTCGAGCAGACAGGCCTCGTCACCGTCGTCGCGGTCTTCTTCATGGTCGCCTTCGGGATCAAGGCCGCAGTGTTTCCGCTGTTCTTCTGGCTGCCGGCCTCCTATCACACGCCGCCGGTGGCGGTCTCGGCGATCTTTGCCGGCCTGCTCACCAAGGTCGGCGTTTACGCCCTGATTCGCGTCTTCAGCCTGATCTTCACGCAGGACATCGGCTACACGCACGCCTTGCTGCTTGCGGTCGCCGGGCTGACCATGGTGACGGGCGTGCTGGGCGCGGCAGCCCAGGACGGGTTTCGCAAGGTCCTCTCGTTCCACATCGTCAGCCAGATCGGCTATATGATCATGGGACTGGCGCTGTTCACGCCGCTGGCGCTGGTGGGCGCCGTCTTCTACCTGGTCCACCACATCATCGTGAAGGCGAACCTGTTCCTGGTCAGCGGTGTGGCCAACCGGCTCACCGGATCCTTCGAGCTGGCGCGGATCGGCGGCCTCTACAAGTCGGCGCCGCTGTTGGCGGTCCTGTTCCTGGTGCCGGCCTTGTCGCTGGCCGGCATTCCCCCGCTGTCGGGCTTCTGGGCCAAGTTCCTCCTGGTCAAGGCCAGCCTCGACATCGGCGCCTACATGATTGCCGCAACGGCACTGGTGGTGGGGCTGCTCACCGTCTATTCGATGACCAAGGTCTGGGCCGAGGCGTTCTGGAAGCCGCACCCGGCCGGAACCGCGCCCGTCATGGTCCTGCTCGATCAGCGGGAGCGGCTGGCGCTTCTGCTGCCGATCGCCGCCCTGGCGGCGCTTACCGTCGCAATCGGCCTGTTTCCCGAGCCCTTTGTCGCCTTCGCCGAACGGGCGGCCGGGCAACTTCTCGATCCGACGGCCTACGTTCGGGCGGTTCTGGGAGACGTCCGATGAACCTGTTCGTGCTCAACACCCTGTTGGCGCTTGGCTGGGCCGCCCTGGTCGGCAGCTTCACGCTGCCAAGCCTGCTGCTCGGCTTCGGCATCGGCTACGTCGCGCTGCTGGTGGCCCGCCCCTTGTTCGGGAACACGACCTATTTCGAGCGCGTCTGGCGGGTACTGCGGCTGGCGTTGCTGTTCGTGTACGAGCTCGTGGTCTCCAGTCTGCGCGTGGTCTGGGACGTGATTACGCCAACGCATCTGAGCCGGCCCGGCATCATCGCCATGCCGCTCGACGCCGAGGGCGAAGGCCAGGTCTTGCTGGTCGCGAACCTGATCTCCCTGACGCCCGGCAGTCTGAGCATCGATGTGTCAGCCGACCGCCGGACGCTCTATGTGCACGCCATGTTCGTGGACGACCCGGACGCGCTGCGCAAAGAGCTCAAGGACGGCCTGGAACGGCGCGTGATCGAGGCGGTCAAATGATTCCGGCAGATGGGACAGTGCTGGCCTGGGCCATCGACATCGCCTTCGCGCTGTTGATGGCGGCCATGCTGGTGGCCTTTGTGCGCCTGGCGCGCGGGCCGAGCCTGCCGGACCGGGTCGTCGCGCTTGACCTGGTGACGGTCCTGGCCGTCGCCTTCAGCGCGCTCTTCGCCATTGTATCCGACAATCCGGCCTTTCTGGACGTGGCCATCGCGTTGGCGCTGGTCGCCTTTCTGGCCACCGTCGCGTTCGCGCGCTTCGCCGAGCGGCGCAAGCTGCAGCGGGACGAGACACCGGACAGCGTGGAGGACACGCGATGATCGAACTCTTGACGTCCGTTCTGGTCGTGGCGGGCGGACTGTTCGCCTTTGTCGCTGCGCTCGGCATGGTGCGGCTGCCGGACGTGCTCACCCGCATGCACGCATCGACCAAAGCCGGGACGCTCGGCTGCGGCCTGATCCTCCTGGCCGTCGCGGTGCATTTCGCGGAAACCGGCGTCGTCGCCCGCGCCGTGGCCGCCATCGTGTTCCTATTGCTGACCGCACCCGTCGCCGCGCACATGATCGGCCGGGCCGCCTACCGCACGGGCGTGCCGCTCTGGCAGGGCACCGTCATCGACGAGCTTGGCGGACGCGCGCAAGGTGAAGATGCCGGTTCGTCCTCCGCTCGAACCGCCGACGATCAAACCTGATCGACTGGCGGCCGGGCGGAGGACGCCGGCGCTTCCGCCTCCCCAACTGCGTGGTTACTGCCCTTGTCCGAGGGAAAATCCGGGCTTGCCGTCAAAGGTGCAGAGCGTCTCGGTCTTGATGAAATCGAGACCAGCCTGATCGACACGACTGAGCAGGTCGACCACCTGTCTGTTCTCGACGGGGCCGTGGCCGTTGGTCGTGAAGCGGCAGCGCCAGTGATCGGTGCAGAAAGTTTCCGGCATGCCGTCGGGCCAGACCTTGACGCCACGATTGGTGATCATCGAGAGCTTGAGATCATTGCGGTCGGCTCTCTGCAGGATGCGGGCCAGATCGTCGGCCCCACCCAGCCGCCAATGGACGAATACGTCGAGCCCAACGATTTTCTTGTTTGCCAGGGGCTGCCGTTTGGCCGTCGGCACAACGATGCCACCAGACGTCTTGTCATAGGTCACGGGCGCGAGCGAGCTCGGCATCTGGCCCAGGCGGGCGATGACCGCGTCCGCGAACTCCTCGGTGCCGACCTTTTGCCGCGAGACCTCCTCGTCGAAGATGTCGTAGGTGTGAAGGCCGTCTTCGATGGTCTTGAGCCAGGCGTTGTGCACGGTCTCGGCGACCGCCGGCTGGCCGACGTGCACCAGCATCATCACGCCACCCATGAGCAAGCCCGACGGATTCGCCAGGTTCTGCCCCGCGCGCCGCGGCGCCGATCCGTGGATCGCCTCGAACATGGCGCAGTACTCGCCGATGTTTGCCGAGCCGGCCAGCCCGACCGAGCCCGCGATCTGCGCCGCGACGTCGGACAGGATATCGCCGTAGAGGTTCGGCATGACCACCACGTCGAAGGCCTCCGGCGTGTCGGCCAGTTTGGCGGCACCGATATCGACGATCCAGTGTTCGTGTTCGATCTCCGGATAGTCGGCCGCGACCTCGAGGAACACCTCGTGGAACAGGCCGTCCGTCAGCTTCATGATGTTGTCCTTGGTGAAGCAGGTGACCTTCTTGCGGCCGTTCGCCTTGGCGTACTCAAAGGCGTAGCGGGCGATCTTTTCGCATCCCGGGCGGCTGATCAGCTTGAGGCACTGATAGACCTCGTCCGTCTGCCGGTGTTCGATGCCGGCGTAGAGGTCTTCCTCGTTCTCGCGAATGATGACCACGTCCATCGCCGGATGCTTGGTGGCGACGAAGGGCGCCAAGGAGCGACAGGGCCGAACATTGGCGAACAGGCCGAGCGTCTTGCGCACGGTGACGTTCAGGCTCTTGATACCACCGCCTTGGGGTGTGGTGATCGGCGCCTTGTAGAACACCTTGGTGCGGCGCAGGCTGTCCCAGGCGGCCGGACTGATCCCGGCCGTGAAGCCTTCCTGATACACCTTTTCTCCGATCGCGATCGTCTCGATGTCCAGCGCGGCGCCCGCCGCTTCCAGGATGCGGAGGCTGGCCGTCATAATCTCGGGGCCGATGCCGTCGCCATGGGCGACCGTGATGGGGATTGCTGAAGTCATTCTGAGGCCTCTACGTGTGGTGTTGTGTCGGTCTGGGAGAGGTAAAGCCGCTGTTTCGATAAGTAAAATCGATTTCTAGACAACTACTGATTGGATAAAACGATTGTTCTGTTCGCCCTGAGCGGCGCATCGCCGTGCGCCCACGGGCGCCGCTCCGGGCAGCGTGCACAACGCCGCGCGCCGAAGGACAGCGCAGACTGCCAGGCCACGCGCCGGCCGTTCAACGGGTCGGCGCCAGTTCGTCCAGCACCAGCGTCAAGCTTTGGACCAGCTCCGCCATGAACGCGTAGTCGAGTGTCTCGGCGCGGTCGCTCGGCTTGTGGTAATGGGGGTTTCGGAAATACGCCGTGTCGGTGATCATCACCGCCGGCAGATCACTGTCCCAAAAGGAGGCATGGTCGCTCAAGCGCGTGTCCGGCAGGGCCCAGCCGTTGAACCACACGAAGAGGGATTCGACCGGCAAAGCCGGATTGCGCCGCATCCCACGCAGGACCTGTTCGCCGAATGGGCGCGACGACCGATTGCCGACGAGGCCGATGAAATCGCCGGTCTCGGGGTAGCCGGCCCCGCTGAGGACCAAGGGGTATCGCTGTTTGGGCGTGGTGAAGCCCACCATTTCGAGCACGATCGCCCCATTGATCCGTTTGCCGTCCTCGACAAGCCGGCGCACGAAGACCCGGCTGCCTTGCTGAGCGGTGCCGAACACCGGCGGCTCCTCGAGGGTGAAGGCCACGAAGCGAACCGCGGCGGCCGGTCGGTTCTCCGCGGCCCAGCGCGCCAGTTCGAGCAGGACGGCGACGCCGCTGGCGTTGTCGTCGGCGCCGGGTGTGTCGACGACCGTGTCGTAATGGGCGCCGATGAGGAGGGGGGCGCTGTCGGCGGGCGCGCCGGGCAGATCGGCGATCAGGTTGGCGACCGGACGGCCCCTGTAGACGTAAGTCTGTTCGTTTACCGACAGGCCCGCCGCCTGGAAGGATTGAACGAGGTAGCGCTTGGCCCGGTCCAGCCCATCGCCGCGGACCACCGAACGCTCGCCGATATCCGCGCTCAGCGTCCCGACATGGCGGCGCAACGCTTCGATGCGCGGCGCGATCGCGTCCGTCCCACCGGAGATCGTTCTGGTTTCCGTCTCTGCCCGACCGGCGTGGAACGCCAGGCAGGTTGCGACGAGGGCGAGAACGGGAATCCTTAGTCCTTCAGGCATGCGTGATGCGGCACATGAACGAACCCCGCCAAACACACTCAGTCAAATGAGTTTGGAGAGCGTCGAAGGGAAGGGCCGGATCGTGCTCTATTCGTCCTGGCTGCCGGGTTGCCCGCTCAGCCGGCCCGCCCGCGCAGCAACTCCCGCCGGCTCATCGGCCGGGCCGGGGTCTCGGGCGCCTCTGTCGCCGCATCCTGGGCCGGTGGCGTCAGCAGCTTTGCGAGACGTTGTTTCGCCTCGGCGCGCGCCTGCCCCTGCACCACGAAGATGTCCATCGGCGAATGCAGGGACAGCGCCTTGAACATGCCAGTCGCCTCGTCGCCGCCCCACATGAACTTCGTCTCGCCGGCGGGCAGGCGCACGGTCGCCGGCTTGCCCATGGCGTTCATGTCCGCCGCAATCTTCTCCCCCGGCAGCACGACCACGTTCATGAACCAGGGCGTGATCAGGACGCCGATCCAATCCTCGCCCCAGGCCTGGAACCCGACCGCCTCGACCTCGAGCCGGTCGTTGTAGAGCGGCAGGTCGCGCATCTGGGTCTCGCCGATCTCGCGAAAGCGCGCGACCAGCGCGTCGACGCGGCGCGCCATCCGATCCGACCGGTCCGCGTCGCCGGCGCTCATGCGGTCCTTCTCTTCGTTGCGGAGGCGCCGCCGTCCAGCGCGGGCGCCAGGATCTCGCTCAGCTCGTCGAACAGGCGAAAGGCCTCCGCGGCCGCCGCGGCGTCGACCGTCTGCACCGCATGGCGCCGGGCCTGGACGATCACGTAGTCGCCGACCGCGACCGGCTCGGGCAGCATCGTCAGGCTGACCGTGAGCCGCTCGCCATAGCGCTCGACCAGCGCAGTCGTCCCGTCCACCTCGAGGACCTTCGATGGGATGGCGAGGCACATGGGCTCAGGCCGCCTCGGCCGCTCGCCCGGTCCGGGGTGCGATCTCGTGGCCGAGCGTGTCGAGCTCGCGGGCAACCATCTCCGCGGCCGCGTCGCGGGCCTCCGCCACGGTCTCCGATAGCTCCGTCCCGAGGCTCAGATCCGCCGGCACCACGCCGATCAGGATCACCCGCCGCGGCGCCTCGTCCGTCAAGGTCAGCGCCGCCAGGAGATCGGAGAGGCCGAGCTGATGCGGCGAGAGGCGGGTCTGGAAGAAGGCGCGCACCGCGTCGTCGGCGAAGCGCAGCACCGTGCCTGGCAGGGCATCGGCGTTGACCGCGTCGGTAACGATCAGGCAGTCGCACCCGGCGACGGTCTCCATCAGATCCATGCCCGAGGTGCCGCCGTCCACGATCTCGACCTCGTCCGGCACCCGGTAGTCCGCGGCCAGCGCCTCGACGACGCGCACGCCGACGCCTTCGTCGGAGAGCAGGATGTTGCCGAGGCCGAGAACCAGCGTCCGCATGCCTAGACCGCCTTGACCTGGACGATCGGCCGCTGCTCCGCGTCGACCATATGGATCGCGCAGGCGATGCACGGGTCGAAGGAATGCACGGTGCGCAGCACCTCGAGCGGCAGCTCCGGATCGGCGACGGGGTTGTCCAAGAGCGACGCCTCGTAGGGGCCGAGCGCGTCGTTCTGGTCACGCGGTCCCGCGTTCCAGGTGCTCGGCACCACCGCTTGGTAGTTGTCGATCTTGCCGTCCTTGATCACCACCCAATGGGACAACACGCCGCGCGGCGCCTCGTGATAGCCGAAGCCGCGCTGCTCGCCCTTCGGAAACACCGGGCGGTTGAAGGTGTCGAAGTCGCCCTTGCCGATGTTGTCGATCAGAAGCTGCCATTGGTTCTGCAGCGACTCGTGCAGCACGGCGCAGCGCACGGCCCGCGCGGCGATGCGGCCGATGGTCGAGTGCAGCGCCGCAAGCGGGATCTCGGCGCCGGCCACTTGACTGGCGACCTTGATCAGCTTGGTCAGATGTCGCTGGGTCGGCTCGTGGCCGGCCGCGTACATAGCCAGGACGTTGGCCAAGGGCCCGACCTGGGCGCGCTTGTCATGGAAGGTCGGCGCCTTGATCCAGGAGTACTTGCCGTCGTCCTGGAACTCCGTGTAGTTCGGATTGGTCTGCCCCTCGTGGGGATGCAGCGCGTCGGCGCCGCCGGCATAGTCGTACCAGGAGTGCTTGATGGCCTCCTTCACGCCGTCGCGGAAATAGGCGTCCTGATAGCTGGTGATGGCCTTGAACTGGCCCACGTCCGCGTCGGGAATGTAGCCGCCGGGCAGCTCGAACTGGCTGCCCTTGGTGTCGAGCGGCAGGTCTGGCACCGAGAGGTAGTTGGTGACGCCCGCGCCGTACTGGGTCCAGTCCGCATAGAGCGCGCCGACCGCGGCCACGTCGTTCATCATGGCGTTGTGCACGAAGTCGCCCAGCTCGTCGATCCAGGCCTTGATCGCATAGAGCCGCTCGAGCGTCAGCGTCGACTGGCTCTCCGGGTTGATCGGGTTGGCGACGCCGCCGACGGCCAGGTTCTGAATGTGCGGCGTCTTCGAGCCGAGCACGGTGACGATCTTGTTCGCCGTGCGCTGCACCTCGAGGGCCTGCAGGTAGTGGGCGGCGGCCAGCAGGTTGACGTCCGGCGGCAGCTTCATCGCCGGATGGCCCCAATAGCCCGAGGCGAACACGCCGAGCTGGCCGCTGTTGACGAAGCTCTCCAGCTTGTCGCGGACGGCCTTCATGTGCGGGATGCTGTTGAGCTTGTAGTCGGACAGGCTGGCGCCCAGCTTGGCCGCGCCCTCGGGGCTGCCCTTCAGCGCCGAGACGATGTCGACCCAGTCGAGCGCCGTCAGATGATAGAAATGCACGATGTGGTCGTGAATGCCGTGCGCCGCGATGATCAGGTTGCGGATGTACTGGGCGTTCAGCGGTACCTCCAGGTCGAGCGCGTTCTCCACCGCCCGTACCGAGGTGACCGCGTGCACCGTGGTACAGACACCGCAGATGCGCTGCGCGAACACCCAGGCGTCGCGCGGGTCGCGGTCCTTGAGGATCAGCTCGATGCCGCGCCACATGGTGCCGGACGACCAGGCGTTGGCGACCTTGCCACCCTCGACCTCGCAGTCGATGCGCAGGTGGCCCTCGATGCGGGTGATCGGGTCGATGGTGATTCGGGTCACGGCAGCCTCCTATCGGGCCTTCGGGGTGCGCGCCGGCTCGTGCGCGTGCAGCACCGGCAGGGTCTTGACGAACAACAGGTAGAGCAGGATTTCCAGCGCCACGACGCCGACCGTCACCATCAGCTCTGGCACCGACGGGAAGTAGGTGTAGTTCTGCACCGGCGTGTAGGCGACCAGGTAGGCGTCGAGCCGGTAGAGCGATCCGGCGACCAGCAGCGCCACCGCGCCGAGGAACATGAGCCGCTGGCTCTCGCGTCCGCCGGGCGTCAGGAAGATCGCCACCGGCAGCAGGAACAAGGCGGTCTCGATCCAGAACATCAGCGCGTTCAGGTCGCCGGCGAAGGCATGCACGAGGTCGCCGCGGAGCGCCAGCTCGGCGAACCGGAACAGCAGGAAGCCGGCCATCATCCAGCCCACCATGATCGAGAGCTTGGCCAGGATCGGCTGTTCGGAGGGCAGGTTGAAGGTGTTGGAGACCACGGTGGCCTCGAACATGACCACCGCGTAGCCCATGGCCAGCGCGGTCACGAGAAACATAAGCGGCAGCCAGGTCGTGTACCAGAGCGGCGAGAGCTGTGAGCCCATGACCAGCAACAGCGAGCCCAGCGAGGACTGGTGCATGGTCGGCAAGAGGACGCCCAGCGCGATGAACAGGAACATGAAGCGCCGCAGGAAGTCGCGCACCTTGTAGAGGCCGAACCGCTCCAGGAACGCGGGCGAGAACTCGATCCAGAGCACGATCACATAAGCCAGCACGCACAGCGCGACCTCGAACATGACCGAGCTGGGCTGCGCGTACCAGGGCAGCAACAGATTGTAGAACTGCCAATAGCGGCCGAGATCGATCATCACGGCGACACCGGCCAGGGTGTAGCCGAACAGACCGCCGAGCAGTGCCGGCCGCATCAGCCGGTGGTACTGATTCCGGTTGAAGATGTAGACCAAGAGCGCCATGGCGAAGCCGCCGCACCCGAAGGCGGTGCCGATCACGATGTCGACCACGACCCACATGCCCCAGGGGTAGCCCTGGTTCAGATTGGTCACGGCGCCGAGCCCATACATGAACCGCGTGGCGACGAAATAGGCGGCCACCGCGACCAGCGCCGCAAGCACGATCATGGTCGGCGTGAAAATCCGTCGGGCGAGTGGCTGATGCGCCGCTGTGGCCATGCTCGGTCCTCCTGCTGGCGGCCCCAGGGTCAGGCCTCGTCCTGATCGCGCTTTCTGGCGTTGCGCCAGGCGAAGAAGGCGAGCCCGGCCAACAGCAAGGCGGGCGCGATCAAGTTCTTGTAGAGGGTGTGCTGGATTCCTTCCGATACCTGCGCGAAGGACCGCTTCGGCAGCTTGGGCAGGCCCAGCTTCTCGAAGGCCACCGCGGACAGATAGTGCACCTGCGTGCCGCCCGCCTCGTTGGGGCCGTAGACCGCGGGGATGTACTTCGGCACCGGAGCCTCGTGCCGCGGCCGGTCCTCGCTGAGGTTGCCGCGGGGGAACTGATAGAGGGTGCCCGGCTGCATGGCGAACCGGCGCTCGGTCTCCTCCTTCAGATCGTCCACCAGGCCGAACAGCGACGCGCCGGTCGGGCAGACGTCGCAGCAGGCCGGCGTCTGGCCCTTCTCCTGCAGGTGGGTGCAGAACTGGCACTTGGCGATCTTGCCGAAGGGATTGTCCAGATCGTATTGCGGCACGCCGAAGGGACAGCCGTAGACGCAGTAGCGGCAGCCGATGCAGGCGTCGGGATCGTGGGTGACGATGCCCGTCTCGGGGTCCTTGCGCATGGCGCTCACCGGGCAAACCGAGACGCAGGACGGGTCGACGCAGTGCAGGCAGTGCCGTTTGACGAAGGCGTAGCCGTCGGTCTCCCGGTCCTTGGCTTCCATGGTGCCGTGCCGGTAGGCCTTGATCACGTTCAGGGTCCGGCCCGACAGGTCCTCCGGGCTGTCCCAGGTGCCCTCGTTCCAGTCGCTGAGATGCACCGGCATCTCGACCGGCATGTCGTTCGCCTCCTTGCAGGCGTCGACGCAGGCCCGGCAGCCGATGCAGAGCGTGGAATCGTAAAGCATGCCGACCGCCTTGGGCGGCATCTCCTTGGGCGGACGAATGAAGGCGGCGGCCGCCTCCGTCGACGCGGCCGTGCCGGCCGCCGCACCGCCCAACGCGGCGCACTTCAAGAAGTCTCGTCGGTTCAGTGCCATCGCCTTGGACCTATGCTGCGCCGGTTCCTTCCGAATCCTTCTTCTTTTCTCCCATCTGTTTCATCAGCACGGCCCCGGCGCCCACGGCCACGCCGATCGCCCCGCCGACCACGGCGGCCGCACCCGGGCTGACCCCTTCACCCTTCTGCGCGCCGACCTCCGGGAAGGCCGTCGGCGGCGTGTAGGTGGCCACCTGGGCCAGCGCGTGGATCGGTTTGCGGAAGGCCGTCTCCTTCTCCGTACAGCCGAAGCAGGGATGCCCGGTGCCCACCGGCCAGGCGCCTTCGCCCACGTCGCCGAAACCGATGGCCGGGCAGTTGGCGTAGGTCTCCGGCCCCTTGCAGCCGATCTTGTAGAGGCAGAAGCCCTGCCGATGACCGGCGTCGCCGAACTCGAGCGCGAAGCGCCCGGCGTCGAAATGCGCCCGGCGCTCGCAGTTCTCGTGGATCAGACGGCCATAGGCGAACTTCGGCCGGTTCTTTTCGTCGAGCTCCGGCGGCCGCTTGAAGGTGAGCAGGTACAGGACCGTGGAGAGGAAGTTGTAGGGGTTCGGCGGACATCCCGGCACGTTGATGACGGTCTTGTCCGGGATGATCTCGTGCGTGCCGACGGCGCCTGTCGGATTGGGATCGGCTGCCTGAATGCCGCCCCAGGAGGCGCAGGAGCCGATGGCGATGATCGCGGCCGCCCCTTCGGCCGCCTCGCGCACCAGCTCCATCTGCGTCTTCCCGCCGACCTGGCAGTAGATGCCGTTGTTCTTGGTCGGCGTGCCGCCTTCGGTGACGAGCACGTATTTGCCCTTGTGCTTCTCCATCATCTGGTGCTTGTAGTCGAGCGCCTGCTTGCCGGCGCCGACGCACAAGGTGTCGTGATAGTCGAGCGAGATGACGTCGAGGAGAAGTGTCTCCAGAGTCGGGTGGTAGGATCGCAGCAGCGACTCCGTGCAGCCCGTGCACTCTTGCCCGTGCAGCCAGATCACCGGCGGACGGCTCGGCGCCGCCGCCGCCTTGGCCATGGAAATGCCGGCGCCGGCGGGCAGCCCCATGGTCGCCGCCACGCCGGCGCAGAACTTGAACAAGCTGCGCCGGGTGATCCCGCCGAGACCGGGCAACGGTTCGTCCGCTCCCTCCCTCAGACAGGCGTCGAAGTCGATGTCCTGACCGCGAGTCGCGTGCGTCACGTCCATGGCCGCCCCCCTTCCGGACTCCGAGCCCGCAGCCTACGCGGCCGGTGGCTCAGCCACCTTGACGATCGTCAAATTCTCGCGAATGGCGGCTGCCGGCGCCGCATCAAGCGCGCCAAAAGGGGGGCTTCGCGTGGCTTGGCCCGAGGCCGATCAAGCGGCCATGCCGGGCTCCAGCTCCTCGGCCAAGGCATCGAGCTTGGGCACGTGCACGAGCCGGCCCGAGAAGTTGGCCACGCCATCGGCCTCGAGCCGTCCGATGATGCGCGACAACGTTTCGTGACGGGTTCCGATCATGGAGGCAAGGTCGCCGCGCGAGAGCGGCAGCCGGATGGTGCGCGATCCGTCCGGCCGAGGCCGCCCGTGGCGCCGCGCCAGCACCAGCAGCAGATGAACGAAGCGCTGCCGGTTGGAGAGCGTCACGCTTTGGAAGATCGCATGGTGGGCTTGCTCGAGCTCGTCCGAGGCGCGCCGCAGGAACTGCAGCCCGAGCGACGGGTTGCGCTCCAGGAGTTGCGCTACGGTTTCCGGACGGACGTGGCAGAGGGCGGTCGGCTCGAGCGTCTCGGCGCTGGTCTTGTGCTCGCTTCCCATCAGGAAGGACCGATAGCCCAGTGTGTCGCCGGGATAGCCGAGCCGAAGGAGCACGGAGTTTCCTTCAGCATCGATCTTGCGCACGCCGACCAACCCGCTGGAAACGCAGTGGATCCCGCGATTGGCATCACCCATCCAATAGATGGTCTCGCCGGCCCGATAGTGGCGCATGGCGACGCCCGAACTCAGGATCGCCAGATCATCGCCCGCGAGCACGCGCCAGTCGCTGCGCTGGAGCACGTGACAAACGCTGCAAGCGCATTGGTCCACCTGACACTTGATCTTGGCCATGTCCCCTAACGCCGCCTCTGACCCAAGAACTCAAGCCTGCTGCCTACAGATCCAATGCGGCAACGCCCACGAAGTGTAGTGCACTTGGGCTCGGCTGAGTAGGTCTCCATGTCGCTTTGGTCGTCGCCGCCGGATCTCACGATCCCCGACTTTATAGCCAGATTGCCCGGGCCAAGAATTTGACAGACGTCAAATCGTTTGCCGCCGCCTTGCCTTAGTTTGTCTGAGCGCAAGACTGAGTCGATCCAGGGCGCGCGGCCGGGCGCCGGCGGATCGAGAGCGGCGAGGGTGGGGGGACATGGCACCGACCGCAACAGGCGAAACGGCGCCGAGCGCCGAAAGCGTGGCGGGCGAGCATGGTGTCCAGCTGCGTTTGCTGAAGGCCGTCGAGCATGCCGTCCGCGAGGACCAGGGCGCCGACGATGTGGCCGCGCTGCTCGATAAGCTGGTCGAATACACCAACGTGCATTTTCACTCCGAAGAGCTGATCATGCGCCTCTACGCCTATCCGCACTACGACGCGCATCGCACCGAGCATGCCGAATTAATGGAGCGAGCGCTGGTGATGCGCGACAGTCTTGAGACGCAGGATCAAGCGGGTCTGATCGAACTTGCCGCCGAGCTGAGCGAATGGCTGAGACGGCATATGGACGGGAAGGACCACGGCTTCGAGACGTTCTTGCGCCGGCAAGCGGCGGAGGCGCTGCGACGGACACCCAGGGAGACGGGACAATGAAACGCCAGATGATGTCTTTCCTCGTCGCGGCAGGGGTGGTTGTCATTTTCCTTGCCGGTGTCGTTTGGGGGCTCGAGACCGAGCAGCCGCGCGAGACCGGCTCGATCGTGAAGCTGTCCTATGGGCCGATCGCCGAGCCGCACGCCTTCAAGGCGCCGGTGACCGGGGTGGAGGGTCCGCTGGGGCAGTGCGTCGTCTGCCACAGCATCGAACGGAACGGGCCGTATCGGGTGGCTCCGGGTCTGTGGGGCATCGTCGGCGCGGAAAAGGGGCGGGCGCGCTGGTTCGCCTATTCGCGAGCGCTGTCGCAGGCGCAGGGCGACTGGACCGAGGACGAGCTGGACAAGTATCTGACCAAGCCTAACCGGTTCCTGCCGGGGACCAAGAAGACGCTGGTCGGCATCTCCGATTCCAAGCAACGCGCGACCATCATCGCGGAGCTCAAGAAGCTCAGCGAGTAATCCGCCCCAAGCCCCGCCGGCGCCACGCGAGGTGAGCCATAGCGATGGAAACGCACGCATCGGGACTGGAAGGCAAGTTCGTCATTCGCCTTCGAGCGTCCGACGGGGTCGTCGCCGATGTGGCGGTCGAGTCGAAACGCCGGCTCGCGGCAAGCGCCCTCTTGCGGGGCCGGCCGCCGGCCGAGGCGGTCCGCTTGCTGCCGCTCATCTATTCGCTCTGCGGCCAGGCGCAGGGCGTCGCCGGCCTCGAGGCCTGCGAGCGCGCCCTCGGCATCGCAGCGCCCAGGGCTCAGACGGCCGCCCGGCGGCTGCTCGTTCTGGCCGAATCCATGGCCGAGAACGCGCGTCGGATCCTGCTGGACTGGCCCGAGCTGCTCAATCTCCCCCCGGAGCTTCCGGCGCTGGTCGAGCTGCGCAAGCTGTCGGCTGATTGCATCAGTTGCCTCTTTCCGCATGATGACTGGCTGACACTTGGCGGCGGTGCGCTCGAGCCCGACAACAATCGGCTCGCCGGCATGCTTGAGCGGGTGCGGGCCCTTGTCGCCGAGGCGCTCGACGGCGCGGAACCCGAGCGCGCCTTTCGCGATCTCGACGGCCTGGAGACGCTGGATCGCTGGCTTCAGACGGCCGGGACATCGACGGCGCGCTGCCTCGAGGCCATTCGCGCGAACGGGCTGGAAGGGCTTGGCGCCGCCGAAGTCCGGCGGCTGGGCACGCCCGATTGGGATCGTATCGCCGAGCGCATCGGTGCGCAGGACAGCGGCAGCTTCGCCGTGTCGCCCGATATCGACGGCAGGATAGCGGAGACCGGGCCGGTGGAGCGCCACTGGGATCATCCCCTGATCGCCGACATCCGAAGCGCCCACGGGTGCGGGCTCCTGGCCCGGGTGGCGGCACGGATCCTGGACATCGCGCTTGCCCCCGAGGCGCTCAAGGCGCTGTCCGACGAGATCGAGACGACCACGCCCGTGGCCGCAGGCAGCCGAGACGGCGGTCAGGGTCATGCGGCCGTCGAGACCGCCCGGGGCTGGCTCTTTCACCTGACCCGGATCGAAGACGGACTGATCAGCCGGTACGAAATCCTGGCGCCCACCGACTGGAACTTTCACCCCGCGGGCGTCCTGGCGCAGGGCCTGAAGTCCTTGACCGCGCGCCGCGGCACCTCGCTGCGCGAGGCTGCGGAGCTCTGCGTCGCCGGGGTCGATCCCTGCACCGCCTATGAAGTCCATGTCGAGGAGGCGGTCCATGCATGAGATGGCCCTGAGCGAGAGCATGATCCTGATCATCGAGCAGGAAGCGGTGCGGCAGCGCTTCGACCGGGTCAAGACGGTGTGCCTCGAGATCGGCGTCCTCTCCCATGCGGAGCCGGAGGCCATGGGCTTCTGCTTCGAGGCGGTCTCGCGCGGCACGGTCGCCGAAGGCGCGCGGCTCGAGATCCAGCGCCCGCCCGGCGAGGCCTGGTGCATGGACTGCGCGGGAACCATCGAGATCGCGCGGCGCTTCGATCCCTGTCCGCGGTGCGGCGGACACCAGCTGCAGGTCACGGGGGGAGAAGAGCTGCGGGTCAAGGAACTGGAGGTCGTGTGATGTGCAACGTTTGCGGATGCGGGCTGGGCGAGGGCGGATCGGTGCCGGCATCCGGCGAGCCCGGGCACGTCCACCACCACCACCACGACCATGCCCATCATCATGAGGCGGGCGCCATCGACTACGGCGCCGGGCCCGCCCGGGCGCATGCCCCGGGCTTGAGCCAGGGCCGCATGGTGCAGATCGAGCAGGACATCCTGGCCAAGAACGATGCCTTGGCCGCCGCCAACCGCAGGCGGTTCGCGGAACAGGCCGTATTCGCGCTCAACCTCGTCTCCAGCCCCGGGTCCGGCAAGACCACCTTGCTGGTCCGCACCGTCGAGGCGCTCAAGAACGAGCTGCCGGTGGCCGTGATCGAGGGCGATCAGCAAACCGCGACGGACGCCGACCGGATCCGCGCAACGGGCGTCCCGGCGATACAGGTCAACACCGGCAAGGGCTGTCACCTGGACGCCCAGATGGTGGGCCACGCGGCCGACCATCTAAAGCTGAGCGTCGGCACGCTCCTGTTCGTGGAGAATGTCGGGAACCTGGTCTGTCCGGCGGGCTTCGATCTCGGCGAGGCGCACAAGGTGGTGATCCTCTCGGTGACCGAAGGCGAGGACAAGCCGCTCAAATACCCGGACATGTTCGCCGCCGCCGATCTGATGCTGCTGGCAAAGACAGACCTGTTGCCGCACCTCGATTTCGACGTCGATCGCAGCGTCGGCTACGCCCGCCGGATCAACCCGGAGATCGAAGTGCTTCAGCTCTCGGCGAAGTCCGGCGAGGGCTTTGACGCCTGGCTCGCCTGGCTGCGGGCCGGACGGGAGGCCGCGCGATCGGGCCCCGGGCAGAGGGTCGCGGACGACGATCAGATTTCGCTCTAGCGCCGCCGCCGCTTTCCCGCGACGAGCAGCAGCGTGGCGCCGCTGGAGTCGCCAAACCCGACCGGCAGCCGCGCGAGCAGACCCGCGGCGAGCCAGGACGCGATCTTGAGCGTACGCAAGCGCCGGCCGAAGCGCCGGCGTCGCCGCGGGGCGAGGGCGCGGGCCACGCGGGCCATCCACCACAGCCGCCGCTCCCAGGGCTCGACCGGGAACCGCTCCATGGCGAGCAAGGTCAGGCCGAGGTCGCGGGCGAGCTGGCGCAGCGCCGTTTCCGTCCACCAAGTGACGTGATGGGGCGGCGCGTTCAGAACGAAGTCCGGCAGATCGGCCACATAGGACTCGCCGTCAGGCACCCCGAACATCACGAGCCCGGCGTCAGGGAGGCAGTCCACCGCGGCGCTGGCGAAAGCGAAGGGATCGGCGAGATGCTCGAGGACCTGAAAGGCCGCGACCACGTCGAAACCGCCGCCCTCGCCGGCAACCTGCGACAGCGTGGCCTCTCGGACGTCGAGGCCCCGGGCGCGCGCGGCCGCGACCGCCTCCGGATCGGTCTCGATCCCCCTATACCGGGCGTGCGGCACGTGGGCCGCAAACCGGCCGTCGCCGGCGCCGATATCGAGAACGCGGGCGCCCGCAGGGATCCATCGGGCCGCGGTCGCGTGCTCCTCTTTGTGCGGCGGGCGGTACCAGTCGAAGCGTCGCAGCCGGGCGTAGAAGTCCGGTGGGCCGGTCACGGGCGGATCGAAAAAGACGAGCCCGGTCGCTGGATCGCGGCAGAGCTGAAACAGGTCCACGCCCGCGAAGGCCGTCCCGACGTCGATCCCGAGGTCGGCGCGCCAGCTCGCCGCCAGGCCCGCCGCCGAAACGGTCTCCAGGACCTCATAACTGGGGCGCGGCCGCGCAATCGAGACGAGTCCGTCATCCGGCATCGGCACTCACCTTCAAGGGCGTTGCCAGGGCCGACAGGGGCGCGCGCAGGTTGCGGCCGACCAGGCGCCCGCACAACAGGTTACAGGTCGACGCCTTCGAACAGGCCTCGATCGCCGACCGGTCCATTGCGCCCAAGACCTCGTCGAGGCTCTGCCGGCGAAGATTGCCCGCTTGGTCCTGGGCCAGACAGGGCGCCACGTTGCCCGACGCATCGATGACGATGCTGTAGCGGCCGGCGTCGCAACGCCCGAGCCGACCGCCCCGGAGCCAGGTCGCGTTGTCCTCGGCGAAGCGGCGGTAGTAGCCGCGCGGCACCAGATCGGTCTCGAGGATCGCCTCGAAGGTGCGTGCCGCCTGCTCGCGGGCGAACTGCAGGGACGGGTCCGACTTGCCGTAACGCCCCACCTCCCAGTGATAGGCACCGAGGATCGGCGCGAAGCCGCGCGCGCGGGCAAAGCGGCACACCGCCGTGACGTCCTCCCGGTTCCGGTCGCTGACGATGCATGTGATGAACTTGGGATGCGGGTAGCCCTCCAGCGCCGCGATCCCGGACAGCACGCGCGGCAGCTGGTCGGCGCCGCGGATCTCTCGATATCGCTCCCGGTCGAGGGTATCGAGGCTCACCGAAACCGAGGCGCCGACGGACGCCAGCCGCGCGACCACACCGGGGGTGAGTTTGGTGCCGTTGGTCACGAGACCGAGGCCGAGGCCGAGGTCAGCCAGATCGTCGAGCACGTCCAGCGTGTCGCGCCGGACCAAGGGCTCGCCGCCCTGGACGAACACGTAGCGCAGCCCTTCGGCATGGAGATGGCGGAAGATGCGGCCGATCTCCTCGCGGCTCATCTCGTAGCGCCCCTGGTTGAGCGGCAGGTCGCAGTAGCCGCAGCGTGAGTTGCAGCGCAGGCAGATCTCGAACACGGCCATCACGGGCCGGCCGCGGACCAGGTTGGATAGGGGCTTGAGGGCGCTCTGCCAGGCCATCAACTCTCCTCACGTTTCCGTAAGCCCTGCGTTCTGGGCGTTGAATCTCCGACGCTACGCTCCAAATGCGGCGCAAGAGGGACGCATCGTCCACGACGCGCGCGCCGTGTCAGGGGCAACCACCCCTATATGGATGGCTCGTCCCGCTTAATAAGTGCGGTTGACGGCGATGTGATCGCGGGCTCGGACGATGTGATCGACGGGCCTTTTCAGAGGTGAAAAGGGAGAGGGGATCGCCATGAACGAGACCATGCGCAAGGGCTTTTCGGTGCCGCTTCCGGCGCTTCTGCTCGTGGCGGGCCTTGCCGCCTGTTCCCAGGCGGAGATCGAGGCCAACTTCGTGCCGGCGTCCGATCCTTGGCCGCGCTGGCAGGCCCATGACGAGAGCTCGACCGCCAGCATCGACCATTCCGCCTGGGACCGCTTCCTGGCGGAATACGTCGCGGCGGACGGCGCCGGCCTCAACCGGGTCGCCTACGAGCGGGTCTCCGCGGCGGACAAGAACGCTTTGCTGCAATACATCCGGGACCTCGAAGCCGTCGAGATCAGCCGCTACCGGCGCTCAGAGCAGTTCGCCTACTGGGTCAACCTGTACAACGCGGTCACGGTGCGCACGGTCCTCGAGACCTATCCGGTGGAGAGCATCCGCGACATCAACGACGGTTTCCTGTCGCCCGGCCCCTGGGACCGCAAACTGGTCCGCGTCGAGGGCGAGGACGTCAGCCTGAACGATATCGAGAGCCGCATCCTGCGGCCCTTGTGGCGGGACCCGAGGATCCACTATGTGGTCAACTGCGCCTCGGTCGGCTGTCCCAACCTGGATACGACCGCCTACCGGGCGGCCGATCTGGACGCCCGGCTCGACCAGGCCGCGCGGGCCTACATCAACACCCCGCGCGGAGTGCGGATCAGGGACGGCGAGCTGGTCGTCTCGAGCATCTATGCCTGGTTCAAGGACGACTTCGGTGGCACCCAGGCCGCCGTGCTCGGCCATCTCAACAGCTACGCGGACCCCGATCTGAAGCAGACGCTCGATCGCTTCGACAGCATCGACGGCTACGAATACGACTGGGCCCTGAACGACGCGCGGTGATGCCGAGGCAACGGCCACGGCTGTGGACCGGATGTGTCGCCGGTCTGGCCCTCGTGCTTCTCGGGAGCGCCGCCGCCACCGGCGGAGAGGGTCAAGGCGCCGAGGCCATCGGGGCCGAGCTTCGGGTCGCGGGCTGGCAGCTCTACGCGGACGCACGCTGGGCGCCGGCGCGCTTCCGCCGGGCGGCCGACGGCTCGATCGAAGCGACGACCGACAACAGCACGGCGCTGATCTGGAAGAAGATCGGCGAGCCGGACGCCAACAGAGCCATTCTCAGTTGGGAGTGGCGCGTCGACGAGACCATGGCGCCCACGGACATCACGGTGAAGGGCGGCGACGACCGGCCGCTCGCGCTGCATGTCTGGTTCATGGAACCGCCCGAGCGCCAGACCATCTTCCAGGCGCTGCGCGCCCAGCTCTTGGAGGCGATCTTCGGCCTCCCGGTGCATGGTCGGGTCATGACCTATGTCTGGGGCGGGCTGGGCGCGCGCGGCGACGCCCAGCACAACCCGCATATCGGCGCGGACAGCTGGATGATCGTGCTGCGCCCCGGGCGCGCGCCGACGGGTCAGTGGCTCGCGGAACGGCGCGACCTCGTGGCCGACTACCAGGCTGCCTTCGGCGAGCCGCCGCCCGAGCGCGGCATCATCGCCATCGCCGCCGACTCGGAGGACACCCGGAGCCGGAGCCGCGCCTTCGTCCGCAACATCGCCTTCGCCGACGGACCGGACCCAACCGGCTGCACCGGTGCGACTGGCACGTCAAGTAGTCTGTCCGAGTGACACGCCCGCGGGCGGGCGGCGCAAGAGGCCCGAACCGGACCCCGAGGCGGCGCATTTGGGGCAGTCCGCTGAGGAACACAAAGCCCGGATCACCTCCGCGAGCGGACCCACGGCATGTGATGGCAATCATCCTTGCTCAAAGGACAGCTAATGTGGCTGCCATCTGGGAAGCGTCGGAGAGATGAGACCAGTCGGCTCAGGATGGCCTGTCACGGAGTAGGTGGAACATGGGAAACACCGTCGGATCCATTGTCATGAAGGTTGATCACGGGCCCACGCTGACGGCCTTCGAAGCCCGTCCTTTCAAAAAGCCTCGACCCGGCGAACAAATGGTCTTCGAGGTCAATCTCGTGGCCGAGTCGGTGGACGGCATGCTCAAGCGCGCCGTGGTCGAGCCGAACCTGCCCACCTGGGGCGCATTTGTGCTGAACTGTGACGAGGGGACGGCCCTCGGCGGCACCGACACGGCGCCACCTCCGCTCGGATATCTCTCGGCAGGTATCGCGTTCTGCCTGCTTACCCATTTGACTTCGTTTGTCCGGGCCAGGAACATGAACGTTGATCGCATCGCTGTTGAGCAGCGCGTCAATTTTTCGACCACCTTGGTGACGGATGCGGAACGGACGGGGGACCTCAAAGGCCGCTGCGATGGCGTTGAGACCCACGTGGTCGTCGAAGGGTCAGAGCCGGAAGAGAACGTCAGAGAGCTCGTCCGCGTATCAGAGAATGCCTGCATGGCGATGCAATCGATCATCAACGCAACGCCCACGTCCACGCACCTCCATCTCAACGGGAAACCGATCGAGGCGTGAACTCGCCGCGGTCCGGATTCTCGGCCCGACATTTCCGGCTATCTCGGTCAAGCAGGACGGCCCTTTGAAAGAGGGAGAGCTCGGAACGTGCTCTAGCTGCGGTCCTTGCGAGCGGTCGGAAATCGCGTCCGCGTGGACGCCGAATCCGCTCATCCTATACGCGCGGGTCCTCTCTTCCGGAGACTGAGCCTACTGAGCGCTCAAGACCGAAGTTTTCGGCAGCCCACGCGTTTGTCGGCGTGGCTGCGGACAGCCGTCCTGGTCTACCATATGGCGTCCGAGAAATGGGCTCCTGCATGGGGGTGTCGTGAACCTCATGGTCGATCGAGTCCTTGAACTCTCCTTTCTCCTGCTGGTGATCACCTTGCTTGGCGGTTCTGCCGTGTCTGCGCAAACCAATGATCCGCATCGGCTGTATGAGGAGCACTGCGCTGGATGCCACCCCCCTCACGCCGGTGAATTTGTGCAGAAGAATCTCCTTCAGGCCGATGACGAGGTCGTTGGGCGCCGCAGCGGGAAGGAGCTTCGATCTCTTCTGGCGAGTGGGCACGGCAAGCTGGCTCCGGGCGACAGTCATGTGCTCGTGGCGCACCTGGTATTTGTCCTGGAGGGCAGGGCGCTCTATCGCGAAAAGTGCCTGATCTGTCATGATCGAGGGGTCGTCTTGGCGCGAACCAAACTGATCCTGAGTGATGGCATGCTGGTCGGGCGATATACGGGCCGTGAAATCGAAGCGTTCCTGGGAAATCATGGGCGGCTTGGAGGCGTTGAGATACCGACAATTGTTCAGATGCTGGAACGTCAATTGATCACCAAAACGAACGAATGGCCTGGGACGGACGAATGACGGCTGTTGGCCAAGAGCGCCGGTTCCGACCACGACACCACAATGACCGCGCTCGGCCGAAAACGAAGGCGATCATGCGGAGATCTCCGCTTCGATCGTCGCTAAACCGGCTGGACCCCGAAGAGGGGACCACCCCGATCACGCGGCCTGTGGTCGTCCGAAGGGCACGACCTTGTTGTCGACGTCGTGGCCGATGTCGGCGCGGCCGAGATAGGGGATCCCCGACACGTCGCACCAGTGCCGGGTGACCTCTTCCTCGGTCTGGCCGAAATCCGGGTCGTTCTCCGGGATTTCGCTGCAGCGCCCGAGCCTGATGCCGGCAACCCGTCTGATGCCGGGATTGCTGGTGATATGGAACAGATAGCGGTCGATTCCGTACATGTACTCCGCCCGCTCCTCGAGCATGAGCACGTGGCCGGTCAAGTCCGGTTGCAGCGGCGTTCCGAGCAGATGGCTGAGCACCGCGATGTTGAAGGCGGCGGTTGGCGTGTCCGCCGAGACGCTGGCTTCCAACGCGTCCGGCGCCCGGTCGATCAGATAGGCGAGCGCCCGCTTGACCGCAGCCGCGCCGCCGGCGCGCAGAATGTCCGAGGGCATCGGCCCGTGGGCTAGCCTGGGGAAGCCCTCCTTGTACAGTCCGGCCAACAGGCTGCCGGCGTCGCTGTAGCCGAGATAGAGCTTGGTCCGCGCGACAGCCGCCAGCTGCGCGATCGCCGTCTCGGCCATCCGGCAGGCGCCATAGCCGCCGCGGGCGAACCAGAGCGCGTCGAAGCTCTCGTCGTTTGCGATGTCGAGGAAGGCCGCCGCGCGGGCCGCGTCGTCGCCCGCGAAATGCCCCGAGGCGAGAAAGCATTGCGGATGGAAATGGATCTCGATGGCGCGCTCGGAAACGAGGCCCGCGGCGATCTCCTCGACCCGCTCGGCGACGATCCGGTCGATGCGCGATCCGGGCGCCACGACGCCGATCTTGATTGTCTCTCCAGGCACGCGATCGGTCCTCGTATTCGGTTGCCTTGTCAGGCCCAGGCGATCGCTGTAGTCATCGCCGGGTGGACCGGGACAAGCAGTATTTCTTCTGCGGCATCGGCGGCAGCGGCATGTTGCCGCTGGCTTTGATTCTGCAGTCTCAGGGCTGCGTGGTGGAAGGGTCCGACCGCATGCTAGACCAGGGACGAACCACACAGAAGTTCGATTTTCTGCGCGACCGCGGCATCCGGCTGCATGCGCAGGACGGCAGCGGGCTCACCCGGCCCGATCAGATCCTGGTCACCTCGGCCGCGGTCGAGGACAGCGTGCCCGACGTCCAGGCGGCCCGCCGGCTCGGTGCGGCGATGACGACGCGCGCGGAGCTGCTGGCGGCGCTATTCAACGCCGCGCCGGACAACATCGCCGTCGGCGGCACCAGCGGCAAGTCGACCACGACCGGGATGATCGCCTGGATCCTGCACCAAGCGGGGCGGGACCCGACCGTCATGAACGGCGCGGTGATGAAGAACTTCGTCACGCCCGAGACGCCCTTCGCCAGCGCCGTCTTGGGCGGGAGCGACCTCTTCGTGAGCGAGATGGACGAGAGCGACGGCTCCATCGCCCTCTACACGCCGCGCATCGCGGTCCTGACCAACATCGCGCTGGACCACAAGTCGCTCAAAGAGTTGCGCGCGCTGTTTCGCGATTTCATCGCCAAGGCAGCGACCGTGGTGCTCAATCTGGACAACGACGAGACGGCCGCCCTGGCGAGCGAGCTGCCGCCCGGCAAGGCAATCACCTTCAGCCTCACCGACGGCGCCGCAGACCTGTGTGCTGGCGCGCTCGCCCAGACGCCGGAGGGGACCGCCTTCGATGTGACGGAACGGGCCACCGGTGCGACCGGTGCGACCGGTGCGACCGGCGCGGCCGGCGCGGCCGGCGCGGCCGGCACGACCGCTCCGGTGCGCCTGCGCGTGCCGGGACGGCACAACGTCGCGAACGCCCTCGCAGCCATCGGCGCCGCGCGCGCCTGTGGCGTGACGCTGCAAGAAGCCGCGCTCGCGCTCGACA
>JASJBI010000112.1 GCA_030066595.1 Alphaproteobacteria bacterium | reverse complement strand
GTCGGAGTCGATGTCGGGGGCACGTTCACCGACCTGATCCTGGTCGATCCGGACGGTGCGGGTGTGAAAATCGCCAAAGTGCCGACCACGCCGGAGAACCAGGCCTTCGGTGTGCTCGACGCGATCGCCGGGGCGGGCGTGGACCCGGCCCAACTGCATGGCATCGTGCACGGGACCACCACAACCACCAACGCGATGCTGGAGCGCAAGGTCGCGCGCTGCGGGCTGATCACCACCAAGGGATTCCGCGACGTGCTGGAGCTCGGCCGGCGCACCCGGCCGCAGCCCTACGGCCTGATCGGCAGCTTCACCCCGCTGATCCCGCGCGAGCTGCGGTTGGAAGTGCGCGAGCGCATGACCGCCGAGGGCACGGTTCTGGAGCCGCTGGACGAGGACGGGGTCCGCGGCGCGGTCCGTGCGCTGCTGGACGCCGGGTGCGAATCCCTGGTCGTCCACTTCCTGCACAGCTACGTCAACGACGCCCATGAGCAGCGCGCGGTCGAGATCGCGTCGGAGCTGTGGCCGAACCGGTTCATCACCGCCGGGTCGGCCATCCTGTCGGAGTTCCGGGAATACGAACGCGGGGTCACCGCGGCGGTGAATGCCTGCATCCAGCCGGTGCTGGACCGCTATATCGGCCGGCTGACCGAGGAACTCGCGGGACAAGGTTACAAGCGCGACTTGCTGGTGATGCAGGGCAACGGCGGCACCGTGGCCTCGACCATCGTCGCCGAGCAGGCGGTCAAGACGGTGATGTCGGGGCCGGCCTCCGGCGTGATGGCGGCCGCCTTTACGGGGCGCCAGTCCGGCTTTCCCAACGTGATCACCTGCGACATGGGCGGCACAAGCTGTGATGTCGGGCTGATCCTGGACGGCGTGCCGGCGGTGTCGTCCGAGCTCGACCTGGAATACGCGATGCCGATCCACGTGCCGATGGTCGACGTGCACACCATCGGCGCCGGTGGCGGGTCGATCGCGTTCATCAACGAGGCGGGCATGCTGCAGGTCGGCCCGGAAAGCGCCGGCGCAATGCCGGGGCCAATCTGCTACGGGCGCGGCGGCACGCAGCCGACCATCACGGATGCCAATCTGCTTCTGGGCCGGCTCAATCCGGCGGGACTGCTCGCGATCGATAGCCCGGTGTCGCTGGACGAGGTGCGCGCGGCCATTGCCGATCAGGTCGGCCAAGCGCTCGGCCTTGAGAACGAGGCGGCGGCCGGCGCTATCCTGCGGGTGGCGAACGACAAGATGGCCGGCGCGCTGCGCCTGGTCTCGTTGGCCCGCGGCTACGACCCGCGCGACTTCGCGCTGTTCGCATTCGGCGGCGCCGGACCCTTGCACGCGGTCGCGCTGGCCCGTGAACTTGGCATCCCTCGGGTGCTGATCCCGGCCCGGCCGGGCATCACCAATGCGGTGGGCTGCGTGGTGGCCGATCTGCGCCATGACTACGTCAACACGATCAACCAGCCCCTGGCCGAGGTCGACATGGCGAAGGTGCTCGGCATCTACCAGGCGCAGATCGAGCAGGGCAGCGCGACCTTGACCCGCGAGGCGGTGTCGATCGAGCGCTTTGAAGCCTGGCAAACCGCCGACATGCAGTTCCAGGGCCAGACCCACATCCTGACCGTCCCAGTGCCGTCTCCGGAGGTGCGCCGCGAGGAGCTCGAGGAAGCTTTCGCAATTGCGTATTGGAACCGGTTCCGGGTCGAGCTGCCGGAGCTGAAGCCGGTGCTGGTGAACCTGAATACGGCCATCGTCGGCAAGCGCCCGCAGGCGCCGTTGGATGCGCTGGCCGCCAAAGCCAACGGAGCCGAAGCCGGGAGCAGGCCCGTGTGGTTCGATGGGCAGTGGCTGGAGACGCCGATCCTGCGGCGTGAGGCAGTCGCGTCGGGCACGCCGGTTCATGGTCCGGCGATCGTCGAGCAGCTCGACACCACCATCGTGATCGAGCCGGGCTGCGCGGCCGAGGCGGACTCGCACGGAAACCTGATCATCACCATCGGAGACGGCGCATGACCAACCCCGTCTCCCTCGATCCGGTCACGCTTGCGGTGATCCAGAACGGATTGCAGCAGGTCTGCAACGAGATGGATCTCGCCTTCGTACGCTCGGCGTTCAGCCCGGTGATCTCGGAGAGCCTCGACCGCTCGGACGGGATCTACGATCCGGTGGACGGCGCGCTGATCGCGCAAGGCGAGCTCGGGCTGCCGGTGTTCGTCGGCACCATGCAGTTCGGCACCGCCGAGGTGATCAAGCGGGTCCAGGACGTGCGGCCGGGCGACGTGTTCATCGCC
Organism: Alphaproteobacteria bacterium; assembly: GCA_030066595.1. Taxonomy (GTDB): domain Bacteria; phylum Pseudomonadota; class Alphaproteobacteria; order JAJFFI01; family JAJFFI01; genus JASJBI01. Next base: position 3,452 of record JASJBI010000112.1, on the reverse strand, counting down.
AACGACCCCTATCTCGGCGGCACCCATCTGATGGACGTGCGGTTCTACCGGCCGTATTTCTGGGACGGCGAGCTGTTCTGCTGGCTAGCCAACACCGGGCACTGGCCGGATACCGGCGGCATGGTGCCGGGTGGGTTCTCGGCCAACGCGACCGAAGTGGAGCAGGAGGGCCTGCGCCTGCCGCCGGTCAAGCTCTACAAGGAGGGCGTGCTGGATCAGGAGATCCTATCGATCATCCTGTCCAACATTCGGGTCGCCGGCGAGCGGATCGGCGACATCAAGGGCCAGGCCGCCGCCCTCGTGGTCGGTGAGAAACGGCTGACCGCACTGATCGAACGCTACGGCATCGAAACCGTGCGCACGGCGATCGTGGAGCTCAGGGCGCGGGCCGAGCAGCAGATGCGGGCCAAGATCGCGACCATCCCGGACGGTACCTATGAGGGCGAGGCGTTCGTCGACTCCGACGGGGTGGTGGACGCGCCGCTGCGCATCGCGATGAAGATCACCAAGCAGGACACCGGCCTGACCTTCGACATGACCGGGTCGTCGCCGCCGTGTCGCGGTCCGATGAACAGCGTGATCGCGACCACCAAATCGTCGATCTACCTCGCCATCAAGCACGTGTTTCCCGACGTGCCGATCAACGCCGGCACCTTCGCGCCGCTGACCATCATCGAGCCCAAGGGCACGTTTCTTTATGCCGAGTATCCGCGTCCGGTCAGCGGGTGCGCGGCCGAGGTCAGCCAGCGCATCGCGGAAGCCGTGTTCTCCGCCCTGGTCAAGGCGATCCCCGACCAGCTGTTCGCCGCGCCCGCCGGGACCAGCGGCAACTTCGCGCTCGGCGGCTGGGACCCGGAGGCCAAGCGCGGCTATGTGATGTACGTGATCTCCGGCGGTGGCTACGGCGGATCGCTGCGCGGGGACGGGATCTCCAACGGCTGCTCGACCATCGGTATCTCGAAATCGACGCCGGTCGAGGTGTTCGAGCAGCGCTTCCCGGTCCTGTTCGAGGAGTACGCGCTCCACGAGGGCTCCGGCGGGGCCGGCGAGGCGCGCGGCGGATTCGGCCTGAAATATGCCCTCAAGCTACGCCGCGGCGAGGCGATGGCGAGTTTCGTGATGGACCACGGGCGCTACGGTCCGCAAGGCGCGCGCGGCGGCGAGGATGGCGGACCGAACCGGGTGCGCGTGGTCCGCCAAGGTCCGGACGAGCCTGACGTCTACGACCCGCCGCATCGCTCCAAGGACCAGGGCATCAAGATCGGCGCCGGCGACGCGGTCTATGTTGCGACCCCCGGCGGCGGCGGTTACGGGGATGTGCGGGCGCGGCCGCCTGAAGCAGTGGCGCAGGACGTCGCGCGCGGGTATTACACGGTGGAGCAGGCGCGCGAGCGGTTCCTGGTCGTGCTCGACCCCGAGACGCTGGAGGTCGATGCGTCGGGAACGGACGCGCTGCGTCGGCGACAAGCGGCGGAATAGGCGATACGGAGGCAGCGATGGCGGAAAACGGCAAGATCGATAAGAGTTTCGAGCTGTACGAGGATCAGCTCGCGTTCCTGAAAGAGATGACCAAGAAATACGACCTGCCCGACGAGTCCAAGGCGCTGCGCTGCCTGATCAACTTCGCCTCCCAGGACGGCGAAACGGACGAAATCTTCGACGAGATCCGCTGCCTGCACTGCTGAGGCTGTCGGGTTCCAAGCGAAATAAAGCCGAGTGGCTTCTCCACTCGTGCGATTCGCTTCGCGACCCCCCTCCCTCGATCCCTCCCCACGTTGGGGGAGGGCGGTTTAGGCACTGCGCTTTACTCCCTCCCCCTGGTGGATTCCTCTGCGGAAGTGAGTGGGGCAAGATGGGGTGGTTGTGGATCTGCATTGAGTGAGAGGGTCGCGGTGTCGGATCAGCGGAGTTTTGCCGATGGGTTTGCGCATCCGGGTTTGGGGGCGAATGCCAAGCTGGATGCGATCGCCCAAGCGATTGACTGGTCGGCGTTGGCGCCGTTGGCCAAGCGCTTGCGGTCGGGCCATATGGGCCGGCCGCCTTACGATCCGTTGGTGATGCTGAAGGCGCTTTATCTGGCCGCACTGTATGACCTGTCCGACCCGGCGCTGGAACAAGCTCTGGCCGACCGGCTGTCGTTCCGCCGGTTCTGTGGGCTCGGCCTGGACCAGGGCACACCGGATGAGACGACGCTGTGCCGGTTCCGCGCGCTGGCGGCCGAGGTCGGGGTGATGGAGGCGGCCCTGGAGGCGATCAACCGGCAGCTCGAGGCGGTCGGCGTGATCGTCAAGAAGGGCAGCATCCTGGACGCCACCCTGGTGCCGGCCGCGCACAATCCGCCGCCGCGCTCTGCCGGGCTGGGCGCGGCCCATCCCCGCGAGCCCGGGGCCGAGTGGACCAAGAAGGGCGGCAAGGCGCAGTTCGGCTACAAGATGCACATCGCCATGGACGAAGGTTCGGGCCTGGTGCGCCGGGTCGCGGTGACCGGCGCCAAGACCTATGAAAGCGAGGTCGCCGACCGGCTGATTTGCTGGGACGAGCAGGCGGTCTACGGCGATAAGGCCTACCCGCACAAACGGCGTCGCGCACGCCTGAAGGCGGCCGGCATCAAGGACCGGATCATGCACCGCCGGCACAAGACGCAGGCCAGCCTGGCGCCGCGTCGCAAGCTGTGGAACCAGCTGGTCGCCCGAAGACGGGCGCCGGTCGAGGCGGTGTTCTCGGCCGGCAAGCGGCTCTACGGACTGTCCCGCGCCCGCTGTCACAGTCTCTCGCGAAACGCCGTTCGCTTCCTCGCCTTTGCCACCATGTACAACCTGCGCCGCGCCACCGTGCTCATGGCCGGCTGACAGGACCCATCCAATCGACCTCTCGTCCCCAACCACACCGGCCACGATGCCAGACCTACCCACAACCCGACTTCCGCAGAGGAATCCCTCCGCGGGGAGGGATTGAGGGAGGGGGGTTGGCGCAGCGCGCCAAGCATTCGGAGTGACCGACGCTAGCCCCTCAATCGGCTCGACTGTGGGTCGAACAGAGGCTCGGGCAGCAGCTTTGCCGGCCGTCGGTCGCCCAGGATCTCGACCTGCCAGCCCTCTGCAGCGTCGGCGGTCTCGGCCGGGACGTAGCCCATCGCGATCGAGGCCTGGCTGTGATGCGCGTATCCGCCCGATGTCACCCAGCCGACCGCGTCCCCGTTCAGCCAGATCGCTTCGTCACCGATCGCGTCGGCGTCACTTGCGTCGACCTTGAAGAGGCACAGCTTCCGCGCGGCGCCGTTCTTCGGCTCGTCGGTGAACGCCGCGCGGCCGACGAAATCCGCGTTCTTGTCGGCGGCGACGAAGCGGTCGAGCCCGGTCTCGGCGGGCGTGTAGATCGGCCGGTACTCGCGCGCCCAGCTGCCGTAGCCCTTCTCCAGGCGCAGGCTGTTCAGCGCGCGGGCGCCGAACAGG
>JASJBI010000111.1 GCA_030066595.1 Alphaproteobacteria bacterium | reverse complement strand
AGCGTCGCGCCGTGCCAGTTGCCGGCGGCGTGCAGCTCCTTGACCTCGACCTTGATGCGCTCCACCACCGCGCGGGCGGCGAGCGAGAGCGGGCGCTGGGTCGAGGTCGCCAGCACCAGGGTGCGCGTGAACGGTCCGCCGGCGATGCGTTTGGCGGTCATGCGGCCTTGGGTGGCCTCCCGGTAGACCGCCGCATAGGGCAGGATCGTCGCCCCCGCGCCGTCCTCCACCAGATCCTTGATCGCGCTCAGCGCGTTGATCTCGAAATCGACCCGGAGCGCGAGGCCATGCTTGCCCGCGACCTCGTCGACCAGGAGGCGCAGACCGTGCGGCCGGCTCGGCAGGATCAGCGGCACCTCGGAGAGCCCGTCCAGCGCGATCTCGCCGATCCCGGTGCCGCCGGGCTCGGGCGGGCAGATCAGGAACAGCTCCTCGATCAAGAGGCGCTCGGCGGAGAGATGCCGGGTGCGCGGCGCGTTGTAGAGCAGCGCCACGTCCAGCCGCCCGTCCGCCAGCCACTCGTGCACATGGCCGCTGAACCCTTCCACCACCTCCAGCGAGACCTGCGGGTAGAGCTTGCGGAAATGGTTGATCAGCGGCCGGATCAGCACCTGGCTCACGGTCGGCGGCACGCCGAGCGTGACGCTGCCGCCGACGACGCCGTCGAGCGCACGCATCTCGTGCTCGACCCGGTCGAACTGCTCAAGCAGCGCGTTGGCCCGGTCGAGCAGCAGATGCCCGGCCTCGGTGGCGGTCACGCCCCGGCCGTTACGGTACAAGAGCCGGACGTTCAGGTCGGTCTCGAGCTTGCGGATCTGACGGCTCAGCGCCGGCTGGGCCACCGACAGAAAGGCCGCCGCCTTCGAAAAACTGCCCAGTTCGGCGACATGCTTGAAGTATTGCAACTGCTTGAGATCCACGCCCGAACCCCCCGATCTGATTATGCCGTGACGCTATATCTGATAGCATCGGTATTACATTGGTTGCCATAAAGCGTCCACCTAATATCGCCCGCACGGCTGGCCCCAGCCGCCCCGAAACCAGCCCGAGGTTCGGCCCGATGAACCTGATGCAGGCCCCGGCAGCCGCCGGCGAAAGCGACGCGGATCTCCAGGCGATCCGGGATTCCGTGCGCGCGCTTTGCGCGGATTTCCCGGGCGAGTACTGGCGCGAGAAGGACCGGGAGCGGGCTTATCCGACCGAGTTCGTCCAGGCGCTGACCGAGGCCGGCTTCTTGGCGGTGCTGATCCCCGAAGAGTATGGCGGCAGCGGCCTGGGGCTCCGGGCGGCGGCGGCGATCCTCGAGGAGATCCACAAGAGCGGCGGCAATGGTGCGGCCTGCCACGCCCAGATGTACATCATGGGCACGATCCTGCGCCACGGCAGCGAAGCGCAGAAGCAGAAATGGCTGCCGCCGATCGCCAGGGGAGAGCTGAGGCTGCAGGCCTTCGGGGTGTCCGAGCCGACCAGCGGGACCGACACGCTGAGCCTGCGCACCACGGCGGTGCGCCAGGGCGACCGCTACATCGTCAACGGCCAGAAGGTCTGGACCTCGCGGGCCGAGCATTCGGACCTGATGCTGCTCTTGGCCCGGACCACGCCCAAGGATCAGGCCAAGAAACGGGTCGAGGGGCTGTCGGTCTTTCTGGTCGACATGCGGACGGCGCTGGGCAAGGGGCTCACCATCCGGCCGATCCACACCATGATCAACCACTCGACCACCGAGGTGTTCTTCGACGAGCTGGAGGTTCCGGCGGAGAACCTGATCGGCGAGCTCGACCAGGGCTTCCGATACATCCTCGACGGCATGAACGCCGAGCGCGTGCTGATCGCCGCCGAATGCATCGGCGACGCGCGCTGGTTCATCGACAAGGCGGTCGCCTATGCCGGCGAGCGCAAGGTGTTCGGCCGGCAGATCGGGCAGAACCAGGGGGTGCAGTTCCCGATCGCCCGGGCCTATGCGGCGACCGAGGCGGCGGACCTGATGGTGCAGAAGGCGGCCGCCCTGTTCGACGCCGGCCACTCGATCGGCGAAAGCGCCAACATGGCCAAGCTCTTGGCCTCCGAGGCCGCCTGGCAGGCCGCCGACACCTGCCTGCAAACCCATGGCGGCTACGGCTTCGCCGAGGAATACGACGTTGAGCGGAAGTTCCGCGAGACGCGCCTCTACCAGATCGCGCCGATCTCGACCAACATGATCCTCTCTTACCTGGCGGAGCATGTCCTCGGGCTCCCGCGGTCGTACTAGAGGTCTAGGCGATGTGGGACTCTTCGGCCCCCTCACCCGGTCTTCGCCGAAGCACCGACCACACGCTCCTGCGGAGAGCTCTACTCGGATCCAAGCAAGGACATCTGCCATGCTTCGAGACGCCGGCTTCGCCGGCTCCTCAGCATGAAGGTGTGTCTTCGTCGCCCATGGATTGCTTCATCCTGAGGAGCGGTCCGAAGGACCGCGTCTCGAAGGAGGAGCAATCGTGACCGGCCCGCTGGACGGATTGCTGGTCGTCTCCATCGACCAGGCGGTTGCGGCCCCCTATGCCGCCTCCCGGCTCGCCGACGCGGGTGCGCGGGTGATCAAGGTGGAGCGGCCGGGGGGCGATTTCGCGCGCCGCTACGACACGGTGGCGAACGGCCAGAGCGCTTATTTCGTCTGGCTCAATCGGGGCAAGGAATCGATCGAGCTCGACATCAAGGACGCCGGAGACGCGGCGCTGTTGGAGCGCATGATCGCGCGGGCCGACGTGTTCGTCCAGAACCTGGCGCCGGGCGCCGCGGCCCGGGCGGGCTTCGGCTCGGATGAGTTGCGCCGGCGCCATCCGCGGCTCATCACCTGCGACATCTCCGGCTACGGCGAGGACGGCCCCTATCGGGACATGAAGGCCTATGACCTCCTGGTCCAGGCCGAGACCGGGCTCTCTTCGATCACCGGCAGCCCCGAATCGCCTGGACGGGTCGGCGTCTCGGTCTGCGACATCGCCGCCGGTATGTATGGCTTGATCGGCATTCTTGAGGCGCTGCATGAGCGCGCCCGCACCGGCCGCGGCAAGGGCGTGCAGGTCTCGCTGTTCGATTCCCTGGCGGATTGGATGGCGGTGCCGTTCCTGTATCAGGAGTGGCGCGGCGCGCCGCCACCGCGGGTCGGGCTGAACCATCCCTCGATCGCGCCCTACGGCCGCTACGCCGCGGGCGACGGCGGCGAGGTCGTGGTCTCGATCCAGAACGAGCGGGAGTGGCGGAGCTTCTGCGCCACCGTGCTGCAGCAGGCGGAACTGGCCGACGATCCGCGCTTCGCCGACAACGAGGCCCGGGTGCGCAACCGCCCCGAGCTGGACCGTGAGATCGCCGCGGTGTTCGGCGCCCTCTCCCGGCCGCAGGTGATCGAGCGTCTGCGCGCCGGCCGGATCGCCTACGGCAACCTGAACGCCGTGGCCGATTTGGCCGCCCACCCGCAGTTCCGGCGGGGCCAGAGCCCCACGGAGGCGGGAGACATCGAACTGCCCGCCTCGCCGATCCAGTTCGACGGCACCCGGCAGGCGTTCCGGCCGGTGCCCGCGCTCAACCAGCATGGCGACGCCCTGCGCCGAGAGTTCGCCGAGCAACCGCAGACCGGGACCGGACCGGCATGAGCCCGGACCCTCTGCGCTGGGACGACTGGACGGCGGCGCCCGAGACGCTGACCGATCGGGTCACCCTCGCATCCCTCGAGCGCATGAGCGCGACCCTCGACCGGGCCGACCCCCCCTGGCAGACCGGCGACCCCGTGCCGCCCCTGTGGCACCTGATGTACTTTCCGGCCGTCGCCCCCCGCTCCACGCTGGGCCCGGACGGCCATCCGGAGCGCGGCGGTTTCCTGCCGCCCATCGCCCTGCAGCGGCGCATGTTCGCGGGCGCCCGCACCGTGTTCCACCGGCCGCTCCGGGCCGGCGAGGCGATCCGGCGCGAGGGCGAGGTCGCGTCGATCGAGCCCAAAGAGGGGCGCAGTGGTGCCTTGGTGGTGGTTTTGGTGCGCTTTCATATCCACGGCGAGGACGGGCTGGCGCTCGAGGAAGAGCTGGACCTGATCTATCGCGACGGCGCGGCGCCGGCCCGGACCCGGACCAAGTCCGACCCGGCCATCGCCGCCCCCGACTGGCGCCGGACCATCACGCCGGACCCGGTGACCCTGTTCCGCTACTCGGCCCTCACCTTCAACGGCCACCGCATCCATTACGACCGGACCTATGCGATGGAGGAGGAAGGCTATCCGGGCCTGGTGGTGCACGGGCCGTTGATCGCCACCTATCTCGCGGAGCTTTGCCGGGACAACACCGACGACCGCCCGCTCGCCCGCTTCGGCTTTCGGGCGCGGCGGCCGCTGTTCGACACGGCTCCCTTCGAGGTCACGGGTGTGATGGATCCGGATGGCCGCGGCTGCCATCTCGAAGCGCTCGACCCGGACGGCGCGGTGGCCATGACCGCCGAAGCGAGCTTCGCGGACGGCTGAGGGAGAGCGGGCGCCCATGGACCTCCACCTCACCGACAAGGCGGCCGTCGTCACCGGCGGCAACAAGGGGCTCGGCGCGGCGACCGCCCACCGGCTCGCCGCCGAAGGCGCCCGTTTGTGCCTGACCGCACGCGACGGGGACCAGCTTGCCGCGGCGGCCCGCGAGATCGAGATGGCGCACGGCGGCGCCTGTGCGACCGTCGCGGCCGACCTCACCGAAGCCGGCGGAGCCGATACGGTCGCGGCGCACGCCGTCGAAACGCTGGGCCGCATCGATATCCTGGTCAACTGCGCCGGCGCCTCCCAGGGCGGTCGCTTCTGGGAGATCCCGGACCATGTCTGGCAGGAGAGCCTGGACCTCAAATTCATGGGCACGGTGCGCATGATACGGGCCGTGATCCCGCACATGCGCGCGCAGGGATCCGGCCGGATCGTCACCGTGGTCGGCAACACCGGCCGGCAGCCGAACCCGCGCATGCTGCCGGGCGCGGCGGCGAACGCGGGTCTCCTGGCGGTCACCGCCGGGCTCGCCCAGGAGGTGGCGGCGGACGGCATCGTGGTGCTGGCGGTCAACCCTGGCCCAACGCGCACCGAGCGCTGGAACGGGCTGATGGCCAGTCTCGCCGAGCAGTCGGGACGGACCGTGGCCGAGGTGGAAGGGGATTTCCTGCGCGAGATCCCCATGGACCGGCTGGGCGAGCCCGACGAGATCGCGCGCATCGTGACCTTCCTCGCCTCGGACGCGGCTGGTTACGCCACCGGCACGTCGCTCACCGCCGACGGCGGCTGGACCAAGGCCATCGCCTAGACCATGAGCAACCCGCGCATCCCCTATGAGATGTCCAGCGCCCGCAAGGCGCTCGCGCCGCCCGAAGGGAAGCCTCTGATCGTGCATCTGGTGGTCAACGTGGAGCACTGGCGCTTCGAGCACGCCATGCCGCGCAAGATCATCACAGCGCCACACGGGGCCGAGCAGGTGCCGGACATCCCGAACTATGCCTGGGCCGAATACGGCATGCGCGCCGGCATGCCGCGGATCCTGAAGCTGTTCGCGGAGCGGGGCGTGCCCGCCAGCACCAGCATCAACGCCGGGGTGATCGACGCCTACCCGGCCTGCGCCGAGGCCATGCTGGCGGCCGGCTGGGAGTTCATCGGCCACGGCCTGCACCAGAAGTCCATGCAGGCGGAGGAGGACGAGGCGGG
>JASJBI010000053.1 GCA_030066595.1 Alphaproteobacteria bacterium | reverse complement strand
TTGGGGTTGACCACGCCGTCGTGCGTGACGGTGTAGGCGCCGCCAACGGTGAGGCTGGCGTTCTGCAGCAGCAGCTCGATGACGCGGTTGGTCGTCCTGATGTCGGCCAGGGCGTAGAGGACGGGGCCGCGGCCATAGACCTCGTTGGCTGCCTTCGTCCACCGGGCGGTTAGCCACGGGCTGTGGACGTCATAGGCGCGGTGCGGGTCGATGAGGATCTGGTCCTCTTCCTCGCTCCAGAGCGTGTAGTACCACGTCGCCTCCCTGTAGTCGGGGTAGGTGACCTCGTGAAACGGCACCTCGACGGCGGGATCTTCCTTCGCCTTATTCATCCAGCCGTCGGGCACCTTCGCTTCCGGCCACTGCTCGCGGAACACCGGCAGCGGCACCTTGTGATCGCGGTAATGGGCGCCGATGCTGCCCCACGGCCCCTCCTCGAGGGCCACGGTCGGCATCGCCACCGGCACGAACCGGAAGGGATCGTCGTCCGGCCCCTCGAGGAAGAGCATGGTGGCCGTGCCGATGAAGAGATCGAGCAGCCACTCGTTGATCGCCACGGCGAAGTTGGAGCGATGCAGATTGCCGTGGAACTTCTCCCCGGCCTCGCTCAGCTTTTCGTCGACCTGTTGCTTGATCTCCTTGGGCACCGCGCCGCCGGCCTCGACGATGATCAGATCCTGAAACGGCGGCATCATCGCCGCCTGCATCCGGTTGGCACCCTGGGCGATCGAGTTGACCGCGGTGCTGTCGAAGACGAGGTTGCCCTTCACCTGCCCCGGGCGGGGCGCGTCCATGATGTCGCGTTGCGGCAGGGTGTAGCGGTAGGCGTCGCGCCAGCTGCTGAGCCAAGGCTCGCGCCGGGCGACGGCGGCGGCCCTGCCCTTCTTGAGCTGCTCGAGGGTGCGCTCAGGCACTGCGGCTGCCCCCTCGCCGCGGCGCCCGCGACCCGGCCCCGAGCGACGCTGTCACGCCCCTTTCGCCGGTGCTCGGGTTAATCAGGCTGAACCGAGTGCCGCCCGGCGCCAGCGCCGCCCGCTTCGTCGACTCCCGCTCGGCCTCGAGGCGCCGACGCTCGGCCTCGGCCTCTTCCCGCGCTCGGTCGGCCGCCGAGGTGTCGACCTTGGGCGATCCGCCGAAAATCTTCGCGACCTTGCCCATGGCTACAGCTCCTTCATCATGGTCTGCCCGATGTCGATGAAGCCCCACCGGCCGAAGAGGCTCTCGTAGCTGCTGGTGATGCCGTCCGAGATCATCGCGGTTGACGCGGCGAAGATGGCGCAGCACTGGTTGACCCTGGCGTACTCGATGAGGCCGCCGAGCAGCATGGCGCCGCCCCCGCTCTCGCGCGCATGCTCGGCGACGAAGAACGTGGAGATGTAGCCCCAGGGCTTCGTCATCCAAGGGCGATCGAGCACCATGATGCCGAAGCCGACCGTCTGCTCGCCGTAGCTCAGCTTGAAGACCGCGGCGTCCTCGCTGGCGAGGAGATACAGCGCCGTCTGGCGGGCGCGGTTGATGTCGAATTCGCCGGGGACGTGGGAGCTGGCGGCGAAGAGAACCCCGAGCTCGAGGAGGTCACATACGTCCGCTTGCGTAGCGGGGGAGACTGTCAGCTCGATGGTCTTCGACGACGCTAACACGCTTGGCGCCCTCCTTCAGTAGTCTGCGTGCGAGGCCCTGCGGCGTCAGCACCCAAGCGCGTAGCCCAAGGGTGTAGCCGATCACGGATGCACAGGTCAACAAGGGTGCCCGATCGCGCAGCCGGAAGCCGATGCCGGACACCATCGGCTCGTGCTCGAACTCCAACACCATGCCTCGCTTCAACGCCCGCTCGACGACGTCGAGAACGTGCTCGTGCAGCTCGACATGAGCGAAGAGGGCCTCCTGCATCGGCTCGATGATGTAGACCTCGCCGGGGCGCCACTGGCAGAACGCGAAGCAGTGGCGATAGCCCGGGACGGTGAAGACGTCCCACCAGTTGCGGCGATCCCGTCCGGTGAAGACGACCCACCAGCGCATGGCTCACTCCAACGGGTTGAAGTCCGGCGTCCGCACGATCGTCCCCGTGCTCTGGTCGAACTGCGGCACCGTGCTCGGTGGCACTCCCGGCCGCCCCGCCGCCCGTGTCAGCATCGCGTGCTCTCCACCACCCATGCACATGTACGAGGTTGCGTCGCCGATGTGGGAATACTCGTTCTTCTCGGGGCTCTCTGTAAAGCGTTCCATGCCGGACGTCTGCACCCGCCGCCGATACCACTTGCCCGACAGCGCCGCTCGTAGGTGGGTGCAGCTGGGGTCGACGAGGAAGCCGGGGATCGGGCGCCCGCCGACCACGATCATGCGCCCCATCGGCAGCGCCAGAGCATTGCGGCGAACGTTGTTGTCGTTCGTCCCCGCCAGCAGGACATCAAAGCCGCGGCTTTTCATGTGGGCCTCGACCGCCGTCTCGTAGACCTCGTCCCGCTTCGCCGCGGCCGGGTCCATCCAGAAGCGGATCGGCACCTCGCCGAACTTCTGCGCCAGCTCCTGCTTGAGTAGCGTCGAGAACCGCTCGAGGCCGGTGTCGAAGGCCGACAGCTCGTAGAGGATGCGCCAGTCGCCCATCTGCCCGCGCTGCCCGACGACGGCCGCCGGGTTTAGCGTGCCGCCGCCGACGTCGAGGCCGCCCACCAGCGGCAGCGTCGGGTCGTACTTCAGCGGCCGGGTCATCACCTCGTCGCTGTATTCTGGCACCCAGGCCTTGCCATCGACGTAGTAGATCGACTTCGCCTGTAGGAAGCGCCGGATCCATGGCAGCGTCTTGTTCGCCACCTGCTGGTGGTAGTAGCCGGCGCGCAGGTACTTCAGGTTCTCGGTATCGGGGTTGACGTACCAGTAGCGGCCTGCCGCCTCGAGAAGACGCTCCGGCTTGACCTCGTTGCTCTCGAAGCCCGCCTCGGCGACGAAGTATTCGCTTCCCACCGGCTCCACCTCGAGCAGCGCCGGCGGCTGGCGGTAAAACGACCACCGGATGTCGATCGTGCTGCCGTCCTCGAGCTCCACGGTCGTCGCCGGCGCCCCGTGCCGCGAGTAGCGGTGCCACCAGTTGGTGTCGTCGGTGGCGTTGGTGTCGGCGATGATGCCGGCCCACGTGGCGCCGCCCTCGTCCTCGGGAGGGTAGCGGCCGACGCGGCCGGTCAGCATGTCGATGACGCCCTCGGGCACCTCCGACGCCTCGTTGACCCAAGCCCCGGTCAGGTCCAGCGACTTCAGGTGCTTGACGTCCCCGGGCCGGTCCAACGCCATGAACAGCACCTCGCAGTCGAGGCCGGGCGCCTGCGCGGTCGGCTGCACGATGATCCGGTGGGTGATCGGGTGCAGGTAGCGCATGCCGCCGCAGTGCTGCTCGGGGAAGAGCCACAGCCAGGTGTTGATCGTCGTCGACCGGAGCTCGGGATAGGTGTTGCGGATGATGGCCCAGCGGGTGTGGCGCATCCTGCTACGCTCGTTGGGCGCCTGCAGGCCGGCGAACTTCATGATCTTCGAGCAGCAGACGACCGACTTGCCGGAGCCGAGCGGGCCCTCCACGCCGGTGAAGAAGCTGTCGTCGCGGAGGAAGTCCCAGAGGGTCGGCGCCGCGTCGAACTTGACCCGGGGCTGGTAGACCTTCTCAGGCAGCATGCGAAAAGGGTGCGCGAGGGGTGCGCTTTCGCATCACCCTTCCGTGATCAGAAGGCGCTTGTTGCCGGAACCGCCGTGGACGCAGTTGACCGGGCGGGTGTCAACGTTGCCGTTGCGCGGGCTGGCCTCATACGACCCGCCGTTGGCGACGAGGCGGATACCCTGGTTGACCACGGCGCCCACGGCCATCGAGATGTAGACCACCGTGTCGCTGTCGTTCTGCACGAGCAGATAGGTGCGGTTGGGATTGGCGGCCACGGCCTCGGTGGTGTCGTCGGTCGCGTCGTGGACTGAGTGCGCCAGGCGGCGCGGCTGATCGGACATGGCGTCCTCCTACGTCTGAAACGGATCCTGCTGTTGATGGCACCGGACCCGGTTGGCGTCCAACGGCAATGCTGATACCGGCGTGACGCCTGCACCCAGCCCTTCTACCTGACTGGCGCCGCAGATCAAAGCGCCGGTGCCGATGGAACGCACCACGCCGACGCCGGCGACCGCCGCCGCTTGGGCCGCGAGCGCGCCAGTGCCGACCCACTCGGCCGTGCCGGCGCCGTCGACCTCGCTCGTCTGCGCTTCGAGGACGCCGGTTCCCAAGCTGCGGAGGATGCCGGCGGCGTCGATCTCGCTGGACGCGGCTGCCAGCGCACCACTGCCGACCGACCGAGCGACGCCCGTGCCAGCGACATCGGAAGCTTGCGCCTGCAGATCGCCGGTGCCGTCAACGCTGGCATCCGCCACCGTGCCTGCGCCGTCGACCTGGCTAACGCCGCTTTCAAGTGCGCCCGTGCCGACGCTGCGGACCGCGCCCGTGCCATCGACGGCGCTGGCCTGGGCCTCCAGCGTGCCGGTCCCGATCGACCGAACGACGCCAGCGCCGTCGGCCTGCGAGGCCTGGGCATCAAGGTCGCCCGTGCCGGTGACGTCGCCCGACTTGGTGATCGTGATCCGCGGCGTCTCGGTGTAGGTGTCGAAGTCGGTGCCGTCGTTTTCCTCAAGCCGGATGTCGATTGTGTCGTTGTTCGCCAAATCGGCCGACACCAGCTCGAACGAGAGCTCGCACTCGATCTCCGAGCTGCCGCTGAAGTTGGCGCCCATCGTCATGACGCCAGTGCTTTCCTCGGCGCCGTTGTTGTTCGTGATCAGCGTGCCGGCGCCAAGCAGGCTCTCGTCGCAGTCGTCGCCGTCAGCGAAGTGCGTCGTGCTCTTCGTGCGGATGTTGCTGGAGCTCGCCGTGATCGTGGCGTAGGCGCCGCTGTTTTTGCTGTAGATCCACCGGAACGACGGCGTCGTGGCCTCGCCGCCTGAGTTGTCGATCTCAAGACGCAGCCGCTTCTGCACGTTGCCGGAAGTGACGTCGATGTTGACGTCGGTGTCCTTGTTGGCGAGCCAGGTCGCGCCCGCGTCTTTCAGCTTGAACTGATGCCCAACGCTGTTGCGGCTGCCGGTGCTGTCCGTTACCCAGAGGTAGGCCGGGTCGAGCGGCAGCGTGAAATCGTCGGAGAGCGGGTTGCCGGTGCCCTCCTCCTCGATGTCGACGGTGATACTGGTGTCAGACCAGCTCGTCGCGTCGATCTCGACGACCGTGCCGCTGCCGTAGGTGGCGTTGTTGCTGACCTCGACCTTAGCGCTGCCGGTCTCGCTGGCGCCAAAGCTGCTGCCGGCGATGGTGACACCAGTGCGGGTGTCCACCGTGTCGTCGTCGCTGTCGATCGACGTAATCGAAGGGCCGTCAGGCTCCGGCTCCAGCGCGATGCACCAGTTAGCCTCCTCCTCGTTCGTGGAGAAGGTCGCCGTCGTGGCACCGCTCGAGCCCGCCGTTGCGAGACCGCCGGATGCCACGCCGATGGCGCCATCGCTGCCGTTGGTGAAGCTGAAATCGGCCCGCTCCGTCAGGCCGGAAAGGTTGCCGTTGGTCCACCCTGAGAAGCGCGTCCCGCCAGTGCCGTCGCCGGCCGCCGAACTCGCGACGATCAGGCAGTCGTTGACCGAAGTCGTGACGCCCGTGACGGAGATGCTGCTGTTGTTGGAGCTGCTGCTCGACGACTGAGTCTGGTGGATCGGCGAACCGGTCGTCTTGCAGCCCCGCCAAGCCGTGATGATCGCGCCGGTATGCTGTCCCGCGTCGGGCACGCTCCGGTTAGGCGGGCTGGCGCTGTCATAGCGATGCCAGTAGAGGGTATGGCGCGTCTTGTCTGCCGCGCCAGTCGTGCCGGAGGCGACCGAGCCCGTGCCACCGTCAATAGCCGTCCAGTCGCCCCCGGTCGGCGCGCTGTCCGCGTTGCCGTCCTCCCCCTCACCCTCGATGTGCAGGATCAGGATGTCGTCGTCTTGCAGACCAGCCGGGAGGCCGGGGGTTACTCCCCCGGTCCCGTGCGCGTCCGTTCCCGCACTGACGAAGGTGGGGATGGCCACCGTAGATTACTCCACGACCCTCAGCGTGTTGCTGAAGATGTTGGCAATGTAAGTGTCCTCGCCGCTCGGCCCGACGTGGCGGTAGCGGGCGTTGCTCTCCCAGAAGATTTGCCCAGACACGTCCGTCGCGATCTTGACCGTGGTGATGCCGGCAGTAAGCGACGGCGTATGCGCGCTGCCGAAGTTGAACACGATGGGCCGTCCGCCGATCTCCACTTGGTCGTTGGCCTTGTTGCGGTTGATGCGGACGCCGTCCTCGTCCAGCAGTTCGACGTAGCGGGTGGTGGAACTCCCGGCCGCCCCCTCGTCAAGGTCATCCTCAATGAGATGTGTGCCCGCCGGGTCGCCGGTCGGGTCGTCGTCGTAAATCTTCAGCTGGAAGCGGTCGTCCTTGACCTCGGTGTCGCTGGTGAAGGTCGAGCCGCTGTTGGTCGGCTCGGCAAACGAGCCAAGGTCCTCGGTCTCGTTCTGCCCAGCCGTCTTCTGCTGCCATCGCGGCTGGTTCTCCTTGCCGCCGTGGAAGAAGTCGCTGGCCTCGGTGAAGCCGTTGAACTGCGCCTCGGTGATCTCGATCAGCCAGTAGTCGCCGTTCGGGTCGCCGTACACGTGCGTCGGGTTGGCCGTTAGCCACTGGGCCAGCGTCTGCCCGGTGGCGATCCTGAAGGTGTTGGCGAGGACATGAACGTAGTCCTTATCCTCGTTGCGCCCGCAGCCCGAGCGGGACTTCTCAATAACGCCTGTGAACACGTCAGCCATTGCGGTCTCCCATGTTAAGCCGGCTCCGAAAGGACGCCGTCGTCGTTGCGAAAGCGGAAACTGGTCTGGGTGTAAGCGGGATCGGCGGCCGCTGCGGGAGGCACCACCAGCGACACGTCACACTCGCCCTGCCCGGCAGCAGCACCGCCGTCCCAAGTGTCCTCCCATGTCGCTGCGGCGAGGCTCGGATTGTCCGCGTTGACCCAGCACGAGCCGGCTGACCCACGGTTGGCGAAATCGCCTTCATGCCGCGTGGTGTGGCTGGTTGGCGGGGTGACGGGGATGCTGCTCCACGCGTTCTCGGAACAGGAGGCCATGCGCAGCGCGATGCTGTCCGCGTACTTGCTGTCGTTGATTGAAACTGACGGAAGGTCGCCATCCAATCCTGGGGTATTGTTAGTATTCGTGCCGACGGCAATGTCCGCGATCGTAGTCGTGGCGCCGCTGATCCTGAACACGTCGATGCACCAGTACGATGCGCTCGTGACAGTCAGCGTGGGGTGGCTCTCGCTCGCCGTCATCACCTTGGCGAAGCATCGCAACACGGTGCTGTCGTCGGTGCCAACGCTAATCTTGGCGTGCAGCGCCGTGTAGCTGTTGTTGATAGTGATGTTGTCGGTGGTCGCGCCGCGCGTGCAGGCGGCAATGATGACGACGAGGTCGCCTTCAGTCGTGCCTGCCGGCCGCGCCGCCACGCGCGTCGTCGTATCGTCGGAAGTGCCGGAACTCTCGGTGCGCTGAGAGCCTTCGATGACCGGCCGCGTCATCGATCGCCCCGAACGTTACGCTGGGGCGGTGTAGGTCAGGGAGGTGATGTCGACTTCCTGGCCCGCGCCGACGACGTTGTTGGACAGCTCGATGTCGCCGCCGCCGCCGGTCGAGGTGACGGAGCACAGCACCTGGGCCGTGCTGCCGCTGTTTTGGAGCTCGGCCTTTGTCGTCGTGCCGCCGGTGGCGCTGCTGTCCTTCGTGATCGCGTTCGCGGTGGCGACGCCGCTGGAGGCCGCGCCGAACGCTGGCGTGCCGAAGGTGCAGGTGGCGACCTCGGCGCTGCCCGACGTCTGGAACTCAAGATTGCCGCCGTCGAGCTGATCGACGACGTGATCGGCGATGCCGTTGCGGCGCGCGGTGGGGTGCGTGACTGCCATATCAGCCTCCGCTCACGCCGCCGGTCGGGGCTGGGCCCAGCAGACGCGCATTGCCAGCTTCCACCCATCCTTCGAGCGCCTCGCTCAGCCCTTCGTTGCGGCAGGTGTACGTTCCGCCTGGGGCGTAGGCCGACTTGCGAAATGTCCCACTGCCAGGCGGAAACTCGTAGGTGCCCTCGAATTCCTTGAGGGCTTCGAACTGCATGCCGATCAGGCTCATTCCGGCGCCCCCTCAGCCATCAAGTCTTCCAGCTTGGTGTAGAGGGCATTCATGCGCCCTATCGCGGCCTCAGCAGCTTCCAGCTGCATCTCAGCCACCTTTTCGCGTTCGCCGATGGCACCCTCGCGGCGCTCGACCTCGGCGAGGCGCCTGTCGAGATCGGCCTGCTGAGCACGCTGGGCCGCGTCGCGCTGTCCCGCTTCCTTGTCGTGAGCCTTGGTCGCCGCCTCCCGCTGCGCCACCTGATCGGCCAGCTTTCGCAGCTCGTGGTGGCGGTGGTCCATCCCGGCCTCACGGGCTTCGACCGCCTTCTCCCGCTCGTCCAGGTCTTGAGTGCGCTCGGTCGCTTTCCGCTCGGCCTCCTCGGCCGCCGCGCGGCGCCGTTCGAGCTCCTCGTATCGCTTCTTGGTCTCTTCGGGATCGCCGAGGGCGGTGAGAAGCGCGAGGTCAGCGCCCCCGGATGGATTGGAACCGAGACCGACGCTTGACATGGCGTGCCCTCCTTCGTGCGGTCAGGACGGTAACCGCTTTCGGGTGACAGTGGCAAGCTCGTTGCACCAGGGGCAGTAGTCGAAGCGGTCTCCGAGACCCCATCCCTCGTTGCGCGCCATCTGGTACGTCAGCTCGGTCGTCATCGCCTCGAAGGTCTCGGTCGCCGGCAGGAACTCGGGATGCGCCGGGTTGTCGCAGGTCACGGTGAGCACGGCGAGGTGCTTCGTCAGCTCCGGCTTCTGCGGCCCGCGCATCGGCACCCGGATGTGGTAGTGGTGCCACACCTTGACGATCTGCACCTGCTCGGCCCGGGTCAGATCGTCCCAGCGGTTGCCGCTCAGGATCCCGTCGCGCAGCCCCTCGCCCTCGGTGATCGACCGCAGCAGCGGCACCCCGACGCCGGTGGTGACCTTCTCCTTGCGGACGCGGTTGAACTCGCGCCGGATCGCGCCGCGGTGCTCGCCCCACCATCGCTGGGCCTTCTCGAGGGCCTCGCCGACGGGGAAGCCCGTGTCGCGGAATCGGTGCAGGAGTCGAAGGTCGGTCATGCGACCCCCGTCCGCATATGCAGCCGAGTGAGCACGTCGGCGGCCGTCTCGAGCAGGACGATGCGTCGGGACGCCGTGGCCTTGTCGAGCCGCTTCTCCGCGACCCACCGAGGGTAGACGCGCCGGCGGGTTTCCACCTCGCGCTTGAGCTCCTTGACGATCTCGCGCAGGTCGATCGGCGGCTCGGTCTTGTCGAGGTCGCCGAGCAGGCCCGGCGTCTGTCCGGCGCTCATCACGTCCGCCCGCTGAGACCGTAGAACCGGTCGGCTTGAGGTACCACACGTTCACGCTGTCCATCTGCATCAACGTCGTGGCGGAAGCGGACATGGCCGACTTCGTACCTAACCGGGTATTCCGGCGGCGGCTCCGACTTGTCCTGCCGGATCTCCATCAGCTGATGCCGGTGTCGCTCGATGTAGCCCTGCATGCGGGCGATCTCGAGCTCGGCGGCCCGAAGCTGGGCGTCGCGGTCGTTGTTCGCGGCGCGCAGATCCCTCACTTGGTCCTTCAGCTTCTTGACCTCGGCCTTCTCGATCTCAAGCTGGTCCCGCAGCGAGCCGGCGGCTTGGTCGTGCAAGTCCTTGGCGTGCTGGGCGAGCACCTCGGTGTTGTGGAGCTTCTGCCGGAGATCGGCAGCGATTTGGCTCTGCGGCTTTGGCCCTGGCTTCCGTGCAGTCGGTTTGCGTGCATTCATGCCCACCTCCATAGGCTGTAGATCGCCGCAGTAAGCGCCGCCATGGCCAAGGCCCAGTCGGTGCGGAGAAGCCACGCCGCCGCGGCGACCACGGCGAGGCTGAGATAGAGGGCGAGGCTCAGCAGGGCGAAGCCGAGGCTGCCGAGGACGAGGCTGGCGACGGTGTAGAGCTCAGCCATGTTCGGCCTCGAGGATCGCCCAACCTATCCTTTCGACGACCTGCGGGACGACCGCGTTCCCGAGAAGACGGAGCGCAGCCACCCGGCCGGGTAGCCCATCAACCAACAGACGAACGCCGGGTTCAACGCGCTGCGCCTTCCCGTCGTGGCCGGCGATCCATTCGGCGTCGTCCCAGCATGGAAGGCCTCGCCCGGCAGCGGCTTGCCCTTCTTCGACTTGAACATCTGGTTCGGCCCGCCCTTGGCGCCGTCCGTCGCGCGCGGCGTCGACCACAACGCCACTTGATTGGCCAGCTGCTCCCCGTGATCGACCTTGCGAGGGGTGTGCGTTCTTGGGTGCGATGTCGGCGTTGCCCAGCTCGTCGCCTTCGCCATCACCTGCAGGTCGGTGATCTGGTGTCGCTCGCCCCCCGGCATGTTCCGCTTCATCCGTATGTGCGCGTCCGGCGTCTTGTTGTCGGGCTGGGCGCACGCAGTGGGCCACAATCCACAACCGCTGTCGTCGGTGGGGTGCTCCAACGGCACAAGCCGGAATTTCAAGCGGGACGACTGAGTAGCCGAGGCCCTCCAGATCAGCGCATGCTCGATCGAGCCCCATGAACCGCTCGTCATCAAGGCCCGGCACATTCTCTGCAACGACCCATCGAGGCCCGACAGCGGCAATAACTCGGCGCATTTCCGGCCAGAGATCTCGGTGATCGTCAGCGCCTCGTCGGTGCCCGGCGCAGCTCCAGGGCTGGCAGGGGAATCCGCCAGTGACAACGTCAACTGCGCCATGCTCCTCTCCCGTCAGGTCGTGGATGTCCTCGTGGATCGGCACGCCTGGCCAGTGGTCGGCCAGCACCTTACGGGCATCCTTGTCGATCTCGACGAAGGCCACGGTCTCGAAGCCGCCCGTCGCCTCGAGGCCGAGGCTAAAGCCTCCGATGCCGCTGAAGAGGTCAAGAACGGTCAGCATCGTCCGGTCCCACGAACTGGATCCCGACGAACGGCACGCCGGCGATCCCACCCTTCTGCGCCACCTCCATGAGCTGCTCGTCCTTGCGAGCTCGCCGGAGGTTGTCGACCATCCAGCTGAGCCTCGAGGCCGTCGCAGCGTCCAGCTCGCCCTGGCAGTAGCGGCGGTAGATTTCCTGCATCTCAAGGCGGTAGTCGGCGAGGTGCCTGAACGTCCGCCGGCCCAGCTTCAGCTTGTCGGGGAGGACGTAGGCCTGCACCCCCTCTGCCTGCATAGCTTCTGCCTGCTGGGCTATGGCCTTAGCTTGGCTCATTGCCCCACCTGAAGCTGCCTCCAGGCCTTTGCCACCTCGGCCACGGTGTAGTCGTGGGCGGCGTCGGAGGTGAGGATCATGGCGTCGATCGGGCGGGGCGCACCGATGGCCATGCACAGCTCGGGGTAGGGTTCCGGCCGATTGTGGGCGAGGGCTACGGCGGCGTGATGCTCGACGTGCTCTCGGGCGACCTCGAGGCTGTGGCGGATGAAGCCGTCGATCATACCGTGTCGTCCTGCTGCTCTGCGGCTGCCGCCATCCTGCGCGCCATAGTGGCGAGGGCAACGTCGTCGAGCTGCTTGGCGAGCTTCTCGTTGGCGAGGAGGCCGGCGGCGATGGTGGTGATGCGCTCGATCTTGAGTGCCTTGCGGATCATGGCGTCGAGCCACTCGGTGCCGGAGTTGGGGACGCGGAGTTGGATGGCGGCGTACTCGCGAGCGGTGAAGCCGGGGTCGATGGCGGTCGGGAAAGCCGGTGCGTGGACGGCGGTCATGGTCGTTGCTCCCTCTGGTCGACGAGGTGTTGGACGTGTCGGTGCAGTCCCTCGGGGATGGCGTCGAGGCCATCCCGGTCGTAGATGGTCAGCCACTTGCGGTCGAGGGCTTGGCGCTCCTCCGGCGACAGCGGCGTGCGATCCTCGCCGTTGGAGCCAGCCTCCTCGTCCTCCCATCGTCGCTGGTTGAGCCAGGTCTTGGGGTGGAGGATGAACTGGGGCTCCTTGCCGGCGACCTGGGCACGGTATCGCGCCACGGCCTCGCAGAGCGTCTGCTGGGAGGTGGTTCGTCGGGCAGTGCGGTAGGCCTGCAGGGCTGGTGCCTTGCCGACCTTGCGTGGGTACCAGTTCCAGAACTCTTCGAAGTCGGCGTCGACCTGCGATTTTCGTCGAGCCTTCGACGAATCATCGTCGATTGACCGACTCTCCGACGAGGACGTAGTCCGAGGAGGAGATAGACTCCCTTCCCTTCGACTCCCTTCCGGGGGGTGGGCCTCGACGAGTGCTCGACGAGTGGCCTTCGGAGGAGGCGGGTATTTGTAGCTGGGCCGGTCGATCTTCTGGTGCTTCTTCCATCCGGTGACGTGAAGATAGTCAACACCATCAACGGTGTAGAAGGCAATAAGGCCGCTCGCCGACAGCTCGTCGAGGAGTAGTCGAATAGTCGACGAGGTGATGTCGTCGTCGGCGGGGAAGACCTGCATCTTCAGGGTGCGCGGCTTGACCGGGATCACCCCGTTGTCGTCCACGTAGGTCCACAGGCCGATGAAGAGCAAGCGGGCGTCCCTGCTGACGTCGATGACCTGCTCGCTGGCCCAGAACTCGGGCTTGATCGTGCGTATGCGTGCCACTATGATCCCTCCTGTTGAGCTCCTCGAGACCCTCCCAGGTCTCACTGGTCGAAGCGCCTAGCCCCCGGAACGATCCCTCCGGGGGCTTCTTCGTTTCCTACTCTGCCGCGGCCGGCGCCTCCTGGTCGAAGAGGTTCAGCTGGCTGTCAAGGCCGAGGGCCTCCTCGCAGGCGGCGATCGCCTCGTCATGCGCCACGACCTTATCCCGGCCGTCCTCGTTGTCCTCGAGGGTGCGCCACTTCCTGTACACCTCCTCGAAGGCGCGCTTGGTGATGCCCTCGCCCTCGAGACCCGCCTTCTTCTCGCGAACCTGGGCCTGCAAGCCCTTGATCTGCTCGCGGAGGCCGTGGACCTCGCGGAAGGCGTCCTTGATCTTGCCGTCTGTCGAGTTGGGGAGGGAGGTCACGTTGTCGTCGGTGTCCTTGCGTCGTGCCATCAGGCCCATGCTCCTTGCTCAGGATTCCAGAGGTTCTTCGGTCCGGTGCCTCCTCCGTGCAGCCGGATGGCAGCCTCTTGGTCGGCCGCCTTGGCTCGTCTCAGGATCAGCTCCAGCATCTGGGCCGGGTTCCAGTCCCGCCGCCGGCGCTTGGTGCCTTCCCAGGTCGCGACCACCTGCAGGTAGTCGAGGAACCTGACGGGCACCTCGCACGTGTAGATGTCGCCGTCGACCTCGACCGTCAGCTTGCCCGTCAGCTTGGGAGGGACATAGGTCTCCATGCGCCGGTGGTATTCAGCCACCATTTGCGGGTCGGGCCCCAGCTCTTCGGAGCTGCCTGGCGTAGCTGGCGTGGGGAGCTGAGAACCTACCTTTTCGTAGGGTTTCGAGCTGACCGGAAGGCTGGCACCGAGCTTGGTCTGAGCTAGCAGGAGAGCATCGGCCTCAGGCAGCCCCTGCCTCTGGTACTGCAGGGCCAGCTCCAGCACTCCCATGCCTCTCGTGCCTGCCTCGATCACGTCGGCGGCTCGCCGTGCCGCTTTTTCTTCGACCTGCTGCAGTTGTTGCCGCATCGGCACCGGCTCGTTGTCGGCCTCGTCGCCGTTGTGGTCCGCGACCGCAGCCAGGGCCTTGGTGAGGTTGTCCGGTTCCGCGTCGCGCGGCGGTGCCGAAGGGAGCCGACGTGGGATCAGCTCCGAGGTGCTGCCGTCGGGGTGGACGCGGACGCCGAACTCGGCGACGTCGATCTCCTGGTTGAACTGGGCTGCGGCCTTCTTCGCCGCGCGCAAGGCAGCACCCTTCCGCGCCCCGAACTGCTGGGGGGTCTCGGTCATGTCTTCACCCTGATCGTGATGCCGTGGATGGCTTCGGCGATCTGCCGCCGGAGCTTGCTCTCGCGCGTGTCGACTTCCTTGTAGTCCTCATAGACCGTCCGCCACGCACCGTCGCGCCACTCCTGATAGGAGAAGTCGAGCGTCAGCCACCCGCGCCCGATCTTGCGCCCGTTGATCACGAGGGGCAAGCGCGGATGCACGACCAGGTCGCGCACCCGGCCGGCGCGAGCCAGCATCTTGAGCTCGCCATAGCGCCGCAGCTCGCCGGGGGAGTCGAACGTGATCCCGTCGGCGGTCAGCTCGAGCTTACGCTTTGCCCTTGCCTCGGCGGACGTTGGCGGGGGCGGCCGGAACGGGGATCGGAATGTCCTGGGTGTTCTCGAACGCATCGCGCCACTCCTCGATGATCACCTCTATGGTGGCGCCGATCGCACGCCGATCGCGCTTCGCCTTGTCGCGCAGCCAGTCGATCATCTCGCCGGGTAGGTGAACATAAGTGGCCTTGCGGCCTTCAGATGCACTCATGGGGTGCTCCCATACTTGTCGACATTTCGCACTTGACAGCGCCAATCATATGCCGATACAGTTGTGCCTGTCAACGACGGGAGCCGACCATGCATCAGCCAAGCCCCATAACCAAGCATGAGTGCAACGGCCTGTATTGGGATTTGATCCTGCCGCAGTTTCAGGGACCGAGAGCCGAGGAAGGCGAGTTGGTGGTGTCCTACACCGACGCCTTCGATCAGCCGCGCGAGCTGCGGTTCCTCGACATCGACTTCCGCGGCGCCACCCGCCGTGTCTATTACGAGCTCAGCCCGCGCACCGGCTATGCCCACTTCGTGCCGGCCGAAGACTTGGCGCAATACCACGCGATTGAGGTGTGAAATGGAGATCACGCTGCTTAACGTGACGTCGATCGAGATCGGCCGGCTGAAGCGGATCGAGGCCGTCGGCAGCTTCTGGTCGCGCAAGATCATCATCCGCACCAACCACGGCGACCTCGAGATCGACATCAACGCGCCCTTCGGTGTCACCGACCCGGCCGGAGTTGAGCCGGTATTCACGCACGAGACGGCGCCGTCCCGCTTGGTCAGAGAATTCGTCGATGCCTGACGAACATACGGAGCTTCAACCAGCGGACAGGCCCGACGTGGGCACCCGCGCAGACCAAGAAAGGCCTTGAGTACCCGAACATTTGACTCCCCGTTGGAACTGGCCGGGGCCTCTCGCTCGCCTGGTCCCGGTTTTTTTTGGAGAATTGAATGCCTGACCAGGCAAGCACATCACCGAGATAGGGAAAGCACATGAACATTGACGACATGAAAGTGGGCGAACTGAAGACGTTAGTGGCCGCGTTAAGCGGCAGCGCAAGGTCCATCGACAACGGCATGATCGGCAAGTACGTCATCGTCCGTTGTCGCGACGCGGGCGTGCATGCCGGGGTGCTCGAAAGCCATAACGGCCGCGAATGTGTGCTGAACGAGGCGCGGCGGCTTTGGTATTGGAAACCGGCCAACAACGCTGCATTTCTGAGCGGCGTCGCGACGGAAGGGCTGAATTCCAAGAGCAAGGTGGGTGCGCCGATCCGCGTACACCTGACCGAAAACTGCGAAATCATTGAATGTACGGCAGAGGCCGCCGATAGCATCCGCGCCCATGAGGCATACAGTGCCTAGCCGCCCCGGCGACGGCTTCAGCTCCGGCGACGGCTTCAGCTCCGGCGACGGCGACGGCTACGGCGACGGCGACGGCTCCGGCTTCAGCTCCGGCGACGGCGACGGCTACGGCGACGGCGACGGCTCCGGCTACGGCTCCGGCGACGGCTACGGCTCCGGCTACGGCTACGGCGACGGCTATGGCGACGGCTACGGCGACGGCTGATGCCCGATCCCACGCACGAGACTGTCAGCGCCAGCCAGATCGCGGCGCTGTTCGACGCCAGCCCGTACGACACCCGCTACACGCTCTATCACGAGTTCGTCGGCGACGCCGTGGTGGAGCAGGAGGAGAGCGAGCGGATGCGGTACGGCAAGATCCTGCAGCCGCACATCATCGCCGACGTGGGCAAGCGCCTCGGTCTCGAGGTGAAGCCGACGGACGAGTACCTCACGCGCTACCCAATCGGCTGCACCAAGGATGCCCTGATCTGGTGCCCGACCCGCGGCGCTGGCGCGGTCGAGACCAAGTGCGTCTTCGACTACAGCGTCTGGATGCAGACCTGGAACGGAGGCACTCCGCCGCGGCACGTCGAGCTGCAGCTGCAGGCGCAGATGTTCGTCGGCGATCCCGACGGCAAGTGCTTCACGTGGGGTGTCATCGCGGCGTGGGTCTGCGGCGACCTGCACATCTGGGAGCGCGCGCCGGAGCCGGAGCTCTGGGAGCAGATGGAGGCTGCCGCCCGCACGTTCCTGCATGACGTGCAGCACCGCCGCGAGCCCGATCCCTTCGGCGCCCCGGTCGAGAACGCGATCGTCGACCAGCTCTACCCGACCGTCGTGCCCGAAGATGTCAAGGATGTGGACGACGTCGAGCTCGGCGAGGCCGCGCGCATGTACGACTGGGCCTCGCAGCAGGAAACCCAGATGAAGAAGATCAAGGCGCAGATCAGGCCCAAGCTGCTGCATGCCGCCGAGGACAACGGCCGGCTGCGGTTGCCGGGGGCGTGGGTGAACGTGAAGAAGTCCGAGGTCAAGGCCACGACCATCGAGCGCAAGGCCTACGTCCAGACCAAGATCGACGTCCAGCCGGTGGAGGAAGACCTGCCGCCGCCAACCACGGGGATCGCACCATGACCAGCACCGAGCTAACCCTCTTCGAGCAGCAGCTCGACGCCGTCGGCCCGACCTTCGCCCAGGTCGCCCCGGCCGGCGTCAGGCCCGAGCGGATCATGCGGACCATCGTCATTGCTTGTGACCGCACGCCCAAGCTGCTGCGGTGTCAACGGCAGAGCCTGATGAACGCTGCCATCACCTTCGGCATTCTCGGCATAGAAGTCGACGGCGTCACCGGCCAGGGCTGGCCGCTCCCATTCGGCGACCGCGTGCAGCCTGTCATTGGCTACAAGGGCTATAACACCCTGGCGGCGCGCTCCGGCTACACCATCCACGGCGAGGTTGTCCGCGAGGGCGACGTGTTCAAGGCTCGTCTTGGATCGAAGCCGGAGATCATCCACGAGCCTGTCCTTGGGAACCAGGGCAGGATCCTCGGGGCCTATGCCGTCGCCACCAGCCTGACCCGTCCGCCGATCGTCGCCAAGCCACTCGGCATCGAGGAGATCCTCGAGGTCAAGGCGCGGTCGCCGGGGGCGCGCAAGAGCGACAGCCCCTGGAACGACAACGAGGTCGGGTTTCCGGCCATGGCCCAGAAGACGGCGATGCGTCGCCTGCAGCGGAGCATGCCCCTGACGCTGGCCACGGTCGCCGACGCGATGGAGACCCTGCACGAGATCAAGGGGACGACGACGTACATCCACCCCGAAAGCGGCGTGCAAGTCGAGGCCGACATCATCGCGGGATCTCCGACCATCGAGGCCCCGCGGTGGGAACTCATCCGGTCGGACGGGAAGGTCTTCGGCTACCCGACGCCGGAGCAATGGGAGGCGGCTGCGGCGATGGTGCTCGAGGGCATGTCGACGTCAGCGCAGGCCCGCTCGTTCGCCGACCGGATGCAGGCCACCTTCGAGACCCTGCGCCAGGTCGACCCCAACCGCGTCGACCGTGTCGCCCTGGGCATTCTCGAGAAGGTCCATCAGCTCGAGGAGGAGCAGGCGTAGCGCGCGAGAGCGGGGGTGGTCCCTGTCATTGGGCGTGGACCACCCCCTCGCGCGTCCTGAGCCATCTCTGTGCATCTGAGGAGGATGAGATGACGACAGAGTTAGAGCGTATTGCGGCTGGCATCAAAAATGCTGAGCGGCGGCACGGGAGCAATCAGTTGTTGCTGGACATGAAAGCTCTCCTCGCCGTGGCTGAGGCGGCGCAGCGCTGGCGCTTGGCGGGCATCGCGAAGGCCGCCCACCGGCTTTACGAGATCACAGAGCAAGAGGGTGTTGAAGAGTTGCTTGCGGCCCTGGCCCCGCTGCTGGAGCCGGCCGATGCCCCTTGAAGGTTGGGCATCGATTGTCGGCTTGGTTCTGGTGGCCTTTCTGATGTCCTACGTCCTTCCGCGAGTTGTGGAGTGGCTTTGGAGGCGGTTCGATGGATGACCTAACCGACTTTGAATATGACATGCTGCGAACAGCCGCCGGAGAAAATGTGCCGGGCATGCGATGGGGCGCAGCGATGAGCGTGGCTATCGAAAACCTGAAGGCGGGCGGTTACGTTCAACTACATGGGTCGCGATACGTACCGACTGAGAAAGGGCACGCTGCATTGCTGTCTTCGCGGAGGCCGCGAGATGGATGACCTGATCCGCAGGCTAGGAGAGGCGGCGGGGCCGAGCCGGGAGTTGGATGCAGCTATCTGGAATGCCGTTACAGGCGTGCCATGGGGTGCTGTTGAGTGGGATGATGGCGAGCCATATGCCGACTACCCCGGCCCTGCATCTGAACCATTAAAGTTGGTGCCCCGCTACTCGGAGAGCATCGACGCCGCGCTGACGCTGGTGCCGGAGGGGTGGTCTTGCGGCTTGGATATTTACAGCGATGGTCGGGCAGTAGCTCGGTGCTGGGGTAAAGCACCACCAACAAGCCCATTCGGACGAGGGCCAGACACACATCATTGCGAGGCATATTCATCCGCCCTCGCCCTCTGCATCGCAGCCCTGCGAGCGCGCCATGACTGAAGAGCACATCTACACAGTCGATTGCGGCCGGGAGGACTGCGGCAAACCTCGCTTCGGCTCGCTGCGCCATTTCGCCTGCTGTGAGCGGTGCGGCGCGCGCTTCGAGTACCTGATGCCGAGGCTGTTTATCCAGAAAGGCCCGCCGGAACGTTCGCGGAGAACAGGCCATGAGTAGGGCGCGGGAGATAGCTGAGTGGTGGGTGGGCGAGCATCTGATTGAGGACCGCCTTGGCCGCGAGGGCGAGCTAGAGAGACGCATCCAAGCCGCCGAGGAAGCGGCGCGCGCGGAGGAGCGGGAGGTTTGTATAGATATTGTTGAAGACATAGAGGAAACCGGCTGCAAGCGGGGCTGTCCATGTGAAGGAGCACATTACGCTGGCGCCCTAGCCCACATGAAAGCGGCGAGAGCCGCCATCCGCAAGCGGGGGGAGGGGTGATGTCTACTGGACGACCAGCGGACTCAGCGGCGTCGGCGGGCCATCCGCCTCGTCGCCGCAGTTCACGATGATCTTGCAGTTGAGGCACCCGGCCTCGTTCAGCTTCGAGGCGATGTAGGCGCGCTTCGCCAGCCGCTCCTGCCGCGGCTTCTGACAGTGCGCGATCACCTCGTTGGCACCGATGGTGGCGATCCGGTCAGTGTACCTGTCGACCGCCGCCGTGCAGCCCATCAACGGCAGCACCACCAGGAACGGCAGCAGAGCTCGAGCGCCGAACCAGCGTCTGTCGATGGCATTGATCAAGCCGGCGATGGCGGCACCGATGGCCGCGGCGGTCTCCGCGCTGTCGATCGGGCGGACGAACTCGGTCCACAGGTACATCGCCAGGACGGAGATGAAGCCGCCGATCAGCGTTCCGTTGACGCCGACGCGCACCGCAGCCTTCGTATTGGTGTTGGTCCTCATGGTCACCTCCAATCTATGGGCCCAGAACGCCGCGGCGGTCGGTACCCTCGCGCAAGATCAGGTTCATGCTGTCGATCGAGTGCTTCAGCTCGCCGATCTGCTGGTCGACCTTGTTGAACCGCTCGAAGACCTCCCGCGGCGGGATGCTGACACGATGATACTCGAGGTGGTTCTCCTGCCACTGCAGCATCATCGCGCGGTCGTCTTCGGCATCGTCGCCGGTGTATCGGTCGCTTGTGCGTTCCTTCAGCTCGAGCCGCAGCTTGGCGATCTCCTCTTTCGAGGATATGGCCGCCCCCTCTATCGCGGCT
Organism: Alphaproteobacteria bacterium; assembly: GCA_030066595.1. Taxonomy (GTDB): domain Bacteria; phylum Pseudomonadota; class Alphaproteobacteria; order JAJFFI01; family JAJFFI01; genus JASJBI01. The sequence continues at coordinate 17,716 of JASJBI010000053.1, read as the reverse complement.
TGCATCTGATCCAGCGCGCGACTGCCCAACATGCCGGCAATGGCGATCAGCAGCGCAATGATGATGTTGAGGGCCAGGTTCGCCTTGCCGTTCATGTCAGGCATCGGCTCGCCGCGAGGGAGGGGAGGGAACGGCCCGTATTGCCAGGACATGCCGGCTTTTTAGTTGTGGACGTTGCAAGGCTAATGACACGATACACGTTCAGCTTGCGGAAGTGCGACTGTCGGTTTTCTTTACACCTTTAGAGCGAAGATCGACGCCGACATATCACGAGCGTTTCCGCCGCCACACAGTCATATCGCCCTGTGCCTTAAAGTTGCCCCCGCCGCTCCACGAGAACTGGATGGCCGATACGGCGTCCGTGCCTTGCAGGAAGTAGCCGCCGCCGCCGACGAAGCGGTTGTTGGGCGTGGTGTCGATGAAGCGGCCGCTCCAAAACGCTTCTGTGTTCTCATCGCTGGCATTGGGGTTGATGAGGGTCAGCTCGATGGTGCTGCGGTTGCCCGCGGTACTGCCCAGCAGCTGGGTCAGTTCGATTTCGGTGTCAGAATCGTCTCGGCTCTCTGAGCCCGCCTGGATGACCCAGGCATAGTCGCCCGCGCCAGATTCGTAGCTGCTGCCGTCGTCGTCGGAGAACCGCAGCCACAGTGTCTCGGCATTGCTTGCTGGGGCGAAGCTCTCCAGCGTTATGACGTAATCGTAGCCGGCCTCCATGCCGGTAACTGTAAGTGTGGCGGCTGCAGTGATCGCTTCCGTGCTGACGAACTCAAGCACGCCCCCCGTTTGACCCAAGGCCGCAATCGCTTCGGCGATGCGCTTCGGCGACCACTGCCGCAACGCCGTGAGGGTGCCTGCCTCCGCTTCTGCCTGTGTCGCCCGGGGCGGGTCGCCGCGGCGTCGGTTGAAGATCCCGGTCATGCTAGTAGTCCCTGTACTCCGCGAAGACCATGCTCTGCTGGTCGACGTGATGGGTGATGCCGACGACGTCGCCGGCGGCCAGCGCGAGATAGGTGTCGGGCTTCTCCGGGTCGACGAGGAGGATCGAGCCCTGCGCGTCGGTCGCCGCCTGGGTATAGGCTGCGAGCACGGCACTCGTGCGGGCGTACCAGTTGCCGGAGCCGCCCGGCTGTACCCACAACACCACCTTCTCGGCCGTCACCGTGCCCTCGGCCGTCACCTCCACCCGCGTCACCAGCGCACCGTCGCTGCCCGCCGTCAGCAGGGTGGTCGGCGCCACCGTGGCCGGGTCCATCTGTGTCGACTGGGACGAGCCCGCGAAAGAGATGCCGGCGGTCTTGGGTTCCTGCGGGAACACCGCCCTGTTGTCGAGTGCCATGATCAGATTCCTCCGAAGTGATAGAGCGCAATGTCGAGCGCGGCATCGTAGACCTCGAGCGTCGCCCTCGCCGTCTCGGCGTCGGCGTCGTCGAGCACGGTTTCCATGTATGCGGAGACCACCGCCTCCGCGATCTCGGCCGATGCCACCAGGTCGCCGTTGCTGTCGAACGCGAGGTTGCGGCTGGCCCGGGCCGACTTCAACGGCAGCGTCAGCGAGGCCGCCGGGTCGGCCGGGTCGAGGACGATGGTGCGGTCGAAGTCCCGCCGCAGCTGCTGCAGGATCTGCATGTACTTGTCGAACTCGGCGTTGACCACGAGCGCCCTGAACGAGCCGGCGGTCTGGTAGCCGCCAAGGCGCTCCTCGGGAATGTCGAGGTAGAGGGTCCACACCTCGCCGGCCGACGCCGAGCTGGGCGAGACCAAGGTGATGCTGCCGCCGCCCTCCGCGCCGACGCCGTTGACGGTGTAGTTGGTGCTGATCACCTGCTCGACCGGGTCCGCCGTCGCGCTGGTCTGCCGCAGCACCTTGAGGTAGCTGCTGTCGGTGACGGGGAAGTCATAGACGAATGAGGTCTCGCCCCCGACGGCGACGTGCTGCTTCCAGTTGTCGTTGACGTTGATGTCAATGTCGGCCATGGCCCTCTCCCTATCTGGCGCTGACGCCGAACGGCATGGCCCGTGCCCGCGCCGCCGCCTGCTGCTCGCGCACATGCCCGCGGAACAATGCCAGTTGCCCCTCCGGCAGCCCCTCGAGAACCTGCGCTACGCTCGGCTGGCGCTCGATGTCGGGCCGGTCGCCCATCAGCACCGACCGCGCCAGCCGCCTGTAGTCGCTGATCGTGTTCTTGATGAAGGCCGCCTTGCCGCCGTCGTGCCCGTCGGTGTACAGCCGATAGACGCCGGTGTACGGGCTTTGCCCGGTGACCACCTCGTCAAGGAAGGCCTTTGACCCCTTGCCGAACTTCTCCGGCGGCTCGATCGCGTTGCCGGCCAGCTGCACGTAGGCTTCAAAGATGTGCGGCCACTGCTTGAAGTTGATGTCGGCGCCGTTGAAGGTCGCCCGCTTGCGCATCCTCCGCACGTCGGCGTTCAGCCGCTGGATCTCCGCGTCGATCGGACTCTCGCTCACTGGCGAGGCCGAGATCGGCGACAGGAAGTCGTAGACGCGCCCCAAGCCGCTCTCGTTGGTGTAGAGCTCGCCCCACAGATCGCGCTTTCGCGGGAGCTGGTCGGACAGGAACCAGATGCGCGCGTAGGCCGCGTCCGCCGGTGACTGTACGTCCGACACGGTCGGGTCAACCGCGCGCTCGATGTTGGCCAGCATGGCCGTCCCGGGCAGGAAGCTCGCCGCCAGGTTCGAGACGTAGCCCTGTGTGTGCCGGTCGGGATCCATCAGCACCTCGGAGAGCTCGGCCATGCCGCGCAAGTAGGTCTTGTTGAGCGTCACCTGTGAGATTGCCGTGATGCCCATGGCCGAGACCTCGTACCACTCATCGACGTCCTCCTCGTCGACCTCGCCGCGACGGATGCTCTCGGCGATGTCCGCCGCCAGGCCCAGCGTCATGCCCAGCGGATCGGTGCGGTTGTACGACCACCAGCGATCGCCGATCAGGTACGAGTAGGGCTTCTGCCCCTGCCGGAACTTCGAGCCACGCACGCCCGGGTCGTCGGCCAAGCGCCCGGTGAGGTAGCCGCGGTCGGCCATGTCCGCCGCCCACATCATCGCCAGCGTGCCGGTCGCCGTCCTTGCCAGTGCAATGTCGCGCACCGCCCCGCCGGCCCGGATGTCGGCCCGCCACTGCCCCACCAGCGGCGCCAGCGGCGTCCGCTCGAAGGCATAGCGCGCGATGTTGGCGGGCGTCCGCACGAACGGGATGATAAACGGCAGCGGGTTCATCGGGCTTTGCCCGTTGCGGAGGTTGAGGATGCCCCGCGCGAACCAGCCGGCCCGGTTGGTGAAGGTGTTGTAGAGCGCCGCGTCAGCCGCGTTGATGCGGATGTGCTCCGGCGGGTTCATCAGCACCTCGGCGATGCGCCGCTGCGCCGCTTGGCCCGTCAGGCCCTCCTGCGCCGCCGTCCGTATCGCTTGCGCGCGCAGCTCCATCCGGTAGCCGATCGTCTTGAAGAACTCGTCCTCAGCTCCGAGCGCCAGCCCGGGCGCCCGCGTCACCGCGCCGACGGCGTTGATCGCCCGGCCCAGCGGCGTCCGCGCGAACACTTCGGCCTCAGCCGCGCTCTTGCCCCGGGCGGCGGAATAAGCCCGCGTGCTGAACGCCCCCGGCCGCGGCACGTCGATCTTGTTGAGCGAACGCCCGACCTCGCCGGTGCGCAGCGCCTTCCATGACAGGCGCAGGGCATCCGGCAGGGCATCGATTAGGCCGCCCGCCATGGCCGCAGCTTCGCCGACGGCCACGCCGCCGGTGGTGTCGAGGCTGCCGCTGACGATTTCGGCCGCCTTCCTCTCCGCGATCTGCTGTGCCGCGACGAACGTGTTCGAGCTGATATTGACGATGTGCGTCTTCGGCGAGCTCAGAAGGCCGTTGATCCACACTTCGCGCACCGCGTCGACCGTCACCGCGCCCCAGCCGCGGTCGGCGAACTTGGCGACGTCCTGCGGCCGAGCGCCGGCCTCGCCCAGCACCGCCAGGCGCCGCGCCAGCTCCTGGGTCATCTTGGCGCCGCCCATGGCGTCGAGGGCATCGGCCACCGCCCGCGCCCGCTCGACGCTGCCACCAGCCGGCATGGCCCAGGACTGCAACGCCCGCGCGGTCTCGGTGCGCGCGGCGACGACCTCCTTCTGGATCGCATGGTGCAGCGCCATCATGCGGCGGAAGTTGAACTGGTCGACGGCGCCGGCGTTCGCCCCGGCCGCCTTCTGCGCCGTCTCGAGCAGCTTGTCGGCGGAGGCCACCATCAGGCGCCGCGCCGCCAAGGCGGTCTCCGCGTTCAGCGGCTCACCCTTGCGCCGGCTGAGGAGGTCGCCGACCGACAGCCCCATCTCCTCTGCCAGCTTGGCCGTCTGCTCGTTGGTCTGCACGCCGCGGCGGGCCTCGTCAATCGAGCCCTTCATCGCGTTGGCCGTCTCGGCCATCAGCGTCTTGACGTCCTCGCCCGCCTCGATGCGGTTGAAGTTAATGAAGACCTCGCCCTGTTCCTCATCCGCAAAGACTTTCAGCCGCACATCCCCCGCCGCCTCAAGCTCGCCTTGCTCGCGCAGCAGATCGTCTAGTGACCGCGCCGGATCGCCAGCCGGATCAATCAGGGCCCGCTTGATCTGGTCGTTGGACATGTCCCGCGTGATGCCCATCGACGAAAGCGCCTCCTCAAAGTCGGCATGTAGCCCTTCGGCCGCCGCCCGATCCGCATCGTCTGCCCGCACCCGCACGTTGATCTTGCGGAAATCGTCGTCGAGTGCCTGCAGAAACTCGTCGATGGTCGGCCGCTCGGCGAAATCGTCGAGATAGCCCTCCTCCCACGCCGCGCGCGCCGCGTCGTCAAGGTTCATGCCGGCCTTGTTGTTGATCAGGCCCGGAGACGTCTTGGACGTAATGCCCTGCGCCCGCAGCTCGCCCCCCTGATCTATCAGCCCGCCTTTCGACCGTAGCCATTGCGTTAGCGACTGCCCTTCCTTGAACTTCGGCCGCCGCAGCGTCTGCACCGCAGCTTCGGCGAAGTCGCCGACGGTTTCGATCGACCGAACCGTCGCCTCGACATCGGCCATCTCCGGCCCTGCCGCCTCGCCGATACGCTGCACCCGCGGCTGCGCCGCCCGCGCCTTTTCGAGCACCTCGCCGAGCGCCACCGCCAGCTTGCCTTCCGGTGTCGGCCGCGGCTTCATCTTCCGCTTCGCCCGCGTCACTTCCACCAGCGGCGCATCCGCGTCGCCGAAGATCATGAAGTCGCGCTCGGTGACCTCGCCGAACTCGGCCCTCAGCGCGGCCGTGGCCTCCTCCGGCGTCGGCGGCTTGTGGGCGGCGCCCTTCAGGGCCTTGACGCCGGAGCGGATCGCCTTCGCCGTGCGCAGCAGCCCTTCGGTGAGGAGGCCGAGACCGAGGCCCTCGACCACGTTCTTGAGGCGGCCCAGGGCCTCGTTGTCGTCAGGGTCCGCCGCCAGGAAGTCGGTCACCACGTTGTCGGGAACGCCGATCTCCTGCAGCAGGTTCGACAGCCGCTTTTCCTGCCCGTCGAACACGGCGAGGTCGGCAAGGCCGCCAGCCGCCATTGCTCGTAAGGTGCTCGGTGCCATGCCGGCCGCGCCAAGCACTTTCTGCCCGCCGATGAAGCCGGCGATGAAGCGCGAGATCGGCCGCACCACGGCGCCCGTCCCCGTCCGCGGTGCCGGCAGCTCGGGGATGGTCTCCTCGACCCTGGTCTTCTCGCCCCGCGTCGCCAGCCCCACCGCCAGCAGCTTGAGGTCGGGCACGCCGGATCGCACCGCCTCGGGCACCTGGTCGGTCAGCCACTCGTTGAGGTCCTCGAGGCCGCTGATCGTGTTCTTGACCGCATCGACCGCGCCCGCCACGGCCTGCCCCGGGATCTCGGCGACGTTGCGAAACGCGCGCCCCACCGTGCTTTGATCCTCCGGCCCCTCCTCGCGCTCGACGCCCGGCCGCGCCCGTCCCGCCGGCCCCGCCTCCTCCGGGATCCCGAACCGCGAGCCGCCGGGGGGCGTCCGCGATACGCTCTCGACCCCGCCGCTTTCGTAGCCCTCGACGCGCCGGCGGAACCGATCCATCGCTGAGGACGACGCGCGATCCGCCTCCTGCACCACGAGCTCCGAGCTGGCGTCGTCTGCGCCCTCGATGGACGGCAGTGCCGTCCGGTCCTCTTCGGTCAGGCGTCCGAGCTCGTCAGGCATCAGCGTCCACTCACCTGCAGCTTATCGCGCAGCGCCAGCCAGTCGTGCCACGCATCGAAGATCATCAGCTCGCGCCGTGCCAGCGTGCTGTCGGCATCAATCGTGCCCTCGTCGAGCCGCCGCCGGAAGTCGAGCTCGGCCCGCCGCAGATCGTCGCGGATGCCGGCAAGGTCGCTGACGTCGCGACGGATCGACATATACGTCGGATCGGCGAGCAGCCCGAACTCGTTCTCGAGCGGCGCCAGCGAGAGGTTCTGCACCAGTTCCCGCGCCCGCTTGAAGATGTCGGCGTCGCTCACGGTCGGGTCGGCCAGGTAAAAGCGGCGCAGCGCGTCCTTGGCCTCGACCATCCTGCTCTTGCGTCCCGGTTCGTCGAACAGCGGGCTGGGTGCCATCTTGCCGGCGATGAAGTCGAGCCCCTGCTTCAGCGACTGCGGCGTGCGCCCGGCCCCGCGCGCCTCGACCATCGTCACGAATTGTTGCGTCAGCTGCCCCTGCCGATAGCCGGTCAACGCCATGTCGCGCGCCTGCATCGGGTCTTCCTCCATCATCTCCATGATGTCGGCGAACAGCTCCGGGTCGTTCTCGATCGCCTGCTCGGGATCAGCCAGCTTTTTCAGCGTCGCGAATTGCGCGGTGGTGAACTCGTCACGGTTGGCCTCGACGAACTCGTCAGTCAGGTTGCCCTCGGCGTTCAGCGTGACCGCATCCTTGAAAGCCGCGTTGCCACGTTCCGTCCGCGCCCGGTCAAAGTCACTTTCCGCCTTCCTCTCGATGCGTGCCCGCTCGCGCTGCTGACCGTTGAAGTACCCCTGCACCGCAAGGCGGTCCTGCTCGGACATGGCCGCGCGCGCGTTCTGCCGCACCACCTTGACGCCATCCGGTGTCATCACCGGGATGTCGATGCTGGCATTGCCCTCGACGAACTTGGTCGCGAACCCGTCCTTGTCGGCCGCGCCGTCGTACATGCCCATGATCGTCTGCCGGGTGACCGCCGAGGTGAAGACCTGCACGTCCCGCTGCGCTTCGGCCGCCGTGTAGGTCTCGCCGTCGACCTGGTTGGCCGTCACGTCGATGTAGCTGGTGAGCAGGCTGCCGATGTTGCCGGCCGCGCCCGAGGCGCCGCTGCCCTGCAGGCCGACGCTCTGACCGAAGCCATAGGCGTCCTGCAGCAGCTGCTCGCGGAAGCTTTCGCGCGCCGCCTCGTTCTCGCGCGCGACGATGTTGCGGCGCTGGTCGAAGGCGTCGAGCACGCGCGGCGTGATCAGGGCCGACGCCTGGCTGGCGATCAAGGCCTGAGCCTGCACCGGCGCCGATGAGACCAGCCCCTGAATGTAGCTGTCGAACTCGGTCACCATCGCCTGCGGGTCCGACCGGTGTTGCACCGACAGCACCGCCGCCTTCTCGCGGATGTTCTTCTCGAGCAGCGCCCGGTAGGTGACCATCTGCTCCCTGTTGTAGGCGCGCGTGTAGACGTCGGTGCCTTCCGCCTCCATGAACCGCGGCAGCACGGTGCCATCCGGCAGCGTCAGCGCTTGGCTCAGGGCCGCTTGCGCGCCAGCCTTCTTCCCCTCGATCTCGTCGGCGATCGCTTCGCGCTGCTTCTCCTGCGCCGCCAGGCTGAAGTAGGCCTGTCCGATCGACAGCAGGCCGGCGCCCGATCCGGTGTTAAGGCTGACCGTCGGCACCGTGCCGGAGCTGGCGGCTATCCCGAGGCGCCGTTGCAGGTCAGGCACGTCAGGCCCTCCTGATCAGCGAGCCGAATGCCGCCGCATTGGCAAACCCCTGCAGCACGGCGCTGCCGGCCCGACGCCGCAACACCTTGCTCTCGGCCCGGCGCACGGCCGAGGCCGTCTCGGCTCCCGACTTGATGCGGCGAAACTGCACGTCGGCATCGTCGCTGAGGGCTTGGTTGATGTTCTCGGTTCCCTCAAGGCTCAGGCCACTTCCGGCCGCCTGCGCGATGTTGGTATTGAGGGCCTCGATCAGGCGCCGGTTCAGCTCATTGCCCTCCTCGATGCCCTTGGTGATCTCCTGCTTGGCCCGCAGCTCCGCGAGCTCCCGCTGCGCCTCGAGATCCGCCGCGTTCATGAAGCCGCCGGTCACCGCCGATCCGAGGCCCAGCGTGGCCAGGATGTTCTTCATCGAGAAGACGCTCTGCGCCGCGCCGGTGGAGACCGCCGCCGCCGGCAGGGTCGACGCGAACGGGATCGCGGTCGTCGGCGCCGCCACCACGGGGCTGAGCACGGTGGGCGCGGCCGACGCAAACGGCACCAGGGATCCGGCCGATGCCGCCGTCGCCGCCGTCGTGGCACCCGCCGCCGCAGTGCCGGCGACCGGGGCCGACGCGAACAGCGCCGCCGCCGCCTCAAGGAAGCACGAGCTCGCGGGAGAATATTCGCGGTACGGATCCGGCCTCATAGACTGACCCTCTTTCGCATGCCCAGCAGGCTGAAGCCTGTCGGCGACCTCTGGGTGATGTCAACCTGCCCCTTCAGGGTGTAGCCCAGAAAGCCCTTGATCGACTTGTCGCCGGTGAACAGCTGCGGCGCCTGATCGAGCAGCTCATCGCCGAACCGCTGAAACGGGACAGGCACCGGCACCCGGTTGTTGGCGCCGATGTAGATGCCCGATGTCTGCAGCAGCGCGAGGTGCGCCTCGACCACCCGCTTCTTGAAGCCGACCAGCGAGGTGCCGTCCTGCCGCACGTCCGCCGGCATGTCGCGGATCCACACCTGATCGCCAAGCGCCGCCTGGGTGCGGTTGCCGTAGACCAGCTCGCGCGCCTCGGCCTCGGTATGCCCCTGGGTCTGCAGCCACGTCACCTGGTCTTCCTTCACGTCGGGGAAGCCCAGCCCGACTTCCGCCCTGGTGCTTGCCGCCACGTCGATCGTCACTGATCCGCTGGACGGAGTCTCGTTGGTCAGGACGCTGCCGTCGGCCCTGACCTCGCAGCTTTCCCCATCAAGGTGGTCGAGGCCGGTCACCGTGTCTGTGGGCAACCCCGAGGTGACGATCACGGCGGCGTCGGTGTAGACATCCCACTCGAAACGCTCGATGAATTGCGTCGTCACCCCGTCGATGGTGCGCTCGACGGCGACGTAGATGTCCTGGTCATCCACAGCCACGGACAGGTAATTCCCGTCGGTGATCCACAGCTGCCACGCGGTGATCTCCTGCCTTCGCAGCGTCTGCAGCACCGCCATGGTGCCGTCGTTGTTGACGACGAAGACCAGCGCCCCCCGGCGCGAGGTGGTCGACGGCAGCACCGCGAAGTCGACGGGCGCGCGAATGAGGTGCGAGCTGAGCAGGGTGAGGTCCTGCGCCTCGTAGGGGTTCTCGAGGTCCGTGTAGAGGAACTCGCGGACGGAGCAGAAGCTGTCATCGGCGGCGTCATCCCGACGGCCGACGAAGAGGGTCGCGTTCTCGACCTTGAGCACCGGCAGACCGGGCCCCTCGGTGCCGACGTTGGTGGTCCGCACAGCCTTGATGTTGTCGGGCGTGAGAACTTCTTTGTCGGGCAAGAAATACCATTCCGAACTTTCGGTGAATACTTGCAGGTGTCTGCCGCTGTTCAGGTTGTAGATCGAGGCGACGTCGTCGCTGTCCAGCGTGCGCTCGATCGCCTCGGCGTCGAGGCCGGTGCCGTCGTCGAAGTTGAAGAAGTCGCCGCTCTTTGATGACCAGATCGTCTGCGGGCGCTGCGCCGTGCCGGCCAGCCACAGGCGGCCATCGTGATAGGTGCCGCAGCGCGGCCAGCCGCGGGTGGCGCTCCATGTGTCCTCGTCGCCGTCGCCAAAGTCGTGCTGGAAGATGTTGGTGAAGGCCTGGGTCAGGTCGTTCCATTCGTCGTGGGCGCCGGCGCGCTCGATCCGGTGCGGCTGCACGTCCTCGTGAAAGATGTGCATGGTGTCGAGGCTCTGGATGAACGCGGTCTCCCGCACCTGCGCGTGGGTGAAGGGCACGTAGATGTCGGCCTGGTGGACCCCGTCCTTGTAGACGGCAAGGTTTCTGTCGCTGAGCGACATGATGTAGGCCTGCACCGTCGAGAACCTGAAACGCATCTCGCGCACGTTCGACAGCGTCGCCGTCTCGTCCCACATCCACAGCTCGTCGATGTGGAACTTCTGCGTCGAGCCGTCCGTCGTGCCGACCCGCGCCAGCCGCCAGTATCGCGCCGAGATCGCCGTGGCCGCCGCCCGCCGGCGCTGGATGTCGTTCTCGTCGACCTTGTCGAAGGCTGTCCCGAAGTCCGTCCAGTCGCTGTCGTTGAGGCTGTACTGGAAGCGCACCTCGTCGTCGAAGTCGACCGTGGCGGCGCTCGTCTTGAGGCCGCGGACGTCGATCGCCTTGACCGTCTGGGCCGCGCCGAAGTCGACCTTGAGGATGACGTAGGGGTCGGTCGTCGAGATGTTGCTCGTCGTCACCACCTCGGTCGCGGTGTCGTCGTCGATGGCGTTGGCGGCGGTGCCTCCCTCGGGCGCCGACACCAGCCCGGTCAGGTCCAGCTTCGTCAGCTGCCGCATCACACGGTCGCGGTACGTGCTCCCCGGCCGCCGGCGGGCGCCGCCCTGCGGCAGAACGACGACGTTCCGCAGGTACTCCGCGCCGTTGTAGTAGTGGGTGATGTCGGTGCGCCCGCGCAGCTCGGCGCTTTGCTCGCCGCTTGTGAAGTTGGTCTGGAACGGGTCGAGCAGCTGACCCATCAGCCGCCGCCCATGCGCGCCGCGATCAGATCGAAGCCGGCCACCTGCGGGCTGGGGTTGCCCATGGCGTCGGCCTGGGCTGCGATGCGGAACTGACCTCCCTTGCCCATCTCCGACGGTGCCCCACGAGCCATGGTGCGGAACTCGTCACGCTTCGAGCTGTCGTCCGTCACCGGCTCGGCGAAGACCCAGGCGCACTCGAGGATCATCAGCCAGTCGAAGTAGGCGGGCCACGACGGCTCGAGCGCCAGCTGCTTGTAGTCGATATAGAGCCGCTCCTCGTCGCTGTAGAGGTGCGCCCCGAACCGCTCCCAGCGCGTGAACGACGGCGCCCCGACCGAGTTGTCGTAGTAGACGGCATAGGGGGCACCGATCATGTCTGGCGGCAGCGCGAACGCGTACTGCCACTGCCCGCCGGGCGAGCTCGTCGAGCGGTTGAGCTGCAGGCTCTTGACCATGGCGAAGCGCCACGGGTGCTCGGCGATCAGGTTGAGGCGGATGGCGGGGTAGAGCTGACCGGCGATGACGGCGCGATCGCCCTCGCTCTCGTCGAAGGAGCTGATGTCCCCGGCACCGAGGAGCACCATGGCTCGGGACGCGATCTCGAATTGCGATGTCGCCATGGTGTCGCCTCCTCAAGCAGAAAGGGAGGGACCGCCGGCCCCTCCCCCCTGTCGTCTTCCAGCCAGCTCGAGGCCGAGGCCTACGCGCTGTTGATGTCCGTCGACTGGCTCGTGACGTTGCCCGTCGCCGGGACAAGGGCGATCGTGATGATGTCGCATGCCGCCCCGTTCGCCGAGAAGATGATCACGTCGCCGGGCGTCAGCAGGCTGCGGGCCGAGTTGAAGTAGCCCGCCGCCTTCACCGCGGCCAAGTTGTCGGAGGCGTGAAAGTAGGTCCACACCGACATCACGCCGGCGGCGTTCTTCTTGTTCGCGCGGCTCTGGCCACCGACGGCGTTCAGCTGATTGAGTACGAAGGCCATGCTTCCCTCCTAATGCGGTGCGAACTCGAGCACGCCGTTGATGGCTCCCGACGTGGCGAAGGCCGCCTCGAAGACGACCTCGACCGGGTCGTACTTCTGCACCTTGGCCGTGTCATCGCCCACCGTGCCGACGTCCTTGTCGATGTCGCCTGCGGACGCTGAGTTGGCCACGACGCAGGTCAGCCCGGCGACTGCCACCGTGGCGAGCTCCACCGTGATGTCGCCGCCAGTGCCGACATCGGCCTGCACCGCCGTTAGCGCCTTCCGCACCTCGCCGCGGCACGGCGCCACCAGATAGTGGCTGGTGCCCGCCAGCACGTCCGTCTGGTTCGCCAGGAACTGGACGTACTCACGCCGGCCGAAGGTCTCGCTCGGCTCCACCGCGACGTAGCCGTTGACGCGACCCGCTGTGGCGAAGGCGGCCGCCGCCGTAACCTCGATGGCCGTGTCCTCGTTCAGCGTGTCGTTGGTGCCGGTGGCGTCTTGGGTGTAGACGGTTCCGGCCGCCGCAGCATCGGCCACCGTGATGTCGATGCCGTCAACGTCGGTGCCGCCGAGTTCGACGCCGATGGCGCCCCCCGTCGTCACCGCGAGCTGAACCACTCCCCCGAGCCGTCGGACGGTGCCCTTGTAGGGACAGGGCATCCATTGCGAGGTGCCGGCCAGGAGATCGGTCTGGTTGAAGAAGAAGAACGAGTAATAGAGGTCCGCCCGGGTGCTCGGGATCACCTCGACCCAGCCGAAGACCTCGCCTGCGGTGGCGAACGCTGCCGACGGGGTGACCGTGATGACCTGGTCTTCCTTCGACAGCTTGTTGCCCGCCGTGCCGGCAGTGGGCTTGGAGGTGCCGACGGTGCCGACGGCAGCCGAATTGGCGACGGTGACGGACACGCCGGGGATGGCGGTGCCGTCGATGGAGGCGGTGATGGTGCCCCCGGTCGTCACCTGCTTCTTGACGACGGTGACGAGCTTGAACACTCGCCCCCGCACCGGGCACAGCAGATACTGCGCCGTGCCCGCGAGCAGGTCGGTCTGGTCGATGAAGAACGGGATACGGATCACCGCGCCCGGCATCCTCCGCTCTTCCCTCAACGCCACCGCACCGCCCGACAGGCCGCCCTGAACGACGGCCTCGGCGATCTCGACGAAGCCGGCCGGATCGTCGCCGTTGTCCTTGACGCCGAGAAGCATCCGGTCACCGGGATGCAGCGTCCCGCCGACGTCGCTGATGTAGTTGCGGGCGAGCTGCGTATCGAGCTCGTCCGTGGAGCCGTGGCTCCAGAGATTTGGCGCCGCCCGATGACCGGCTTGGCCGCCGAGCGAGACCAGATCGCGTCTGTTGTAGGCCATGATCTGTCTCCTTCGGCGTCCCTTACTCGGTCATGCTGATGTCGGAGATGCTGTCGGCATCGATCGACACGGCACCCCCCGAGAACAGCCCATTGCTCAGCCAGGAGGTCTTCTCCGGGACGTAGTTGACCTCCGTGCGGAAATCGAGGCCGACGGCGTGGCCGATGCCCCCCATGGGGCCGGCGTGGACGGCATAGCCGGTTCGCACCGATCCGCTGAGCGGCAGACCACCCTCGTCGTAGTTGGGAAGCACGACGACCTCGAAGCCGAGCCAGGTGTTGATCTGGCCGTCGACCAGGGCGCGGATGGTGTTGAAGTCCGCCGACGTGGCCGTGGTGTCGCCCAGAAGGCCGAACAGGTTGTTGGCGTGGACAATCAGCTTGCGGTCACGCTGCGGGGCCGCGAGGGCATCAAGATCCTTCTTCGCGTCCCGACACTTGGCGGTGTTGAGGTTGGTGCCGGTGCCGCCGATGTCGGTGGACACGGACGAGGTCGCCGACGCGGCGTCGATCGCGTCGATGATGATCTGGTCTTCGCGGCGGCCGATGGCGCCGGCGATGGTGGTGGCGAGCTGGCGCTGCTCGTCGAAGTTCACCTTCTGCTTGTCGAAGATGTCGGTGTACTCGGGAGCGTTCCAGTCGGCGAGGGTGGCCGTGGCGTTCGTGTACCCGACGTTCATCGGCGACACGTCCGTCTGCGGCACCCGCGGGGTGGCCAGGCCGCGGCCCATCTTGGTGAACCGGTGGGTGGAGCCTACGACACCGGTCTTGACGCGCATGTGGCGCCTGAGCACGCCCTCGGCCTGATAGGCGTGCTTGACCATGGCATCGAAGGAATTGATCGCTGCATCTGTGAGGGATTTGGACATCTCGACCTCCGCAAGTGGACACTTGCCGCGGTCGATAGGCCGAGATCGTCCCGGGTCGCCCGCCTACCTCGTCCGTCGAGGCACCGTTGGGTCACGGGTCCGCCGAAGCGGATAGGCCGCTAGATCGTCGGCGATCATGCGCCGACGGGTTCTACAGTGTCAAGGGGTGGAAAGGGATTGCTGCCGTGGGCACCACGACTGCCGCTTGCCGCCGTCGTAGACGCGGGCATGCCCGGCCTGCACGAGCATCCGCCCCAGGTGAGGACCGGGGCCGGTGCGGACCGTGGCGATCACTCGCTGTGCATACTTGCCCGGCCGGATGTCCTCGATCGTGATCGCCCGCCGCGGGCCCAGCTGCTCTTGCACGAAGCGGCGCGCTGCGGCCGCCGCCTTCTCCTCCGCTTCACACCTGCCCTGCATCTCGGGGGCATCGACCGCAGCTACGCGGACATATGTGCGGAAGACGACATGCGGCCAGGGGTAGCAGTGGGCGAGGACGGTGTCGCCGTCGACCACCTTGATGACGAAGCAGTCGACGGGGCCAAAGGGCCGCTCTTGGGCGGCGCCGCAGGTGGTCAGCAGGAGGAGGACGAGGCCGGAAGCGCGAAGCCAATTAGGCACGAGCAAGGTGCCGCGGACGCCGCTTGCGCTTCTTCTCGGGCAGGTTGCCGGGCTTGCCCATGCTTGTGAACTCGCGGCCGACCTTAGCGGGGATCCCCAGCGTCGACTTCCCGCTTGCCGCAGCCGCCATCGCTCTGAACTGCGCCTCGCTCTTCGCCGGCATGGCTGTCCTCCGTGGCCGCCTGAAACAATATCGGCCGCATGATGCCTCGGTGCTCCTCCCAAACGCCTTTATTGGTGGCGACGAGCAGACGGCCCTGTATCTGGATCATCGCGACGATGAATTCGACCTTGCCGTCGAACTCCTCGAAGGTCTCCACCGTCAGATCGCCGCCCTTCTGCTCGAGCCGGCCGGCTCGGTGCCGTAGAGCTGCTCGTACTGCTTCTGCAGCTTATCGAATTTCGCCTGCGCCGATGGATCATCATTCGCTTTCGCCATCAGCACGCCCATCTGAGCGTGCAGCTCGTCGGCGCTGGGCAGCCCCTCCTGCACCTGGGCTGTGTAGGGGATCGCCGCCTCGCCGTACCACTCCCGCACCTTCTGGAAGGCCGACACCGACTCGGCCGAC
Source organism: Alphaproteobacteria bacterium (assembly GCA_030066595.1). Lineage (GTDB taxonomy): Bacteria > Pseudomonadota > Alphaproteobacteria > JAJFFI01 > JAJFFI01 > JASJBI01. The sequence goes on along the minus strand of JASJBI010000053.1, from coordinate 2,421 downwards.
GCGAACCACGACTGCACGGCCTTGTATTCGGCGTCGTTGAGGGTGCCCGTCTCGTACATCTGATCGAAGAACGCGCCGATCGCGTTGGTGATCGCCTCGCCGTTGTTGCCGAGCTTCTTCTTCTCGGCGATCGGGTCCGGCAGCTCCGGCAGCATGTCGCGAACGGCGCCGATGAACCACTCGTAGGCCTCGGCTGCCAGCGCCTGCGGCACCTTGCGTTCGTGGCAGAACTCCCGGAAGCCCTTGACGATCGGGTCGTCGTCGGGGTTGTCAAAGGCCAGCTTCTCGACGTCCTTGAGCTCGTCGCCGACCTTGAACTCATAGGCCTCCGGCTTGTCGGGCGCCTTGTCCGCGCCCTTGGTGATCTGCCCCCTAAGGTCTTTCTGGCTCTTGGCCAGGGCCTCGACCAGCACCTCGCCGCTGTCAGCCTTCCAGAAGTTGGGCGGCAGCCACTCTGGACGCTCCTTGAACGTCAGCGTCTGAGGCTTGTCCTTGTCGGCGTCGTCGCCCGGGTCGGCCCCGGGTTGGTCGCCGGTGGGGTCCGGGTCGGCACCGTTGCCCTTCTTGCCGAAGTCGACGAGGGAAGAGGCCGGGGGGGCGCCACCGTCCTGCGCTGTGGAACCAGGCGGGGCACCTTCCCCGGCCCCTGGCTGACCGCTTGGAGGCTCCCCGGAACCGGTCGCGCTGCCGGCCGACCCTTCATCATCCGGCGCGCGCAGGGGAAACGGCCAGCGATGCAACCGCATGGTCACGTCGCCAGCGGCCAGGCGCGACGACCGTGCAGGATTTCGTGACGCACCGCCTCAAGGGCTTCGGCCGCCTCATCGCGGGTAAACTCGGCGTCGTCGATGATGACGCGCATACCGTGGCCGGTGCCGAGCGAGGTGGCGTCGGTAGCGACGTCATGGGCGCTCGGATCCTCGCCCCGCGCGACGTTCATGTGGAACTTGGTCATCAGTAAGGCCCTCCGATCCTCTCGAAACGTGCGATCACCGCCTGTCGTGAACTGTGCCAGCCATTCAGCAGCACGGCAAGCTCCGGGTCGTGGCGGCTGGCGTTGATGCCCCCGAGAGCGTTGGCGAACTCGTCGAGGGCGCGGATCGCGGCGCGGTAGCGGCTGATCTCCCCCGGCTCAGCCTTGCGATGCCCCGGCGGCATCGGCGGCTCGGGCGGCAGATGATCCTCGCTGTCGTCGACGGACTCGCGCGGCTCTTGATGCGATAGCTCTTCAGGCACACTTGCAGCATCGGCTTGTTTGTTGTCGACCGGAGCTTCCTCGGGTGGCGCGGTTTCGGGTGTGTTGAGCTCGATCTCGCTCATCCTCATCCTCTTCGCCATCACACTTCCCTCTCGTAATAGGCCTTCTCGCGGCGCTCCATCTCCCGCAGCAGGTTGTTCTGGCCCTCGCGGAAGAAGCCCCACGCCGCGCCGTTGATGGTTCCCATGGCGGCGTCGAACGTCGGCGCATCCCGCAGCCGGGCCAGCCAAGACCGCACCACCCGGCCGTCCGCCGACGACAGCATGCGGGCAATCGCCCCGTTCAGCTCCTCCTCGGCCTCCTGCCACTCCTGGCGCTGCCGCTCGAGCCGCTCCGCGCTCTGGTCCTCCTCGGTCGGCGCCAGCGTGTCGAGGGGGTTGAAGCCGAAGGCCGGGATGTCGCCCTGCATCAGGCCGTCCCCGCCGCCGGCGCCGCACCCATGCTCGCGCCGTTGCCGCCCGTCGCCCCTTGCGCCTGCGCCACCATCCCCGCGATCCGCTCGACGATCTGGTTGCGTATCTGCTGGCGATCGCCTTCACCTCGGATCAACGCCGGGTCGATGCCGAGCTTCGAGTACATGTAGGCGGGCGCCTCCTCGACCTTCAGCGAGCTGGCGAGCACCTCCGGCCCGAACAGGCCGCCGACGATCTCCACGCCCTGGACGACGTTCTGCAGATCGTCGAGGTGCTGCGCCCGGGCCAGCGGCGAGCTCACCCTGATCTGGATCACCTGCCCGTCGACCTCGATCGGGAACTGGATCTGCCCCTTCTTGTGCATGATCTGGAAGCCGCGGTGCGCGAACGGGACGATGAACTCCTTCATGATCCGTGCGAACGCCGGCGCCTGCTCCGTCTGCACCTCTTTCAGCAGCTCGATGATCTCGGTGGCGGTGCGCGGCTGGCCCGTCTGCTCCGGCAGCGAGCGGTCGAACAGCATCCGTTTGATGTTGACCCGCATGTCCTGAAGCACGAAGGCCGCCAGGTCGAAGTCCCCGGTGCGCTCGAGCGGCGCGATGCTCGGTCCCTGGGGATGGCCGGTGTTCCGCGCCACCGGGATGAAGGCCCCCGGCAGGATCCTGATCGTGTTGGGGTTGACCACGCCGTCGTGCGTGACGGTGTAGGCGCCGCCAACGGTGAGGCTGGCGTTCTGCAGCAGCAGCTCGA
>JASJBI010000110.1 GCA_030066595.1 Alphaproteobacteria bacterium | reverse complement strand
TTGTCGATCACCGTGGTGATCACCTGGCAGCCCGGCATCATCGGGCTGACCCGGCCTTCGCCGTTGATTCCGAGGGTCGGGGTCTCCCAGCGCAGATAAGACCGCGTCTCCGACACCTTGCCCGGGCCCTTCAGCCCGTTGGTGCCGAGGTCGTTGTCCTCGGTCAGGCCGTTTTCGCGCCTGGAGTTCGCGTTGGTGATCCAGTCGACGTCGGTCTTGCCCTCCGAATAGTCGACCGTGACGTGGCAGCCATAGCACTGCGGCGCCCAGTCGGCATGGCAGGCATAGCACTCCATGCTTTCCATGTGCTTGCCGACGCTGGCCATTGCCACCTCGGCATTGGGCGACTTCCATTCTTGGTCGATCGAAAGCTGCTTCAGCACCGGCACCTCAAAGTCCAGGCCGGATGCCGAATGCACGATCACCTTCTTGCCCTTCTTCACCACGTTGCCATAGGGGTTGCCGCGTGCGGAGATCAGGTAGCCATCCTGCGGGTCGTATTCGGTGCCGAACACCATGAAGTCCGGCAGTTCCGTGGTCAGCCCGCGCGGGGTCTGGTCGATCTCCGCCTGGTGCTCCTCGCCATGGCCGAGCGGCAGCTCCCACGGGAACTTGGTGACGGTCCCGTGGCAGTCCTCGCACTCGACCTCGACCTGCGCCAGCGTGGTGCCGGGAATGTTGCCGTCGCCGTGCATGTCGATCGAGGTATGGCAGTCCTGGCACAGCAGTCCGCCTTGCGGGTTGCCCGGCCGGCTCTGCGTTTGATGGTGCAGGTCGTCCTTGATGAACAAGTAGTTCTTGGTATGCAGCTTCGGCTGCTTGCCGCCGGCCCCGCTGTACGGGCTACCGTAGGGGAACTCCATGATCCCCTGGTAGCTCACACCGATGCGCTTGCCGCGGTTGTGGCACGAGTTGCAGGTCTCCGACGGGATGCCGGAATACTCCACCCCATTGTGCTTGACCTTGCTCTTCCGGGAAGCCTGCATGCGGTGGATTAGAAGCTTGCCCGGCTGCTCCTTGCTGATGTTGGGGTCGCCGCCCTCATACAGCCCCTCGTTGCTGTACGGGACATGGCAGGACGAACAGCCCGCGCCGCGGAAGTCGCCGCGCTTTTCACGCCCGGTGACGCCGACGTGGCAGCGCTGGCACTGCTGACGTGAGTAGGTGATGCCAGCCAGATTCGGGTGTTTGGAGACCTCGTTGACGTCGACTTCCGGCACCTGCTTCATCTCGCTCGGGACCTGGTCCGGATGCGCCGCCACATATGCGGTCATGTACTTCTTATAGGCCTCCGTGCCGACCGACGGCTCGGGCCCGTCTTCGTCCTTGAGGCTGTAGTTGCCCCAGACCACCTTGTGGTCTTCCTGCAGGCCCCAGGACCAAAGATTGCCCTGCAGCTTGCCGGCCTCGGTGTTCATCAGCGATTTGATGACGCGGTCGGCGTAGCCGGCGTGGCACTGCCCGCACGCCTTGTCGGCGACCCATACTGCGCCCGGGTCCGGATAGAAGGTGTGCGGGCCCTGGGCGTCCACCAGATCCTGCGGAGCCCCCTCGTGCGCGGCAGCCGACGTGTTGGCCTTCGGGTTCCCGCCATGGCAGATCACGCAGCCGCCTGGGTCACCGTAGTCCTCGCCCAGTGCTTCGATGGTTTCCTGCATCTCGCCGTCGGAGAAGCGCTCGATGCCCTCATGGCACGATAGACAGCCCTTTTCATCGACCAGCTTCTGGTCGACCTGCTCGAGCGGCTGTGCCGCGGCGGGTGCCAAGCCGGCGATCAAAAGTCCGAGAGCAAGACAGATCGTTCGCGTCATAACGCATCCCCCTAGCAGCGGGCCGGCGCGCCACGCGCATCATCCGGCCGATCTCCTGTGGGCCATCATAGGCAACGAACGGGATGCGACACTGACCTGGGTCAGAATTTGGCCGAAAGCGCGAAATTCGTGAACGCGATCGCGGTCGAGATGATCGCGTCTTAGGTGTTTGACGTGCGTCAAAGAAGCAAGTTGCGCCGAGACCTAGCCTGCCGGCTAGATTCAGTGGCGGTCGGCTGAGAACGGCAAGAGAAGCTGCGCACCGTCCGCAACGGAGGAGGGGGTCGCGCGGCGAATGGGTTTCGAAAGTCTCAGTCATACGCACTCCTGTGCCGCATGCAGCGTCAACCCCTGCCAACTGCGCCGTGGTCTCCACCTGGGGCAATCGGCTGGCGATGACCTGCAGCCGAGGCAGTTGCAGTTGAGACGGGGCGACTGTGTCGACCGCTGGAACGCCGATGGGGAGAGCTATTGGACGGTCACCGAGGGCGCGATGATGTTCCTGGTCCTGCTGCCAGATGGGCGGCGGCATATCGCGTTCTTTCGGTTCCCCGGAGAGTTGCTGTGCCCCCAGCTCGACGGCGGTTTTGTCGACTATACGCTGCAGGCGGTATGCGATACCAAGCTGTGCCGCGTGGGCAGCCTGAGCGTCTCGCAGGCCAGCCTCAACGGAGCCCAGGCCGATCATATCCTGGACACCGCCTGTACGCGGATTGCGCGGGCCGGCCTGCATTCGCTGGTGCTGGGCCGGCTGACCGCTCCGGAGCGCATAGCCACCTTCTTGATCGACGTGATCCTGCGCAGCCGGCTGCAGATGGAGGACGGGGTCGAATTTCTGTTGCCGATGAACCGCGAGGACATCGCGGACTATCTCGGCCTCAATTCCGAGACCGTGAGCCGGATCTTCACCCGCCTGCGCAAGGTCGGCGTGCTGGCTCTGCCGCGGCCGGGCCGCGCCATTCTGCGCGATGCGCGCGCGCTCTTGGAGATGATACCTTTTGAGGCGGTGGAGCAGACCCTGATGCCGGCGCCCCGCATTGGCGGGGGGCAGGGGTCTTCAAATGGAGAATTCGGGGAAGAGAATGGGATCGATCGACCGGGCAGGCGAGGGGCGCATTGATGATCACTGAAATCGGCCACTACGCGCTGGCGCTGGCGTTTGCGGTGGCGCTGGCACAGAGCCTGGTGCCGCTGCACGGCGCGCATGTCGGCCGGGCCTCGTGGATGGCGCTCGCCGGGCCTGCGTCGCAGGTCCAGTTTCTTCTGGTGGCCGTCGCGTTCGCCAGCCTGACCCACGCCTACGTCGTGTCCGACTTCTCGCTGGTCAACGTGGCCCGCAACTCGCACTCGGCCAAGCCGATGCTCTACAAGATCACCGGCGTGTGGGCGAACCACGAGGGCTCCATGCTCTTGTGGGTGCTGATTCTGACGCTGTTCGGCATGCTGGTCGGCACCTTCGGGCGCAACCTGCCGCCCAGCCTGAAGGCCCGCGTGCTCTCGGTCCAGGGCATGATCGGGGCCGGTTTTCTCGCCTTCATCCTGTTCACCTCCAACCCGTTCGAGCGCCTGCCGGTGCCGCCGGTCGACGGCGGCGGCATGAATCCGCTGCTGCAGGATCCGGGCGTGGCGTTCCATCCGCCGTTTCTCTATCTCGGCTATGTCGGGTTCTCCATCGCCTTTGCCTTCGCGGTTGCCGCCTTGATCGAGGGGCGGGTGGACGCGGCCTGGGCGCGCTGGGTGCGGCCTTGGACCTTGCTGGCCTGGAGCGCGCTCACCATGGGTATCGCGATGGGCAGCTGGTGGGCCTATTACGAGCTCGGCTGGGGCGGTTGGTGGTACTGGGATCCGGTTGAGAACGCGTCGTTCATGCCCTGGCTGCTCGGCACGGCGCTGCTGCACTCGGCCATCGTGGTGGAAAAGCGCGACACCCTGAAACGGTGGACCATCCTCCTGGCCATCCTGACCTTCGGCCTGAGCTTGATCGGGACCTTCCTGGTGCGCTCCGGCGTGCTGTCCTCGGTGCATGCCTTTGCCCAGGACCCGGAGCGCGGCCTGTTCATCCTGGTCCTGCTCGCGCTCGCGATCGGCGGAGCCCTGCTGCTCTATGCCTGGCGTGCGCCGGCGTTGCGCGCCGGCGGCCTGTTCACGCCGGTGTCCCGCGAGGGCGGTCTGCTGCTGAACAATCTGTTGATGGCGACCGCCTGCGCGACGGTGTTTCTCGGCACCCTCTACCCGCTATTCGTGGATGTGCTCGGCGCCGAGAAGATCTCGGTCGGGCCGCCCTATTTCAATGCCACCTTCGTGCCGATCATGATCCCCGCGCTGGTCACCATGGCCCTGGGCCCGATGTTGCCGTGGAAGCGGGGCGATCTTGCCGGCGCGCTGCAGCGTCTGCGCCTGGCGTTCGCGGCGGCGGCGGTGACCGCGCTGGTCACCTATGCGGTGGCCAGCGACGGGCCCGTGCTCGCCGTGCTCGGCATGGCGATCGCGGTCTGGGTTCTGGTCGGAACGCTGGTCGAGTATGCCGACCGCATCAAGCTGTTCCGGGCGCCGCTGCGCGACAGTGCGCGCCGCGCCGCCAACCTGCCGCGCGCGGCCTATGGCATGACGCTCGCCCACGCCGGCATGGCCGTCCTGGTCGTCGGCGTCACCGGGGCGTCGGCCTGGAAGCAGGAATCGTTGCAGATGATGCAGGTCGGCGACTCGGTGAACTTGTCCGGCTATGAGTTCAGCCTGCTCGATGTCGGCCAGGTGGCCGGCCCGAACTACACCACAAGGCTGGGCACCGTGCGGGTCGAACGCGACGGTGAACTGATTGCCGTGCTGTTCCCGGAAAAGCGCTGGTATCCGGTGCAAGCCCAGGAGACCAGTGAAGCGGCGATCCACAGCAACGGAATGGCCGACCTCTATGCGGTGCTTGGCGAACCGGACGAGACCGGCCGCTGGGTGACCCGGTTCTACCGCACCCCGCTGGTTCCCTGGATCTGGGCCGGTTCCCTGTTGATGGTGCTCGGCGGGCTTTTCTCGCTGTCCGACCGGCGGCTGCGGGTCGGCGCGCCGCGGCGTGCGGCGCAGGGCTCCGGTCTGGCCCCAGCGCCGGCTGGCGGGTGAGGGGGATGGCATGAGACAGCGCCTACTGATCCTGCTGCCCCTCGCGCTCTTCATGGTGCTTGGCGGATTCTTCCTGGCTGGGCTCGGCCGCGACCCCAAGGTTCTGCCTTCGGCGCTGCTCGACCAACCGGTCCCCGACTTCGACCTGCCGGCACTGATACCCGAAAAGGGTGGTCTGGCCAGCGCCGATCTGGTCGGCGGGGTGACCGTGGTCAACGTGTTCGCCTCCTGGTGCGTACCGTGTCGCGTGGAACATCCGTTGTGGATGCGCCTGGCCGAGGATGGCGACGTGCGCATGCGCCTGGTCGGCCTCAACTATAAGGACCGTCCTCAGGACGCGCGGGGCTGGCTGACCGAGCTTGGCGACCCCTACACCCGGATTGGCACCGACGCCGACGGGCGGGTCGGCATCGACTGGGGCGTCTACGGCGTGCCGGAGACCTTCGTCATCGATCCGACCGGGCGCATCCGTTACAAGCATGTCGGCCCGATGACCGAGGCGACCTGGACCGATGTGATCCATCCCCTGGTTCGGAGCCTGCAGCCATGAGGATCGGTCTGACGCTGATCACGCTTGGTTGGCTGCTGATGCCGGTACCGGCGGCGGCGGTGCTGCCGGACGAGGTGCTGGAAGATCCGGCCTTGGAGGCGCGGGCTCGTGAGATCAGCAAGGATCTGCGCTGCCTGGTCTGCCAGAACCAGTCGATCGATGACTCCGATGCAGGCTTG
>JASJBI010000055.1 GCA_030066595.1 Alphaproteobacteria bacterium | reverse complement strand
CATCGAAGTTCACATTTTCGAATCGTCAGAACTACCCAATCACTGGCTGCGTCTCGACGAGTTCGAAGGTGCCGGCTATCGGAGGGTGGTCACGCAGGTATGCACCGTAGACGGCGATTTGGATGCTTCGATCTATGTAATCGATGCCTGACCTGGATCGGACTTTCATTGCGCGACGTACAAATTGGTCGTTAAGAGGCCATGGGTGAAGACAAGCGTCTGGTGGCAATCATCATACTTAGAGCAGTCCAAAGTTCGGCAGCTCATGGCTCCTGGCGGCGGTTCTAGCCTGCTTTCCAGAGCGACCGCTTCGCAGCCTGAACCGGACCAAGAGCAGTGAGCGCCTGCGCCAAGTCCGCAATGAAATGCAGCGCCAACTTGGCGTCATCGTGCGCACGCCTCAAGACCGCGCCGGAGCCGCCGCCTCTCGGAGAAGCCCCCTACCCCTTCTCCCGCATGAGCCGTTCCTTCTGGCGGCGCCAGTCGCGGCTCTTCTCGGCCTCGCGCTTGTCGTATTTGCGCTTGCCGCGGGCGACGCCGAGCAGCACCTTGGCGATGCCCCGCCTGTTAAAGTGGATGTCGAGCGGCACCAGGGTCATGCCGTCCTTCTGCACCCGGCCGATCAGCCGATCGATCTCGCGCCGGTGCAAGAGGAGCTTCCGGGGCCGGCGGGTCTCGTGCTGGAACTGGCTCGCCGCCTGGTACTCGGGGATGTAGGCGTTGTAGAGCCAGAGCTCGCCGTCCTGCTCGGCGGCATAGGCCTCGGCGATGTTGCCGCGGCCGTGTTCCTGGCTGACAGCTACCACCGTTCCCGCTAGAGTCTGAACATCGGGCGGCCGACGCGCGAGATGTACGAGGCGGTATCCGAGGCGCTGCGGCAACGGCTGGGTCCGACACCGCGGCAGATGGGTTTAGGCCGGGACACAGATCGAGCTGGCGCGAGGATTGGCCGCTTCGCGTATGATCGCGTCCCGCGGCGAACCGGATAGTCATGGAGCGTCTGAATTTATTGCAACCTTGAACCAAGGCGATATCCCGTCTTCGTACTGAGCCGTGGCGTTGCGTTCACTCGGGAAATGATGTTTGACTTCAGAGTTTGAGTCGGTCGGATGATTGGGAACGGCAACAGTTGACTTATGCTGTGAGGGATCTTTCGCCCGAGTCCGAGTTCAACTGAAAGTCTGAATCAGTCTTTGTTTTGTCTTCTCTCAAGCGCATCCATAATCAAATTGATTAGCTCTGGCGTAAAGGTCGTGGCACCAAACAATCCCGGAGGCACTCCATTCTTCGACCTTAATCCTCCAATTGTAATGGAGTATGCGATTATTGGCAGTTCTGAGTATTGGAGTGAGAGCCAGTCGACAAATTTGCTCCTATAGACATTTCCAGGTTCTAGGTTTATTTCCGGCGGACCACATTCATCAGTCGATCTCACGAACACAGAACTTTCAACTATCACAGCATCGTAGTCTTGAACCTTAAGTAGGTTCTTCGCTTCACTTGGGCAGCGTACAGAGTCGATATTCAAACCAATTGCCCGGAGCAGTTTTCGTTCGGCAGCGTTCTGTTTCGGATGCTCGTTGTCTACCCACAGGATATTCTTGCCGGCCAAAATGGTATATGTCCTCGCCGCGCGCTCGCGTATTGCCGCAGACGCCCAATCTGGCCATTCTCCTTTGTTCAAGTCCTCTTTTACGGCTTCGATTGTATTGGATAGCAATTCAATATTGAGAACAGGAGTATTTACTCTTACTTGGTCGCTTTCGCGAATTCTTTCTAGAATGGCACCACTAAAATAAAATATCAATATAAATGCAAACATTAGCAAAGACAGTTTCGGAATAATCGAATATAGTGCTAATCTTTCCTCAGTTCTCATTACAGATCCCCTCAAATAGTGAGCAAAAGTGAACTATCATTGTGCAACACGCACAAAATGAGACCGTTAAGCCATATCCTCATTGGATCTGAGTGTGACCGGACAGAACCTCGGGAATTGCAGAAACTTACTTAACCTCCACGCATTTTTCTGGACCGATACTAGCAAAAGTTGAAGCAAAGGACCAAGCTGCGTTACGCTGGGCATTCGACGCTTTCTGCCCTTAGCAGACACTAGGACATCCACCACATAGATCGGTTGAGCACTCATGGAAGCGCGGAACAGGGCACTGCCCGATTGGTTCACCCGACTTAGGACGCATCAGTTGATGCTCCCACGGTTTCAGCGTTTCGAGGCATGGACGGACCCACAAATAGCCAATTTGCTGAATACAGTTCTGCAGGGGCTACCCTGCGGAGCTGTGCTCACGCTTGAAGTTGCCGGTAGCGAGCCATTCGTTTCGCGCCCTGTGGCGGGTCCAACCGAGGGGGGCGAACGAGTAAGTGAGCACCTGCTCGATGGGCAACAGCGCTTAACCGCATTATGGAGATGTCTAAATGACGACTATGAGAATCGCACATATTTAATACAAGTTGGACCGGATGAAGAAACTGGCGAACCGTATACGGCGGTATCGATGGCGCGATGGAGTAAGGACGGTAGTAGATATCCGCTGTGGCTGGAACAGCCGGCTCGAGTTTGGGAACGTGGTCTAATACCAATAAGATTGCTCCGACCCGGGCAAGACGCCGAGGAGGATTTGAGGGGCTGGGCGAGAGAAGCTACGGATGCTGACGCCGATTCGATGCTTGATATTGTACAAAAAGTTAACAGACTGAGGGGAAAGTTCGCCTCATACAACATACCTTTCCTATCTTTACCCAGTACAACCGACCGCGAAATCGCGTTGGATGTGTTCATCAGGATGAACACATCAGCCTCTCCATTGTCGGACTACGATATCGTTGTCGCGCAGGTCGAAGCCGCTACGGAATTTGGCTTGCACGATCTTGTCGACATGCTCAGCGAGAAAGCACCAAACTTGGATTCCTACGGCAATCCGGCAGATATCATGCTGGCCATCGGCGCGTTGTTGCAGGATCGAACGCCGACAAAGAGTTCATACTTGTCGCGCGATTTTGCCGAGCGGCTAATAAGGGACTGGGAGAAAATCGAATTAGGTGCCGCCCGCGTGGTCAGATTCCTTGAAGAAGAAAAGATCTTTGACAGTCGTCGTCTTCCGTCCGACGTTGTGCTTCATTCTCTAGCTGCTCTCTGGGCGCACAGGACCCAAGGCTTAGATGCCGAAGGTGAGGCGCGGAACATCCTTCGAAAGTACCTTTGGCGGGCTGTCTTCACGGAACGATACGATCGAACTTCAGCAAATCGTGCACTAGCTGACGTCCGCTCAATAGAAGAACTATTGTCAGGAAATAGTGAGGCATCGCCCCCAATATTCGATGAGTCACAATACGGATTGCCAAATCCTGACATCCTCAAGACGGCGGGATGGCCGAACAGAAAAGACAGGCTCGCACGGGGGATTCTGGCGATATCGTTGCGTTGCGGAGGAATAGATTTCGCTGATGGAAGTCCTGTATCCCGTGACCATCTGAAAAAGAGGGAATACCATCACCTCTTCCCCAGAGCATGGCTCAGGCAAACTGGTGTTCCCGAACAAGAGGCAAACACAGCACTGAATTGTGCTCTTGTGACTTGGAAGACGAACCGGGCTCTAGCGGACAAATCACCGTCCGAGTACATGTCAGAGCGTGCGAAAAAGTCGAGCCTTGGCGACGCAGAGATTGAGCAGCGACTGCGTTCACATCTTATCCCTGATGCTGAGCTTGTGTCGGATGACTACGCCGTGTTCCGCGACCGGAGAGCAGAAGAGTTGTGCGAAGTCATGATGCGGCTATGCGAAGGACAGTCCATTTAGTGGTAAGAGGCTGATACTATCTCGTCCAGAATCAAAGCTTAGAGCCGCTTTGTAACTCTCTCTTCTCGTGTTCGCCAATCCGCGCCGCCTCCGAAGACCAGAGTGTCTTTGACCGTCCCGCCCCCCGCACCCGACCAACTACCCCTTCTCCCGCATCAGCCGTTCCTTCTGGCGGCGCCAGTCGCGGCTCTTCTCGGCCTCGCGCTTGTCGTATTTGCGCTTGCCGCGGGCGATGCCGAGCAGCACCTTGGCGATGCCGCGGCGGTTGAAGTGGATGTCGAGCGGCACCAGCGTCATGCCGTCCTTCTGAACCCGCCCGATCAGCCGGTCGATCTCGCGCCGGTGCAAGAGGAGCTTCCGCGGCCGGCGGGTCTCGTGCTGGAACTGGCTCGCCGCCTGGTACTCGGGGATGTAGGCGTTGTAGAGCCAAAGCTCGCCGTCCTGCTCGGCGGCATAGGCCTCGGCGATGTTGCCGCGGCCGTCGCGCAGCGCCTTGACCTCGGTTCCGGCCAAGACGATGCCGGTCTCGATGCTGTCCTCGATCAGGTAGTTGTGCCGCGCCTTGCGGTTGCGCGCGGCGACGCGGTCAGGCTCGGCCGGCATGGCTTACTTCGCTCCCGGCTACAGACGACGAACCATAGTGCGAGACGCTGGCATCCCGCGGGCCGCGCTTCGCCCTTCGAGACACGCGCTCCGCGCGTTCCTCAGGATGAAGCGCGGGTGGTATGGCATCGGAAACCCTGCGAGATACGCGCTCCGCGCGTTCCTCAGGATGCAGCGCAGATGGCATGAGGTCGGAGATGCTCGGCATCGGATGTCTTTCCAAGAGTCACATATAGAGATTGCTTCATCCTGAGGAGCGGTCCGCAGGAACGCGTCTCGAAGGACGAAGCAATCCGGCAAGCGGTTCGGAACGGCCCCCGCGCACGGAAGGCCGGGTCTAGAGCGGACCGGGCATGGTCCCTATTCGGCCGCGCGGCTCTCGCCGATCAGCCCAACCGCGGCCATCGCCGCCTCGACCGTCTTCTTCGAGGACTCGGCGATCGGGCAGAGCGGCAGGCGCACGTCCGTCTCGCACAGGCCCAACAGGTTGGCCGCGTATTTGACCGGCCCCGGGCTGGTCTCGCAGAACAGCGCCGCGTGCAGCGGCATCAAGAGCTCGTTGTAGCTGCGCACCGCCTCGAGGTCGCCGGCCTGCCAGGCCGCGTGCATCGCGGCGCACTGCTTGGGCGCCACGTTGGCGGTCACCGAGATGCAGCCGTCGCCACTCTGCGCCAAGAGCGCCACCGCGGTGGCGTCCTCGCCCGAGAGGATGCAGAACTCGGGCCCGCAGGCGAGCCGGGTCTCAAGCGGACGGGCCAGATCGGCGGTGGCGTCCTTGCAGCCGACGATGCGGGGCAGCGCGGCCAGCCGCGCCATGGTGGCGACCGACATGTCGACGATGCTGCGCCCCGGGATGTTGTAGATCAGGATCGGCAGCTCGACCGCGTCGTGCAGCGCCTTGTAGTGCTGGTAGAGCCCCTCCTGGGTCGGCTTGTTGTAATAGGGCGTGACCACGAGCTGGGCGTTCGCGCCGGCCTGGGCGGCGTGCTTGGCGAAGTCGATCGCCTCGGCGGTGGCATTGGATCCGGTGCCGGCGATCACCGGCACGCGTCCGGCCGCGGCCTCGACGCAGAGCTCGACCACCCGTTTGTGCTCGTCATGGCTGAGCGTCGGCGATTCGCCCGTCGTGCCGCAGGGAACCAGCCCGTGGGTGCCCTCGGCGATCTGCCACTCGACCAGCTCCTGAAAGGCCTTTTCGTCGACCGCACCGTCCCGGAAGGGGGTGATCAGCGCGACAATCGATCCCTTGAACATGCTATGCTCCTCAACCGCAAGGGTCTGTTAACCAAGGACAATCCCGATCGGAGTTCGGAACGGACCCAAGCCGTTTGCCATGATGTCAGGGCGACCATAGCGCCTGGCCCCGGACGGCGGCAAGCCCCGGCCGGGGAGAGCTCCCGTCTTGGCCCCGTAATAGTTAATGATTACTATAAGGGCGCCGCGTGGATTTAATGAAAAAACAATGTTCTGCGGCCAAGCTTGGAGCGGTGGCAAGGCGAGACCCGGCGGGGGCCGGATCAGGCTCTGGAGATAGGGTGAGACGATGACTCGCTGGGCTGTGGCCGCTCCGAACAGGCGCGGTGGTCGACTGCTTTTTCTGTTCTCCGGTCTGGCGATGGGACTGGGCGTGGCGGCCGCGGCCGGCGCGACCGAGCCGCCGGTCTGGACGCCCACCACAGACGCCTTGCTCGCGCCCGTGGCCACGGTCGAGCCGACGCCCCGCCCGCTCTCGGCAGCCGACGCCAAGCATTACGGGCGGGTCTTCTCGCAGCTCGGGCGCAAGCGGCTCGGCAAGGCGCTCAAGCTCTCCGAGCAGGGCGACCAGCCGCAGCTCCAGAAGGTGGTCCGCTGGTACTATCTCTACAACGCCGGCAGCGGCGCCCGCTTCCACGAGATCGTCGACTTCCTGGAGACCAACCCGCACTGGCCCTATCAGGACCGGCTGCGCCGGCATGCCGAGAACGTCATCAAGAAATCCACCCCCGTCGACCGGGTCTTGTCCTATTTCCGGCGCTACCCGCCGCTGACCACGGTGGGCCGCGAGCGCTATGCGGCGGCGCTCAGGCGCACCGGCGACGCGGCCGCGGCGGACGACCAGATCCGGCAGGCCTGGGTCGAGGCGCGCTTCTATGGCCGGCGCGGCTATGCCCAGCAGAAGCGCTTCCTCAGGCGCCACCGCAATGTGATCGGCGCGGCCGACCACTTCGCCCGTGCCGAGCGGCTGTTGTGGATCCAGCGGGTCAGCAACGCCTACCGCTATCTCCGCTTTATGAGCCCCAAGGACCGGGCGGTCGTCACCGCCTGGGGCCGGCTGCTGCGCCGGAACACGCCCAAGTCCAAGATCCGCGAGGCGCTCCGGAACCTGCCCAAGGACGGCGCCCCGCATCCCGGTCCGCTTTATGCCGAGATGCGCCGCTATACCAAGGCCAAGCGCAACGACCCGGCGCGGGAAATCCTGCACCGGGCGCCCGCCGGTCTGGGCAACCCGGAAGCCTGGTGGATCCAGCGCAACATCCAGGCACGCCGGGCGCTCGAGGAGCACGACCACGAAGAGGCCTACCGGCTGGCCAGCAACCACGGGCTGGTCGAGGGCAAGTATTTCGCCGAGGCCGAGTTCCTGTCCGGCTGGATCGCGCTTCGTCTGCTCAAGATCCCCGAGATCGCCGAAGCGCATTTCGGCCGCCTGCAACACGCCGCCCAGTATCCCATCGACACCGCCCGCGCCGCTTACTGGCTGGCCCGGACCAACGAGGTGTTGGGCCAGACGGCCGAAGCCGCGGTCTGGTACGAAAAGGCGGCCCGATACATGGCCACCTATTACGGCCAGCAGGCCGCCCTGCGCCTCTCGCCGGGCGCGCGCCCGGCGCTGCCGCCGCCCGCCGACGCCGCGCAGCGGTCCGCATTCGAGCGCAACGAGCTGGTCCGGGTGGTCCGCATGCTGGACGCGGTCAGCGCCGACCGGTTCGAAGCGATCTTCCTGCGCCAGATCCAGAACAACGTGGCGACATCGGCCGAACGCGCGCTCGCGTCCGAGCTGGCGCTGGAGACCGGCAACCGGGTGGCCGCCGTCTCGACCGCGCGCGCGGCGCACAAGGTGGGCGATCCCCTGGTGCCTTCGGGCTATCCGGTCCTGGACGTGCCGCCGGTCAAGTCGCGCAGGGTGGAAGCGCCGGAAGAGGCCTTGCTGCTGGCGGTAATCCGGCAGGAAAGCCAGTTCAACGAGCGGGCGCGCAGCGGCGCGGGCGCCCGCGGGCTCATGCAGCTGATGCCCCGGACAGCGCTGTTGACCGCGCGCAAGCTCCGCGTGCGCTACGTACGGTCCAAGCTGACCCGCGATCCGGCCTACAATATCCGGCTCGGCCGCGCCTATCTGAGCGGCCTGCTGCGCGCCTATGACGGCCACTACGCCCTGGCGCTGGCGGCCTACAACGCCGGCCCCAACCGGGTCAACCGCTGGGTCCGGCGGTTCGGCGACCCGCGCTCCGGCGCGATCGACGTCATCGACTGGGTCGAGCTGATCCCGTTCCGCGAGACCCGCGGCTACGTGCAGCGGGTGCTCGAGAACCTGCAGGTCTATCGCTGGCGGTTGGGCAAGTCGGAACTGATCCCGGCGCAGGCCTCCGACATCTACACCGCGATGGGTGCCGAGACCCCGGTGCTGGCGAACGGGCCGAGCCTGATTCCGGCGGCAGGCTTCATCGATCTGCAGACCGAACTCCGCAACGAGCTTTCCGGCCAGCCCGGCGCTGAACCCGGCGACTCGGACAACGAGGACGAGCTCGGCGACGACGCCAAGGCGCGGTCGGACGAGGCGCTCGACCCCACCCTCGAGTGCGATCCGGAACTGCCCATGTCCAACCCTGGGTCCTGCTGATCCCGCCGCAGGCGGCGCCGACTTCCGCCACCAGGAAAGCCTGTCGCCCACGCGGCCGCCTGGAGTAGAGTGGCGGCGCAAGCAAACAAGAGGGGTGTCGGGACAAGCACCCCCAGGGAGCCAGAGAGCATGACCCATCCGGAGTTCCGGGACATCCAGGCCTGCGTGTTCGACGCGTATGGCACCTTGTTCGATTTCAACTCGGCGGCCGCCGGCTGCCGCGACGCGCTGGGCGACAAGGCGGACGCCCTGTCGGCGCTGTGGCGGACCAAGCAGCTCGAGTATACCTGGCTGCGCGCCCTGATGGACCGGCACGCTCCCTTCTGGCAAGTGACCGGCGAAGCGCTCGACTACGCGCTCGAGACCCTCGAGATCGACACGCCCGGGCTGCGCGACCGGCTGATGGACCTCTATCTTGCGCTCGACACCTTTCCCGAAGTGGCGGACGTGTTGCAGCGGCTCAAGGATGGCGGCCTCAAGACCGCGATCCTGACCAACGGCTCGCCCGACATGATCGGCGCCGCGGTGGAGAACTCCGGGATCGCCCCGCTGTTGGACGCGGTCTACTCGGTGGAGGAGGTCGGCATCTACAAACCCCATCCCTCGGTCTATCAGATGGCCGTCAACGGGCTGGGCGTCGCCAAGGAGCGCATCTCCTTCCAATCGTCCAACGCCTGGGACGCGGTCGCCGCCTCCGCCTTCGGCATGCGGGTGGCCTGGTGCAATCGCTATGGCCAGCGACGCGAGCGGCTGCCGGCGCAGCCCCATGCGGAGATGACCTCGCTCAGCGAGTTGCCCGCCATCCTGGGTCTCTGACGGGCAAGCGGACACAGAGGGGCCGATGGCGGATCCGAGTGGCTATCGCGAACGTACCCTCACCGCGCAAGACGGTCTTCGCCTCTACTTCCGTGACTACGGCGATCCCGCGTGGACCACGACGCCGGTGCTCTGCCTCGGCGGCCTGACCCGGAACGCCAAGGACTTCGACCGGCTGGCCGCGGACCTCGCCCGGACGCGGCGGGTGCTTTGCCCCGACTACCGGGGGCGTGGCCGGTCGCAATACGACCTCAACTGGCGGAACTATCAGCCCGCGGTCTATCTCAACGACATCCGGCACCTGCTGGCCGCGACCAACTGTCATCGGGTCGCGGTGATCGGCACGTCTATGGGCGGCCTGCTGGCCACCGCGCTGGCCGCGATGGCGCCGACCGCGGTCGCCGGGGTGGTGCTGAACGACGTGGGCCCGGATCTGAATGACGGCGCGGTCACCCGCATCCTCAACTATGTCGGGCGCGACCGGCCACAAAAGGACTGGGACGGCGCGGTCGCGCATCTGAAGGAGATTCTGCCCCTGCTCGGCCTCAAGAGCGAGGAAGACTGGCAGCGCTTTGCCCGGAGTACCTTTCGCGAGGGCAAGGACGGCCAGCTGCACTATGACTGGGACGTCAACCTGGTCAAACCCCTGATCAGCCCCGCGGAGCCTCTGCCAGACCTGTGGCGGCTGTTCCGCGCGCTCCGCACGCTACCGGCGGCGGTCGTCCGGGGCGAGAACTCGGACGTCCTGACGGCGCCGACCCTGGTCCGAATGCTCGAGACGGTGCCGCACATGAAGGACGTGACCATTTCCGGGATGGGCCACGCGCCCACTCTCGAAGAGCCTGAGGCCCGAGACCTTATCGACACGGTTCTGGCACAGGCCTGAAGCGCCCGATTGGCCACAGGATCGCACGGACGGGCCGCCGGAGCGGCCCCCAAACAAAGCTTGGGTCGGACGGGCCGCCTACTTTTGGCCGCCGGCCGCGCTGACCGGTGCGGGTGTGCTGGGTGCCGATGCGCTGCCGGCAGCACTTGCGTTCGCGACCTTCTTGAGGGCTTCTTCGCCGGGCGACATGTCTTTCTTGCTCATGTCGATCTTCTTGCAGCTGCCCTCGAAACGCGCGCCGGCTTCGATGCCCAGTGCCTCATGGCTGATGTCGCCGGACACATCCGAGGTCTGCGACAGAGTCACGGTGCGCGCCTTGACCTTGCCATTGACCCGCCCCGCGATGGTCACCTGATCGGCGACGATCTCCCCCTTGACGACGCCGGACTCTCCAACGGTCAACATGCGACTGGTGATGTTGCCTTCGACGGTGCCTTCGATCTGGACGTCGCCTTCGCTGATGAGGTCGCCATTGATTCGCAGATTTGCGCTGACGATGGATGGCATAGACATTGATGCAGGCTTCTCTTTAACCGTGACTTCGGGTTGTGGCGGCTGTTCGCCGTTACTTCCCTTTGAAAACATATTTCCCTGCCTTCATGAACTTGATGGGATTGAGGGGCTTTTCGTCGAACCGGACTTCGTAATGGAGATGGGTGCCTGTACTCCGACCGGAACTCCCCATTAATGCGATTTTATCCCGAAACTCAACCCGCTGTCCCTCCTTTACGAGAATCTTTTTGAGATGGCTATAGCGTGTCTGGACACCCAGTCCGTGGTCGATCTCAATGGTCCGCCCGTAATTCCCACGCCAGCCAGAGAACACGACCCTGCCGGGCGCCGCCGCAAGGATCGGCGTGCCGGAATAGTTCGCGAGATCGACACCGTGATGATGCGCCCACCGTCTGCGCAGGGGATCGATACGCCGGCCGAAGCTGCTGGTCAGGCGATAGTGATCCACCGGCGGCACCAGCGGCAGCATGCGCAGCAGCCGCTGCAAGTTGTTCCACCGCTCCATCTTCCGGTCGAGCATCACCGCCGTTCGTATGATTGGATCATCCGGCGGCAGCGACAGCGAGGCGACCTCCACGAAGGGACCGCCCTGGCCTCCGAGGCCGCGATCGGCCATTGCGGGCTCGCGCGCCTTGAGCCTGTCCAAAAGCTTGCTGACCTTCAGGCCGGTCATGCCGATCAACTTCTCGACCTCGACCACCGTGTCGTTGGTGCTTTCGGTCACACGCCGCAAGACCTGCTCGTGTGAGCTGCGCAGCGAGGTCACGGTGCCTTCCAGATCTTGCAGTCTCTCGCGCAGGCGATCCCGCTCGTCCACCACGCCCGCATGGTTTGCCACCACCGTCTTGAGTTCGCTCTCCATGTGGTCGAAGTTCAGCCACAGCTCGTTCTTGCGCGGACCCATTCGACCCCACGGACTGTGCAGCGCCCGCATTTCGGGGCTCCGCACATCCTGCACGCCGAAGAACACAGGCAGTTCCTCAGCCTTGACCCCGCCCAACTTGAGCGCGTCGGCGCTGTCGACCTGAGAAATGACCTGAGCGAGCGCCTCGCGACGTTCTTTCAGATCGCGGCCGTACTCGACGAAGCGTTGCTCATAGCGGCCGACCTCTTGCGCGACGGCCTGATGGGCACTCCGCGCGTCGTGGATTTGCTGGTCCTTGAAGGCCATCACCCGGTCAAAGGAGAAGTAGTAGCCGGTGGTAAACCCACCCCAGCCGACCAGGGCCGCCGCGCCCGAGATCGTCGCGATCTGAAGCCATCCCGGAATCGTCACATAGCGGATTTCGCCGCGCGTCCGGAAGAAGACTTGGCGCTCCGGAACAAGCCCGGTTGTGGCCTTCCTGAGGCGCGCAAAGTGCTCGGCCCACGGACTTTGGCGCCGCGGCGGGTCCGGCTCCTGCCGAGCAGACAATGTGTCAGACTGGTGTGCAGACTCTGAGGCCTCCGAGGACGGAGCCTCGTCGTTACCAGTCGGCGAAATCTGTAGTACCCGAGACACCGCGCCCCAACCGCGGCGAGTAGACTTCTCCAAACTCATAAAACCCACCTAGTTATTGCACTTATTGTGGCGACTATAACGCCCCCCTCCGCAAAGGCTCACACAAGAAAAGAGCAAGTTGGACTTGTTCTCACCTCATATAGCTATGACGATGTCGGGAAAGATCTGCACGACCGATATTTTCTCCGACTATAGCCGAGTGACGGCAAAACCCTCAACCATGCCGATCTGGTCTTATCAGCAGCCTTCGTTTGCGATGCAACCGCCGGCCAGTGGGACCTCCCTGCATTGCCCCGCGCCGCCGGTCGCCGGTCCGCGTGGCACGAACATTAACCATTTGCGGAACGGCTTGCAAGTATCAAGTATATTGATATTGCTTCCTTTTTCGCGCTCTCAATAACAAATCCCTCAGCGCTGAGCGGCCCCATCGGGCTCGCGGCACCTTGGGATTCGGGCGATCAATAACGAATTGACCTGCCGGCGAGCACCGGCTATTGCGAACACCGTTACATTGCGCGACGCCGGCGGCAGGCCAACGATTTCGGAAAAGCATAGAATCAAGCAATTATGGCAAAACAAAGGAACACCCGCCGCGCATCCGCAAAAAAATCTCGGAGCAGCCGACCCGCCGGTTCGTCTCGCGCCCAGCAGCTGCTCGCTTCGGCGATGACGGAGCATCGAGCGGGACATCTGCAGGCGGCGGAAGCGGTCTATCGCCAGGCGATTCAGGCTTGGCCCGAGAACGCGGATGCGTGGCATCGCTTGGGCGTTCTCTATGCGCAGGCCGGGCAATTCGACAGGGCCCTCTCCTGCCTGCAAAGCGCCATAGAATTCGATCCGGACGCGCCCGGCTATCGCAACGACCTGGGCAATGTCTATCTCGCCATGGATCGGCCGGAGGACGCGGTCGAGAGCTATCGGCACGCCCTCACCCTCGACGCGAGCTCGGCCGAAGCCCGGTTCAATCTCGGCAATGCGCTTTATGCCTGCAATCGCTTGACCGAAGCGCTCGACGAGTTTCGGCGTGCGGCGGCAAGCAACCCGGGGCAACCCCAGATCTACGCGAACCTGGGCGTCGTGCAGCAAAAGCTCGGCCGCTACGACGACGCGGCGGCCTCCTTCCGAAAGGCGCTCAAGATTGCGCCGCACTTCGCAGATGCGCACTACAATCTCGGCCTGGTGCTGTTCGCCCAAGGACATCTGGAACCGGCCGAGCAGGCGTTCACGCGCGCGCTCGACATTGATCCGGGTCGGGCCGAGGTGCATCTCGGCTTGGGCAACGTTCTCTACGAGCTGAATAAGCGCGACCGCGCCCTGGGCGCCTATCGGCACGCCGCCGACCTCAATCCCGAGCTGGCCGAAGCGCACGCCAACATGGGCAGCGTTTTGCACGATCGCGGCGATCTCAAGGAGGCGGCGGCGGCAATCCGGCGCGCCGTGAAGATCGATCCCGGTTACGCGACGGCACATGTCAACCTGGGCGTGACGCTCGCCGCGATGGGCAATCCCGCCGGCGCGGTGGCGGCCTTCAAGCGCGCGCTCAAGGCCGCGCCCGGCGACATCCGGGCGCAGGCCCATCTCGCGACCGCTCTGCAGGAATCGGGGCGCAAGCCCGAGGCGCGCGCGCTGTTGGACTTTCGCCGCCTGGTCGAGATCCGGCGCCTGGACGCGGTCGAGGGCTGGCGCAGCGTCGCTGCGTTCAACGCGGCACTGGCCGAGCATGTCTATGCCTGTCCCAGCCTGTTGGCCGACCGGCCCGGAAAGTCGACCACCGGCGGCAGCCAGACCATGGAGATTCTGTTCGACGATCATCCGACGATCGCCGCGCTGCGCGGGATCATCGAGGCCAACGTCGCCGACTACATCGAAAGCACGCTCAAAAAGACCCGCAATCCCTATGCGGCCCCGCCCCCGGAACGGTGGCGGCTGACCGGCTGGGCTGTGGTGCTGAACTCCGGCGGCTATCAAAGCCCGCATTGCCATCCGGCCGGCTTCGTGAGCGGGGTCTACTACGTCCGGGTGCCGGCGGTGGTCAAGCGGGGAACCTCGGGTGACGCCGGCTATCTCGAGTTCGGCCAGCCGCACGAACGGCGCATGGGCCGGCACCGGACGGGCGCCTATCTGTCCAAGGCGATCAAACCGGAAGAAGGCGCAATGGTGCTGTTCCCATCCTACTTCTGGCACAACACCATCCCCTTCAAGAGCAAACAGGACCGGATCAGCATCGCCTTTGACGTGCTGCCGGACTGAGCGCCAACTGAACTATCCAAGCGGCAGGATGGCCTCGAGCGGCTGGCCGGTGGCCTGGCTGATCTCGTCCTGGAAGTTCCGGTCCCGGCACGTGGAAGCGGGCCCCAGCTTGCGCACCATGGTGACGCTGCCCTGGCGACTCTTATGCGGCTCGAGCAGGCTCAGGACCTCGAACCGGCTGTCGAGACCGGCGGCCAGCTGTTGGCGCTTGATCTCGTTGGCGATGGAGCCGCAGAGTATGACCTGCTGGGGTCGCCCATCGCGCATCATGGTCACCTGCCAATAGGTGAAGTGCAGCAGCAAGAGCCCGTGGTTCGGGTTGATGAGTGGCCAGTACTCGTTGATGAAATCGATATACTCCGGCGCATCGCCGCAATCGAACCAGACCAGGTCGAGCGGCAGGCAGGCCGGATTCATGCGCTCGCTGTGGCCGCGAAAATCACCCTCATGCAGCTCGATCACGGATTCCAGGTCGAGCGCGCGGGCCACGTCGAGGACCCGATGGGCGGTCTGCCCGGCGATCGAGAGATTGTCGATGGCGTAGTGCTTGGGCGCGTAGTCGCGGGCGTAATAGTCCTCCAGCAGGACGGCCCGCCGCTGTTCCTCAGCGCCGGGCGCGCGCAACACGTCGCGGTCGGCGGCCACCTCGGCCAGGTTGTCCTTCAGCGCTTGGGCGATGAAGGGGGTGGTATAGCCGAGGCCCACTTCGAGCACCCGTTCGGGCCGCGTCATGCGCACCAGGGCGTAGAGCAGCGGACCCACATTCTCGGTCCCGAAGCCGGCCTCGAAGAGCGGCTCGATCCTCTGGTAGAACTCGGCAGTCAAAGCCATGGCGCGATCCCTGCGGTCTGTTGGCCGGCGCGGGCGCGACCTTAGTGCACTCTCTGGTCATATTGAACCGTCCTGGCGGCCAGCGAGCACACAGGCTGCGGCGCCTGGTATGCCGCAGAGGGTGATCCGCGCTGCGCTATGCTGCACTGCACCAATTTTCTTGCTGCAATGCACAAAATATGCTAGGATCCCGGTGTTTTTCAAAGGACTTAAGACGCTTCCGGCGGCCCAGACGGCTGGGTTGAAGAAAGCATCGGATTGACGGAGGCAGAACATGCAAATCAGAGACAAGGTCGCCGTGATCACCGGGGCCTCCGGTGGCATCGGCAAAGCCGTGTGCGTGGAACTCGCGAACCGACAGGCCGGGCATATCGCCATGGTCGATATGAGCAGCGAAGTCGTGCATGCCGCGCAAGAGGTCAACCGCCTGTCCGGGCGCGCCGTGGCCAAGCCCTACGAGGGCGACACCACCGACCCTGATTTCCGTCGCGCGGTCTATGACGAAATCTGCGACACGCATGGCAAGGTCAACATCTGCGTGCCCGCGGCGGGCATCGTGCGCGACGCGCTCGCGGTCAAGGTCAACCGGAACAGCGGCGAGACCTCGATCTATCCCGAGGAGGTGTTTCGGCTGGTCACGGAGGTGAACTACATCGCGCCGATCTACTGGGCGATGGAGTTGATCGCCCGCGTGGCCGAGAGCCGCTTCCAGCGCGGCCTGCGCAAGTGGGGCCCGCAGGAGGAGATGGAGGGGGCCATCGTCTTCATCGGCTCGGTCGCCTCGCAGGGCAACAAGGGGCAGATCTCCTATGCTTCGGCCAAGGCGGCGCTGGACGGCGCGGCCTCGACGCTGATGAAGGAGGCGATCTTCCACGGCGTCCGCTGCAGCATCATCCACCCGGGCTTCACCGACACGCCGATCCTGAACGCGATGGGCCAGGAGTACGTTCAGAAATACGTGCTGCCCGACACCCAGCTCGGGCGCCTGATTCGGCCGGAGGAGATCGCCGACGCGATCTGCTTCATGATCACCAACCAGGCGGTCAGCGGCGAGATCTGGGCCGACGCCGGCTGGCACCCGGCCGCCGCCTGAACGACGACAACGGGCGCCAGGCGCGGGGCACGCGCCTTGGCGCCTTGCTCGCCTACCGCCCGGTGCCGAGATCCGCGATCTCGAGCAGCATCTTGCGGCGCACCGCGTCGGCAAAGCTCGCCCGGTCGTCGGCGGTGACCACGAAGCTGCCGGGGCCGCCGACGATGTCGCGGGCGAAGGTGCCTTCCAGGTCGTAGTCCACGGGCCGGCCGCTGCAGGACTCGCTGCGGCAGAGGATGGCGAGCCCGTTGATCGTCATGCCGGCCCCGAGCGCCGCGGCGCGCGCCGTTTGCACCGGGATGCCGCCGAAGCTGAAGGCGCTGTCCGCCGAGAAATCAATCACCTCCCGCTCGCCTTTGATGTCGTTCGCCTCGATCAGTATTTGCGCCGCCGCGATGGCGCTGCCGATCGCATTCGGGCCCTGGGCGCGCCGCGGCGCGGCGAGCAGGGCGGCGGCGAAGGCCCGGGCGGTGTCGCGGCCGTCCACGACCATCCAGGGCACGACCACCTCCTGGGAGGTGGCGTCGCCCCATTCCACATAGGTCACGGCGATGCGCTGGCGATAGCCCTGCTGGATGGCGGCGATGATGGCCGGGTCGGTGATGGCGGCGGCATAGCCCTGGCGCTGGAAGCGGATCTCTGCGTCATCGATCGAGCGCGAGGCGTCGGCCAGCAGCACGAGCTCCAGGTCGACCGGCTCGGTGGCCGCCGCGGGCACACCGAGCAAACCCAAGAGGCCGACCAAGATCCCGACAATCCGGCGCATCCCCGCCCCCACTGCAATAGACCCCTGAGGCTATCTTGGCTGATCCGCTGGCCAGGTCAACCGGGCGCTCGGGATTGCCGGTGCGGCGCTTGGCAAGGTTGATCTGCAACAATGCGGCCACGGCGGACGGCGTGGCAGGAATCGTTTAGGCCAGACCAGGCTGCAGGGGCCGCGGCATGAATATCGGCACGCTGATCACGGGACATGCGCACTACCGGCCCGACCACACGGCCGTGGTGTTCGGGAACGAGCGCTTGGACTATCGGGCGTTCAATCAGCGGATCAATGTTGTGGCAAACGCGCTGCTGCGCGCCGGGCTTCGCAAGGGCGACAAGATCGCCACCGTCTTGCCCAACTGCCTCGAACTGCTGGAGCTCTACTGGGCCGCGGCCAAGACCGGCACCGTCGTCGTGCCGATGAGCCCCTTGCTCAAAGCCCCGACTCTCGCCGGACTGGCGCGCGATGCCGATGTCAGGATGGTGATCTGCGCTTCCGCCTACGCACCGCTTGTCAGCGCCGTGCAGGCCGACCTGCCGGAGGTATCGGCCGAGCGATACATCCTGGTCGATGGCGCGTCCGCGGGCTTCGTGTCCCTGTCGGAGTTCGTCGCCGGCGCCTCCCGCGCGGAACCCCCGGACGCGGGTCTGGATGACGACGACGTCTTCAACATCATCTACTCGAGCGGGACCACTGGCGATCCCAAAGGCATCGTGCACACCCACTACATCCGCGCGATGTACGCAACGGTGTTCGCCTCGTCCTGGCGCATGACCCCGGAGAGCGTCGTCCTGCAGACCGGCGCGATCATCTTCAACGGCGCCTTCGTGACCCTGATGCCAGCCTTCTTTTGCGGCGCGACCTACGTCATGCACCAGGCGTTCGACGCCGGCGAAGTGATCCGCACGATCGCGCGGGAACGGGTCACCCATGCCATGATGGTCCCGGCCCAGATCATCGCGGTCATGGACGACCCGGCCTTTTCCGTGGAGGCTCTGGAGTCCCTCGAGATGATCCTGTCGCTCGGGGCGCCGCTGCATCTGGAGCACAAGCAGCGGCTGGAGACGCTCCTGCCCGGCCGCTTCCACGAGCTCTATGGATTGACGGAAGGCTTCGTCACGGTCCTCGACAAGACGGACTTCCCGCGAAAGCCCGAGTCGGTCGGCGTGCCGCCGCCGTTCTTCGAGATGCGGATCGTCGCTGACGACGGCACCGAGTGCCGGCCGGGCGAGGTCGGAGAAATCGTCGGGCGCGGCCCGATCATGATGCCCGGCTACTACAAGCGGCCGGACTTGACCGAACAGGCGATCCGCGATGGCTGGCTCTTCTCCGGCGACCTGGGCTATGTCGACGAGGACGGGTTCCTCTACCTGGTCGACCGCAAGAAGGACATGATCATTTCCGGCGGCGTCAACGTCTATCCGCGCGACATCGAGGAGGTGATCGTGCAGCATCCCTCGGTCCGTGAGACCGTCGTGTTCGGCGCGCCGGACGACAAGTGGGGCGAAACGCCGATTGCCGCGGTGATCCTGAAGCAGGACGAAGAGGCCGATGCCGAGGCGCTGCGCAGCTGGATCAACGACGCCGTCGGCGCCAAGTTCCAGCGGGTCCGGGAGGTCATCATACTGGATGACTTTCCGCGCAGCGCCGCCGGCAAGACTCTGAAGCGCGAACTCCGCAAGTCCTATGCCCAGGGGGACCGATGACGCACCGCGCGTGCCGCGTTGGCCTCGCCCCGAGCAGGCGCCGGATGGCATTCCTGTGGACGCGCCTTGAACCCCATTTTCGCTATGCGCGCAGTGTGCTCCAGGCCATGCTAGAGAACCGCCTGATCCCACGTAGCCAGATCATGCCCTAGCCCGACGGGGCGGGCTTGTCGCAACCGCAGAATGGTGACACCTCAATGCAGCGCTTCAAGAACATACTCGTTCTCTACGATCGGACCCTGGCTGACGGAGCGGTTTTGGATCGCGCCGCGGAGCTGGCAAAGGAAAACAGTGCCCGGCTGACGGTTGTCGAGGCGATCGAGGGGTTGCCGGCCGAGGTGATTGAACTCGTCGGATCCTCGGCCGGAGGCCTGCTTGATCGGCAAGAGCGGTTCGTCCAGAACCGCGAAGCCCAGCTGGAGAAATTGGTCGCGCCTTTGCTCGAGGACGGCATCGACGCCAAGGCCGCCGTCCTGCGCGGGAAGCCGTTTCTGCAGGTCATTCGGGCGGTCCTTCAGGACAACCATGATCTGGTTCTCACCACCGCCGATCCGCGGGGCGGCTTGCGGGCGACGGCCTTCGGCAGCACGCCCATGCGTCTGATGCGGAAATGTCCCTGCCCCGTTTGGGTGATGAAGCCCGGCGTCGGGCGGGAATTCCGGCGGATCTTGGCCGCCGTCGATCCCGCCGTGACCGCTGACCCCTCCGACAGCCTCAACCCGAAGATCATGCAGCTGGCCAGCTCTCTCGCGCGCATGGAACGGTGCGAGCTGGAGATTCTGAACGTCTGGGACTTCGTCGGATCGGACATCGACACGATCCATTCGGAGCTTTCCCCCGACATCAAAGAGAAGTTGGTCGAGCGCAACGAGGCCGTGCACCGGAAGGCGCTCGATCGGCTGATTGCGGACACCGATCTGGAGGGCGTTCCCTATCAGGTGGAGCTGGCGCGGGGCGTACCGTCGATCGTTATTCTCGAGACCGTTGAGAAGAAACAGATCGACCTCATCGTGATGGGAACGGTAAGCCGGACGGGTATCGCCGGCTTCATCATCGGTAACACGGCGGAAGAGGTCCTGGGTGAGGTCGATTGCTCGGTCTTGACCGTCAAGCCGGATGGCTTCGTCACTCCGGTGACCTTGGAAGCTTGACACGGCGACGCGCGCCATCCGCGCGGCGCCGGCATGCGGCCCGTGTCGCCCGATGGGCCGCGGCGAGGGACAACATGATCGGTGCGATCACCGGCGACATCGTGGGGTCGATCTACGAAGCCCGCAACATCAAGACCAAGGCGTTTCCCTTCTTCGGGGCCGGCTGTCGCTTTACCGACGATACGGTCTGCACATTGGCCATAGCGGATTGCCTGATGCAGGACGGGGATTTCGCTGACCACCTCAGACGCTATGTCAGGCGCCATCCCGATCGAGGCTATGGCGCCATGTTCTTCGAATGGGCGCACACAGACAGGGGCCCATACAACAGTTGGGGCAACGGCTCGGCGATGCGGGTCAGCCCGGTCGCCCATCTGGCGCGCGGCGAAACGGAGCTTCTCGAGCTGGCGGCGCGGTCTGCGGCCGTGACGCATGATCACCCGGACGCGATCGCAGGCGCTCAGGCGGTCGCTCTGACCATGTGGCTGGCGCTGGCGGAAACAGATGCAAGCAGCATCCGTCGAGAGGTTGCGGAGCGGTTCGGCTACGACCTCGATCGATCCGTGGATGAAATTCGCCCGGGCTATGCCTTCGATGTGTCCTGTGCCGGCACCGTGCCAGTGGCCATCACCTGTGCCTTGGAGGCCACCGGGTACGAGGATGCCGTCCGCAACGCCATCTCCATCGGCGGAGACAGCGACACCATCGCCTGCATCACGGGCGGCATCGCCGAGGTGATGTTCGGGGTGCCGGCCGAGATCGCCGATCAGGCCAAGAGCTATCTCACCGGAGATCTGCTCGATGTCCTGGATCGGTTCGATCGGATCAAGGAGTCAAGGGCGGCACGCTAGGGCATCTTGATCAGGATCAATGCGGCGACCGGGTCACCGGCGTGACTCTCGCCTCATGCGCCGTTGCGATGCGGGACCTTGTACGCGGCCCGCAGGATCTGAACGGTCCCCGCCCGCAGGGTCGGCTGGATCCGGATGCGACGGTGGTTCCATTCCTCCGCGGGCAGGGGACAGGACATGGCGAACCGGAGCGACCTGACGCTACCGCCGGACCTCACGCACGAGCGCCGCACCGGTCCCTTTCGCACCCAGCGCCCGATCTATCGGGATCTCCTGCCGCCGTGCAACGACGCCTGCCCGGCCGGCGAGAACATCCAGGGCTGGCTGGACGCAGCCCAGGCCGGGCAGTTCGAGCAGGCCTGGCGCATCCTGACTCGCGACAACCCCATGCCCGCCGTGCACGGGCGCGTCTGCTACCATCCGTGCGAAACCGCCTGCAACCGCCGGCACCTGGACCAGTCGGTCAGCATCCATGCGGTCGAGCGGTTCCTCGGCGATCTCGCGATCAAGTCCGGTTGGTCCTTCGAGCCTGCCAGTTCCCAAAGCGGCAAGCGTATTCTCGTCGTGGGCGCCGGGCCGAGCGGCCTTTCGGCGGGCTACCACCTGGCGCGCCTGGGGCACGAGGTCGAAATCCACGAAGCGGGGCCCGTCGCGGGCGGCATGATGCATTTCGGCATTCCCGCCTATCGCCTGCCGCGAGACGTCCTGGAGGCCGAGGTCGCGCGCATCCAGGCGATGGGCGTCCGCATGGTCTTCGACCACAAGGTGGAGGACCTGCTGGCCGAGCAGACTGCGGGCGGCTTCGACGCGATGTTCGTGGCCGTGGGCGCGCATTTGAGCAAGCGCACGGACATCCCGGCCCGGGATGCCGGCACCATGTTCGACGCGGTGAGCTTTCTGCGCGGCGTGGACGCCGGCGCCGCCCCCAAGCTGGGCCGTCGCGTCGCCGTCTACGGCGGCGGCAACACGGCGATGGACGCGGCCCGGACCGCGAAGAGGCTCGGCGCGACAGAGGCGCTGATCATCTACCGCCGGGATCAGGAGCACATGCCCGCGCACGACTTCGAGGCGCAGGAAGCGCTCGAAGAGGGCGTCAAGATCCACTGGCTGCGCACCATCAAGGCGATCGACCGGACCCAGTTCACCGTCGAGGTGATGGAGATCGACGAGAACGGCCGTCCGCGTCCCACCGGCCAGTTCGAGACGCTCGAGGCCGACAGCCTGATCCTGGCGCTGGGACAGGAGAGCGACACCGGCTTCATGCGCGGCATTCCGGGCGTCGAGTTCCAGGACGACGGCACCGTCCTGGTCTCCGACAACATGATGACGGGCTATCCGGGTCTGTTCGCCGGCGGCGACATGGTTCCCGCCGAGCGCACGGTGACGGCGGCGGTCGGCCACGGCAAGAAGGCCGCGCGCCACATCGATTCTTGGCTCCGCGGCATTGCGTATGAACAGCCGCCGAAAAACCCGATCGCCGGCTACGAGAAACTGCACGTCTGGTACTCGACGGACGCGCCCCAGAGGGCGCAGGACCAGCTCGATCCGTCCGAGCGCGCCGGATCCTTCGAGGAGATCGTCAAGGGATTGACCGAACGCGAAGCCATCTACGAGGCGCGGCGCTGCCTGTCCTGCGGCAACTGCTACGAGTGTGACGGCTGCTACGGCGCCTGCCCGGAACGGGCGATCGTCAAGCTGGGCCGAGGTCAGGGCTACGAGGTCAAGGACGCGCTCTGTACCGGCTGTGCCGTCTGCTTCGAGCAGTGCCCCTGCCATGCCATCGAGATGGTCCCCGAGTCCGCCGCAGCCTCGGCTGCGGGAGAGTGAGCTTTGGCACAACAGGATCGGAATGACCGATGCCGGATGACACCCCGCAGCAAGACCCCGTGACACGCTCTGCCCCCGCGCCCGCCGTGGCCACCATCGACGGCAACGAGGCGGTGGCGTCCGTCGCCTACAGGGTCAACGAGGTCTGCGCCATCTATCCGATCACGCCGTCCTCGCCCATGGCCGAATTGGCCGACCAATGGTCGACCGAAGGCCGGACCAACATCTGGGGCAATATTCCGGACATTGCCGAGATGCAAAGCGAGGGCGGTGCCGCAGGGGCTGTGCACGGCGCGCTGCAGACCGGCGCGCTCACGACCACCTTCACGGCCTCGCAGGGCCTGCTGCTGATGATCCCCAACATGTACAAGATCGCCGGGGAGCTGACTTCGGCGGTCTTCCACGTTGCGGCCCGCTCGCTCGCGGCGCAGGCGCTTTCGATCTTCGGCGACCATTCAGACGTGATGGCCGTGCGCACGACCGGTTTCGCGCTGCTGGCCTCCGCCTCGGTGCAGGAGGCGCAGGACATGGCCTTGATCGCGCAGGCCGCGACGCTCGAGGCGCGCGTCCCCTTCGTGCATTTCTTCGACGGCTTCCGGACCTCGCACGAGGTCAACAAGCTGACGCTCCTCTCGGACGACCAGATCCGGGCCATGATCGACGATGAGTTGGTCCGGGCCCATCGCGGCCGGGCGCTGAACCCGGATGCGCCCTTCATGCGCGGCACGGCCCAGAACCCGGACGTCTACTTCCAGGCCCGGGAGACCGTGAACCCCTTCTACGCGCGCACGCCCGAGGTCGTCGAGCACTGCATGGAGAAGTTCGCCCAGCTCACGACGCGGCGCTACCGGCCGTTCGACTACTTCGGCCCCGAGGATGCGGAGCGGGTCATCGTCATCATGGGCTCGGGGGCGGAGACGGTTGGCGAGACCGTCGCCCACCTCGCGGCGCAAGGCGAGAAAGTCGGGTTGCTCCAGGTCCGCCTCTACCGGCCGTTCTCGGCGGCGCATTTTCTCGCCGCCCTGCCCGCCTCGGTGACGGCGGTCGCCACCCTCGACCGCAGCAAGGAGCCCGGGGCACCCGGGGAGCCCCTCTATCAGGACGTCGTGACCACCCTGGCCGAGGCGGCCGCCACCGGCACGCTGCCGACCGCGGCCATGCCCCGGGTCATCGGCGGGCGCTACGGCCTCTCGTCCAAGGAGTTCACGCCGGCGATGGTCAAGGCGGTGTTCGACGAGCTGGCCAAGACCGAGCCCAAGACCCGCTTCACCGTCGGGATTCGCGACGACGTGTCCGCGACCAGCCTGGACCACGACCCGGACTTCGTGATCGAGCCCGCGGCCAACCACCGCGCCATGTTTTTCGGGCTGGGCGCGGACGGCACCGTTGGAGCGAACAAGAACACCATCAAGATCATCGGCGAGGATCCCGACCTCTATGCGCAGGGCTACTTCGTCTACGACTCCAAGAAATCCGGCTCCCAGACCGTGTCCCATCTGCGATTCGGGCCCGATCCGATCCGGGCGCCCTACCTGGTGCAGGCCGCCAACTTCATCGCCTGCCACCAGTTCCATTTCGTCGACTCCGTGGACATCCTGGCGCGCGCCGCACCGGGGGCCACGTTCCTGCTGAACAGCCCCTACGGCCCGGACGCGGTGTGGGATCGTCTGCCGCGCAGTCTGCAGCAGGAGATCGTCGAGAAGTCGATCGAACTCTACGTGATCGATGCCTACCGGGTGGCGCGCGAGGCGGGCCTGGGCAACCGCATCAACACCATCATGCAGACCTGCTATTTCGCCCTCGCCGGGGTGGTCCCGTCCGAGCGCGCGATCGAGAAGATCAAGGACGCGATCAGCAAGACCTACGCCAAGAAGGGCGCCGAGGTCATCCGTCAGAACTTCGCCGCCGTCGACGAGGCGCTTGCCCATCTGCACCGCGTCGAGGTGCCCGCCGAGGCCACCGGCGAGCGGGAAAGGTCCGCGGTCGTCCCCGAGGATGCGCCCGAGTTCGTCAAGCGGGTCACCGCGGCGATGATGGCCGGGCGCGGCGACGAGCTGCCGGTCAGCGCCCTGCCGGTGGACGGCACCTACCCGACCGGCACCGCGGCCTGGGAGCGCCGCAATCTGGCCCAGTTCATCCCGGATTGGGAGCCCGAGATCTGCATCCAGTGCGGCAACTGCAGCTTCGTCTGCCCGCACAGCGTGATCCGCGCCAAGTTCTACCACGAGGCGCTCCTGGGCTCCGCGCCCGACGGCTTCAAGTCGGCGACGATCGATGCGCGCGGCTTCCCGGAAACCCGGTACAGCCTGCAGATCCATCCGGACGCCTGCACCGGATGCGGGCTCTGCGTCGAAGTCTGCCCGGCCCGCAGCACCACGCGCACGGGCGTCAAGGCGATCAACATGGCGCCCAAGGAGCCGATCCTCGAGCGCGAACGGCGGAACCTGGACTACTTCGGTACCATCCCGGTGAACGACCGCGCCCGGGTCGAGTTCTCGACCGTGCGCGGCGCCCAGTTCCTCGAGCCGCTGTTCGAGTTTTCCGGCGCCTGCGCCGGCTGCGGCGAGACGCCGTACCTTAAGCTCCTGTCGCAGCTCTTCGGCGACCGCCTGATCGTCGCCAACGCGACCGGCTGTTCGTCCATCTATGGCGGCAACCTGCCGACCACGCCCTGGACCAAGAACGACGAGGGCCGCGGCCCCGCCTGGTCGAACTCGCTGTTCGAGGACAACGCCGAGTTCGGCTTCGGCTTCCGCCTGGCCGCGGACAAACACCTCGCCTACGCCCGCCGGCTGCTCTACGCGTGCCGGGGCGATGTCGGCGCGGATCTGGCGGGCGAGATCCTGACCGCGTCCCAGCGCACCGAATCCGAGATCCACGCCCAGCACGGTCGTGTCGCGGCGCTCAAGGACCGGCTGCGCGCGCTCGACAGCGACCAGGCGCGGGATCTCTTGTCGGTCGCCAATCACCTGGTCCGGCGCAGCATCTGGCTGGTCGGCGGCGACGGCTGGGCCTACGACATCGGCTCCGCAGGCCTGGATCACGTGCTGGCCAGCGGCCGCAACGTCAACGTCCTGGTGATGGACACCGAGGTCTATTCGAACACCGGCGGGCAGATGTCCAAGGCCACGCCGATCGGCGCGATGGCCAAGTTCGCCGCCGGCGGCAAGGCGGTGGGCAAGAAGGACCTCGCCCTGCAGGCGATCTCCTACGGCAACGTCTACGTGGCGCGCGTGGCCATGGGCGCCAACCCGCAGCAGACGTTGCTCGCGCTCCGCGAGGCCGAGGTCTACGAAGGGCCGTCGCTGATCCTGGCCTACAGCCACTGCATCGCCCACGGCATCAACATGCAGAAGGGCCTGAACCAGCAGCACCTGGCGGTGCAGAGCGGCTACTGGCCGCTCCTGCGCTACAACCCGGAGCTCCGCAAGTCCCACGAGAACCCGTTCGTGCTCGACTCCCAGCGGCCGAAGATCCCGCTCAAGGACTATGCCTACAACGAGCTCCGCTACCGCATGCTGGCCCACACCCATCCGGAGGTCGCCGAAGAGCTCATGGACAAGGCGCAGGAGACCGTGGAGCGCAAATGGAGCGTTTACGAGGAAATGGCGCTCGGCGGCGCCGAGGCCCGCGGCTGATTGCCGCCGGTCCGCAGGAGGAGAGCGACATGGATCTGAGTACACGCTACATGGGCCTCGACCTGCGCCACCCGGTGGTGGCGTCGGCCTCGCCGCTCTCGTCCAGTCTCGACGGCATCAGACGGCTCGAGGACGGC
Source organism: Alphaproteobacteria bacterium (assembly GCA_030066595.1). Lineage (GTDB taxonomy): Bacteria > Pseudomonadota > Alphaproteobacteria > JAJFFI01 > JAJFFI01 > JASJBI01. The sequence goes on along the minus strand of JASJBI010000055.1, from coordinate 6,690 downwards.
GGCGCGGCCGCGGTCGTCCTGTTTTCCCTGTTCGAGGAGCAGCTTCACCAGGAGATAGCATCGGTCGAGCATCTGGCCGCCGCCGGCAGCGAGAGCTTCGCGGAGTCGCTCAGCTACTTTCCGGAGCTGGAGGAGTACCATGTCGGGCCGGACCGCTATCTGGACCTGCTGCGCCGTGCCGCGGAAGCGGTCGACATCCCGGTGATCGCCAGCCTGAACTGCGTCACGGGCGACGGCTGGGCCGACTATGCGCGCCAGCTGAGCGAGACCGGCGCCCGTGGGCTCGAGCTCAACGTCTACTACCTGCCGGCCGACCCGGCGGTGAGCGGCCAGCATGTCGAACAGCACTATCTGGACGCGCTGGCTGCGGTCAAGGCGGCCTCGTCCGTGCCGGTGGCGCTCAAGGTCAGCCCCTATTTCAGCGCCATGGCGCACATGGCCCGGCAGTTCGCGCAGGCGGGCGCCGACGGGTTGGTTCTGTTCAACCGCTTCTACCAGCCGGATTTCGATCTCGAAGAGCTCTCCGTCACGCCCAATCTCCAGCTCAGCGAACGGGCCGAGATCCGCCTGCCGTTGCGCTGGATCGCGATGCTGCACGGCCGGATCGACGTCTCGCTGGCGGCGACCACGGGCGTTGCGGGCCCTGACGAGGTGATCAAGTACCTGCTTGCCGGCGCGGATGCGGTCATGACCACGTCGGCGCTGCTCCGCAACGGCCCGGCGTTCTGCCAAACCTTGGTGACCGGCGTGACCGAGTGGATGGAGCGCCGCGGCTACGATAGCGTCGCCGAGATGAAGGGCGCGCTGAGCCAGCAGCGGGTCGCGGACCCCACGGCCTTTGCCCGGGCGAACTACATCCGCATGCTGGAGAGTTGGACCAACCCCTACACGCTCTCGGGCGTGTAGTGCGATGGAGACTGGATTTGTGTTGCCGACGCGGCGATCAGGCGAGGAGAGGACGAGATGAGCGCGGACGAAAGCTGGATTTTGCGGGTCAACGAGACCGTCGAGTACACGAGCGTCGACGGCAGTACCAAGTCCATTCCCCCCGGCAAGCACCGGATCAGACCCGTCCACGCCAAGGGCGTGCCCACCAGCGAGGCGGAGCTCGAGTGCTGGATCATCGACGAGGCCGCCGGCAGTGCCGAGGCCGCAGCGGCCCATGACGTCGATGCCGAGACGGTCGCGGACTGGCAGGTCAGCGGCGCGGTCGAGATCGGCGAACCGGCGCCGCGCGAATCCTAGGTCACGCTAGGGCCGGGATAAACGGTGCGGCCTCCGCGGCCCAGGGAAATGGCGGAGGGAGTGGGACTCGAACCCACGCAACGGTGTTACCCGTTGACGGATTAGCAATCCGCTGCATTACCGCTCTGCCATCCCTCCGCAGGGCTCCGGTATGCGCCGCGGCCCGCAACGCTTCAGATAGGAGCGGCGGGCAGGACTTCTAGCCCCCTGCTCCAAGGCTGTCAATCGGACCACCCAGGCTCACCCTCGTGCTTCATAGTTCCACTGTACCGCTTCATCCTGAGGAGCCGCCTTCTCCTTCGAGACGGCCTTACAGGCCTCCTCAGGATGAAGGCGGCGTCTCGAAGGATGAACTTGTCGAAGGGTGAGGCGAAACGGGCCTTGCGACCGCCTACTACCCCTGGCTCCAGCGCAGATAGGCCTCTTTCATGCGCCCCAACGCCTCCTGGAGCTCGTCCGGCTTGCGGCCGCCGGCGTCGTCGAGCAGCGCCGTATAGGCGTTGCGGGCGCCGACGAAGGCCATCCAGCGGTCCGCCTGCTCGGCGCCGGAGACCGCCCGCTGGTGGACCGGCGAGCAGGGACCGGCGTTGTCCAGCCGCTCGAGCACTGCGCGGAGCTGGTTGGCGATCTCCACCTCGCCCACCGAATAGGCGTGGTTGAAGGCCGCCAGCACCTTGTCGCTGAGCCTGCGGGCATGGTCGGGCTCGCCAAGTTGGGGCGCGAGGCCAGGCGCCTCGAAGTCTTCCTGTGGCTTGATCTTGGCCGTCTGGTTGCGCGGCATCGGACGCATCTCCCGAGCGATTCGCCCGGCCCGCCAGGGCACGCCGGCTGGGGCGGGACCGTTCGGAAGTCTAGGGCCGGCGCCATTGACAAGCCCTTAATCGGCCCGGCCCGGCGAGCCCGCGACGACCATCCGTCCGTTTACCCGCCATTAACGATGCGGGCCGGAAAGTATTCCCGCACGACACCCGAATGGCAGGGGGAAGAGGCGATGGCGCTCTCCACGAAAAGCATCGAGACCCTGGTCGACCTCGTGGATAACAAGCTGGACTGCATGGAAGTCAGCGACCGCGAGGACGCCCGCGAGCTGGCCCGGCTGGAGAAGTGCCGGCGCGAGCTCCTGGAGCTCAGAGCCAATGCGGGCAAGACCGGAAAATGCCGGGTCGTGCCCTTCCCCGCGGGGGACGCCGAGAGCTTGACGAGCTAGCGCGTCGACCCCGCCATCAGGGCACGGCCATCCCCCGCTCGACCGCAGGGCGGGCGGCAATCGCGTCATACCAGCGATTGACGCTGGGGAACTCCGCCAGGCTCACGCCCTGCCATTCGTGCCGCGCGGTCCAGGGGAAGGTCGCGATATCGGCGATGGTGTAGTCCTCGCCCGCCAGATACGCGCTGTCCGCGAGGCGCTTGTCCAGGACCCCGTAAAGACGCCGGGTCTCGTCGGTGTAGCGCTTGATCGCATAGGGCACTTCCTCGGGGGCGAAACGGCGGAAGTGATGGGCCTGGCCGAAGAACGGCCCGACCCCGCCCATCTGGAACATCAGCCACTGCAAGGTCTCGTAGCGCAGGCGCTCGTCCGTGGGGAACAGCTGGCCGGTCTTGTTGGCGAGATAGATCAGGATGGCGCCGGACTCGAACAGCGCCAAGGGCTCGCCGCCGGGGCCGTCCGGGTCGACGATCGCCGGGATCTTGTTGTTCGGGCTGATCTTCAGGAACCCGGGCTCAAACTGGTCGCCCTTGGTGATGTTGATGGGGTGCACGGTGTAGGACAGCCCGACCTCCTCCAGCATGATGGAGGCCTTGCGGCCGTTCGGCGTGCTCCAGGTGTAGAGCTCGATCGTCTTGTCCTCCGGCATGGTCAGCGCCTCTGGTACTGGGCGGCGCCGAACAGCATCTCCCGGCCCTTCTCGTCCGTCGTGATGTCCTTGCGCTGGTCCTTGAGGACCTGAATGCCGCGCTGCACCGCGGGCCGCGCGTCGATCTCCTCGAACCAGCGCTTGAAGTTGGGGTAGGCCTCGATGTCCACGCCCTGACGCTCATAGGTCCGGGTCCACGGCCAGGTCGCGATATCGGCGATGGAGTAGTCCGCGCCGGCGAGATAGGGCACCTCGCCCAGGCGCCGGTCGATCACACCGTAGATCCGGTTGGCCTCGTTGGTGTAGCGATCGACCGCGTATTCGATCTGCTCCGGCGCGTACTGGCGGAAATGGTGCGCCTGGCCGAGCATCGGGCCGACCGCGCCCATCTGGAACATCAGCCACTGGATCACCCGGTAGCGCGGTCCCGTTTCCCGGGGCATCAACTTGCCGGTCTTCTCGGCCAGATACATCAGGATCGCGCCCGACTCGAACACCGGATAGGGCCCGCCCTCGGGTCCGTCCGGGTCGACGATGGTGGGCATCTTGTTGTTCGGATTGATCTTCAGATACTCCGGATCGAACTGGTCACCGGCCAGGATGTCGATCGGGTGAATGTTATATTCGAGCCCGCATTCTTCGAGCATGATGTGGACCTTGTGCCCGTTCGGCGTGGGCCAGGTGTAGAGTTCGATCATACCGTTCAGTCCCTCGCTTTCTCGTTGTCCGGCAAGCGCCGGGGGCCCCTCTCCAGGTTTCAAAGCGCATCTGCGCCGGATGGTGTCGCCCGGCACGCGCGGTGGGTTTGCGGCTCCGTCCGGAGCGCCGAGCCGCGACAAACCCGCGATTTGGGCCGCGTCCCGCCGTAAGTCAAGCGCCCGCCCTCTTGCGGCCGGTCGCTAGAGCAGCTCTTGCGGGATCTCGCAGACCGGGATCGGCACCATCTTGTGGGCGTTCGCGGCGTTGAGCCGGCGGTAGATCGCCAAGACCTCGCGCTGGCGCGGCGAGAGCCCGGCCTCGTCGTCGGAAAAGCGCATGGCCCATTCGAGCTCGGGATAGGAGGCGCCGATCTGGTCTTCGTCGGTGCGGTCGTCACCCCACAGCCCGTCCGTCGGCGCCGCCCGCATGATGGCGTCGATGATGCCCAGCGCCTCGCCCAGTCGGTAGACCTGGGTCTTGGTCAGGTCGGCGATCGGGCTCAGATCGACGCCGCCGTCGCCATACTTGGTGAAGAAGCCGATGCCGAAGTCCTCGACCTTGTTGCCCGTGCCCACCACCAGGCGGTTCCGCAGGGCCGCGAAATAGTAGAGCGTGGTCATGCGCAAGCGCGCCCGCGTGTTGACCAGCGCCATCTCGCGCGATGCCTGATCCTCGACCTCCGGCAGGGCGGCGATCATCTGGTCGAACACGGGCGTCAGCTCGACCTCGGTCGAGGCCACGTTCGCGAACGAGTCCTTCAGGAAGGCGATATGTTCCTGTGCCCGCGATACCTGGTCGCGGCTTTGGTGGATCGGCATCTCGACGCAGAGCAAGGGCGCCCCGGTCCGCGCCGCCAGCGTCGAGCTCACCGCCGAGTCGATGCCGCCGGAGACGCCGATGACGAAGCCCCCGGCCTTCGCCTGCTGGAGATAGGCGGCGAGCCAGTCCGTGATGTGGCGAACGACCTGTTCGGTCCGCATCGCTGCGTCAGGCCCGCCGTCTGCGGCGGCGTCCGTCGCCGGTCAACTCTCGCGCGCCGTAGACGGGTCGATGACCTTGGAAATCTCGGTGATCTTGGTGGCGGGAAATCCGCTCATCTCCGCGTGCCGCCGGATCACCTCCTCGTCCTCGGCGAGGTAGACGCAGAAGGTCTTGTCGCCGGCCACATAAGTGTGCTGCCACTGGATCGCCGGCGCCAGCTCGCTGAGCACCGCGTTCGACGTCTGCGCCGCTTCGCGCAGCTGCTCGCGCGCGGCGCTGCCGATCTCCGGGATCTCCCGCTCGATGATGAACTTGCGCATGACCTGCCTCCCTCGCCCGGCTCCGCAGCCCGCTGTCCCCATCCCATCTGATCACCGACGGCGTCCGACCGCAAGCGGACGTTGACCGCGCGCGATTTCAGTCGAGGAACCGGTCTCGGATCTCCGCGTCCGGAACCCAGCAGGCGTCCATCTTGCCGAACCAGCGATAGCGCCGCCGGCCGATGAAATCATAGACGCCGTTGCGGATCACCGCCGGCACCAGCAGGAAGACGGACAGCAGAGGCCAGGGTGCGCGCAGCAGCCTGGCGGTCCGGAGCGCCGCCGCCGATCGCGTGTGGGCGGCGCCATCGAGGACCAGCACCATGCTCGTGAGCTCGGAGGCGGGAATGCCGAAATGACCGGCGAGCCGGCTGCCCAGATCGGACTGCAGCGAGGCGAAGCGAAAGGCGCCCCGCGGATCGCGCGCCAGCACGAACTGGACGCTCGCGCGACACAGATGGCAGACGCCGTCGAACAGCAGGATCGGGCCGGCCAGGAGCGCCGGGTCCGGGGTCCAGGCCGGCGCCGGCCGGTCCGCAGCCGAGGGCAAGTCCTCGGTCGGCCCGGGGCGCGGGGTCAGTTGCGCGCCCACCGGCGTTCCGCCGGCAGCGGTTCCTGGAGCGGCAGGATCCAGTCCGCGTGCCGCATGCTGCGATCGATCTGGGTGAGATCCCGATCCGGGTCAACCATCCGGGCGCGGGGTCGGCCATTGAGCGAGACCCACACATTGGCCCGGACCTCCACGTCGGGGATGCCTTCCTCCTCCCGATAGACCCGTTCCAGATGGTGGGCGAACTGCAGGATCATGTCCGGGCGGGTCCGCATCTTGCGCGCCTGTCGGCGGGTCAGGTATTTGCCCGGCCGGACCTTCCACTCCTCGCCCGAGCGCGGGTCGCGAACGACAAAGTCGGCCCGTCCCTTCTTGTCCCTGAGTTTCATACGCCAGGCAAAGCGATGGCCGTCCTCGTTCCAGGCCACGTCGCCGGGATAGGCGTAGTGCCGCAGCGGGAAGCCGATCTGAACGGCGAACCAGGCCGCCATCAGCAGCATGACCGTCGCCTGGGACCAGCTGACCGCACCGGCCGGCGATATCGCGGCCGCGGCGGCGCCGTACTGGCCGCGCGCCTCCCGGACCAAGGGCAGCGTAACGCCGGCCAGGCGCGACAACGGCCGGAGCAGCCTGCGCGCCACCTGCCGCGGCCAGTCCGGGTCGAAGAACATCAGCGTGGCCGCCAGCGTGAGCCAGGGGAAGATGCCGATCTGAAAGACGATGTGGTTCATGGTGTGGAAGCTGGCGTACACCACGAAGACGAAGAGCCGCGTGCGCCGCCAGAGCAGCAGGGGCGCGCCGACCACGTGCAAGAGAATGACGCCGTAGGCGCCGACCGCGATGACCCACGGCTCCGAGAAGTAAGGCCCGATCAGGGCCAGGTCGGATCGCCGGTTCAGCCACATGCCCAGCGGCTCGAGCTGCAGCCAGTCCGGGTTGATCTTCACGAAGCCGGCATAGAGATACATGATCTCGAACTGAACCACGAGCGTCCAGACCGCCCAGGCGGGGATCGTGGCGGACTTGATGCGCGAGGACC
>JASJBI010000004.1 GCA_030066595.1 Alphaproteobacteria bacterium | reverse complement strand
CGTCAGCACCCGGCTCTCACGGCCCATGTCGTTGCCCCCGGGCGGCAACGGGCCCGCCGGCGGCGTGCGCAGGACCGCGGGCTTGCCGTCCAGCTCGATCAGATAGTTGAGATTGCCGAACCCGCCGGCGAACTGCCGCGGCAACGGATCCGAAGAGATTCCGAACCCCTGCCCGGCCAGATAATCGGCCAGCCTGTCCCAGGGCTGCGGCTGTTGGGCGTCGGGCGATAGAAAACCAGCGCTCATGGCGCCGGGACGTTATCCCATCCGGCGACGGGGCCCAAGCGCAAGCCAGGATTTCCCCGCTAACCGCCGTCCAGATGTTCGGGCACGCCCCTGCCCCGCCACGCCGCAATGGAGGTCTCGTCGCGATCGCGCAGGATCTTCCGATAGAGCGCCATGTTGGGCCGGTGCGTCCAGTAATACCAGTGGTCCTGAGACCGCAGAAACCCCGGCTGGTCGCCCGAGATATCGAGCGCAAAGTTGTCCCGCACCCATGTCTTGAGGTCGTCGTCCTCGAGTTCAAGATCGAGCCAGCCGTCCCGGGGCTGCCGCGATTTGAGCCCGTAGCGTCCGATCATGTGCTTTTCGTCGTTCGGACCGCGGGTGAAGATTTCCGACAGAGGACCGACCACCGCGTCTTCGACGGACATGAAGTTGTAGATCTGAAGCGCGTCCGTCAGAGGTGCGCCCAAAGACGGCGGCATCGTCGACGTGAGCACGTCGTAAACCTGCGTTGCCGGTGTCACGTAGGCAGAGCCCCCCATCAGGATCACGCGGTCGCAGTGCGCCGCCACATCCGGGGCATGCTCGGCGGCGAGACGCAGCGTCTGCAGAATGACATGGGTGCCCAGGCTGTGGCCGAACAAATCGATCCGGCGGTTGGGACGGCGCGCATGCAGGACCAACAGCACCCCTAATAGGGACCAGGCAATCTCCTTCTCCGCCAACTCGTAGACCGGCAGATGCAGATCGTCGCCGAAGCTGTTCCAGGCAAAGGCAATCGCGATGCCGTTGCCGCCTTGGTCGGTCTCCTCGAAGCCGAGCCACAGGGGCCAGCCGGTGGAATGCCTGTCGTGCTCCTCGTCGCCATGGTCGGTGAAGTGATAGATCCTGCTGTGCGCGTTGTCCGAGGCCTGCGGGTCGTCGCTGCGCAGCGGTGCGTCCGCCCGAAAGTCGTAGCCGTGCACCATCACGAGCAGAGGCGCGCCGCCCTGCGGAGCCTCGGCCAGCATCTCGCCGAGATAGAGATGCAGGTTTCCCTGAAATCCGGGCAACGGCCCTTGCGGGCTCACCTGCTCGAGAAAGCCATATCGGGTGGCGGGGCTGTAAGGCTGTCCGACGAACCGCCCGTTCGCCATGGGGGCGTAGAGATTGGTCCCGATGCACGATAGCCGGATGAGCGTCATGGCATCCTCCCACGGGCGCCATCAGGTTCCAGAACACTATACAACTGACGCAGGTACTCGGCGACCCGGCCGAAACGGCTAGGGGGTGGCGAGCATGCCCCGGATGAAATTCGGGAGGGCGAACGCGGCCCGGTGGACCTCGGCGTTGTAGTAGCGGGTCTCGATGCCGGACGATCTGTGCCTCTCCTCCAGCGTTCCCAGAGGCACCGCGCGGTGCGCCGGCATGTCGCTGGCCCAGCCGAGGGTCATGTGGCCGCCGTGATAGGTCGGCACTACGGTCAGGTAGAAGGCGACATCGCGAAAGATCGCCGACAGCCGGGCGTGGCTCATGCGCAACTCGTCGGGCTGCACGAAGGGCACGCCGTTCTGGGTGACCAGGATGCCGCCCTCGGCGAGACAGCGGCGGCAGCCCGCGTAGAAGTCGTTGCCGAACAATACCTCCGCGGGGCCGATCGGGTCGGGGGAGTCGACGATGATCACGTCGAACCGGTCGTCGGTCTCCTGAACGAACTTGGCGCCGTCGCCGACCACCAGGTCCGCGCGCGGATCGTCGAACGCCGCGCCGCAGATGGCCGACAGGTGCTCCCGGGCCAGTGCGATCACGGTGCCGTCGATCTCCACCATGGTCGCCCTGTCGATGGGATGCTTGAGGACTTCCTCGAGGCATCCGCCATCGCCGCCGCCGATGATCAAGACGCGCCGCACGCGGCCATGCGCCAGGATCGGCACATGGGCCAGCATCTCGTGATAGGCGTACTCGTCCGCTTCGGTGGTCTGGATGACCCCGTCCAGGGCCATGACCCGGCCGAGGCTGGGATTCTCAAAGATCACAAGGTGCTGCAGGCCGGTGTTGCCTTCGTACAGGACTCTCGAGACGCGCAGCTTTTCCCGCAGATCGTCGTGCAGCGTCTCTTCGTACCAGCTCACCGCACGGCGCCCCGGCGGACCTCGCTGACCTCGTTGCGCTCCGGCTGAAAGGCGCGCTCGAGCACAGGCACCGAGGCGCGCGGGTCGCAAGCGCCGCACATGAAGATGTCGATGGCGGCGTAGGCCCGCTCGGGCCAGGTGTGAATGGAGATATGGGACTCCGCCAACAGGAGAACCCCGGTCACGCCATGGCCCGGCCCGAAGTGATGCAGGCGCGCATCGATCACCTCGGCGCCCGCGGCCACTGCGGCCTCGCGCAGCGCCGCCTCGATGCGATCCAAGTCATCGAGATTGCTGGCGCCCCAGAGTTCAAGCAGGATGTGAAGTCCGGCGCATTCGACGCCGTCCCAGACCACGAAATAGTCTTCGCGGCGATTCTCCGAAGTTGCCCCGCGTCCCCCGGCGAACGCCCCTGCCGGCATGTTGCGCCCCCTTAAGGTCCGACAGCATGTGTTTGCCAGAAAGCCAGTTTGTGTGGACCATTACGTCCGGCAATGCAAGCAGAGTCTGCGCCCAAGGCAGACCTGTCTATCTGTTCTCCGGGGCCGGCCAGGCGACCAGGCGAGCCTCGGCGTCGCCCGCCTCGGCCAGCGGTCGCCATTCCCGCGCCGCAGTGGCGTAGTCGCCGGCATCGAAGGCCGCACATCCGTCCGCGAAATCAGCGTGGGCCGGAAGCGTCAGCAGAACAAGCGCAACGCCGCCTGCTCGCAGCGCCGGCCGCACGGCTCAGAACTGGTCCTCGGTCATGGCCATGACCGTCTCGCCGCCGTCCGTCACGATCCGCCGCAAAGCCGCGGCCCGGGTCAGGAACTGGTCGGCGAAGAAGCGGGCCGTGGTCACCTTGGCCTCATAGAACCGGGCGTCGCCGTTGCCCTCCCGTGACCCGGCATCGGCCGCCAGGGCCGCCTTCGCCATCAGCCAACCCGCCGTCACGGTGCCGAACAGGTTGAGATAGTGCGCGGCGCCGGACGCTGCCAGGTGAATGTCCTTCGGCCCAGTCTCCAGGAGCCAGTCGGTGGCGGCGTCCAGCTCGCCGATCGCCTGGATCAGCGTCGTGCGGATCACCGGCAGATGTTGCCCATTGGCGCTGGCCAGCACGTTGTCCAGTTCGCGCATGCCGGCGATGAACGCCTTGGCGTTGGCGCCGCCGTCACGCAGCAACTTGCGACCGAGCAGATCGTTCGCCTGGATCCCGTTGGTGCCCTCGTAGATGGGATGGATGCGGGCGTCCCGGAAGTGCTGCGCGGCGCCGGTCTCCTCGACGAACCCCATCCCGCCATGCACCTGGATGCCGATCGAGGTGATCTCGCAACCCGTGTCGGTGCACCAGGCCTTGACCACCGGCGTCAACAGGTCGACGACGCCCTGGGCCCGCTCTCGCACCTCCGCGTCCGGATGGCGTCGGGACGTGTCCATGGCGCCGCCGATGTAGTACAGCAGCGCCCGCATGGCCTCGGTCTGGGACTTCATGGTCATCAGCATGCGCCGGACGTCGGGATGCTGGATGATGGTCACCGGCTCCCTGCCGCCCGCGATGTCGGCGCTCTGCACGCGCTGCTTGGCATAGTCGAGCGCCTGTTGCCAGGCGCGCTCGGCGGTGGACAGGCCCATCAGACCGACGTTGATCCGCGCGCTGTTCATCATCGTGAACATGCAGGCCATGCCGTTGTTCTCTTCCCCGATCAGATAGCCGATCGCGCCGCCTTCGTCGCCGAAGGACATCACGCAGGTCGGGCTGGCGTGGATGCCCAGCTTATGCTCCAGCGACGCGCATTTGACGTCGTTGCCCGGCCCCAGGCTGCCGTCTGGGTTGACCAGAACCTTCGGCACCAGGAACAAGGAGATGCCCTTGGTGCCCGGGGGCGCGTCCGGCAGACGGGCCAGCACCAGATGGATGATGTTCTCGGCACAGTCGTGCTCGCCCCAGGTAATGAAGATCTTGGTGCCGGTGATCTTGTAGTGATCCCCGTCCTTGACCGCCTTGGTTCGGAGCGCGCCGACATCCGAGCCCGCCTGCGGCTCGGTCAGGTTCATGGTGCCGGTCCACTCACCGCTGACCAGCTTGCCAAGATAAAGGTCCTTTAGAACCTGTGTTCCATGCGAGCCGACTGCCTCGATCGCCCCCTGGGTGAGCAGCGGACACAGGGCGAAGGACGTGTTGGCCGCGTTCCACATTTCCGTCACGGCGGTGCTCAGCGCGTAGGGCAGGCCCTGGCCGCCATAGTCCGGGTCGAAGGGCAGCGCATTCCAGCCGGCCTCAACGAACTGCTGGTATGCCTCCCGAAATCCGTCCGGGGTGCGCACCACTCCGTTCTCCAGGACCGAGCCCTGCCGATCACCCACCTGGTTCAGAGGAGCCAGCACTTCACCGGCCAGTTTGCCGGCTTCTTCCAGCACGGCGTCGACCAGGTCGGGAGTCGACTCCTCGTAGCCCGGCAGCGTGGCGATCTCTTGATCGAACCCGATCACCTGGTCCAGCACGAAGCGCATGTCCTGGATCGGGGCAGAGTAAACAGTCATCGGACGCGTCTTCCTTGGTATCGATACAAGTGCACTAGTCTATACCAGCCTGCCCTGCGGGCGGTAGCCGCATCCCCACGACTTCAGCGGTACTGCAGGGCGGGCAATCACCGTCGGACGCCGCACAGCCGATTGTATTGCCGAGCGGTTCATTGCGTCCTTTACGGGTGTCCTTTAGACATAACACCGAGAGCCCGCCGGTAAAGACTCCGCGCAGCAGGTTTTCTCGCTCGGCGATGGAGGCCAGCGGAATGGAACGCGATCATCAATCAAGACGACCGACTGCGGATCCGTCGCTGACACAGGCCAAGCGCGACATCATTCTGACGGTCGTGGTGGTCACGCTCGTCGTGGCCATCGTCGTGAGCATCGACCTGTTCGAACTTCTGTACCGCGCGACCCGAAGTCACGAGCACTGGGAGCTGGACGACCTCATTATTGGCGCTGTCGTTCTCCTGCTGGCGATCGGCTGGTTGGTATATCGGCGATGGGCCGCGGCGAAGGACGAGGTAGCCCGCCGAGCGGCAACGGAGCAGGACTTGCGCGATCGCTGCGACGAGCTGGATTTCCTGGTCTCCGCCGCCCCGGGAGTGTTCTACGTTCGGGAGCCTGACACTGATGGGGCCCTCCGCTTCGTCAGCTCCAACGTGGTCCGGCAGTTGGGCTATGAGCCCGAAGCCCTGTCCCACAAAGCGGGGATCTGGAGCAATCTGATCCATGCGGACGATCGGGCGCGCGCCCTGGCCCACTTTTCGGCGCTGCCCGAAAACCATTATGAGCCCTGCGAATACCGTCTGGCCGACAGTGCGGGCGACTACCGGACGATCCGGGACGTGGCCGAGCTGTTTCGCGACGGCAAAGGCCGTCCCCTGCGGGTGATCGGCTTTTGGCAGGACGTCTCCGCGGACAAGGCCGTGCGAGAGAACCTCCGTGCCGCCAAGAGTGCGGCGGAGCGCGCGAATGCGGCGAAGTCGCGCTTTCTGGCCGCCGCCAGCCATGACCTGCGCCAGCCGTTGCAGGCGATCCGCCTGTTGCATGCGATCCTGTCCGATGACCTTGTGGACAGCCGTCAGGAGAGCGTCGTTCGGGACATGGGCCAAGCCATCAAGGTGATGGGCGACCTGCTGGACAGCGTGCTTGACATCTCCAGGCTGGAGGCGGGCGTGGTCACGCCGGAGATCGAAAACTTTGGGGCCGATGTGGTGCTCTCTCATCTCGCAAGCACCTTTCACACCGCGGCCGAAGAGCAAGGAATCGAACTACGCGTGGTGCCGTCGAGCGTGGCGATCCGCAGCGATCCGGCCCTGCTGGAACGGATCCTCAGGAACCTCCTGTCCAACGCGATCGGCAGATCCCAAGGACACAAGGTCCTGGTCGGCTGTCGCCGCAGCGGCGACGGTCTGCGCTTCGAAGTGCATGATGACGGGATTGGGATTCCGCCGGATCAGATCGAGGAGATCTTCGAGGAATACCATCAGCTCGACAATCCGGCGCGCAGTCGGGACCGCGGCTTGGGGCTGGGTTTGTCCATCGTGCGCCGCCTTGCGCGTCTCCTGGGCCATCGTGTCGAGGTACGCTCCATCGAGGGTCAGGGGTCGACGTTTTCGGTCGCAGTGCCGATGGCCCGCGCAGTCGAACAACAGGCTGGCTTCCTGCCCGCCATGGAACCTGAATTGCTGGACTTGACCGGTCGCGCCGTCCTCGTGGTCGATGACGACCTGCTTGTCCTGAACGCCACCAAGCAGCTGCTTGCGTCCTGGGGGGCCGAGGTGATCGAGGCATGCAGCGCAGAAGCTGCGTTCCAAGCCGCGGCGCAATCCTCGGTGCCCCCCGACCTCATCGTGGCCGACTATAGGCTGCCGGCGGGCGAAAACAGCTGCGCCCTGATCGAGCGATTGCGGGACCATTACGGGACCATCATTCCCGCCGTTCACATCACCGGCGACACCTCGCCCGCCACCATCCGCAAGATCAGTGGCTTGCCCGACAGCGCGTTGGCGCACAAGCCGGTCGACCCGACCGAGCTCGGATCACTGATTCATGGATTGATGCCCGACCGTGCGTGCCAGAACTGACGGTCAGAGGACCTTGCCCGGATTCATGATCCCGTCCGGGTCGAGCGCGGATTTCAGCCGGCGCATCAAATCAAGCTCGACCGGGGACTTGTAGCGCGCCAGATCGTCCCGCTTCAGCCTGCCGACGCCGTGTTCGGCGCTGAAGCTGCCGCCCATCTCCATCACCACATCGTGGACGATGCGGTTCATGCGCGGCCATTCTGCGAGAAACGCGTCCGTGTCGGCGCCCTCCGGCTGCGTGAGATTGAAATGGATGTTGCCGTCGCCGATATGGCCGAAGGGCACCGGCCGGACCCCCGGCAGAGCGGCGGAGACCTTGTCCGACGCCTCGGCAATGAAGTCCGCGACCCTGGAGATCGGCACCGAGACGTCGTGCTTGATGCTGCCGCCCTCGAGCTTCTGCGTCTCCGGGATCGCTTCGCGCAACCGCCACAGGCCGCGGGCCTGCGTCTCACTCGCAGCGAGCACTGCGTCACGAACCAGGCCGTCCTCCAGCGCCGCGGCCAGTATGGCTTCCAGATCGTCACCAAGTCCCGCATCCGCCCGCGCAGAGGACAGCTCCACCAACAGGTAGTGGTCGTGCCGGTCGGCCAGCGGATCCACAGTGCCTTCGGCGTGCTTCAGCGCCATGTCTATGCCGTTGCGCGGCATATATTCGAGAGCCGTGACCGCCTCGCCCGCGGCGGCGCGCGCCCGGCTCAGGATCTCGATCGCCGCCGCCGGATCGCGGATTGCCGCGAGCGCGGTGGCGACCTCCCGCGGCCGCGGGAAGAGGCGCAACACGGCGGCGGTGACAATGCCGAGCGTTCCTTCCGCACCGATGAACAGCTGCTTGAGGTCGTAGCCGGTGTTGTCCTTGCGCAGCCCGCGCAAGCCGTCCCAGATCTCTCCGTCCGGCAGCACCACCTCCAGGCCGAGCACCAGCTCGCGCATGTTGCCGTAGCGCAGGACCGCCGTGCCGCCGGCATTGGTGGAGAGATTGCCGCCGATCTGGCAGCTCCCCTCGGCGCCGAGGCTCAAGGGGAACAGGCGGTCGGCCTTGGCGGCGGCCGCCTGCACATCGGCCAAAACGCAGCCGGCCTCGACCGTGATCGTGTCGTTGGCGGGGTCGATGTCCCGCACCCGGTTCATGCGCGAAAGGCTCACGACGATCTCGCCGCCGGTTTCGTGCGGGACCGACGCGCCGACCAGCCCGGTGTTGCCGCCCTGGGGCACGATCGGCGTGCGGCTCTCTCGGCAGATGCGCACGACCTCGGCGACTTCGCCGGTGGAGGCCGGTTTGACCACGAGCGGCGTCCGGCCATGGTACAACCCGCGCGGCTCCTCCAGATGGGGGGCCACGTCCACCGGATCCTGGATCCAGCCCTTGGCGCCGACGACCGACTTGATCCGGTCCAGGGCTTTGGACGAGACGGGCGTTTCTGCGGATTTCATACCTTCGGATGTAGCCCGTCCGCGGGACGGCGGCAAGGCACGTCGGTCAGGACCGGGCCCCCGCCGCGCGGCGCAGCCGGTCATTGATCGCCAGCCCAAGGCCGTGCTCGGGGATGGGCATCACGGCAATGGCCGCGAATTCCGGCCGGTCCAGCGTCCGCAGCATGGCGAACAGGTTCGCCGCCGCCTCGGTGGTGTCCCCGGACGGGCTCAGGTTCAACGCCTCGGCGGCACCGGCCGGCACCTCGACCCCAAAGGCGAGCAGCGCCTCGTCCGCCCGGACGGCGCGGGCGTCCAGGCGCAATGGCCGCGAGGGCGCATAGTGGCGCGCGAGCATGCCCGGGGACCGGGCGACCTCGCCCTCCCCGGCCCGCCTCAGAGGCCCGACGACAGTCTCGAGCTCCTCGACCGCCAGACCGCCTGGTCTCAACAGCACGGGCACCTCACCGCTCAGGTCCAAAACCGTGGATTCCACGCCGACCGGACAGGGTCCGCCATCGAGAATGATGTCGACCGCGTCGCCGAGCGAGTCCGCCACATGTTCCGCGGTGGTCGGACTGACCTCGCCGGATCGGTTGGCGCTCGGCGCGGCGATCGGCCGGTCCGTCGCGGCAATCAGGGCTTGCGCGACATCCCCTCTCGGCGCGCGGATCGCCACCGTATCGAGGCCGGCGCTGACCAGCAGCGACAGAGCGCTGTCCTCGCGCCGCGGCAGCACGAGCGACAACGGCCCCGGCCAAAACCGGGACGCAAGCGTCCGGGCACGATCGTCAATCCTGACATGCGCCGCGGCTGCGTCGATGTCCAACACATGCACGATCAACGGATTGAATTTCGGCCGCGCTTTGGCCGCAAAAATCCGGGCGACCGCATCATCATTGCTGGCGTCGGCGCCCAGGCCGTAGACGGTCTCGGTCGGAAAGGCAACCAGCCCGCCCGCGCGGAGAACACGCGCGGCCTCGGCCACATGCGCGTCGTCGGCAGGCTGAACCCGCTGTCCGCTCACTCCCGTCGACCGAAGGCGATGAAGGGCGGGTTCGCGAAGTCCGGCTTGCCGTAGGTCAGCGGGTCTCCGTCTTCCGTCTCGACGTACCCGCCGGCGGCCGCGAGGATGGCGTGCCCCGCCGCAGTGTCCCACTCCATGGTTCGGCCGAAACGCGGGTAGAGGTCAGCCTCCCCGCTGGCCACCAGCGCGAACTTGACGGCGCTGCCGGCGCTCACCTGATCCGCAACCTTGAAGCGCGCAAGATAGGCGCTCAGTCGATCCCGATCTCCATGGGATCGGCTCGCAACCACGGTCAGGCCCGACGCGGGCGCCGGACGGGTCGTGATCGGCTGCGGCGGCGCGCCGCGTTCCGAGACCCACGCCGTCCCCGGCCCGCAGGCGCCATAGACCGTATCCTTGGCCGGTACGCCGACGATCCCGAGCACGGGAAGGCCGTCCTCGACCAGACCGATATTCACGGTGAACTCGTCCCGGCGGTTGACAAATTCGCGCGTCCCATCCAGCGGGTCGACCAGCCAAAACCGACCTCCGGTGACATCCGGAATCCGCCCCGCCTCGACCGCCTCCTCCGAGACCACCGGGAGGTCGGGAGTCAGCCTGCCAAGACCCGCAAGGATCACCCGCTCGCTCTCGAGATCGGCCTCGGTGACGGGCGACTTGTCCGCCTTGGCATCGACGTCGAACCCGCGCGCGTAGATCTCCATGATGCGCGCCGCGGCCTCCTGTGCGAGATCGGCAACCGCGGCGAGCACGGCCTCCGAATCCGTAAGCTTGGGTGTGACAACCGTCATGCCGCGACCTCCTTGAGCGTAGCGTTCTGGATCGCCTGCCAGACACGCGCCGGAGTCGCCGGCATGTCGATCGTCTTGATGCCCATCGGCGACAGGGCATCGACAACGGCGTTGATGACGGCCGGCGGCGCGCCGATGGCGCCTGCCTCGCCGCTGCCCTTGACGCCGAGCGGGTTGTTTGCGCACGGGACTTCGTTGTAGGCGAAATCGATCTTCGGAAGGTCGTCCGCCCGGGGCATGCAGTAGTCCATGAACGACCCGGTCAACAGCTGACCGCTCTCGGCCTCGTAGACGCACAGCTCCATCAGCGCCTGGCCCACCCCCTGGGCGACACCGCCGTGCACCTGACCTTCCAGCAACATTGGGTTGATCACCACGCCGAAGTCATCCACCACCACATAATTCTGGATCGTGGTCTCGCCGGTCTCCGGGTCGATCTCGAGCTCGCAAACATGGCAACCGTTGGGAAAGGTGTTGCCGGCCGGGTCGTGCAGAACCGCACCCTCGAGGCCGGGCTCCATGCCATCGGGGAGCTTGGCCGGATCCCCTGCGGCCGCGGCAACCTCGTCGATGGTCAGCGTCCGGTCCGTCCCGGCGATGGTGAACCGGCCCTCGCCGAACTCGATATCCGCCGGGGCCGCTTCCAGCATGTGCGCGGCAATCTCGCGCCCCTGGTCGATGATCTGTTCGGACGCCCGGTGCACCGCCGAGCCGCCAACGGACACCGCCCGCGATCCGCCGGTGCCCGATCCGTAGTCGATGGCGTCAGAGTCTCCCTGGACCACGTGGATCCGGTCAATATCGACGCCGAGCCGGTCCGCGAGCAGCTGGGCGTAGGCGGTCTCGTGCCCCTGACCGTTTGACTGGCTGCCGATCAGCAGCTCGACGGTTCGGTCGTCTTTGAACCGCACGGTCGCCTTTTCGTTCGGCATGCCGCCGCAGACTTCGATATAGCTGGACATCCCGATGCCGCGCAGCCGGCCGTTTCGGCGAGCCTCCTGCCGGCGCGCTTCGAAGCCGTCCCAGTCCGCGGCCCGCAGCGCGTCTTCCATGTTGCGCTCGAAGGCGCCGCTGTCATAGGTCAGATCCAGCGCGGTGGTGAAGGGCATCGCTTCCGGCGAAATGAAGTTGCGGCGCCGCAGCTCCGCCGGGCTCAGCCCGAGTTCATGTGCCGCGGTGTCGATAATTCGTTCGATCACGTAGTTCGCTTCCGGCCGGCCAGCGCCGCGATAGGCGTCCAGCGGACAGGTGTTGCTGAACACGCCGCGCACCTCGGCATGGACCGCAGGCAGGGTATAGGACCCGCAGAGCATGCCGATCCCGGCCGCAGACGGGATGAACGGGCCGTAGTTCGAGAGATAGGCGCCGAGGTTCGCAATCGTCGAAACCTTGAGCGCAAGGAACCGGCCCTCCCCGTCCAGCGCCAGAGCCGCCTCGGTCACGTGGTCGCGGCCATGGATATCGCCGAGGAAGCCTTCGCTGCGGTCGGCCGTCCATTTCACCGGCCGGCCGACCCGCCGGGCTGCCCAGGCGACGAGAGCCTGCTCCGGATAGAGGAAAATCTTGAGCCCGAATCCGCCGCCCACGTCCCCGGTGATGACATGCAGCCGGTCCTTCGCGACTTTGAGGACCTGGCCGGCGAGCAAGCTGCGGATCGTATGCACGCCCTGGCTCGGCGTGTAGAGCGTATAGCGCTCTGCCGTGGGATCGTAAGCGCCCAGGGCGGCGCGCGGCTCGAGCGGTGCCGGCGCCACCCGATTGTTGATCAGGGTGAGGCGCGCGACGTGCGCCGCTTTGGCGAAGCCTGCGTCCGCGGCGCCCCGGTCGCCCGCCTCGAACTCGAGGCAGATGTTGCCGGGCGCTTGGTCCCAGACCTGCGGCGCGCCGGGCTCGGCGGCCTCGGCGGTTCCGGTCACCGCCGGAAGATCCTCGTAGTCCACCGCGATCAGCTCGGCGGCATCGCGGGCCTGATCGAGCGTTTCGGCGACGACGAAGGCGACGGGATCGCCCACGAATCGGACACGGCCCTGGGCGAGAACGGGGCGCGGCGGTTTCACGATGGGCGAGCCGTCGCGGTTCTGCATCTCGACCGGGCAGGGGATATTGCCAAGCCCGTCGGCCGCGCAATGCTCACCGGTTAGAACGGCGAGAACGCCCGGCGCCGCCTCCGCCGCGGACGCGTCGAGCGCACGGATCTCGGCATGCGCCATCGGCGCGCGCAGCACGAAACCGAAGACCTGCCCCGGCAGGCTGACGTCATCGGTATACCTGCCCCGCCCGGTCAACAGGCGCGGGTCCTCCGTGCGGCGCACGGACTGGCCAACTCCGAAGCGTCCCATTCTGATCCTTTTCGCCAGGAGAGAAAGCTGAGGGGTGGGCCGGATCATAAGGATGCGGCCGCGATGGACCAAGGGTCAAAAGGATGCTCCGGGGGCGCTTGGGCTGAGACCTTGCACATGCATCGCGCCGGCGGTCCCACGGACGGCCGGCGCGATCAGGAGGCGTCTCGTACTTTAGTCGTATGCCAGTCGCTGCTGCCCCGCTCGCCCTGCGGGGATACGCCGTTCGTCAGGCACCTCACATGGGCCGGTATGGACGGCGGTTGCGGAAGCACACCGTAGCCAGGGTGATGACCGCAAGTATCAGCAGCGCATGTTCCCATCCAAACGCAGTCATCGCTATAACCCCTTTCGCCAAACTTGCACGCTCAAAATACGCCGCTACGCCTTAACAATTGGTTAAGCGGAGCGGCGCAAGCCAATGAACAAGTAATCAATTTCGTACAATTATCCAGCAATTTCTGATATTTGCGACAAATTACAATTTTACTCAAAATTAAGAAATAATTACTCATTAAATCAAGCCAGCGCATGCCTCTTGCTACGTACTACTAACAACGTATCCCGCAATTGACCTAGGTCAGGCCGCTTTTTGCCCCTTTAGGGCATCCTTTTCGTCTGGGTTGTTGGCCGAATGGT
Organism: Alphaproteobacteria bacterium; assembly: GCA_030066595.1. Classification (GTDB taxonomy): domain Bacteria; phylum Pseudomonadota; class Alphaproteobacteria; order JAJFFI01; family JAJFFI01; genus JASJBI01. The sequence continues at coordinate 126,886 of JASJBI010000004.1, read as the reverse complement.
CGGGCGCTGCACGAGGTGACGGCATCATGTTGGGTATGGCGGTTGAGAAGATCTGCGATTTCATCGAGCGGGCGCGGGAATTCGACGTCAAGGTGGAGGTCGTCGAGCCGAGCCCCGGATCGAACGCATCGGACGGGGATTTCCGTGAGGTCTTGGAGGACTACCCGGACGACCCGGTCCTGGAGGAGTTGACCGAATTCTTGGCAGGGCTCAACGTGGAGGAGAAAACCAACCTGGTTGCGCTCGCCTGGCTGGGCCGGGGCGACTACAGCAAGGATGAATGGGAGGATGCACTGGCCGAAGCCCGCCGTAACCAGCACAAGAGCACGGCCAACTATCTGCTGGGTATGCCTCTTATCTCGGACTATCTCGAGGAAGGCCTGTCTCAGTTCGGTCACTCCTGCGTCGACTAGGGTCTTGCAAGCCGCCATTGAAGCCCGCGCGTCGGTGGCCTATGTTCATGTTTTGGACCCATCTGAGTTGCCATGCACGCGCCCCTACAGGAGCGAGACGACCATCTTGAAGGGCCGACAGGCCGCTACTGGCATGCCCTCGCGGACGGGCGAATCCAGTGCGATCTATGCCCCCGCTTCTGCAAGCTGAAGGAGGGTCAGCGCGGCCTATGCTTCGTGCGCGGGCGCAAGGATGATCGCATCGTCCTGACGACCTATGGCCGGTCCAGCGGCTATTGCGTCGATCCGATCGAGAAAAAGCCGCTCAATCACTTCCTGCCGGGAACGGCGATCCTGTCCTTCGGGACCGCCGGCTGCAATCTGGCCTGCCGGTTTTGCCAGAACTGGGACATCAGCAAGTCGCGCGAGTGGGATACCCTCGCCGACGCGGCGGCGCCCGAGACGATTGCCATCGCGGCAGAACGGCTGGGATGCCGCAGTGTCGCCTTCACGTACAACGACCCGGTGATCTTTCTCGAATACGCGGTGGATGTCGCCGAGGCCTGCCACGCCCGCGGCATCAAAACGGTGGCCGTGACCGCGGGGTACATCACGCCGGAGCCCCGGGTCGAGTTCTATCGTCACATGGATGCCGCGAATATCGACCTCAAGGCGTTCACCGAGGGCTTCTACAAGAAGATCTGCGCCGGCGAACTCGCGCCCGTGCTCGAGACCCTGAGATACCTCAAGCACGAGACCGACGTCTGGTTCGAGCTCACCAACCTCATGATCCCAGACGAAAACGATTCCGCGTCCGAGATCGAGGAAATGACCCAGTGGATCATGGAGAACCTGGGCCCGGACGTGCCGCTGCATTTCACCGCCTTCCACCCGGACTGGAAGATGCGGGACAAGACGGACACGCCGCCGGAAACGCTGATCCGGAGCCGCCGAATCGCCCGCCAGAACGGCCTCCGCCACGTCTATGTCGGCAACGTGCACGACCTGGGCCGGCAAAGCACCTATTGCCATGGCTGCGGCGAGCGGCTGATCGGACGCGACTGGTACGAGCTGTCCGACTGGAGGCTGTCCGGCGACGGACGGTGCGTCTCGTGCGGCACTCCGTGCGCCGGGGTCTTCGACGGCCCGCCTGGCACCTGGGGACGCAAGCGCCTGCCGGTGCGGCTCAAAGATTTCGCCACCACCTGAGCCCAAGCGGCCCGATCCGCCGCGGGTCCCGCCCAATCTGCCGAACAGCGCCTTCCCGACCTTGACGTAAGGCTATTATTTCGATATTTCTAGAATTATGGAATTATCAACTGCCGCTGCCCGATTGTCCGCGTTGGCCCAGGATACCCGGCTTTCCATCTTCCGGCTGCTGGTGCAGCGGGGGCCGGACGGTCTGCCTGCGGGCGAGATCGCCCGGACGCTTGGCACGAGCCCATCCACCATGTCGTTTCACCTCGCGCAGCTGGAGCAATCGGGGCTGCTCCGCTCCTGGCGTGTGAAGCGGCAGATCTTCTATGCCGCGAACTACGCCGCGATGGGCCGGCTGCTCGGTTTTCTGACCGAGGACTGCTGCGCCGGCCGGCCGGAAATCTGTGGGCCCCTGATCGAACAACTGACTACGTGCGACGCCTGACTGGAGGTACGTCATGTCGGAAGCTGGCAAGGTCTACAACGTCCTGTTTCTGTGCACGGGGAACTCGGCCCGCAGCATCCTGGCGGAAGCGATCCTGAACCGCCTGGGCAGAGGCCGCTTCAAAGGATACAGCGCCGGCAGCCATCCAACGGGCAAGGTCAATCCATACGCCCTGGCTCTACTGCAGAAACAGAACCTGCCAACCCAGGATCTCAGATCGAAGAATTGGGAGGAATTCACCGCGCCAGGGGCGCCGGAGATCGATTTCGTCTTTACGGTGTGCGACAACGCCGCCGGCGAGGTCTGCCCGATCTGGCCGGGCCGGCCGATGACGGCCCATTGGGGAATTCCCGACCCGGCCGCGTTCCAAGGCAGCGAGGCGGAAACGCATCTGCAGTTCGCCGAGGCCTTCCGTATGCTGCAAAACCGGATCGACGTCTTCGTCAACCTGCCGATCGCGTCGCTGGACAAGCTCGGCCTGCAAGAGCGGCTCGAGCAGATCGGTCAGCATGGCTCGGCACCGGCATGAGCAGCTTCGACCTGCGCCGGCGTCTGGTGGCTGAGGGCCTGGGCACGGCCTTCCTGCTGGCCACCGTGGTCGGCTCCGGCATCATGGGCGAACGCCTGGCCGGCGGGAACGTGGCGCTGGCGCTGTTGGGCAACACGCTGGCCACCGGCGCGATCCTGATGGTTCTGATCCTGATCTTCGGGCCGGTCTCGGGCGCGCATTTCAACCCGGCGGTGACCGCAGCCTTCGCCCTTGACCGACAACTCCCCTGGCGCGAGGTCCCGGCTTATTTCTCGGCGCAGATCGTCGGCGGGCTCGCTGGCGTGGCGGTCGCCCATATCATGTTCGTCGAGCCGCTGTTCGCGGCCTCGTCCCACGACCGGACCGGGCTCGGCCAATGGACCGCCGAGCTTGTGGCCACCTTCGGCCTGGTGGCCACCATCTTCGGCTGCCTGCGCGCCCGGCCTGCCGCCGTCCCCTACGCCGTCGGCCTATTCATCTCCGCCGGCTACTGGTTCACCTCATCGACCTCCTTCGCGAACCCGGCGGTGACCATCGCGCGAACTTTGACGGACACCTTCTCCGGCATCCGGCCGATTGACGCGCCGGGCTTCATCATCGCCCAGTTCGTGGGCGCGGCTCTGGTGGTCGTGCTGTTCCGTTGGCTGTGGGCGACACAGAGAGGGGCGGCGGTCGGGACCGACACCGCCCAACCGACCACGCCGAACTAGAAGGACTCGGTGGTGAAGCGGTAGGCGCGCAGTTCGGGCGACCAATAATCCGGCTCGAAGCCCGCCTTCTGCTTCAAATGCGCCAGGAAGCTCGTCGGCGCGGGCAGGCTCTCCCAGACCTGGGGCAGAAACAGGCCGCGCTGCTCCCCCTCGGCCAGCACCACGCCCTCGTCGTCCGGGCGCAGTTGGCGCACCAAGTCGGCCTCGTTCTCGAACGGGATCGAGCGCGGGGTGCTCAGGATCGACACGCTGATCTCCAGCCGCTCGACCTCTTCCGCCGTCACCGGCGGAAAACGCGGGTCCGAGAAGCAGGCCTTGTATGCGTTCTGCACGACGTCCTCGACCAGCGGCACCCGCGGCGTGATGCTGCCGATGCAGCCGCGCAGCCGACCGTCGAGCTTGACCGTGACGAAGCTTGCGCGCATGGCTTGTAGCGGTCGGGCAAATGTCTCGGGCTTGACGCCGGGCGGCTTGCCATGCACCACGGCGTAGCGGATGCTCGCCGCGGCCGCGCGCTTGAGCTCGTCGCGCTGCGCCTCGGTAAGCCGGGCCCCTTGGGCGTATTCGAAGACATAGGCGCCATAGCCGACCACCCGGTCGCGGCCGCCGGCGGTGTCCCCGGAACTGCGCAAATCCAACGTCGTGACTCTGAGATCGAGCGCCAGAGCGCGTTGCAGCAAGCCCCGGATCGGATAGCGCCCACAGGCCTGTTCCTCCCTCAGCAGGTCGGGACGCAGCATTTCGATGGCCCGGGAGGCGGCGGTATCCAGCTCCCGCGCCTTGCCGTAGTCGTGATAGTGGCTGAGGTCCGAGCTCACGACGATCAGCGTTTCGGGCCCGCCCCACAGGGTGGCGAGCACCCGATCCACATCCTCGGCCGCGGCCTGCCCGACCACGATCGGCACCACAGCGAATTGCGGGAACAGTTGCTGAAGGAAGGGCAGGTGGACCTCCAGGCTGTGCTCCTCCGCGTGGGCCGCGTCCAGTGTGCCGACGCCTGGCAGCTTCAGAACCGCATCCACGCCCGCTTTGTCGACCGGCACAAGACCCAGCGGCGTCGCGAAGGCGTAGGCAGTGCTCACCGCCATGCCCCGAAAGGCGACCCGGTGCGCGGGGCCCAGGAGCACGACCCGCCGGATCGCACCCCGGTTCTGCAAGAACGGGGCGTAGGCGGTGCCCGCGATCGGTCCGGAATAGACGTAGCCCGCATGGGGCGCGATGATCGCCTTGGGCGCCGCATGCGGTTCCCTGACGGCGGCAAGGCAACCCTCGACCACGCTGGCCAGCTCGGTCTTCTGCGCCGGATAGAACATGCCGGCAACGGCAGGACGTCTGGTCTTGGCCGCGTCGGTCACGTCCATGGCTCATCTCCGACCGTGAACAGGACAACCCCTCCTTATAGGAGATAGGGGCCCCCGACGGCCGTTGCGAGCGCCGAAACGCCGTTTCAGGCAGCGGATGCCCGGATCTCGCCGCGAATATAGAGCAGACAGCCGCTTTCGCTGACCGCCTCGGGATGCGTAACCCCGGGAGTCGCCAAGTGAAAATCCCCGGCGTTCAGGCGCAGCGTCCCGAAGCTCAGCTCCCCCTCGAGCACCAGGCATTCCTCGATCCGTTGATGCGGATGGCTGGTGTAGCGTCCGCCCGGGGCAAACCGCACCAGGAAGGACCGCATGCCCTCTTCCTCGTTGGCAAACAAGAGCTTTCGCTCGACCCCAGGCGCCATCGGGATCCAGTCCCCCTCGCCCGCAGGAATCGTCCTGGTGCCGGGCAGGTTGCCATCCGGGCCCACGAGCCCGGCCTGGATTTTGCCCCAGAGATCGGGCGGCGGGTTCTCGGCAACGACGGCGTCCGACAGCGGGCCGAGCCGCCGCTCCCAGTCCTCGACCATTGCCTGAAGCTCCGGGCTCTCGGCCAGATCGCGGGCAAAGGCGTCCCGGTCCTCCGCTTCGAGCGTTCCGAGGACGTATTCCGCCGCGATCAGGTCCTTGTCATCCTGCGTCATTCCGCGAGGCAATCCCTCAACTGGCCCAGGCCACGTCGCACCCAGCTCTTCACCGTTCCCAGGGGAGCGCCCATCCGTTCGGCGAGCTCCTCATGGGACAAGCCATGATAATACGCCAGCAGGATCGCTTCACGGCGTTCTTTTTGCAGGCGCTTGAGACAGGTGTCGATGTCGGACGCAGCGGAGACCGCCGCGTCCGGCGCGTCATCGCGCTGAGCCAACGCCGCGTGACCCTCGTCCAGCGCGATGCTCTGGTGGCGTTCGCCGCTCTTGCGCAGCCGATCGATGGACCGATTGCGCGCGATCGCGGCGATCCAGGTGAACGGAGGACTGCGTGCCGGATCATAGCGATCGGCCTTCTGCCAGATCGCCAGAAAGGTATCCTGCGTCACTTCTTCCGCCAGGTCGCGATGTCCGAGGATGCGCAATGTGATCGCGAACACCCGACCGCCGATCTCCTGGTACAGCTCTGCCAGCGCGGCGCGGTCCCCTTCTGCGACCCCGGCAAGGAGATCGCCGAGCGGATGGCGGGACGCCTCGACCGCCTGTGAATCGCTGCCAGACACGGCCCCGGTAGAACTCCCCCCAGGGCGATCCGAGCAGTCCGGACCGCGTTCCTGAAGCGGAAACCCTAACAAAACAGGCGTGACCGGGATAGACCCATGCCCCTGCCGGGCGAGCGCCGCCTGGTAGGATGACAACCGCGTCAGGTTGCTTGATCGAGCACGGGTCTCGCGCAGCATCGACGTCGCCACGTCCGCTCAGTCCTGTGCGGCGCGCTTGAGGAACGCGATCAGATCGCCGCGGTCCGCGGCCGACGAAACCCTGAAGTTCATCTTCTGGCCGGGAACAAGGTCCTCGGGGTTGCGCAGCCAGGCATCGAGCGTGTCTTCCCGCCAGACGATCTCGGACCGCTTCAGTGCGGCTGAATAGTCGTAGTCCGCGACCGAACCGGCCGTGCGTCCGAACACGTCGCCGTGTCTGGGACCGATGCGGTTCGTGTCCAACGAATGGCACCCGACGCACCGGCTGTCGTACAGGCGTGCGCCCCGATCCGCGTCCGGTGCCCGCGCGAACAGCAGGCTGGTATGCGCGACCAAGCTCAATCCCAACGCCGCCAGGATGAGGGCCAGGGTTCTCATATGCATCTCCTTGCCCCACCAGCCCGGTCCCGGAGGCAATCCGCAGGGGTGACACGGACGCCTCCGGGTTGGGGCGGAGGGGGCTCCCGCCTGGTGTTGCCGTTAGGCGCCGAAGCTCAACGGGTTGGCCGGCAGCGGCTGACCGAGGGCCTGCGCCAGGACCGTCCAGTGCATGGTCTCGTCCGCGGCGAGGCGGGCCGAGACCTGGGCAAGCGCGGGATCCTGGAAAGCGGGGATGACGCCCAGATAGGCGTTGGCGGCGCCCTTCTCGAGCCGGGCCGCGAGCATGAGCACGTCCTTCTGGCTGCCCAGCGTGTTGGCCTTGAGCTCGGCGGCGTACTGCCCCATGCCCTTGGAGGAAACGGGCGATCCGCCCAGCTTCCCGATGGTGTCGACAAGGGCGTCCCGGTGCCCTTTATGGTGGCTCTGGAACTGCACGGCCACGTCCAGCACGGGCTTCTGCAAGAGCCCGCTCTCGGCGCCGAGCTGGTAGGCGGCGATCGCCTCATGCTCCAGCGCCAAAGCCACGTTCAGGATCGAGACGTCCTTGCTCGCATCGGCCGCACGCGCGCTTCGGATCAGGCTCTCCGAGCCGACCAGCATGGCGATCGCCGTGGCCGAAAGGGCGGCTTGGCCGGTCGTCTGCAGGAAGGCGCGGCGGGCGGGAAGCTTGGGCGCCGCACCGTCGTTATTCGTACTGCTCATTGGTGTGTTCTCCTCTCAGGAAAGCTTCGTTACGCCAGCGGGTTCGTCCCGTGGCACCGTTGGGCCAGCCGCAGGTCCGGCTGATCCACTACCCGCAACTACGGGCCGGCTTTCGACTGAGATGCAGGAGGCGGTCAAAAATATGTGAGGGCGCTCGCAAACCGATGCGGACGAGCCAGATTCGTTGCAAGATCAAGATCATAGGAAGATCCTGGAATTTCTTCGTGCGTCGCACGCCAACGCTTTGATGATGGAAGGCGCACGGGATCGGGGACGGCGATGACAACCAAGATCGGGTCGGGTCGGCGGTCGGCGGGCAAGGCAACCCGGCGTGCCGGGATCGTGTTGGCGGCGTGGCTCGGTTCGTGGCTTCTGCAACCGGCCGCGGCCGAAACCACGCCAAAGCTCGCACGTCTCGCGCAGGTCGGCCCCTGGCCAGCGATCTCCGCCCTGGTCGGCTACCGCGGGCGGGTCTGGTTCGCCAACAGCGTCAAATTCGAGGACCACAACTCCGCCGACATCTACAGCTTCGACCCACGGACCGGCCGTGTCCGCTACGAGGCCCAGCTGTTCAGCCAGGACGCAGGGGAGCCGGTCGTCCACCGCGGGCTCCTGTTCTGGCCGTTCGAGGATCCGCGCGGCGACACCAGCCGGGCCGAGTTCATGGTCACGGACGGGCGGGAGTGGGAGTGGGGCTATGTGCCGGACGGCGTGGCCGCCTTCCATCTGCACGCCCTGGCCGAGCACGCCGGCGCGCTATACGGCGCGACATCCGCTTGGCGCGCGGCGGTGCATGTCTCCCGTGACGGCGGGGCCACTTGGCGTCAGATTCACGCGCAAGACAACTCGCCAGACGAAATCAGCCGCATTCTGGCCTTTGCAACCTTCCGGGACCGCCTCTACGCGGCGGTGACCAATCGGGATCGCTTGTCGGTTAAGCTATTGAGGCTGGACGGCCGGGCGTTCCGGCCCGTGCCCGGCTGGCCCTTGGGTCGCGCGCTGATCGGTCTGACGCCCTTTCGCGGCCATCTCTACGGCATCCAGACCGGACCGGAGGGCCGCCGCGTCTGGCGAACCGATGGCAACACCGCCGAACGGGTCGCGGGCCTGGATCAGCAGTTCGTGCGCGACCTGACCGCCGGGCCCGGCCATCTCTGGGCGATCACGGCGCGACCGCAGCGGGGCGCCCTTTGGCGCAGCGCCGACGGTGAGACATGGGAAAAGGTCTGGGACTTCGAGGCCGAAGAGCCCTTTGACGTGATCGTCTATGCCGGCGCTCCTTATGTCGGCACCCTGGTCGAGGACGGCCCCGCCAGCCTGTGGGGGCCGGCCACGCCGGCGCCGGATGCAGCAACGGCAGAGCACCCGCCGCCCCTCCGCCCGCCGCACATCCCGTTGTCCGAGCCGGAGGCGCGGCGCGACCTGGCCAGGCTCGATCGCTTGCTGGCCGACTCGGACGCCTACGCCAAGCATGGGGCCGCGATCCTGGCCGCGTTGAAGCCGCTCGCGTTCAGCGGCGAGCCCTCGATCGGCCAGGCGTTCTCGGCCTGGCTCACGCGTGACTATCCGCGGGATCCAATCCGTATGTACGGCGGCCAGGTCCTGATGTCCCGCGACAAGGTGGCGCGCTGGTATCTCCTCTGGGGACTCGCGGTCAATCGGAACGGGCGCGTGCCGCCCGATTTCGTTTCGGGCGAGTGGCGCCCGGCCGATCCCAATCCGCCGCAGAAGTTCCAGGAACGCGTGCCCGGCGCCGCCTGGGCCATGCGCTGGCTTGGCCAGTCGGACAAGGAAACGATCGCCACGCTGGTCGCGGGCCTGGACCGAGCAGAGCTGCCGCTCTGGCTAAAGGGCGACCTCGTCGGCGCGCTGACCATGCTGACCGGGGAGCGCTTCGCCTACGACTTCACCGCATGGCGCGGTTGGGCGGCCAGCCGATAACCAATCGTGGGCGCGCGCCCCGCCGTTTTTTTACGCTGCCGCCGCGCCCGCGAATTTCGGGATCACCTCTTGGGCGAACAGACGCATCGACTTGGCCGCTTCCTCCCGGGTGATGGTGTTGAAGTTCACCTGCAGTGAGCCGATTTCGAACCCGCCGGTCATCTCCTGATAGTCGGAGATCACGTCGCAGATCTCTCCCGGCGTGCCCACCCAGGCCGCGCCCTTGGCGACCTGGGTCTCGAATGTCTCCTTGGCCAGACCGGCGATGATCTTGTCGTAGTTCGGATAGTCCGCTGACGACATGCCGCCGGTCCAGTCGGAGGCCGCATCGACCAGGCTCTTGAGATAGCGGTTCAAGGGCCCGCGGGCGATGGCCGCGGCTTCATCGCCGTCTCTGGCACAGAACATGTGGAAAGCGAGCATGACCCGCCCGGAGCCGGGATGGCCCGCCGACCGCCAGGCGTCGCGATAGAGACCGATCAGCTCCGCCATTTTGCCGCCGGCGAGCGGGATCGCCATCACCGCATGTCCGTTCTTGCCCGCGCTGACGAACGAATCGGGCGTGGCCAGTGCCGCGATCCAGAAGGGCGGGCGCGGCTTCTGCGTCGGCCTGGGCAAGGACGTGACGTTCTTGAAGCTGTGAAACGTCCCCTCCATCGACACGTTCTCTTCCTCGAGCAGGCGCCTGACCATCTCGATGCCCTCGGCGAAGCGCGCCTTGGACTCGTCGACGCTGACCCCGAAGCGGGCGAATTCGTGCGGCAGGAAGGCGCGGGCGAAGCCCACCTCCAGGCGGCCGTTCGAGATGGCGTCCAGCATGCCGATTTCGCCGGCGAGCTTGAGCGGGCTGTTGAACGCCGGCAGCACCGCGCCGGTGATCAGCCGCGCCTTCCGGCTTCGCTGCGAGGCCGCTGTCAGGAAGACGATGGGGTTGGGGCTGTAGCCGCCATAGGGATGAAAGTAATGCTCGACCGTGCGCACATGGGTATAACCGAGCTCGTCGCACAGTTCGACCAGCTCCAGTGCGTCGCCCCAATAGGCCTCTCCCGACTGAACGTCGGGCCCGATGTCCGGAAAGAACTGAATGCCGAACTCCATGCGTCCTCCCATCGCCCATAGCGTTCTTGGTTGTATGAAGACGATAGCATGGAACTAATCAGTGTACAGATGAATTCGCTATAGTGGCCCGGGCGGCAGACCAAAGAGGAGGCCAGAAGATGCCGGACAGCGCTGAGAAACGGCCCGGAACGGCGCCTGACCCAGATCCGTCAACCGATATTGACGGGTACGATCTCCATGGCGCCCCCGGCCATCTTCTGCGGCGCTGGCAACAGCGTGCCGTCGAGCTCTACATGGACGAGGTCGGCGAGGCCGGGCCGACGCCGCGACAGTTCGCGGTGCTAATTACCATTCATCAGAATCCCGGGTTGAGCCAGACGAGGCTGGTCACGCACACCGGCATCGACCGGAGCACCATCGCCGACATGCTGAACAGACTGGCCCACCGCCAACTCGTGCGCCGAGCCCGCACCGACGCAGATCAGCGCACCAATGCCCTCCATCTCACGGACGCGGGCGTATCTTTGGTTTCGCGGGCGGTGCCGGCGGTGGACCGGGCCCAGGAGCGCATCCTGGCGCCGGTCCCGCCCGAGGAGCGTCCGCAGTTCCTGCACATGCTGGCTCGCATCCTGCAGGACCCGGAGGCGTAAAGTCCTTCGCATTATCGTCAGGGATCCGCGGTTGCGGAGTCAGTGAAGGGAGCGCGCCACCATCTCGTCCAGCCGCGCGGCGCGCACATAGAGCGCGCGGGTCCGCCCCAACAGGTCTTCCAACTGGGGTGGAATGTCACCCTCGTAGTCGCCCGCCTCGTCGAGACAGACTTGGCGATTGCCGAGACGACGCTCGGCGCTGAGCGCCTCGCCGCGGCTTAGCTCACCGGCGTCCACTGCCTTTTGTACGAACAGCCAGGCGAGGACCTCCGCGAGCCGCGCGGTCAGCCGGCTCAGATCCCGATCCGCGCGCAACGCATCCATCCAGGACAAGCCCGCGCGCTCGGTGGCGGCACTGTTGGCGACGTAGCTTTGCGTTTCCAGGAGAAGGGCCAGGGTTTCGTTATAGGTCCTCTCGAGGAACGCGGTGGACGCCGGGATGTGACTTCCGGCTTGCCGTGCCATGACCTTGGCCTCCGTTCCATACCTTGGCATGGCTCCCTGCTCTACTCCGATCATTGTACCACAAACATGGGCAAAAATCTTTGTTCTCAACAACATAGAAGCATGATGGTTAATCGGCCAAATGCTTGAAAGGCAGCCTGAATTCGCGACCGGGATCCCAGGTATTTGTCGAAAATTGAAAGTATTCGACGGGACGCGGGCTTCAGCCGTCGATGAGCAACGGCTCGAGAACCGCCCTCAGCGGCACCGGCAGGGGCGACGGCCGCCGGCTTTCCCGGTCCACGTAGACATGGATGAAATGGCCGGTCGCGGCCGGATCGTCCTCGCCCTCGCGGAACAGTCCAATCTCGTAGCGCACGCTGCTGTTGCCGATGCGGCCGACCCTGAGACCGGCTTCGACGGTTTCCGGATAGGTCAGCTCCTTGAAGTATTGGCAGCGGGTTTCGACCACCAGGCCGATAACCGGGCTGTTCGTGATATCGAGAGCGCCCCTGTCGATCAGATAGGTGTTCACCACGGTGTCGAAGAAGCTGTAGTAGACCACGTTATTGACGTGGCCGTAGGCGTCGTTGTCCATCCAGCGTGTCGTGATCGCCTGGAGGTGCGGGTAGCGGTGGCGGCTCTCCGGACGCTCGTCGGGCATCGAGTCAGATGACCTCACGCAGGGCGTCGAGCGTCTGGTCCGGCTGCTCCACCATCATCATGTGGCCGCAACCCGGCAGCACGACGGAACGGGCCTCCGGCATCGCCTCGATCAGCCGGCGGGCCGCCTTGACCGGCGTCATCACGTCCTGTTGCCCCAAGACGAAGAGCGCCGGGCAGACCACCTTCTCGGCCAACGGGCTCACGTCTCCCGCGGCGTCGCACGCTCTCAGATCGTTCGCGACGACCCCTTGGGCGCTGCGCTCCAGGAGCCGCAGCCCGCCCCCGGTCATCCACAGGCCTGGCCCACGGTGGCCGCCGAGATGGGCGCGCCGGCCAAAAGCCCAGGAGGTGATCAGATCGAGCGCCAGGTGATCGCCCTGGTCGGCGGCGGCCTGCAGCTCCGGATGAACCGGCATGCGCGCGCCCGCCCCCAAGAGCGCCAGCGCCGTGACGCGCTCTGGCGTCTGTGCCGCCGCCGTCAAGGCGATCAGGGCGCCCATGCTGTGCCCGACCAGCGCCGCCTCGTTCACCTCGGCAACGTCCAGCAGGTTCATCAACCAGGCGGCCATGGCGTCGATGCTCTCCCTGAGCGGGCCGTCCGAGCGGCCGTGGCCCGGCAGATCGAGCGCCAGCACGGACCGTCCATGATGGGCGAAATAGCGGGTCTGCAGCTGCCAGACCGTGTGATCCATCCCCGCGCCATGGATGAACACCACGCAGGGCTTGGCGGGGTCGAACGGACGCCCTCCGGTGGCGGCAAAGACCCGCCCGCCGTCGACGGTCAGTTCCATGGCCGGCTACTCGGCGGCCTGCGGCATCGCCGCCTTGGCCGCGGCGCGCAGCGCCTGGTCCAGATCGGCGATCAGATCCTCGGGATCCTCAAGCCCGACCGAGAGCCGGACCAGTTCCTCGCTGACGCCCGCGGCCTTGAGCGCCTCGGCATCCATCTGCTGGTGGGTCGTGCTGGCCGGATGAATGACCAGCGACTTGGCGTCGCCGACATTGGCCAGATGGGAGAACAGCTTGAGCCGCTCGATGAAAACCCGGCCCGCCTCGCGCCCTCCCCGAATGCCAAAGCTGAACACAGCGCCGGCACCCTTAGGCAGCATCTCCTTGGCGCGGATATGGTCCGGGTGATCGGCCAGTTCCGGATAGCTGACCCATTCCACGGCCGCGTGCTCGGTCAGGAACTTGACGATCCGCCGGGTGTTGTCCATGTGCCGGGCCATGCGCACGGGCAGGGTCTCGACCCCCTGCAGGATGTAGAAGGCGTTGGCCGGGCTCATACAGGCGCCGAAGTCGCGCAGACCTTCGGCGCGTGCCCGCATGATGAAAGCCCCGGGGCCGAACTCCTCGGCGAAATCGAGGCCGTGATAGCCGGCATAGGGCTCGGTCAGGGTGGGGAACTTGCCGCCGGTGCCTTCCCAATCGAACTTGCCGCTGTCGATCAGCACGCCGCCGATGGCGATGCCGTGGCCGCCGAGGAACTTGGTCGCCGAGTGCATGACGATATCGGCCCCGAACTCGAAGGGACGGAACAGCCAGGGCGTGGCGAAGGTGTTGTCGATCATCAACGGGATGCCGGCCGCATGGGCGATTTCGGCGATCGCCGGCAGGTCCATGATCTCGAGCCCGGGGTTGCCCAGGGTCTCGCCGAACACCAGGCGCGTGTCCTCGGTGATCGCCCGCTTGAAGCCGTCGGTATCGTGCGGGTCGACGAAGGTCGTGGTGATGCCGAAACGCGGCAGGGTGTGCATGAACAGGTTGTGGGTGCCGCCATAGAGCGACCGCGAGGCCACGATATGGCCGCCCGCCCCCATCAAAGTGACGATGCCTAAATGCACGGCCGCCTGCCCGCTGGCGGTACAGATCGCGCCGACACCCCCCTCCAGGGCCGCGAGCCGCTCTTCCAACACCGCCACGGTGGGGTTGGAAATGCGCGAATAGATGTGCCCGGCGCGCTCCAGGTTGAAGAGCGCGGCCGCGTGGTCCGTGTCCTGAAACACATATGAGGTCGTCTGGTAGATCGGGGCCGCACGCGCGCCGGTCACGGGATCGGGCTGTTGCCCCGCGTGCAGGCTCAGCGAGTCGAACTTGAGAAAATTGGGGTCAACCATGGCGGCCTCGCTTGCCAAGAAACGACGGCGTCCAGGCCTCGGACCCGGCGCCAAAATCGCCGCCACCATACACAAACCGCCGCAAATTGCGAGCGGCCCGGGCGCCGCATCTTGGTTCCCGGATCCGGGCCGACGATGTATCGTCGCAGGCAGACCTGATCGCAAATCTGAAAGGTGCAGGAGATGGAAATCAAGGCGGTCGACATCCAGGTGGAGTTGGCGGACCGGCCAATGCTGAAGGGGCGTTCGGAGGCGACTGAGGCCGACGCCGAGGCCGCTTTCGCCACACTGGCTCCATTCCGCGAGGGCGGCGTCTTCGCCGGCAGCTTCGCGGGGGAGAGCCCTTGGGAACGCCATCCAAATGGAGACGAGCTGGTGCAGGTGCTGGCAGGCTTCACGACGCTTACGATCATGACCGACGAGGGCCCTAAGACCCTTGAGATGTCGGCCGGTATGCTGACCGTCGTCCCGCAAGGCCTGTGGCACCGGTTCCACGCGCCCGAGGGCGTCACCGTGCTGACCGCGACGCCGCAGCCGACCGACCACAGCTTTGCCGACGACCCGCGGACGGAGCCGTGAGCCGGGCCTCTCGGACCAATTTGGTCTCAAAGCGTTCCAGAAAAAAAAAGAGCCGCGGCGAACCGCGGCTCAGGTTAACAGGGAGGCGTCAACGAGGGATTGGGTTACTGGCTGACAGGGCAGCCAACTAAGCCAACCTCATATGCAGAATAGGATAGAACTCTTAACGAAAGCTTAAATCTGCAGTTGCGGACAAGTTCTCTCATTTTTTTGTTGTTTTATAATATCTTAAGTGGAACACGGGGGTGTTCCAGCAACTGATGGTCGGCCCACGTTGCGGGTGGAGCCTCAGCCTTCCCCCTTTTTGTCGTATGCGACAAGGCATTGGGCGCGTCATTTTCCCGACGCGATTGCCTGTCAGGTCGCAGAGGTCTGCGGGAGCGCGGGCGCGGCAGGGGGCGCGGAGATCGAAATCTGGAATACCCACGGCTCGCTGGTTACGCTGGTCTTGCCCACCCATCCTCGGCCGGGCGCCAAGGGGGACGCATTTATTGGCCTGGGTTCCATAGCACGTAGATCGGGCAAGAGGGGCCAACGGATGATCTTGGTCACGAGGCAGCGTGCCGTTCGTCATTGCCGGCGCAGGATATGACGGGCTCGCCTGGCGAAATCTTGTCGGAGGGCGAGACCTGCTGGCGGCTGGAGCACGCCGACAGGGCTGCTGTTCTGGTGGACGGCGCGGCCTATTTCGGGGCCCTGAGATCGGCGCTGCTGCGGGCTGAACGTTCGATCTTCATGGTCGGCTGGGACATCGATAGCCGGGTCCGGATTTGCGCGGATCAGGAGGCGCCAGAGGACGGCGCGCCTGCCGAACTTGGCGCGCTGCTCACCCACATCGTGACGGAGCGACCGGCCCTCACCGTCCATCTGCTGCTCTGGGACTATTCGATCCTCTACGCGCTGGAGCGCGAGCCACTGCCCATCCTCAACCTGGACTGGGCGACGCCGAAGCAGATCAAGGTTTGCCTGGATGACGTCTTGCCGCTTGGCGCCAGCCACCACCAGAAGATCGTGGTCATCGATGACGCGATCGCCTTTTGCGGGGGCCTGGACCTGACGATCCGGCGCTGGGACACGCCCGCGCATTCGGTCCATGAACCCCGCCGCGTCGATCCCGCGGGCGAGACCTACCCTCCGTTTCATGACGTTCAGATGCTGGTCGATGGAGCGGCCGCGGCTGCGCTGGCCGCCTTGGTCCGCGAACGTTGGCGGCTCGCCGCTTGCGAGACCCCTTTGCCGATCGATCCCACCCCGGACCCCTGGCCACGAGAGGCAATCCCCGATTTTGAGAATGTGACGCTTGGCATTGCCCGCACGCTCCCGGCCCTCAACGGCCGTCCGGCGGTACGGGAGATCGAAGCGCTGTATGTCCGCAGCATCGAGAAGGCGGAGAGGTCGATCTACATCGAGAACCAATACGTCACCGCGGACGCCGCATTGGGTGCCTTGGTCGACCGCCTGCAGATGAATCCCGACTTGGAAGTCCTGATCGTTACGCCACAGTCGCCGCATGGCTGGCTGGAGTCGCAAGCCATGGGGGCCGGACGCGCACGCTTCCTGGAGCAACTGAAACAGGCGGACGTGGCCGATCGCGTCCGCATGGCATTCCCCTGCGTCGCAGATGGCGATGACGAGGTCCCGGTCATGGTCCATGCCAAGGTTACGGTCATTGACGACGTCTTCCTCCGTGTGGGCTCGTCCAATCTGGCCAATCGGTCGCTGGGTCTGGACACGGAATGCGACCTGGCAATCGAGGCCCGGACAGAAGCGCAAAAGGACGCGATCGCCCGTGTTCGCAACCGGCTTATCTCCGAGCATCTGGGGGCCGACCCCGACTCCTTTTCCGCCGCGACGCGTGAGGGTGAAGGCTTCTTGCGCGCCGTGGAAGAGGCATCCGGAACAGCGCGCGCCCTTAAGCCTATCCCGCCGGAAGACATCTCGAGCACGCAGGTCGCGCAGGTCGCCCGCGCCGTCGGCGATCCGGAAGCGCCGGTCGATGCCAAGAGCTTCGTGGGCAACATGTTTGGCGGCCTCGAAAAACCCGCCCGGCGCGCACCCGTGGCCGCCTTGGCAATGACCTGCGCCGTTCTGGTCGCGTTGGCGCTGACTTGGCGCTTCACACCCCTCGCAGAGTTCGCCGACCCGGGCCGGCTGGGCCCCCTGTTCGAGACCATGACCGCAAGCGCCTGGACGCCTGTCGTCGTGCCAGTGGTCTATGTAATCGGGGGGCTGATTCTGTTCCCGGTAACCGTAATGATCGCCGTCACGGCCATGACCTTTGGTCCCTGGGCCGGCTTTGCCTATGCATTGACCGGGAGTCTGCTGAGCGCTGCGGTGGGCTATCTGGTTGGACGCGCTGTCGGCCGCGAGGTCCTCGCCAACATCGCTGGAAAACGGGTGAACAGGATTCGCCGGGCACTGGCCGACAAGGGGGTCATCACCGTGGCCACCGTCCGTTCGGTGCCGGTCGCGCCATTTACCCTAATCAATCTGGTGGCCGGTGCACTCAAACTCCGGCTGGCAGACTATCTGCTTGGCTCATTGCTCGGACTGGCACCGGGCATCGTCATCATGACCGCGCTTGGTGATCGGCTGAAACACATGTGGACCAATCCAAACGGCCTGAACATCGCGCTTCTGCTGCTTGCCGTCCTGGTTTGGCTGGGGGTCGGCCTGGGAACGCAGCTGCTGGTATCCCGTCGTCGGCGCCGACATGATTGAACTCGTCTAGAAGTGCGGGTCGTCACCTGGAATGTGCATGGCTTCGTCGGAAGCGACGGTCGGTCCGACCTCGAACGCACGGGACGCGCACTGCAGAGCCTTAGGCCCGACATTGCAGCGTTGCAGGAAGTGGATTCCCGAGCCTCCGCCGATGGCGGCCGGGATGCTTTCAAGCTTCTGCAGAGCTGTGTCGGCCCGTATGCGGTGAAGACGACCACCATTGCGAATGCCGGGCGCGAGTACGGTCACATGGTGGCTTCGCGTCATCCGCTCTTAACTAGCGCCGTCCATGACATATCCATACCTGATCGCGAAGCCCGCCGGGTGATCGACTGCACACTCGATACCGTGATCGGCCCGCTTCGCGTCCTTGGGGTGCACCTCGGTTTTCGCGGCGCAGAACGACGCGCGCAGCTACGGGCGCTGAAAGACATAGCAGGTCACCGGCATTCCACGCCGACGCTCATTTTGGGCGACTTCAATGTTTGGAACCGACGAAGCAAGTGGGCAGCACCGCTGGTCGAGTCCTTCGCTGCGATCGCGACACCGGCGACCTTTCCGTCGCGCTTGCCTATCTTGCCCCTTGACAGAGTCCTGTCGCGTCCGCCTGAGTTGATTGTGGAAACGCAGGTAGTCCCTGAACTGCGGGGGATTTCGGATCATCTGCCGGTCGTTGCGGTTTTGCGGCGGTAGCGCAGACCGCTGCCCGCAGCTCAAAGAAACGTCTCTTCGATGTCTAGAGTCGCGACGCTGCCGATCTTGTCGAAGTTCTTTTCCAGCCAGGCGCTCCCGGTGCGTCGGCCCAGCTCGTAAAGCCGATCGAGATAGACGCGATCGGCGTGGAAACGGCTGGTGCCGTCAAGCTCGCCAAGCTCATCCGCGGCCTCGATCATGTGCATGCGGATCGGGCGGAGGCCGGCCCGCCGCTTGATGTGGCCTTCCTCCATGAGCTCGCTGATCAGCTTGATGGCCCGCATTTCGCGCATCAGCACCGAGGTAAAGCTGATCGCGCTGATGCGCTCGAGGATCTGGCCTGCGGAACAAGGCGGATCCTTGATCTGGACCGGATTGGTCTGGACCAGCACGATGTCGCTGGACTCGCAGTTGTACATCAGGGGATAGATCGCGGGATTGCCCATGTAGCCGCCGTCCCAGTAGTGCTGACCATCGATTTCGACGGGATGGAACAGAAACGGCAGGCAGCTTGAGGCGCAGATGGCGTCGACGCTGATGTCCCCGTTCGTGAAGACCCGGTTCTTGTTGGTGCGGATATTGGTGGCGTTCACGAACAGCTTGATCGAATCGCTGGCCCGCAGGCAGTCGAAGTCTATGGTCTCCGCGATCGCATGCCGGAGGGGGTTCATGTTGAACGGGTTGAAGTCGTAGGGCAGCAGCATCCGTGCCATGACATCGAAAAAGACCCCTTTGGACGACAGATCGAACCGCCCCTTGCGCCAGAACCACTGGGGCGCGAACCACGACCGTCGCCGGCGGTGACAGGCCTCCGAGATCGCATGCCAGAACGCGGCCAGGCGCCGCCGGGCGCCTTCGCGTCCCTCTTCGGCCAGGCCGTTGGCCACCAAGGCGCCGTTGATCGCGCCGGAACTGGTCCCGCTGATGCCCTCGACGCCGAGCCGCTGGTCCTCCAACAGGCTGTCCAGCACACCCCAGACAAAGGCGCCATGGGATCCCCCGCCCTGAAGGGCGAGGCAGATGGTGTTGTTGTCGTTGCTTTGGCTACGCCACCTAAACATTTGGCCGCCAGGGGATTTGCGCCATGGACATGACGAGCGGCCGGATGACCCGCGGCTAAAGGAACATCTCGTCGATGTCGATCGACGATTCTACCCCCAGCTTGCGATAATTTTGCGTTAACCAGGCGTCCGCGCGTTGCCGGCCAAGCTCGCGCAGAGAATGAATAAATTCCCAATCAATGTTGAGCTTGGACGAGAACCCAAGCTGGCTCATCACCTCTTCCGCCTCGATCATGTGGACGTGGAACTTCTTCAGGCCGGCCCGCTCGTCGATGCTGCCGTCCTGGATCAGCTTGGTGATGAACGCGATCGCCCGCATCTCCCGCATCAGGGAGGAGTTGAAGCTGATCTCGTTGATGCGGTCGAGGATATCGCGGGCCGTTGTCGGCACCTCCGAGGTGGCGATGGGGTTGATCTGGACCAGAATGACGTCGTTGCTGTCGCAGCCTTCCAGCAAGGGGAAGACAGCCGGATTGCCCATGTAGCCGCCGTCCCAATAGTGCTCGCCGTCGATCTCGACGGCTTGGTACAGCTCCGGCAGGCAGGCCGACGCCAGCAGCGCATCGACCGAGAGTTCGTCCCGGCGAAAGATCTTGATCTTGCCCGAGCGCACATTGGTGGCACTGACGAACAGCGGCACGCTCGCGCTGGCGCGCAGGCAGTCGAAGCTGACCAGCTCCTCGAGAATATCCCGCAAGGGATGGAAATCGAGCAGGTTGAGCTGATAGGGCGACAAGATGCGGCTCATCATGTCGAGCCAGCGATAGCCGGGAGAGAAATCCAGGCCGCCGGGATTGACCATCCTGTCGAGCCAAGTCGGCTGCAGCGGCGTAAGACGGGCGAAGTCACTGACTTTCCGCCAGAAGGTGTCGAGCAGGCTGCGGGCGCTCTGAGGGCCACCGTTGCTGAGCCCGCAGACCACCATGGCGCCATTCATGGCACCGGCGCTGGTGCCGCTGAGGCCCACGATCCTGAGACGTTCGTCCTCCAGGAGCCGGTCCAGAACGCCCCAGGTGAAGGCGCCATGCGCCCCGCCGCCCTGGAGCGCCAGCGTGATCGGCTTGGCTGCCTCGGCCTTCCTGGCGCGTTTGCTCATTGGGCGGTCCAGCCCCCGTCGATCGGTATGGCGGTGCCGGTGATCTGGGCCGCTGCGTCCGAACAGAGAAAGACGATCAGCGCCGCCAGTTGCTCGACGCTGATGAACTGGCCCGAGGGCTGCTTCTCCAACACCAGGTTGCGGCCGCCTTCCTCCATGGACATGCCCAGCTGCTCCGCCCGGGCCGCGATCTGCGGCTCGATCAGCTCGGTCCGGACCCATCCCGGGCAGAAGGCGTTGCAGGTAATGCCACTGCCGGCGGTCTCCAGCGCGACCACTTTGGTAAGCCCGACAATGCCGTGCTTGGCCGCCGTGTAGGCGGACTTCTGCGCCGAAGCCACCAGGCCGTGGACCGAGGCGGTGTTGATGATGCGGCCCCAGCCTGCCGCCCGCATGTGCGGCAGCGCGTGATGGATGGTGTGGAAGGCTGAGGACAGGTTCACGGCGATGATGGCATCCCACCTCTCGGGCGGGAACTCCTCCACGGACGCCGTATGCTGGATTCCGGCGTTGTTGATCAGGATGTCGACGCCGCCCAACGCACTGACCGCCGCCTCGATCAGCCCCTGGATCTCAGCGGGTTTGCTCAGATCGGCGCCGTTGTAGGCGACCGTAACCCCGTGCTCCCGTGCCAGCTCGGCACGGTTCCTCTCGATTTCATCCGGCTCGCCGAACCCGTTGAGCATGAGGTGGGCCCCCTCGCCGGCCAGCGCGCGGGCGATGGCCAGGCCAATGCCGCTGGTGGATCCGGTGATGACGGCCTTCTTTCCCTGCAACACGATCTCCCTCCCCCAAAGCCTGTTCGCATCTGCAAAAAATCCGCCCCGTTCTTAGCGCATTGACCGTAAACAATTCCACCAGGCTTTGTGATGGGCCAACCGGACCCGTGATCCCGGTCTGGCTGCCTGCTGCCTTGATGGATCGCGCAAGAGCTGTCAATTCGGGCGCGACAAGGGCGGGGGACGGCCGCACAATGCGGCCATGGATGTGATCGTTGCTTGGGCGTTCCTGACGGTTTTCTGGCTGCTGCCTTTGCTGCACGTCGCGATTTCGCCGCGCAGCGGGTCCTGGCGACCGCCGGAGGGCTCGCGCTGCCCGTTCGGCCCGCGCCTGGGCTGGCTGATCCTGGTGCTCCTGCTGGGCCTGATCGGCTGGCTGATGTACATCCGGACGCGCCATCGGAGGGCGGCCAGCTCGTAGCCGGCGCCTCGTATGTCCGGACCCGCCGGAGCTACTCCAATCGAGAAACGTGATCGAGAGTCGCGCTGTTCGCCTCAGCGGCGCCCGCGGACCCGCGGTCCGAGGACCGACCCGCGCGACACGCTCGGCGCCGCGGGGCGCGAGACGCTCGGTCCCGTCGGGCGCGACACGCGTGGTGCCGTCGGGCGCGAGATAACGTTGTCCATCCGGTTCATCTCTCTGCGAACCCGATTGAGCTCTTGAGTATTCCTGGATCTGTTGCCGCGCTCGAGGCGGCGCTCTTCGCCCCGCAGCTTGTTCTGGTAGGAGCGGGCGCGTTGGTTTTCAGCCGGTGTCGGCCTCGTGGGAGCCGGTTTGAACAGATAAGGCTGCAGACCCAGGGACCGCCGCTCCTCGGCGAGCGCCGGGCCGGCGGAGACCATGGCAGAAAACAGGACAGCGACGAAGCTGCCGCGGAAGACGGCCTGGAGGCTACGGCTCTGCGCCGGCCCGCTCACGCGTCCGATCTCGATGGCCACGGCAACCGTCCGACAGAGATGCCCTCCTCGACCAACTCTTCGGCTTCGGTTGGCGTCGCTTCGCCATAGATGCCGCGCTCGTCCGCTTCGCCATAGTGGATCTTGCGGGCTTCTTCAGGGAACTGCTCGCCGACGTAATCGCAGTTGGTTTCGACGAAATCGCGAAGCTTTCGCAAGGCCCGTTCGGCCTTACCGCCGCCCGCAACCATGCCGACTTTGCCCTCGCCCGCCTTCTTGTCCTTCGGCTTGGCGGGCTTCGCCAAGCGCGGTGCCATGATTGTTTTCTGGACGCGCGGCGACCCGCAATGCACGCAGCTTACGTCTCCCGCCTCGACCTGTTGGTCGTAGGCCTGCGCACTCGCGAACCAGGCGTCGAACTCGTGCCCTTCCGCGCATTGAAGACGATATCGAATCATGCGATCCCGTCTGGGAACGGTTTCTGCTCAAGTCCTAAACACTTATATGTGCACACGCAGCTTGAGATTAAAGCGCCAGTAACGCGGAATTGGCAAGGAAGACGATGAGCGAGCCTGCTGGCAAATCGGGACATGGCCCCACCAACCCGTCCGCCTGGATCCGTCGCTTTGCGGGCCTGATCGCGCCGGGCGGCGGCGTGCTGGATCTCGCCTGCGGTGCCGGACGCCACGTACGCCTGTTCCTGGAATGCGGGCACCGCGTGGTCGCGGTCGACCGGGATGTGGCCGGCCTGGCCGATCTTGCCGGTCGGCGGGACCTCGAAATCGTCGAGGCGGACCTGGAGGATGGCGGTCCGTGGCCACTGCCGGGCCGGAGCTTCGCCGGCGTCGTGGTCACGAACTACCTCCACCGCCCTCTGTTTCCACATCTCTTGGACGCGCTCGCACCCGATGGAGTCCTGCTCTACGAGACCTTCGCCCGCGGCAACGAACGCTTTCGCAGTCCAAGCAATCCGGATTTCCTGCTCGCGCCCGGCGAGCTCCTCGACCTGGCGCAAGGACGGCTCCTGGTCGTGGCCTACGAGCACGGCGAAGTCGCAGAGCCGCGTCCAGCCGTGGTTCAACGGATCTGCGCGGTCAACGCAGACCCCGAGCGCTTGGTGTCGCTGCCGCAACCGCCTCGCTAGCGCGATGACTTGGGGCCGGGATCGGCCTTGTCGCCGGCGTCCAGCTCTTCCGCGTCCAAGGCGTCGGCCAATCGCGACCGCGCGCTGCCGGGATGCAGCGGCCTTTGCTGGCTGGCGTCGGGAGACCAGCCGGTGAGGTAGAGCACGTCGAACGTCGCGGCAACACGTCCATCCTCGCCGGCAAACCGCTCAGCATAGATCTCCGCGGCCCGAAACAAGGTGTTGCGGCGGCTAAAGCATTTGCGCCGATCACGTATCAGGTTGCTCTCACCCATCCCGCGGAGGTCCCGCATCAGGGCCAGCGCATCCGGATAAGTCACCTCGATGCGGTCTCGGTCGACCACCGGCAGCGCAAAGCCCGCCCGTTGCAACAGGCCCCCCAGATCGCCGACATCGGCAAAGGGCGAGACGCGTGGGCTGACGCCGCCTTCCTCCTCCGTCTCCGCCTGCAGCAAGGCCTGCCGCAGCTCCGTGAGCGTCTCGCCGCCAAGCATGGCCGCCAGGAACGCGCCGTCCGATTTCAGGCACTTCCGGATCTGAACCAGCGCGCCGGGCAGGTCGTTGACCCAGTGCAGGCTGAGACAGCTCAGCACGAGATCGAGCGAGCCAACACGGAACGGGAGCGCCTCTTCGTCCGCGACCAGGACCAAACCTTGCGCCCGGGCTGCCATCTCCGGAGACAGGTCACACTGAACCAGGCTGTCGACCTGGCCGCCGTCTCCTATCGCACGAGCCAGGAGGCCGGTATGACAGCCCAACTCGACGGCCAGCGAGAACCTGCGACGTATGTCGTTCAATCGGTCGGACAGGCGGGAGGCCACTTCTCGGAGCAGGAAATCGTGCCCGTCGAGACCGGCGGCCGCGCGGTCTCGGCGGCGGCGCAACATCGCTCGGTCGAAGATATCGATCTGGCCGGTCATGCGGGTTCGCCGTAATCAGGCGGCGCGGTCGATTTGGTGCGGGCCGGTCAGTGCTTGCTGCCGTCTCCGTCCGTATCGTTGTACCGCTCGGCGAAATAGAAGGGAAATCCCGGCGCGCCGGTTCCCTCCGCCTGTGATCCGCGGGCAATCTGCACGGCGGCCGTACGCTCGGCCGCTGGCTGCGTGACCGGACCCCGGATCTTGCGGGGGTCCTTCGCGCTGAGCCCAGAGATCAGCTGCGAAATCTTGTCATCGGACAGGCTGGCGCCTGGGGCGGCGCAGTAATAGCCGAACAGAACCCGCCCCGGACGGCTCCAGGGATCGTCGCTCGGGTGGTCCCATTCGGCGGAAAAACCGAAACAGTCGCGGTCTTCGTCCGCCAGGCGATATCGGCGATAGAAGATCGGATCGAACAGCGTGCCCCTGCGGTCCGAACCGTCCCAGATCTTCCGCTTGCCGCGGTTGAAGTGCCAGCGATCGACCGCGCCTTGGATGGCGTAAGGATAGGTCAGCGCAATAGGCGTTTCCGTGACCGCGGCATAAACGATCTCGGCCTGGGCGCCACGCCCGGCCAGGAGCACATACTCCTCCTGCTGCCAGGAGTCCGTATGGCGCACGTGACGCGCTGTTCCGGCCTCGAACTCCGGTGCCGACAACACCACCAACCCGTCTTCGGGCGGCACCTGTTCCACCCGATCGCCGGGCCCAAGCGTCATCGCGCAAGCCGTCAGGACGCACACGCTCAACGCGGCAAGGCCGGCGGGCTGCAGGAGCGGACGACATACCGAGAGCGGGCGTCTGGTCATGAGGCTGATTCTGGGCAACTTGGTGCGAAAGACAACTCACATTCGCTTCAGTTTGATGGGACCGGCAAATTGACAGCCGAGACACGCCCCGGCACCCTTGCGCCCTATGACATCTGAACTTCATAACGTGCGCGCGCCGGTACCGCTGCGTCGGATCGCTCGCTCGCTGTTGGATGCCGTGCTGCCACCCCAGTGCCTGGCATGCCCGACGCTGGTGGACCGTCCGGGCCGGCTCTGCCCCGACTGTTGGACGCGCATCGACTTTGTTTCGGCCCCCTATTGCGCCTGCTGCGGCATCGCATTCGAATACGACGCCGGTGCCGACGCGATCTGCGGTGCCTGCCTGCGCGAGCGGCCCGCCTTCGACCGGGCCCGGGCCGCCATTCGCTACAGCGACGAGAGCCGTGATCTGGTGCTGGGCTTCAAGCATGGCGATCGCACGCATGGCGCCGCGGCCTACGGGGCCTGGATGGCGCGGGCCGGGCGCGAGCTGTGCCAGGACGCGGATCTGATCACGCCCGTGCCGCTGCACTGGACCCGCCTGTTTACCCGCCGGTACAACCAGGCGGCCCTCTTGGGGCATGCCGTCGCCAGCGCCACCGGCCTGGCCATGCGTCCCGACCTGCTGATCCGAAAACGGCGGACGGCGTCTCAGGGGCGGCTTTCGGCGGCCGCGCGCGAGCGCAATTTGCGCGGCGCCTTTCGGGTCAATGGCCGCTGTGCGGATGACGTGCCGGGTCGGCGCATATTGCTGGTCGACGATGTCTTGACCAGCGGCGCCACCGCCAACGCCTGTGCCAAGCTGCTGCGTCGGGTCGGCGCCGCGACGGTCGATGTCTTGGTCCTGGCGCGAGCCGGCAAGCCGCGCTAGGCGCTATCTGGCCGTTCCCCGCCCTTCGGCCCGTAGAACACCACCCAGGTTCCGAAGTCCTCGCTGAAGTCTTCGAAGCGGTGCTCCGCGCCGGCCGGCGCGAAGAGCGCGTCGCCCGGGCCAAAGGTCCGCCGCATCCCGTTCAGCACGAACGTCCCGCTGCCGGCGGCGACGACATAGAGTTCGTCCTGATCGTGCGGGGTTTGCGCGTCACGTCCCTTGGGCGCGTAGTAGCGCAACCGCATGCTGCCATGCTGCATCAAGAGCGCGGAACGCGCGCCGTCGGGGATGGGCGCGGCCTTGGCCGCCGCCAGTCCAACCCACCAATCGCCGACTGCCAGCTCGACGGTTTCATTCTTTGCCATGTGAGTTTCCTCATATTTGCCCTACGCCTCTCGATCTAGGTTGCCGGCGATCGACCGCCACAATCCCGCTCGGTTTCGAGAATTGTTATGGAATTTGCAATCGTATTCGGTAGTTTGCCATGGTGAAAACGCGCTCTGCGGAGGTTCGAGTCGGCGTGAACCATACGCTCTCAGAGATTCCGCTGCTGACCGCCCTGCCCGAGGCCAAACGGGCGGAGCTCGAAAAGAGGTGCGTTTGGAAGAGCTACAGCGCGCACGAGCAGATCATCGATCACGACAGCGACACGCGAGACGTGTTCTTTGTCGTCGAGGGTCTGGCGCGCGTGGTGATCTATTCCTTCACCGGACGGGAGATCAGCTTCGACGACATCGGGCCCGGCGGTTTCTTCGGTGAGCTGGCCGCGATCGACAACGAGCCGCGCTCAGCCAACGTGGTCGCCCTGCAGCCCACATTGGTCGCGATCCTGCCGCAAGAGGCGTTCCTCGATCTGATCCGGAGCAGATCCGAACTGGCGCTACCGCTGATGGGCCGTTTGGTGCGGATCATCCGGGAGTCGACCATGCGGATCATGGATCTCAGCACGCTGGGCGCCAACAACCGGGTCATGGCGGAGATCCTGCGGGAAGCGCGACCGGGCATACGCGACGACAACACGGCGCGCATTTCGCCCATCCCGATCCACGCGGACATGGCGAGCCGCGCCAGCACCACGCGCGAGACCGTCGCCCGGGTGATGAGCGATCTTGCCAAGAGGGAATTGGTCCGGCGAGAGCGTGATGCTCTGGTTATCCTCAACGTGGAAAAGCTCGAGGACATGGTCGAGCATTTCCACTCGGTCTGATTCCACCAAGCACTGCGCTGCAAAAAAGTACATCGGGTGTGACGGAGATCACATCTTGGCGGCGGCGCCTGACATATAGTCACTTTCATCGGCAGTCCCCCAACTGCCGAGCGGTTTCAGAAAAGGGATCGAGTCAGGTTCTTGTGACCGACGGGTATTTCCTTTTTTGGAGCCACCTCTCCAAACTCCGATACTCAAGGCCGGGCGACCCGCCCGGCCTTCTTTTTTTCGCGCAGCAACAGCGAAACGTCGCATTGAACTGGGCCTTGGCCGTTTTTCGGGGCCGTCCTATATACTGTGCAGTGCGGGTCTTCGGGGGCGTTTCGGGATCGGACATGAGCGAAATCAGGATCTATACCAGTGCGTTCTGCCCGTTCTGCTATCGGGCCAAACAGCTCTTGGACGAGAAAGGCGTGACGTATGAAGAGGTCGACGTCACCTTCAGCCCCGACAAGCGCGCCGAGATGGCGGCCGAGGCCGGGCGCACGTCGGTTCCCCAGATCTGGATCAACGGACGGCATATTGGCGGCAGCGAGGAGCTGTATGCCCTTGATACGGAAGGGAAACTCGACGGCCTGATTGCGGAGACCGCATGAGCGCCGCATTCAAGATTGCTTGCGTCCAATATACGGCAGGACGCGAGTACGGCCCGAACATCGAGCGGGTCAGCGGCCTGGTCCGCGAAGCGGCCGCGGCGGGCGCAAACCTGATCAGCCTGCCCGAGAACGCCCTCATGATCGAGCCCGTCAACGAACGGGCGCTTGAGAAGGCCCAGCCCGAGGAGAGCCATCCGGGCCTGCCCGCCATGCAGGCGCTCGCCCGCGAAACCGGCGCCTGGATCCATGTCGGCTCGCTCAACATCAAGGCCGGCGCGGACCGCATTGCCAACCGCAGCTTCCTGCTGGACGCTCAGGGCAACATCGTCGCCCGCTACGACAAGCTGCACATGTTCGACGTGTCTCTGAAGAACGGAGAATGGTACCGGGAATCGGACACGGTGGCGGCGGGCGATCGGGCGGTCGTGGCGGCCACGCCTTGGGGGCCGATGGGCCTGACCATCTGCTACGATCTCCGGTTTCCCCAGCTCTACCGCGCGCTCGCCCTCAGTGGCGCCGTCTTTCTCGCCATTCCCGCAGCCTTCACCCGCACCACCGGCCAGGCGCACTGGCACGTTCTGGTGCGCGCGCGCGCGATCGAGACCGGCAGCTATGTCTTCGCCGCGGCGCAGTGCGGCACTCATGCCGAAGGACGCAAGACGTACGGCCACAGTCTCATCGTCGATCCCTGGGGCGAAGTTCTCGCCGACGGCGGCGAGGAGGAAGGGTTCGTGATGGCCGACATCGACCCGGCGCGGGCCGCCGACGCACGCGCGCGCATCCCGTCGCTTCGGCACGACCGCAGCTTCGCGGAGCCGGGTCCCGCTGTCTTCGAGGGGCTGGCGGCGGACGGCGGCTAGAGCACTTTCCGACACCGTGACGACCGATCCCGAGATCCCCGTCGCCGAGACCGAGATCGCAGCCATGCCGATGCGGCGGACCGGGGAGGTCGTCCGCGAGTTGATCCCTCTGGCGGGCCAACGGGTGGTCGACGTGGGCTGCGGCGACGGCGGTTTGGTGCGCATGATGGCCAAGCACGGCGCGCATGTGGTCGGCATCGAGACGCGCGAGAGCGCGTTGGCGCGCGCCCATGCCGTGCCGTGCGTCTCGGACGAGCGCTACGCCCTCGGCCGCGGCGAGGATCTGCCCATCGACGCAGGCACGATGGATACGGTGGTCTATCTGAACGCGCTCCATCATCTCGACGTCGAGGATCAACTGCCCGCCATTGCCGAGGCGCGCCGGGTGCTCCGCCTTGGCGGATGCCTGCTCGTCATCGAGCCCATCGCGCAGGGGCCGTATTTCGAGCTGATGCGCCCGATCGAGGACGAAACGGCGGTGCGCGCGGCGGCCTACGCTGCCCTCCACCGGGGCCGCGAATGCGGCTTCGAGATCGCGACGGAATTGCTCTACCGGATCCAGCAGCGTTTCGCCGCATTCGAGGCGTTCGCGGAGCGCTTGCTCCAAGTGGACGAATCTCGGGAGCAGAGGCTTGCGAAGGAAGCGGCCCGGATGCGTGCGGCCTTCGCCGAATCGGCGATGCGCGAGGAGGGGCCGGATGGCGCCCACTTCGTTTTCGACCAGCCCATGCGGGCGAACCTGCTGCGCGCGGTTACCAGCTAACCCGAGACTGACTTCCAGGGCGACACGCACTATAGTGCACGCGGATTCGCGCTTGTATACCAAACACCAGGACTTCAGCCCGCTATGTTCACCACCCGCCCGGAAATCGTTGGAACCTTCGGTGTCGTTGCCTCGACCCACTGGATGGCGTCGAGCGCCGGCATGGGCATTCTCGAGACGGGCGGCAACGCCTTCGACGCGGCGGCAGCGACCGCCTTCGTCCTGCAGGTCGTCGAACCGCATATGAACGGACCGGCGGGCGACGTGCCGATCATCGTCTGTCCCGCGGAATCCAATGAAGTCAAGGTCATCTGCGGCCAGGGCCCCTCGCCGGCCGGCGCCACGATCGCCCATTTCGAGCATTTGGGACTGAGCATGATCCCCGGCACCGGGCTGCTCGCCGCGGTCGTGCCGGGTGCGTTCGACGGCTGGATGCTGATGCTGCGCGAGTTCGGAAGCCTGCCGCTGGCGGAGGTGCTGGCACCGGCCATCGGTTACGCCCGGAACGGCTTTCCGGTGATCCCGCCGGTGCATGACACGATCGAAGGCGTGGAGGATCTGTTCCGCGACGACTGGCCGACCTCGGCGGCAATTTATCTCCGCAACGACGGCGTGCCGGAGATCGGCGCAATGATGCGCAACGAGCAACTCGCCGACACTTATGCACGCATCGTCGAGGAAGCCGCAGCGGCCGGCGGCGACCGGGTGCAGCAGATCGAGGCCGCGCGCAAGGCCTGGTCGCAGGGCTTCGTCGCCGACGCCATCGACCGCTTCGTCGCCGAGACCGAGGTCGCGGACAGCTCCGGCGAGCGGCACAAGGGCGTCCTGACCGGTGCGGACATGAGCCGCTGGCAGGCCTCCATCGAGGCGCCCTTGACCTATGACTACGAGGCGGGCGGCCACACCTACACGATCTGCAAGACGGGCCCTTGGGGCCAGGGTCCGATCCTGCTGCAGCAACTCGCCCTGCTCAAGGGATTCGATGTGGACGGTATGGATCCGCTGGGCGAGGAGTTCGTCCACACCATCACGGAATGCGCCAAGCTCGCCTTCGCCGACCGGGAGGCCTTTTACGGCGACCCGGACTTCGTCGATGTGCCCATGGAGACATTGCTCTCGGCGGCCTACAACAAGAAGCGCCGCAAACTGGTCGGCACGGAGGCGTCGCTGGAACTTCGGCCCGGGACGGTGCCCGGTTACGACGGACGCATCGCACCCTATGAGATCGGCGAGCCCCTGGTCTCGGCCGGCGGGCTCGGGCTCGGAGAGCCTACTCGCGCCGAGGTCGACGCCGGCAGCGGCGATACCTGCCACATCGACGTCATCGACCGGCACGGCAATATGGTCTCGGCCATGCCGTCGGGCGGCTGGCTGCAGAGCTCGCCGGCGATCCCCGGGCTCGGGTTCGCGCTCGGCACCCGCGGTCAGATGTTCTGGCTCGAGGAAGGGCTGCCGGCGACCCTGCAGCCGGGCAAGCGTCCGCGCACCACCTTGTCGCCGTCCTTCGCCCTGCGCGACGGCGAGCCGTACATGGCCTTCGGCACGCCGGGAGGCGACGGCCAGGACCAGTGGCCGATCGCTTTCTTCCTGCGCCATGTCCATCACGGCATGAACCTGCAGGAGGCGATCGACGCGCCGGCTTTCTTCAACGAGAACCATCCGAACTCCTTCTAT
The DNA here is from genome assembly GCA_030066595.1 of Alphaproteobacteria bacterium. Classification (GTDB taxonomy): domain Bacteria; phylum Pseudomonadota; class Alphaproteobacteria; order JAJFFI01; family JAJFFI01; genus JASJBI01. Next base: position 96,217 of record JASJBI010000004.1, on the reverse strand, counting down.
CCGCGCCGCGCCCTGCCCGGGCGGCTCAGCGCCGAAGGGCGCTTTGCGGAGGAAACGCTCGACGGACTCAGGGACCGGGGCCACGACCTGGAGGTCGTGCCCGACTGGTCGCTGGGCCGCCTTTCGGCCGCAACCCGGGAGAACGGCGTGCTGAAGGCCGGAGCCAATCCGCGCGGCATGCAGGGCTACGCGGTCGGGCGCTAGGGCTTTCTTTGGCGATCCGAAACGAGGCGGTCACACGGGAGCCGATCGGCCACAAGCGCGTCTGGGCCCTGGCTGGCCCGGTGATGCTGTCCAACGTATCGATCCCGCTGCTTGGAGCGGTGGACACGGCGGTCATGGGCCACCTGCCCGATCCCGCCTATATCGGCGGCGTCGCAATCGGTGCGCTGATCTTCAGCTACATCTATTGGGGCTTCGGCTTTCTCCGTATGGGGACGACGGGCTTCACCGCCCAGGCCTTCGGAGCGCAGGACGCGGACGAGATCCGCGCCGTCCTCGGCCGGGCGGTCCTCCTGGCCCTGGGCCTTTCCGCGATGCTGCTCGCGCTGCAAGCGCCTTTGGGCTGGATCGCCTTCGCGGTGTTGGAGGCCAGCGCAGATGTCGAATCCCTCGCCGCCCAGTATTTCCGGATCCGCATCTGGAGCGCGCCGGCGACGCTGATCACTTATGCGACGGTCGGTTGGCTGTTCGGCCTGCAGCGGATGATGGTCGCCGTGCTCCTGACCGTGGTCATGAACGGGCTCAACATCGCGCTCGACCTGTATTTCGTCATCGGCCTGGGCTGGGGCATCGAGGGCGTCGCCTACGCGACGCTGATTGCGGAGTGGAGCGCGGCCGGTCTCGGCGCCGTCGTCCTGATCCGCCAGCTCGGCAAGGTCGGCGGCCGTTGGCGCTGGGCGCCGATCGCAGACCGCGGTCGCCTGTTCGGCCTGGTGCGGGTCAATTTCGATATCTTCATCCGCACCCTGTGCCTGCTCAGCGCCTTCGCCGTGTTCACCGCGCAAGGCGCGCGCCTCGGCGACGTGGTGCTGGCCGGGAACGCCATATTGATGCAGTTCCAGGCGTTCACCGCCTATGCCCTGGACGGGTTCGCGCATGCGGCCGAAGCGCTGGTCGGTCGCTCCATCGGCGCGCGGGACCGGCGCGAATTGCGCCATGTGGTCAGAATTTCGAGCCTCTGGGCCGGAATCTTCGCGGGCCTGTTCGCCGCGGTGTACCTGCTGGCCGGCGACATCATCATCGGGCTCCTGACCAGCATCGCCGAGGTCCGCGCGACCGCCGCGGCGTATCTCCCCTGGGTGATCGTCATGCCCTTGCTCTCGGTTTGGAGTTTCCAGCTCGACGGCATCTTCATCGGCGCGACCCGCGGGCCGGAGATGCGCAACGGCATGTTGCTCTCGTTCGGCGGGTTTCTGCTGGGCGTTTGGACGCTGCTGCCGCTCTGGGGCAACCATGGGCTTTGGCTTGCCCTCGCGCTCTTCATGTGCCTGCGCGGGATCACCTTGGGCCTCTGGTATCCCCGGGTCGAGCGGGCCGCGGCCTGACGACGGCGCTCGGCCACGCGGCATCGCGCCGCGTTCCGGCCGCGCCGACGGCCACGGTATAATTGCGTGAACCGTCAACCCTAAAGAGGACAACCATGAAACGGATGCTCTTGCTTGCCGGGACCGTGGTTCTGGCTGCCGCTTCGCCTGCGGCGGCAGACGACGTGGATCGGCGGGTCGCGGCGAGCCGGGCCGCGGTCAAGGAGTTCGCCACCGCGCTTCAGGGCCAGCTCAAGGCCGCGCTCGAGGCGGGCGGTCCCAGCGAAGCCATCTCGGTGTGCAATGTCGCCGCGCCCGAGATCGCGGCTTCGATCTCCGAGCGCACGGGATGGACGGTCGGGCGGACCAGCCACAAGCTGCGCAATCCCGGGAATGCGCCGGACGCCTGGGAGGCGGCAACGCTCAAGGAGTTCCGGACGGCGGCCAACACCGGCGCGAAACTGGCCAAGCTCGAGCGCTGGGAAATCGTCGACGCAGACGGGGGCCGCCAGTTCCGCTACATGAAGGCGATCCCGACCGGCAAGCCGTGCCTCACCTGCCACGGCAGCGAGATCGACCCCGCGATCGTCGCGCGTCTCGACGCGCTCTACCCGGAGGACCAGGCCCGCGGCTTCCAGCTCGGCGAGCTGCGCGGCGCCTTCACCATCACCCAGCCCATCGACTAGTGCACGATCGGGTTGGGACGGCGACGGGCCCGAGAGGCTGTCCGCGGACTTCCGGTGCCGATACTGTCTGACCGGTTAGGACGACAAGGCCTCGATGATACGGCAGTCCGCCATCCGTCCACCCTGGCAAAGGTTGCTGATCCGCCTCAGCTCGGCGGCCAGGCGCTCGAGGTCGGCGATCTTCGCCTCGACCGCCGCTTGATGCGCCTTGGCCAGCCCGTCGACCTCGGCGCACTCCCGGTCGGTCCGGCTCGACAGGCTCAACAGCTCGCGCACCTGATCGAGCGTGAATCCGAGCGCGCGGCAGCGCCGAACGAAGCGCAGCCGATGCAGATGCTCGGGGGCGTAGATCCGGTAGTTTCTGGCACTGCGAGGCGGGCGCGGCAGCAGGCCGGCCTTCTCATAGTAGCGAATGGTGACGACCTTGGTCCCGGTCGCCCGCGCCAAGTCCCCGATGGTCAGTCTCGCGGGCTCATCCATGCGTTGACCCTATAGTTGCTATAGGGTCCAAGTTAGCACCTTCTATGGGTCCTGCCGAGACGTTCATGAGCACGCGCTGCTGTAGCCACGAGGAGAGCGAACCGGGCGGACGGCGGGGCGACGCGCGCCATCGCCGCGTGCTTTGGGTCGCGCTCATCATCAATGCCGTCATGTTCCTGGTCGAGATCGTGGCCGGTCTCGCGGCCGGCTCGGTCTCGCTGCAGGCCGATGCGCTCGATTTCCTGGGCGACGCCGGCAACTACGGCATCAGCCTGTTCGTGATCGGCGCGTCTCTACGACTGCGCGCCTCGGCCGCGCTGGTCAAGGGTGCGACCATGGGTCTGTTTGGCCTCTGGGTGATCGGCGCGACGATCTGGCATGCCGTCAACGGCACCCTGCCAAACGCCGTCACCATGGGTGTGGTCGGCTTCGCAGCGCTCGTGGCCAATGCCGCGGTGCTGGCGCTCCTCTGGGGCTTCCGGTCGGGCGACAGCAATCTGCGCTCGGTGTGGCTCTGCTCCCGCAACGACGTGGTCGGCAACCTGGCCGTGCTGGCGGCCGCGCTGGGCGTCTTCGGCACCGCGACCGGCTGGCCGGACCTGTTCGTCGCGGCCGTGATGGGCGTGCTGGCCCTGCAGGGGGCATGGGTCGTCATCCGACACGCGAAAGCGGAGCTCAGCGCCTCGTCGGGTCGGGCCGTCCCGGCGGAGTGACGTCAATCGACCGTCGGGTCCGCCCCACGAGCAGCGCGGTCCGGATCGGGGCCTCTTCTCGCCCCCACCGGCCGTGGGGGCGAGATGAGGCCCCGATCCACGGGCGCCGCGACGCTTGACTCTCAGGCATGCTATAACATAACAAATTGGTGATGCGGCACCGTCGCCGCGCCGTCTGCTGGAGGCCATCGCCATGATGTCTTGGATCGCTAGGCGCCGCGTTTTGCTTGCCGCCGGGGCACTCGCCGCCCTTTCGTATTCTGGTCCCGGCCACGCCGCCGAGCCCAAGGTCATCGTCTCGATCAAGCCGATCCATTCCCTGGTCGCCGGCGTCATGGAGGGCGTCGGCGCTCCGGTTCTGCTCATCAAGGGTGCGGGGTCGCCCCACAACTACAGCCTGAGGCCGTCGGAAGCCGACGCCCTTGAGAACGCCGACCTGATCTTCTGGGTCGGTGAAGATCTTGAAACCTTTCTGCGGAAGCCGCTCGCGGCCCTCCCCAAGCGCGCCCGGGTCGTCTCCTTGTCCGGCGTCGAGGGCGTCACCCTGCTGGAGGCCCGGGAGGGCGGTGTTTGGGACGCGCACACCGATGAGCACGCGCATACACAAGAGGACGATCACGATCACGATCACGAGGACGAGCACGGCCAGGAGGATGCGCACGGGCATGAGGACGAGGACGGCCATGCCCATGGCGAGCACGACATGCATCTTTGGCTCGACCCTGCGAACGCGCGGGCGATGACCGCGGTGATCGCGACGGCATTGACCGATCGCGATCCCGGAAATGCCGAGACGTACAAGATGAACGCGGATCGCTTGCTCGCACGGCTCGACGCCCTCACGGCAGAAATCGAAAAGATCTTGGCGCCCGTGCGGGAGCGGCCCTACATCGTCTTCCACGACGCCTATCAGTACTTTGAGCGGCGCTTCGATCTGCGCCCGGCGGGCTCGATCACGGTGAGCCCGGACCGCGCCCCAGGCGCGCGGCGGCTGTACGAGATCCGCAAGAAGATCGTCGACGCCGGTGCCGCCTGCGTCTTCAGCGAGCCGCAATTCGAGCCCAAGCTGGTGCGCACCGTCATCGACGGGACGCCCGCCCGGACCGCAGAGCTCGATCCGCTAGGGGCCGCCGTGCCGCCGGGGCCTGCCGCCTACCCGACCATCATGCAGTCCCTCGCCAAGTCCCTGCGAGACTGCCTCGGCAAATCCTCATAGCCGACTGAATTTCGGGATTCCTTGCCGACTTAAAGTCGGTTCGTGTATGTTATGTTATAACATACTAATACGCCCTGACGGCGAAACAACATGCCTTCAGGTGATTGGAGGGGGATCATGTCCATGTCGTTCATCAGGATAGGCACAGCCATCGTCATTGCGCTTGCGGTCATGGGGGAGCCTTTTGCACCGGCACAGGCGCAAAGCCAGGAAGATCGTATGCGCTTGCTGGAAAAAACGGTCGAGGAGCTACTCAGGCGCGACGAGGAAAAAGAACGCAAAATCAAGGAACTTGAGCAGCAATTGCAAGCGGCCCGCAAAGGCCAGATCAAGTCCGGGGAAACCGCAGCCTCGGGCCGAAAGCGCGCTGACGACGGAGATGTCTGGTCAACCGAGGTTGGCGACGCGACCCTGCGGTTCAAGCGCCTCGGCGTCGATACCGCGCTGGCGGCCGGATATTCTTCCGAGAAGAGCGAGGTCATTCAACAGCTGCAGGGCGGCGACCATGATCCACGCCAAAACGGTTTCACGTTGCAAACGCTCGACCTGTCGTTTGCCGGTGCGCTCGACCCCTACTTCGATGCCCAGGCCAACCTCGCTTTCTTCATCGATCCGGAAGGCGAGACCGTCCTGGAGTTCGAGGAAGCCTTTATGGAAACCCGCCCGCTCTTCGGCTTACGCTTCAAAGGCGGACAGTTCTTCACCGAGTTCGGCCGCCACAATCCGACCCATCTGCATGCTTGGGAATGGCTCGACCAGCCGGTCATCGCCACGCGCCTGCTAGGACCCGACGGCATTCGCAACCCCGGAGCGCGGCTCAAATGGCAGGCGCCGACCCCCTGGTATGCATCTTTTCTGATAGGCGTGCAGAACGCGACCGGAGAGACAATGGCGAGCTTCCGAGCCAATGACGAATTCTTTGAGGAGCGGCCGATCGGCGGCCGCGCGCTCAACGAAGACGACGTGGATGATTTCGACGAGTTGACCTGGCACGCCCGCCTCGCCACCGCCTTCGATCTCGGTGACAAGACGCATGCCGATCTGGCTGTCTCGGGTTTGATCGGCCCCAATGCAACTGGCAGCCGCGCACGCACCCTAATCGGCGGAGTGGACGCGGTGTTGCAGCGCGATCTTGGCGAGGGTCGGTACATCCGCTGGACCACCGAGGCCATGTATCGCTCCTACCAGGCCCAGGCGGACGTCAACAATGGCCTGCTGCCGGACACGCTCAAGGACTATGGCCTCTACACGCAGGTACTCTGGGGCTTTTATCCCGAACTGGCGGCGGGCGTCCGCTATGAGTACGCCACGGGCGAGGGCGAAAGCGTGGGCATCTTCGAAGACCGCAATGCCGATCCGTTTCGCAGCGACCGGCATCGGGTATCGCCCCTCTTCGTCTGGCAATTTGCGCCGACGGCGAAATTTCGGTTGCAGTATAACTACGATAACGCCCAGTTCTTGCCGAACAACACAGCGCATTCGGTCTGGGCCGGCTTGTTGTGGTCCTTTGGGCTGGGCACTGAACGGCACCATGACGGTCATGATCATGGGCACACCCACTAAGACAAGCCACTCGCACGTACGCCCACCGAGCTGTAGAGCGGGACGGCCGGTCCGGTTACAGTGCGGCGTCCATCGGGTCCGAAAACAATCGTTTGGCCGTGCACGCAGCCGACCACAGCCACATGACCAATCGCCAGCGCGTGTTCTGGGCGATGCTGTTGACCGGCGGGTTCATGCTCGCCGAGATCGTCGGCGGCCTGCTCTCGGGTTCGCTGGCGCTGCTCGCCGACGCCGGCCACATGCTGATGGACGCGGCCGCCTTGCTGCTCGCCTGGCTCGGCTTCCGCATCAGCGAGCGCGGCCACGACGCCCGCCGCTCCTACGGCTACCACCGCTTCCAGGTGTTGGCGGCTTTCGTCAACGGCCTGACGCTGATCCTGGTCGCGGGCTGGATCTGCGTGGAAGCGGTCGACCGGATCGGCGACCCGGTACCGGTGCTCGCCGGACCCATGTTGGCGGTCGCCGCAGTCGGACTGGCGGTCAACATCATCGTGTTGGCAATCCTGCACGGCGCGGACATGGAAAACCTGAACATTCGCGGCGCCGCGTTGCATGTGCTCGGCGACATGCTGGGATCGGCGGCGGCGATCGTGGCGGCCGTGGTCATCCTTTTGACCGGCTGGACGCCGATCGACCCGATCCTGTCGCTCTTCGTGGTGCTGCTGATCCTGAGGGCCGCCATCGACGTGATCCGCCGCAGCGCCCATATCCTGCTCGAAGGGGCGCCCGAGGGCCTGGACCTGGACGAGGTCAAGGACGCGGTCGCCCGCGCCTCGCCGGACATCTCGGACGTCCACCACGTACATGCCTGGTCGCTCACCGCCGAACGGCCGATGCTGACGCTGCACGCCAAGCTGCGCCCGGGGGCCGACCTCGACGAAACCCTTGCCCGCGCCCGGCTGGCCGTGCTCGACCGGTTCGGCATCGAGCATGTCACCATTCAGCTCGAGACCGGGCCGTGTTCCGAAAGCCCCGCCGCGCCGCCCGTCGAAACCGGTCAGGCCGTTTGAGACGGCGAGACCCTATTTTTTCACCCTCAGCCGCCCCGGAGCGGCTGGCAGGGAGACCTGGGAAATGCTATATTCGGTGTTCTTCCCAAGCACATACCGGGTGAGAGGCAAATGATCAGCCGCAGACTGTTCGTATCGGGAACGGCGATTCTGGCTGCGGGACTGACGGTCGCGCGGCGCCCGGCATCGGCGTTCACCGTCCAGGTCGCGCCCAAGGACGTGGAGGAGACCTATCACGCGGCCTGCGGCGAAGCCATCGCCTACCATGAGCGCGTGGTCGTGGAAGCCCGTGCGGCCCTGGACAAGACCGCGCTCGCCGAGCCGGAAAAGGCCAAGATTCTCAAAGACCTTGCGTGCCCCATCTGTCACTGCGAGATCGGACCGTCGTAAACCCTTTGTTGGTGCCATCCATGCAGGATTAGCTGCCATGAGCTTGACATTGCGCCGACTTTTGACCCCCTTTGCCGCCGCCCTCCTGGTCGCCTTCGCCACCGGGCAGCCGAGCGCTCATCCGCACATCTGGATCAACGATGTGACCACGTTCCTGTTCCAGGACGGAAGGCTCACGGGCGTCCGGCATCGCTGGGCGTTCGACGAGTTTACCGGCAGCGTGATCATCCAGGATTTCGACGTCGACAAGAACGGCGCGTTCGATGCGGCGGAGACGGCCAGGCTGCAATCCGAGGCCTTTTCGAACCTGCACGAGTTCAGCTATCTGACCCATATCCGGCTCGACGGCGCGAAATTCACGCCGGAGCGCGTCGACGATTTCGCGGCTCGCATCGATGACGGCACGCTGGTCTACGAGTTCACGCTGCCGCTGAACGACCCGGTGGACCCGAAAACGACATCGGTCTCCTTGGGCGTATACGACGAGACGTTCTACATCTACGTCGGCTACGACGAGAACGACCCGGTGCGCTTTGCCGGCATCGACAGCGGTGTCTGCAGCTACGAGGTAAGCGAGGACAAGGAGAACCCGATCTACTTCGGCATGGTGTTCCCGATGAAGATCGAACTGCGCTGCGCGACTTCGTGATCCCCAAATCCTTCCTCGCGGCCCTGGCGGCCGTGTCCGTGGCGCTGTTGCTGGTCGCGGGCCCCGCGGCTGCGGCCGAGAATCCCCTCACCGGCAAGCGGACGGCCGAGCAGGCCAAGCCTGCGGCGGAGCCCGGCCTCCTCTCTGCGATCGGGCGGGCCTTCGTCCTCTACCAGCAAAAGGTGAACCGCGAGATCGCCCGTCACATGAAGGCCATCCGGGACGGGGATTCGTCGACCGCCCTCCTGGTCGGCCTCTTGCTCGCCTTCGCCTACGGCGCCATTCACACCCTCGGGCCGGGACACGGCAAGTTCATCGTGCTGTCTTATTTCGTCGGGGAGGATGCGCAGATAAGGCGCGGCTTTTTCATGGGCACACAGATCGCCGTGTTCCATGTGCTGTCCGCCATCGTGGTCGTGATCCTGGCGGACTTTCTGTTGCGGCGCGCCTTCGGCGGAGCGCCCGCCGAGATCCCGGCGGTCCGAATGGTCAGCTACGGGTCAATCGCCGTGATCGGCGCCTATATGTTCTGGCGCGCGGTCAAGCGCGTTCGCACGGGCGGCGCGGCGCATACAGCCGGTTGCGACCACGGCCACGGCAAGGGCGAACAAAGCCTGTTGTCCCTCGCGGTGGGGACGATCCCGTGCACCGGCGCGTTGCTGATCCTGCTCTATGCCCTGGCCAATGACATGCTGTTGCAGGGAGTGCTCTTGGTGGTCGCAATCTCGGCCGGCATGGCGGTCACCATGTCGGTCCTGGGCATCCTGAGCATTGTGGCTCGCCGCCTGGTCACCGCCCGGCTCGGCCGCGAGTCCGTGACGGCGGGGCGGCTGTCCATCGCTCTGAATTTCGTCGGCGCGACGGTGGTGACTTTGATCGGCGCCGGCCTGTTCACGGCGACCGCCCTGCACCCGGTCTAGGCCAACCCGGTCCTGAACAGCCTGCCGAAGCCGCCGACCGGATCGTGGTAGCCCGCGAGCCTCAGGCAGTGCCAGGCCATGGCGTGGTTGGACGAGGTCACGGGCTTGCCGATCTCGGCCTCGAGCATCTCGACCTGCTCGGCCACGCGCAGGCTCGAGCAGGACACGAACACCATGTCCGAGAGGTCGGATTTGCCGACCTCGCATACGGCGTCGCGGATCGAGGCGGGCGTGATCCGCGCGACCTTGTCGTCGTCCTCGATGTTCCAGGACGCCATCACCGGCACCTCGAAGCCGCGGTTCCGAATGTAGGCGCGCATGCTCCGGTTCACGGGATCGATATAGGGCGCGACCAGGCAGATGCGCCGGGCATCCAGCGCCTCGAAGGCGGCGAAGGCGGCGGCGATCGGCGACGTGGTCGGAATGCCGGGGCGGACCTCGTGAATGCGGGCGCGCACGGTCTCGTCCCCGATCACCATGGCGCCCGAGGTGCAGCCGAAGGCGACCACGTCCAGCCTGGCCCCTGGCATGATCACGCGGGTGCAGTCCGGGATGTGCTGCTCCATCGCGGCCAGGGTCTCGTGGTTGATCTCTTGCGCGTTGGGGATACGCGACTCGTAGAAGGCGACGCCCGGCAGATCGAGCATCTTGCGGAACTCGTGCTCGATGGTCTGGTCCGAGGTCAGCACGATGACCCCGATGCGCGCCCGCTCGCCCAGGCCCGCGTCATGCTCGGCGGGCAGGTTCTGGATGTCGATGACCAACCCGTCCTCGGCGTCGGCGGTCTTGGCCGGCTCCGCCATGGCTCCCTCCCTCGCTGGCCCAGCCGTTTGCTCCAGCCTAGCACGGATTTGGGGGAACGCCTCAGTTTGAAGCTGAAAGGGAGCAATCGACCCTTTTGGACCGCTGATGATCTTTGACCCGAACGTCAGCTTGCGGATCCGATAGCTGACGTCCAACGGACGAGGTCGTGACGGGGAGAATTAGGCAGGAACGGTCATAGTCCGGCTTTGAAGTTCTTCGGGGGCCGGCAGCGGAGCCCAGCCACTTTCCACTGGGGCTCCGCCAGTTCCTCTTTCCGTTAGCCGCGGCAGACGCAGCCCGTGTGTTCGCAGCCAGCGCCTGTGGGGTGCCCCTTGGCGCAGGCTTCGCTACAGTAGTTGCGGTCGCCCTCCTTCACGGCGTCTTTCATGTCGACAATGCACACACAGTCGGCGCAGGCACATTTCTGCTGGGTCACGGTCACCATTAGTCTTCTCCTTCGTGTGGCTCATCAGAACCGCCATGTTCGTGGATGAACAAGTGGTTGATCATGATCTTCAAAACGTCGCGCACGCAGGCATCGGCCATTGAATAGAACACCTGCTTGCCCCGTCGCTCCGCCCGCAGCATGCGCGCGGCACGCAACAGCCGAAGGTGGTGACTAACGAGCGAGGCGGAGAGGCCCAGTTCGTCGGCGATGTCGCCGGCGGGGATCTCGCGCTCCATGCAAACCACCACGATCGACAGGCGAGTTGGATCCGCCAGTAATCCGAAGGTCTCGGCAAGTTGGCCCGTCTGGTCTGACTGCAATCCAACGTTCTGCATGAATGCACAATTAAACAATTGTTCAATTGTTGTCAAACAGATTTTGGTCAAGCGCTTTGCCGTACCGCCAATGACTAGGCGCCGCCGAAGCCGTAGGACGCGGCCGATGGCATCGCGGCCTCGGTATGGAAAATGCGCGGGAGGCGGCGAGACGGGGATGACGGTTGGAATTCGATGGTGGTCTCTCAGTCACTCGCTCGATTTGCTCAGAGCACGTACGGGCCGCTTTGGGTCAATTTCCACCGTCCCCGCCGCGCCAGCCAAAGGTCGGCTTTCTGATCCGAAACCGGCCAACGAGGCACCCGACCCGACCGGACGTTTCTGGCCGATTCTGGGCATTCGGGTTTCAACTGGGACCCTACCCGAAGTGGGGGGCCGGCGGCTTAACGATCGGCCAGCGTCATGCCCGCCAGGTCGATCTCCGGCGTCCGCCCGGCCACCAGATCGGCGGTGATCTTCGCCGAGCCGTGCGCCATGGTCCAGCCCATGTGCCCCTGGCCGGTGTTCAGGAACAGGTTCTCGTACTGCGCTTTGCCCAGGAAGGGCGTGCCCTCGGGCGTCATGGGACGGAGCCCCGCCCAACAGCTCGGCTGGCCGTAATCCGCCGCAATCCTGGAGATCTGGCCGTGCCGGCGGTACCATCGCGCCGCAGGAAAAATCCTGTGAAGCGCCGTATCGCCGCCATTCTTGCTGCCGATGTGGCCGGCTACAGCCGCCTCATGGAGGCTGACGGGGCAGGGACCCTGGCCGCACGCAAGGCCCACCGCGTGAACCTGGTCGACGCCACGATTTCCGAAGACTACGGGCGCATCGTCATGCTTATGGGCGACGGTGCCCAGTCCGTCCCAAGTGCCCAAGCAATCTTACCCAGCGAGGCATGCCTCCCGTTTCAATCGAGAGAATACGAAATGGGAGACACGGTCATGGAGAAGTTCGTTACGGCGGTCGAGTTGCCTGTACCAAAAACAGACTGGACGGCATCACCCCAGATCGCATGCCAAACGCGAGGTCGCAACCAAAGCGAAACATCGACAGTTTCGATTGAATTAACCCCTCCGTAGTCCGCTACCCAGTGTCCTGATTTGTTGTAAACGGTACGCGAGCTCTCCCAGGTACGGAATCCGCTAGTGTCATACCGCTCGACATAGATTCTCAAAGCTGCCCTAGACCGTACATAGCCGCCCACCGAAACCGCGGCAGTCCTGCCCCAGACGTCCGCTTGAACCTTTGCGTGCATGGTGGTGGCAACAGGGGCAAAGTACCAGAATCCCACACTTGAGACGGTTGAGACCGCTCCTCCTGCTCCTGGGGGAACCAATATCGATGTCCCTACCCGCCCGGTTGCGCCGTTTGGACCGTACCAATGGTGTAAGTATGCGGCCCCCCATACACTGTCCCAACTCCATTCGAGTTCGTACGGGGGATACTCTGACGGATTGTGTCCCTCTGGAGGCTTGGGCGCCGGCGGTCGCGCCTTAGCAAGCGTTTCTACTTTGGCCCGCTGAATGGTTCTTTTCGCGGTCGCTGGCTCGACACCCATTGACTCTGCGAAAGGGGCAAATAGCCGTTCAGCGGATCGGGCCTCTTTCACAAATTCTTGGTGCTCTGCCTCAAGTCGCTTCGTGCGCACGGCCACAGCACGCTTTTGCAGGCGCCGAAGTTGAGCAGCGACATCTGACCCCTTCGGAAGGGTTAGTTTCTTTCTCCTCGACGCAGCCATAACGTCCCCCTGATGAAAGGGAATAGTAGTAGAAGAATTGTACAGTACACGCTATCTGCTAGAGACGCGACAATCAATAGACAAGGGTTACGTGATTGTAGATATGTACGTACCTGCGAAACATCTTCTTTAGTCTCCTATTTAGGGAAGGAAGATGTTTCTTGATGACCAACTACCACTGCAGATCCCGCAAGGACCGGCAGGCCTTAGAGCTTTGAGCGGATCACCTCCTGGAGCATCTCTTTGTCCGGCGAGAGATTGGCCACCAGTCGCTTGAGGCGCTGGTTCTCCTCCTCGAGCTGGCGCAGACGCTTCATATCCGACGGCAGCAAACCACCGTAATTCTTGGGCCATCTGTAGTAGGTTTGAACCGAGATCCCGGCCTTGCGGCAGTTCTCCTCCACCGGCGTCCCCTCATCCCCTTGCGGCAAGATGAATACGATCTGCTCCTTGGTGAACTTCGACTTCTTCATCGAAAAAAACCCTCCTCCTCCCAAGCCAATCCGTTCGGGCTTTTCGCACTCGATGCGGCCAGATTTCTTGGGAGGGCACAGATTTTCACGAATGCGTCGATCGGTCTTCAATCCCTTTGGGCAATGCCAGATTTGTGTCTCGTGCAGGAGCACCGCTCTCAGCACCAAATGTCTCAAATGGGTCAATTTCCACCGTCCCCGCCGCGCCAGCCAAAGGTCGGCTTTCTGATCCGAAACCGGCCGATGAGGCACCCGACCCGACCGGACGTTTCTGGCCGATTCTGGGCATTCGGGTTTCAACTGGGACCCTACCCGAAGTGGGGGGCCGGCTGCCTACCGATCCGCCAGCGTCATGCCCGCCAGGTCGATCTCCGGCGTCCGCCCGGCCACCAGATCGGCGGTGATCTTCCCCGAGCCGTGCGCCATGGTCCAGCCCATGTGGCCCTGGCCGGTGTTCAGGAACAGGTTCTCGTACAGCGCCGGCCTCACTCTACCCTTGGCGGTCGGAGACCCCACGGATTAGCGAAGCGCAGATACGCTGTCCGCCGGCGCTTCTACCCGGTCGTGTTTGCCGTAGTCACGGACAACATTGGCCACCCTTAGCCGATAGTCGTCGAAAACGGTTTCACGACTTCCATCCTGGATTTTTCTGTGCTCAGCGACGTTGCGCCAGGCTGTTACAGCCGCCTCGTCCCGCCAAAACGACAAAGCCACGAACTTGCCGGGTTCGGTCACGCTTTCAAAACGCTCGATTGAGATGAAGCCATCGAAACCCTCAACCAGCGAATTCATGCTCTGGCCCATTTTGAGATATGTCTCACCGCTCCCCAGTTTCGGCCAAGACTCGAAGATGACAACGATCATAACGACCCTCCAGTTAGGATATGCCGCGTGGACTTAGCGGATGCAACAAAGACTCACCGGCCCAAGTAGTTGGCGGGTCGACGATCGATCCAAGCATCAAGAGCCTCACGAACATCGTGTGTCGGAACCATCCGAGCAAACTGCTCGCTTTCGATCTCCAATCCTTCGGAAATCGTTCCATTCAGACCACGCGTCACGGCTGTGATAATCCGCGCAGTGGTAACGGGTGAGTGCCGTAAAATTCTATCTGTCAATTCGTAGGCGGCGGACATGAGCTGGTCATGCGGAACGACCCGATTGACCAGTCCCAATTCGTAGGCGCGTTGGGGTGCAAAACTGTCCCCCGTTAACAGGTATTCAAGGGCTCGCTTACGGCCTGCTAGACGCGGAAGTCTTTGAGTCCCACCAAATGTCGGGGGGATGCCAATGTTTATCTCTGGCTTGGCGAATACGGCGTTCTCACTCGCTATCGCCAAATGGACGGCTTCCGTGATCTCGCAGCCACCTCCGTAAGCGAGGCCGTTAACCGCCGCGACTATAGGCTTGGAAAATGCCTCCATACGTGCGGTCATTGCTTGTCCACGGCGAACAAATGCTTTCACAGCCGCGTCGGGGCCTTGCTTGACGCTCTCGGAAAACTCACGAATATCGGCGCCTGCGGAGAATGCCCGATCGCCGGCCCCCGTCAGGATGACGGCTTGGATATCCGAGGAGTCTTCGATCCAGTCCAAAATATCCATCAACTGATTGATGAGACCGTAGCTCAGTGCATTGAGTTTTTCCGGTCGATTGAACGTCAACAGGGCGACACGGTCGTGCTTCTCCTGAATCACGTAGTCCGGCACTTGGAGCCTCCTGAGAGTTTATTGGTGTGCGCAGAGAGCCTAGGGGTCGGACGCTGTTGTGTATACTCACTAGATAGTTTACTTACGGGACATGCCCAGAGACGCCACGAAGACCCGAGAGAGGATTGTCAAGGCTGCGGCCCGCCTGTTTTACGTCGAAGGCATACGAGCAGTCAGTGTCGATGCCGTGGCCGAAGCGGCGGGCGTAACGAAGAAGACGCTCTACTATCACTTTCGCAGTAAAGACGAACTCGTAGCCGCCTATCTGGAATCGCAAGACCAGCCGGTCTTGGCCCTCTATCAGAAGTGGTACGACGAAACCGAAGGTACAGTAGCTGACAGGATGCGGGGCATGTTCGGTCAGTTCTCGCGTGCCGCAGTCCGGCCCAAATGGAAGGGCTGTGGGTTTCTGCGGACAACTGCGGAGCTAGCGAATTTCCCTGGTCACCCTGCCGTCAAAGCTGGAGCAAGACACAAGCGGCGCTTCGAGGCATGGCTAAAGGAGGAACTTGCGAAGGAAGGTGTTGCCGACGCCGCTTCCGTATCCCGCAAGTTGCTGGTCCTTCTTGACGGTTCTGCCAGCGTGATGCTGATCCATCGCGACCCTGAGTATGTGGAACTGGCGGGCGAAGCGGCTGCCAGCATCGTCGAGTCCGCCATGGTCAAATCATGATTTTCGCTATGGGTCAGTTTCCACCGTCCCCGCCGCGCCGGGCAAACGTCGGCTTTCTGATCTGAAACCGGCCCTCCAGGCACCCGACCCGATCAGCCGTTTCTGGCCGATATTGGGCATTCGGGTTCCAACTGAGACCCAACCCGAATCGGGGGCTGCCTACCGATCCGCCAGCGTCATGCCCGCCAGGTCGATCTCCGGCGCCCGCCCGGCCACCAGATCGGCGGTGATCTTCCCCGAGCCGTGCGCCATGGTCCAGCCCATGTGGCCCTGGCCGGTGTTCAGGAACAGGTTCTCGTACAGCGCTTTGCCCAGGAAGGGCGTGCCCTCGGGCGTCATGGGACGGAGCCCCGCCCAATAGCTCGGCTGGTCGTAATCCGCCGCGTCCGGGAACAGATCGCGGGCCGCGGCGAACATGGCGCGGAAGTCCTCCGGCTTGTGGCTGCGGTCATAACCCGAGAACTCGGCCGTCGAGGTCAGCCGAATGCGGTCCCCCATCCGCGCCCAGGCCACCAGGTTCTCCTCGTCGACGCCGCCCATCACCGGGGCCGCGTTGCGTTGCCCGACCGGCAGGGTCACCGAGTAGCCCTTGACCGGATAGATCGGCAGCTTGATGCCGATCGGCCGGGCCAGGAACGGGCTGTCGCAGCCGAGCGACAGGACATAGGCGTCCGCCATGTGGTCGCCCTTGTCGGTTACCACACGCCGAACCCGGTCGCCCTCGACGTCGATGGCCCGGATGGTGGTCTCGAAAGCGAAGGTGACGCCGAGCTTCTCCCGGCAATGGTCGGCGAGCCCATTCGAGAAAATGTGGGCGTCGCCGCTCTCGTCCAGCGGCGCGAAGATGGCGCCGGCGATCTTGTGCTTGACCGGATCGAGCGCCGGCTCCTTCTCGACCGCGCCATCGGGGTCGAGTACCTCGAGCGGCATGCCGTTGTCCCGGAGAATCCCCGTATGGGCGACGCCCGCCTCGAAGTTTTCCGGCGTCCGGTAGACATAGATGCAGCCGCCGCCCTGCCCGTCGAACGCCACATCCGTGTCGGCGACGATGTCGTGCAGCCGCTCGCGCGAATACAGACACAGGCGCAGCTTGTTGATGGTGTTGGCGCGGGCACGCTCGGCCGTGCACTGGCGCAGGAACAAGAGGAACCACGCCCACATGCGCGGATCGGCGCGCAGCTTCAGGCGCAGGGCCTGGTCCGGGCTGAACAGCGACTTCCAGAGGATCTTGGGCGCCTTGGGCGAGGCCCAGGCATAGGCGTGCCCGGGCGCCACAAGGCCGGCATTGGCGAAGCTGGTCTCGTTGGCGGCGCGGGGCTGGCGGTCGATGACGGTCACCTCGTGGCCGTCGCGCGCGAGGAAGTAGGCGGCGGTCACGCCGACCACGCCGCTGCCCAGCACCAGGACCTTCATGGGCGGCCTCCCCCGGGGGCCTGGCCTACTTCGCCGCGACCACCATGATCTCGACGGTGTATTCCGGCGCGGCGAGCTTGGCCTCGACGCAGGCGCGGGCCGGCGGGTTTTCCGGGTCGACCCAGGCGTCCCAGACCGCGTTCATCTCGGCGAAGTCGGCCATGTCCGTGATCCAGATATTGGCCGAGAGCAGCTTGGACTTGTCGGACCCGGCCTCGGCCAGGTAACCGTCGATCTTGTCGAGGATCTCGCGGGTCTGATTGGTGACCGACTGACCGGCGTTGTTGGTCGCGACCTGGCCGGCCAGATAGACGGTGTCGCCGCGGACCACGATCTGGCTCATGCGCGGGCCCACATGCATGCGTTGGATGGTCATCGCCCCCTCCCGGTTTGCCGCCGCCCGCGGCCGGGCGACCGCAACCTGCATATCACAGGGCGCGGGAAGAGGTCCACGGACGGTCGCCGGGCAACCGCCTGCCGCTAGTCAAGAGTACGTCGAGCAGTCAGGCCGCCGCGGCCGCCTCGATCATGGCGGCGGCCAGCACGCTGTAGACCGCCGTCCAGGCTTCCCGCACCTCCTCGGTGAAGGCGTCGCCCAGGCCCTGCTCCAGCGTCCAGAGCAGCGCCTTGGCCACGGTCAGATAGTGCTGGTCCTTGACCCCGTAGTCCTTGTGGCGCACGCCGAGCGCCTCCAGCGCGGGCTTCAGCTTGGCGAGATCGTCGAGCCCGGCCACCGCGACCTTCAAGGTCCCCATGAGCTTGCGGCCCTGCTCCTTCAGGTCCGTCTTGAACAGCTTCTTGAGGGACGGGTCGAGTTCGAAGAGACGGTTGTAGAACATCTCCGCCGCCTGCTCGGCGATGGGCTCGACCTTGGCGAAGGTCTCTTGGACCAGCGCCTTCTGTCGCGCGGTGATCGGGCTTTCCGCCTCCGCCGGGGCCGACTCGGCCGGTACGGCCGGCGCGGCCTCCTCTGCTGGGGCAGCGGGAGCGGCAGCCTTCGGCGCTGCCGGTTCGGCGGGTGCCGGCGCGGGCTTGGTCATGTCGGCAGGCCCGGGCGCACTCTCCGCGGCGCGCAGCATGTGCTCCGCGACCAGGCCATAGACCGCGACCCAGGCGTCACGCACTTCGTCGGTGAACGCGTCCGCCAGGCCCTGTTCCAGGGTCCACAGCAGCGCCTCTCCGACCGTGTCGTAGTGTTGCTGGACCACACCATAGGCCTTGTGCTTGGCGCCGAGCGCCTCGAGGACCGGCACCAGCTTGCCCAGATCGTCGAGCCCCGCCACAGCCACCTTCATCGTGGACATGAGCTTCCGCCCCTGTTCCATGATGTCCACCTTGAACAGGTCCCGCAGCGACGGGTCCAGCTCGAACAGGCGCTTGTAGAACAGCTCGGCGGCCTGTTCTGCGATTGGGTCAACCTTGGCGAAGGTTTCCTGCACCAGCGCCTTCTGCTGCGCCGTGATCGGCCCGTCTTCCGCGGCCGGCGCCGCCGGTTTTGGCGCGGGCGGGGCGACCGCCGGTTCCGGTTTGGGTGCGGGCGCGGCGGCTTCCGGTTCCGGCTCGCGAATCGGCACGACAGTCGGCGAGGACTCCGGCTCGCTGGTCTCAGCGGGCGACGCCGCGGCGGCCACGGGTTCGCTGACGGGCGCGCCCGAGACAGCCTTGTCCAGCTGCGTCTGGATCTGCTCGCCGAAGGTGGCCAGCCGCACGGCGCGGTCCGTGAGCTTCTGGAGCGTCTCGGTAATCTCCGTCGTGGCACGGCTGGTCTGGCCGGCAAGCTGCTTGACCTCGCCCGCCACCACGGCGAACCCCTTGCCGGCATCGCCGGCCCGGGCCGCCTCGATCGTGGCGTTCAAGGCGAGGAGATTGGTCTGCTTGGCGATGTGCTCGATCTGGTCGGCGACCGTGCCGACCCTCTCGATCTCTTCCTGCAGGCCCTGGATCTCGGACTGGATATCCGAGCCCTGTTCCGCGGTTGCGTCTGGTTCGGATGAGCCTGCTTGCGCTTCAGTTTGGGGCGACGCCTCTGTGTTCTGCATTTGACTGCCAACCTTTGCTTTCGGTATCTGTGGCCGCGCATGGACGGGGGCACCGAAGCCTAGGTCGGCATGGTAAAAATTCCGTAAAAACAGATATTTAGAGTTGATCTTCGAGGTGGGACGGTAACTCCCCGTCCCACCTCGTTTTTCGCCTTATTGGGGGGCGCCGATGGCCACGGGGCGCACCGGCGAACCGGAGCCGCCTTTCGACCTGAGCGGCAGGATGATCGTGCAGGAGGTCCAGACCTTGTCCTTGGCCAGGGCCGCCAGATTGGCGTTCTGGATGTTGTGGATGCCCGCCTGGGTCAGGTTGTGATGATGGATCGCGAAGGGCAGCGCCGGCGGCGTTCCCTCGGGCGGCCCCGCCTTGCCCGCAAGCTGGCCCGCGTTCACCGGGTCGGTGAAGGGATTGTCCAGGGCCACCAGAACGACGGACTTCTGCTCCAGATACTTGACCGCGTCAAAGGACAGTCCGGGGCCCATGGTGTAGTAGGACTTCTCGGTGTCCGGATCCTTCCAGCCGTCGCCCCAGCCGGTATAGACGTAGAGCACGTCGCCCGGCAGAAGACCCCGCCAGGCCAGGTCCTGGGCCGCCAGCATGTCCTCGATGTCCTTGGCGGTGACGCGCTGGCCGGGCGTCATGGGCTTGCCGCCGCCCAGGTGGCTCTTGGCGTCCAGCAGCACCGCCGTGGTGATGATCGGGGGCACCTGCTCGATGCCTAGCTTCAAGAGCGGCGAGGCCGCGTCCGGCTTCACGTCCTTTTGCGTGTACTTGCCGTAATAGACTGACTTGTCTGCCGGGAAATCGCCCTTGCCGTCCCACGGGTCCTGGAGGAAGGCGAAGTGCCCGAGCGCGTCCATCTGCGTGCCCTGGGCGCCCGGTTCGCCGCTCTCGACCTGCTCGCCGTTGAAGGCGTGCCGGGTGCCCGGGATGCCGACGGTCGGGCGATAGGCGTATTTGAGCGGAACGCCGAACGGCGACAGGGGCATGGTGTTCGATCGCTCGTGCGAGACCTCGTACGCCTTGGCGTTGGGCCGGGTCAGATGGTAGGCGCAGCGGGCCCACGTCCCCGCGCCCAAGGTGTTGGCCATGCCGCGCTGGTCGCCCGAGGGCCAGGGCGGGTTGGGCACCATCTGGCGCGACCGCTCTATGACCGCGGCATGATCGGTCGACTGGGCCAGGGCGGGCCCGGCGACCAATCCCGCGAGAGTCGCAACAAGCATGAAAGAACTGACCCTATTCATCTGATTTTCCTCCCATTTTTCTTCATTGCAGACACTTGGTGATGACCATGTTCCGGCCTAGGGATAAGGCGAGCGCCGCACGTTCTCGAGCACCTTGTGCAGCGTGCGGACCAGCATGTCCCGTTCCTCGCCGTCGAGACCGGCAACCGCCCGATCGAAGTGCTTCATGGCGATGGGCAGGATTTGGACGAACGCCGCCTCGCCGGCCGGCGTCATGAAGACATGGGTCACCCGCGCGTCGGACCGGCTCTGGCGCCGCTCCGCCAAGCCCGCCTCCTCCATGCGATCGACGATCCGGCTGAGGGTCGACTGCTCGATCACCGTGTACACCGAGAGCTCGCCGATCGTGCGGCCATCGCCGACCTTGAGCACGGCGAGGACCCGCCACTGCGCCAGCGTCATGCCGATGCCGCGGAGTTCCTCGGCGAGGTCCGTGTTCAGGCGATTGGCGATGCGGTTCAGCAGGTAGGGCAGGAAGTCGTCGAGCGGAATCCCCTCCGCGAGAAATCCCGATCCGCTGGGTTCCGCGCCGGCCATCACCGGATCCGTTCGGGCAGCCATGTGGCCAGGTCGGGCACCGCGACCAGCAGCGCCAGCACGATCATGGCGAGCAGGATGAAGGGTGCGGCGGCGACGTAGATCTGGCGCAAGGTGATCTCGGGCGGGGCCACCCCTTTCATGACGTAGAGCAGCAGGCCGAAGGGCGGCGTGGTGAAGCTCACCTCCATGACGATCAGCATCAGGACGCCGAGCCAAAGCGAGTTGATGCCGACGGTCTCGGCCAGCGGAATGAAGAAGGGCAGCGTGATCATGATCATGCTGACCTGGTCCATGAACGCCCCGAGGAACAGGAGAATGCCGAGCATCATCACCAGGATGGTGAACTCCGACACGCCAATGCCCTCGATCACCGCGAGCAGGCCGTTGGTCGCGCCCGAGAAGGCCAGGATCTGGGAGAAGGTCACCGAGGCCACGATGATGAACAGGATCATGACCGAGATCTTGGCGGTCTCGCGGCAGGCCTTGAGCAGGCTCTGCCAGGTGAGCGATCGGTAGGCCGCGGCGGCGATCACCGAGGCGACGCAGCCCAGCGCGGCCGACTCGGTCGGCGTGGCCCAGCCCGCGAGGATGCTGCCGACCACCACGACGAAGATGCCGAACAGCGGCAGGACGTAAACGATGAACGGCCGCCAGCGTTCCCAGGGCGCGAGCGCCGCGACATCGTAGCTCGGAGCCAGCGACGGGTTGAGCGCGGCCCGGCCGATCACGTAGCCGAGGAACAAGACGCTCATCATCAGCCCGGGGATAATGCCCGCGATCAAGAGCTTCGAAATCGAGATGCCCGCCAGGCTGCCCAGCAATACGGCGAGCGCGGAGGGCGGGATCAGCATGGCGATGCCGCCGGTCGCCATGATCGGTCCCATGGCCAGGCTCGGATGGTATCCGCGCTTGAGCATCTCGGGCAGCAGCAGGCTGCCCAACACCGCCGTGTTGGCGATGGTCGAGCCGGACAGCGATGAGAACACCGTTCCGCCCAGGACGGACACGATCGACAGCCGACCGGGCACCCGCGCGATCAGACGGTCCACGGCGTCGACCGCGCGGAACGCCACGCCGGTCTGGAACAAGACCTCGCCCATCAGCAAAAACAGGGGGATGGGCACCAACGTGAAATTTGCGAGCGAAGCGAACGCGCCGCGGGCGAGCTGACTCAAGCCGGCCTCGCCCCCGAGAAAGATGAAGGCTCCCACGATGTTGACGCCGAAGAACGCGAAGGCGACCGGCAGGCCCAAGGCCATCAGCACGCACAAGAGGCCCAGCATGAGCAGCAGGACGAGGCCCCATTCCATGGCTCAGAAACCCTCCTGCCGGGCTGCGGCGCGCGGACCCGGACCGCCCATGGCCCGGCGCAGGCGCAGCAGGAACTCGACGAAGAGCATCGCGGAGGAGACCGGGATGGCCATCAGGAGCCACCATTCCGAGACGATCAGCTCCTTGTCGAACCTCGCGTTGACGGCGAAGGAATCGATTGCCGCCAGCAACCCGTACCAGACCAGCACCAGGCAGATGACGGCGCCCAGCACGTCGACCACCACCTCCATAATCCGGGCCACCCGCTCCGGCACGCTGTTCAGGATCAAGTCGACCCGCACATGCGCGCCCAGACGCAGCACCCAGGGTGCGGCCAGGAAGGTCGACAGGTAGAGCGCGTACTCGGCCACCTCCAGGAGCCAGGGGAAGTTGCCGATCCCGAGGTTGCGAATGAGCACGTCGAGCGAGATCATCGCCGCCATGACCGCGAGCGTGAGGCCGGCCGCCAGACCGCAGAGGTCAAGCAGCTTGGCGTATGCATCCGCTAGGATCGCGCTCACAAGCCTTGCCCCCGTCCGAAGGGCGCGAACGGGCGCCGGTCGCCCGCCCTCGCCAACACACCGACTAGCGGCTCAAGAGCTTCTTGAGCTTCGGCCCTTCGTCCGGATTGGCCTTGATGAAGGCAGCCCAGCCGGTCTCGTAGGACTGCTTGAGATAGGCCTCGCCGTCGGCACCCGTAAACGCGATGGTCTCGATCCCGACCTTCGCCTGGCGATCGCGTTCGGTGCTGTTGACCTGCTTGTCCTCCTCGCAGAGGCTCTCCATCCAGACCGCCGCGGACTGCAGCACGCCCCGCTGCTTGTCGTCGAGCGCGTTCCACTTGTCGAGGTTCATCAGAACCTCCACGGAGGCGCGGTAGAAAGGCGGGTCGACCCGGAACTTGGTCACCTCGTGCCAGCCCAGATCCAAGACCCCCTGGGTCGGCCAGCCATAGCCGTCCACGGTGCCCCGCTCCAGCGCCGTATAGACGTCGCCGGGCTTGGTGCGGATCATGCTGGCGCCCATGGAGGCGAAGAACGCGCGATAGATCGGCGTCACGCGGATCTTCATGCCGCTCAGATCCGGCTTGTCGATCTTCTTGTTGATGTAAAGGTGGAACGGGACACAGTCCTTCTGCCGCGCCAGATGATGCGCGTTCACCTTCTTGTTGTGGATCTTGTTGACATAGGCCCAGGCGCCGTTCTTGCGCTCCTCGGCGATGGTGAACTGGCTCAGCTTGATGGCGTCGGCCTCCGGCATCAGCTTGGTGTAGAACGCCCCGGGCAGATTGCCCATGTCCACCACGCCGGTGCGAATCGCGTCGCCAAGCTGGAAGGGGTTCATCACCTTCTTGCCGCCGCCGCGGTAGTTGATCTGGATGACGCCCTTGCCTTGCTCGTTCACCTTTTCGATGAAGCGCTCGAAATTCTTCGAGAACGTGGTGCCTTCCGCAAAGGCGCTGACTGCGTTGAGCGTGACCTCGGCGGCGGTGGCCGCTCCCGCCCAGACCAACCCCGCAAGCGCGAGGCCGGTGGTGCCGGCAAGGGTAAGCCGTTTGTGCATGGTTCTTCTCCTCCCTGTTTGGGTCTTGTCCGGCCTCAGCATGGCCAGCCAAGCCGTTGTCCCCTCACGATAATCAGACGCCAGTCTCGACAGCTTTTCATTCCGCGGCCGCACGCGCTTCGACGCCCGCTCCGGACGCTGTGCCGGGCTCGGGCATCAATGCGTTGAGCGCGGCGCCCTCCGGGTCCGCCAGCGCCGCCTCCCGCGCCTGCCTGAGCGTCTCGGCCGCGCCCGCTTCCCTGGCGCCCGCCAGCGCGGGCGCGATCCGTGCCTCGAAGATGCGCAGGAAGTTGCCGCGCCCCCGGCGATGGGTCTCGCCATAGCCCTTCAGCAGCTTGGCGCAGGCCGCGATCTCGAGCGCGAGTTCGTAGTCTTCGCGCGCCATCGCGGTCAGCGCCGCGCGCCAGCGTTCGATCAGCGCCTGTTCCTCCGCGAAGCGATGGCTGAACCGGCGCCACCATTTCATGTGAGCCAGCAGCCAGAGCCTGAGGAACCCGAGCACCGTGTCGCTGCGGATCCGCAGCGGCAGGTGCAACCGGTCCCGGAGCCCCTTGCGGTCGGCCCAGGCCAACAGCCGCCGACCCAGCCCCGGCGGCAGCAGTGCCGCCACCTCCTCGACGCCGGGCTTGAGGAACTCGGTGATCTGCACCGGCTCGTCCGGTTTCGCCGCGACCTCCGTCCGCACCCGGTCGAAACGCGCCCGCCGGGACTTGAGCTCGGCCACCCGGATCACGTCCTCGTAGGACATCCAGAGCGCCAGATGGCGGGCCGTCTCGCGGGTCAGGGCGAAGCCGGACCCGGCGGCGCCCGCCTCCCGGTCGGCCGCCAGCACGTCGCCCAGGCGCTCCAGATAGAGCCTCGCATAGCGCGGGCCCTGATAGTCCGCGAGACGCCGTATGCCCTCCTGCAGAACCGCGTGGGCCTCGGGCGGGAAGGCGCTCTCGACGATGCCCAGGAGCTCCTTGACGGACAGGCGGCGGCGCGCCCAACTCCGCTCCGGCTCGGCGGGCGCCGCAGGCGCCGCAGCCTCGCCCCGCACGCAGGCGGCCCCGGCGGAGAACCCCGCCAGGTTCGACTCGACCGCGATGCCGGTATCGCGAATCGCCTGCTCCAGCGCGGCGGCCGAGATCGGCAGCTGATCCAAGCCGGCGATCGCTCCCAGCAGCACCGCGTTGATGACCGAGCCGGTGTTCCGGGCAAGCGCCTGGAAGTCGAACAGCACCGGCCGCTTGGCCAGTTCCGGCGCGGCCTTGCGGACCCGCGCGCCATCGTAGATGCCGTCCGCCATGGCGCTCTTCTCGGCGATCGAATAGATCCGATGGGTGGAGGCGATCAGGGTGGTGCGCTCGGGACTGACGAAGCCCAGCTCCATGGCCCGGCCCGCTTCGAGCAGTTCGGACGCGACCATGACATCGATATTGCCCGGCGCTGGGTAGAGCGCCAGGACCGGCGTCCGGCCTGCTAGATCGGCAGTCTTCACCGGCAAGATCTCGATGTAGTAGGTGGTGGCGCCGGTCCGTTGGGCGACGCCCGGGATCGAGGTGCTCTGCACCGGGAAGCCCTCGGCCATGGCTGCGCGCACGATCCAGTCGGTCAGCACGCCGCCGCCCTCGCCGCCGAGCGCGGCGATCAGCAGCGTCACCGGACGCAGCGGTCCGCCCGCGCTGTTCCCTGCGGTCATGCCGCGCCCTGCAAGGCGCCGATTACGCGCCGCCGCCAACCGTCGAGGAACAAGTCGAACCGGGTCGGGTTCTGCACGATTTCGGCCTTGTAGAAGGACGGGCACAGGACGGCGGCGTCGGCGACCGCGCCGCACAGCCCGCAGCCGACGCAGCTTTGATCCACATGCGCGATCGGGTCCGTGCGCAAGGGATCCGGGTTCGGCTTGATCGTCAGCGAAGGACAGCCGGACAGCCGGATGCAGGAGTGGTCACCGGTGCAGACCTCGTCGTCGACGCCGAAGCGGGTCCGCACCACCCGCTTGCCGGCCTTCAATTGCTTGCGGACCCAGGGCTTGAGGCGGCGCTGCTTGGCCAGCTGGCACTCGCTCTCGGCGATGATCACCTTGAGCCCCGGCTCCTCCGTGGTCATGGCATCCTTCAAGGTGCGCACCATCTCGCCCACCTTGTAGGTGGTCACGGTCTTCAGCCACTTGACGCCGATGCCTTCGAGCGCCCGACGAATGGTCATGCCGGTCGGCTCCATCCGGAAGTTCTTGCCGGTCGACGGGATGAACTGCTGGCCGGTGGCCGACGTGTAGCCGTTATTCATGATGATCAGCACCGAGTCGGTCTGGTTGAACACGGCCCCCGCGACGCCCGAGGCGAGCCCGTTATGCCAGAGCCCGCCGTCGCCCATGATGCTGATCACCCGCTTGTCCATGGCTGGGCCGACGGCGGCGGCGCTGGCCAGGCCGAGGCCATAGCCCAGCACCGAATTGCCGAGATTGAAGGGCGGCAGCGTCGAAAAGGTGTGGCAGCCGATGTCGGCCGCGATATGCACCTTGCCGATCTCCTTCTCGACCAGCCGGATGGCGCTGAATACGGGCCGTTCCGGACAGCCGGTACAGAACCCCGGCGGGCGCTTCGGGATCGGTACGCCCAGAAGTTCCGCGGCCCGCGCCTTGAGCGCCGCGACCCGGTCTGGCTCGGCCGTGATGCCGGCGACGTCCAATCCTGTCGGCAGGCTGCCCTCGACGAATTTCGCGAGCCCGCCGAGCAGCACGTCGGCGACATATTCGCCGGCCATCGGCAGCACGTCCTTGCCGACGACGGTGGTGCCGATCTCGGCCCGGCGCAGCACCGCGTTGATCGCCTGCTCCAGATAGTCGGGCTGTCCTTCCTCGACGACCAGGACCGCCCGCTTGTCGGCGCAGAACGCCTCCAGCTCGTCCGGCACCAGGGGATAGGTGACGTTCAGGACGTAGATGGGAATGCGCGCGTTGCCAAAGCTGTCGGCCAGCCCGAGCTGCTCCAGCGCCCGCAGCACCGAGTTGTAGAGGCCGCCCTGCAGGATGATGCCGACGTCCTTGAGGCCGCCGTCGAAAACCTCGTTGAGCCCGTTCTCGCGGATGAACGCCACCGCCGCCGGATAGCGGTGCTCGATCTTGTGCTTCTCCTGCGCATAGGTCGCGGGCGGCAGGCAGATGCGGTCGTAGTCGAAGTCGGGGTTCTCCAGAACCTGCTTGCGCGAGACCAGCGGCCGGCGATTGTCCTTGCAGGCGAAGTTGCCGTGCATGTGGCAGGCACGAATCCTGAACTCCACCATCACCGGCGTATTGCTGACCTCCGACAGCTCGAACCCCTTCTCCACCAGCTCGACGATCTTCGGCTGATGCGGCCGCGGGTCGAGGAGCCACATCTGCGACTTCATGGCGAAGGCGTGGGTGCGCTCTTGGATGATGCTGGCCCCCTCGCCATAGTCCTCGCCGAGGATCACCAGCGTGCCGCCCTTGACCCCCGCCGAAGCCAGATTGGACAAGGCGTCGGAGGCCACATTGGTGCCGACGGTAGACTTCCAGACCACGGCGCCGCGCATGGGATAGTTGATCGAGGCGGCGCACATGGCCGCAGCCGCGGCCTCGTTGGCGCAGGCCTCGAAGTGGATGCCCATGTCGTCGAGCACGTCGCGGGCGTCGGCCATCACGTCCATGAGATGGGAAACGGGCGCGCCCTGATAGCCGCCCACATAGCTCACGCCGGATTGCAGCAGCGCCTTGGTGATGGCGAGGATGCCCTCGCCGTGAAAGTCCTCGCCGGCGCCGAGCTGGAGCTTTGCCACTTCCTGCGCGAAGGACCGCTCCATGGCTGATCCCCTTCAAAAGCTAAATATGCAAATGCATATAATTCCCCAAAGCCGAGGCCCTGGCAAGCCGAGAATCCGTCACCGTGGGTCGAGCGGGCTGGGTTGCGATGTGGAGGACTCGAGCAGGCGCCGCCCGCTTCGGCCGGTCGGTTTCGAATGGGCGCCCTTGCGCCCTTGGCGGGGCAGCAGTATCGGCGGCGGACGTCGCGGTCGACCGATGGCTCTGGTTAGAGCCGTGTGGTGTTGTTCGGGGACTGAAAGACCTCCTCGGAGCTCATCGGTGCGCTGTTCAGGACAACCGCCGCCACAATGGCGATGGCCACGGCTGCAACCACACTTGCCAGAAATGCTTTCACGGTCTCCTCCGGGTCCTCTGCTGCGCCGATGGCGATCGGCCCGTCCCTGGGCGACGCGCAGGCGCATGTTCTAAACCATCACTCGGCGCCCGTCACCCGTCTCAGATAGGCGATCAGCGCCGCCCGGTCGTCCGGGTTGGGCATGCGTTGCAAGGGCATCTTCGATCCCGGCGTCGCCTCGTCGGGCCCGAGTTCGAACAGCCGGCTCACGGTCTCCGCCGTCCACACGAAATCGCTGTTCCGGAGCGCCTCCGAGTACTTGTAGCCGGGCGCGGTGCCGACCTTGCGGCCGAACAGCCCGTAAAGGTTGGGCCCGGCGCGGCGCTCGCCGTCGGGCGTCACGGCATGACAGACGCTGCACTTGCGAAACAGAACCTCGCCCCGGTCGGCGGGCTCGGGCGCGTCTCCCGCGACCACGATGGGCTTGCGCGACTTGCCGATCTCGCGGCCGGTCGGCAGGTCCCAGACGCGCACCACTTCGTCCGAGCCGGCACTGATCAAGAGCGTTCCGTCCGGCGAGAAGGTGACCGACCAGACCGGTCGCAAATGCCCGGTGAACCGGCGCACCACAACGCCTTCCTTGAGATCCCACAGGCGCACGATGCCGTCCGCCCCGCCCGAGGCGGCGTGCAGCCGGTCCGGCGACACCGCAACGGCGAAGACCGGACCGTCGTGATCTTCCAACCGTGCCGTCTCCTTGCCGGTCTCCAGGTTCCAGACCCTTACGGTCGCGTCGATCCCGCCCGAGACCGCATGCTCGCCATCCGCTGTGAACGCGACACCGGTCACCGGAAAGCCGTGCCCCTTTATGACGGCGAGCGGACCGCCGTCGGCGACCCGCCACACCCTGAGGGTCCCGTCCTGGCTGCCGCTCAGGAGCCGCGCGCCGTCTGGCGCGAAACGCACCGAATTCACGTTGCCACGGTGGCCGCGGAGAACGCGGGTTTCCGTGCGCCGCTCCAGGTCCCAGAGCCGAAGGGTCTGGTCCCAACCGGCGGAGGCCGCAGTCCGCCCGTCCGGCGAGACCGCCACGGCCGCGACCTTGCCGGTGTGGCCCTTGAAGACATGCAGCTGCGCACCGCTTTCCACATCCCAGAGCCGCACCGTGCCGTCGTCGGCGGCTGAGACGGCGCGCTTGCCGTCCGGCAGGAAAGCGACCGCGTTCGCCGCGCCTTCGTGCTCGTTGAAGGTGCGGATCTCGTCTTGCCCGCCCAGGTCCCAGAGCATGAGCGTGTAGTCGAAACTGGCAGACAGAACCCGGTTTCCGTCGGGCGAGACAGCCACGCCCTTGACGAAGCCGCCATGGCCCTCCATCCCGGCGAGGGCCGGGCCCGCCAGTGCCATCCAGACAGCCGTGTACAGAAGCCGACGCATGCCGCCGATCGAAGGGACCCGCCGTTACTTGCGGGGGGCCCTCGCCGCCTCCATCTCGGCGACCCACAGGTTGTGATGCTCCTTGGCCCAGTTCTCGTCGACCATCCCGGAGCCCATGGCGTCGAACGCCCCTTCCATGCCCAGGCTGCCGATGTAGATGTGCCCGATGATGATCACGATCAGGATCAGGCCGACGACCGTGTGCCATATCTGCGCCAGCTGCATCTCCTGCAACAGGGTCAGGTCGGTCTCGAGCCCGAACCCGAACACGTTGATGATGGCAAAGGTGGCGCCGAACATCTTCATCTCGAACGGGAACAGCAGCATGATCCCGGACAGGCTGATCGACACGCCGCCGATCACCACGGACCAGAAGATGAACTTCTGGCCGGCGTTGAACTTCTTCGCCGGTGGATGGACGTTTTTCGAGAACAGGCCGCCGGCCTTTGCGAGCCAGACGAAGTCGTGCTTGTTCGGGATGTTGTGCCGCACCCAGAGAACGAAGGCCATAACCACCCCGATCATGAAGGCGAAGGACAGGTAGTTGTGGGCGTACTTACCGGCCTGGGTAAGCAGCGCAAAGATGTCCGGGCCGAGCACGGGCAATAGCACGTAGCGCCCGTACAGCATGTTGAGACCGGTCAGCGCGAGAATGATGAAGCTCCCGGCCATGAGCCAGTGGGCAAAGCGCTCGACCCCGTTGAACCGTTCGATCTGTTTGTTGCTGGGCCCCGCGTCGATGCGGATCCGCCCGCGCAGCGCGTAGAACAGGCCGGTGATGACCAGGATCGCCAAAAGGCTCCAGCCGCCCCAGACAGAAATGGGGCCGTTGCGCCAAGACCGAAAAGCCTCGCCATCGGACTGCACCAGCTGACCAGCTTGCTTGTCCGGGATTGACACTGTCCCCACCACACCCCGGCGGATGTTGCGCCACATCAGCGCGTCGCTGGGTTGCGGCAACACAGTCGTCGGAACCTGGGCGGGGCCGCCCCACTGCTGGGCACCTTCGGGCGGACGCACATTCGGCTTGGACTGCGCCTGGACATCGGTTGCCAGAGCCAACATCACGGCCACCAACATGGCGGTCAAGACCGCGCTGAAACCGAACCGAGACTTTGCCGTCATGACATCTTCTCCCTGGACTGGCCGAGCTAGAAACCTTGACGCGTGGCGCGCTGGTTGAGCGCACCACGGCCGGCCGCCGGCGCGGGTGGCGCGGATGAGGCGGGCAAGCTGACGCCGCCGCCCGGAACGCGTGCGCGGAGGCCGGTGCCAAATGCGCCCGACTGAGTGAGCCCGTGCCCGCGGATCGCGGCACGCGCTTCCTCGCTCAACGGCGTGTCGGGCTTGCCCTTGTAAACGCCCGGCTCGAACTTCGTAAGCCGGCCCTGTTCTTCGGCGCGGCAACCCGCCAGCAGCGGAATAGCCGTGCACAGAACGATCGCCATTAGCTGCCTGCACGTCATCGAATTACCCTTCTCACATTGTGACAGGCGCAATTCTTCCCGCCCGCGCTAAACAGGTATGGTTAACATTCCGCAAATCGATTGGGGCGGAGGGGGGCGGCAACGACCTGCCGCCCCCGACCGTCTGTCAAGCAGAGCACGGGATCAGGATGGTCCCTTCCGCTGATAAGCGGTTCCCCAACCCCACGCACCGGCGCCGAAGCCACGGGCCACGACCCGCTCGCGATAGATGTTGGCGACCACGTCGCCATCGCCCGCGAGCAACGCCTTGGTCGAGCAGAACTCCGCACAAAGCGGGAGTTTGCCCTCGGCCAGACGATTGCGGCCGTACTTCTGGAATTCGGCGTCGCTGCCGTCTGCCTCGGGACCGCCGGCGCAGAAGGTACACTTGTCCATCTTGCCCCGGCTGCCGAAGTTTCCGGCCTGCGGATATTGCGGCGCCCCGAAGGGACACGCGTAGAAGCAATAGCCGCACCCGATGCACAGGTCTTTGGAGTGGAGGACCACCCCCTCCTCGGTCTCGTAGAAGCAATCCACCGGGCAGACCGCCATACATGGCGCATCCGAACAGTGCATGCAGGCCACCGAGATGGATCGCTCGCCGGGTTTGCCGTCGTTGATGGTGACGACGCGGCGGCGGTTGATCCCCCAAGGCACCTCGTGCTCGTTCTTGCACGCCGTGACGCAGGCATTGCACTCGTTGCAACGCTCCGTGTCACAGAGGAACTTCATTCGTGCCATGTCTTACTCTCCCTACGCTCTCTCGATCCGGCACAAGGTGGCCTTCGTTTCCTGCATCTGGGTCACCGAGTCATATCCGTAAGTCTGGGCCGTGTTGCACGCTTCGCCCAGGACATACGGATCAGCGCCCGCAGGATACTTGCTCCGAAGGTCCTTACCTTGGAACCAGCCGCCGAAGTGGAACGGCATGAACGCCACGCCGCGCCCGACACGCTCGGTCACCATCGCCATGACCTTGACCTTCGCGCCCTCAGGACCGACCACCCAGACCATCTGCCCGTTGCGGATGCCAAGGTTGTTGGCATCGAACGGGTTGATCTCGACGAACATGTCCTGCTGGAGCTCGGCCAGCCACGGATTCGACCGGCTCTCCTCGCCGCCACCCTCGTATTCGACCAGGCGGCCGGAGGTGAGGATGATCGGGAAGTCCTTCGAGAAGTCGTTCTTCTGGATGGACTCGTACTTGGTCGGCAGACGATACGCCTTGCGATCCGAATAGGTCGGATAGTCGCCCACCAAGTCCCGCCGCGACGTGTACAGCGGCTCCCGATGCAACGGGATGGGATCCGGGAAGTTCCAGACCTCGCACCTTGCCTTGGCGTTGCCGAACGGGGCACAGCCATGCGCGATCGCGACCCGCTGGATGCCGCCCGACAGGTCGGTCTTCCAGTTGGTCTTGTCGCCGGCGATCTTGTCGATCGTCGCCCGTTCCGCGTCGGTGAGATCCTTGTCCCAGCCGAGCTTCTTGAGCATGGCCATGGTGAACTCGGGATAGCCGTCCTGCAACTCCGACCCCACCGAATAGGAGCCCTCGGCCAGGAGGTTCTCGCCGTCCCGCTCGACGCCGAAGCGTGCGCGGAAGGTGAGGCCGCCCTCGGCCACCGGCTTGGAGGTGTCGTACAGGTTCGGTGTCCCGGTGTGCTTCATCTCCGCGGTGCCCCAGCACGGCCATGGCAGACCGTAGAACTCGCCGTCGACCGGGCCACCCGTGGCTTTTAGGGTGGTCCTGTCGAAGGTGGCCTGGTTCGCCATGTGCGCCTTGAGACGTTCCGGTGATTGCCCGGTGTAGCCGATCGTCCACATGCCGCGATTGAACTCGCGGGTGATGTCTTCGATCACCGGCTCGGTTCCTTCGACCTTGATGTTCTTGAAGAACTGGTCGTCGAACCCGAACTTCTTGGCGAAGAGATACATGATCTCCTGGTCCGTCTTCGATTCGAAGAGCGGCTTCACCACCCGGTCACGCCACTGCAGCGAACGGTTCGACGCCGTGACCGAGCCATAGGTCTCGAACTGCGTCGCCGCCGGCAGCAGATAGGTGCCGTCGGTCCGGTCGCTCATCACCGCGATGTGGGTGGGATAGGGATCGATCACCACCAGGATATCGAGCTTCTCCGCTGCCTTCTTCATGTCGAGACCGCGGGTCTGCGAATTGGCCGCATGACCCCAGAAGACCATGGCCCGGAGGTTGTCCGGCTGATCCATGTTCTCCTTGGCCTCGAGCACGCCGTCGACCCAGCGGGACACAGGAATGCCCTTGCTCTCCATCAGCTTCTTCGAGGCGAAGCGCTTCAAGAGATAGTCGTAGTCGACATTCCAGACGCGGGCCCAGTGCTTCCACGACCCGGTCTTCAGGCCGTAGTAGCCCGGCAGCGTATGGCTGAGCACGCCAAGGTCGGTCGCACCCTGCACGTTGTCGTGGCCGCGGAAGATGTTCGTGCCGCCGCCCGTCGCGCCCATGTTGCCCAATGCGAGCTGCAGCACGCAGTAGGCCCGGGTGTTGTTGTTGCCGTTGGTGTGCTGGGTGCCGCCCATGCACCAGATCACGGTGCCGGGGCGGTTGTTGGCGAGCGTCCGCGCGACCCGCTGAAGCTGCGAGCCAGGCACGCCGGTTACACGCTCGGTCTCCTCGGGCGTCCACTTGGCGACCTCGGTCCGGATCCTGTCCATGCCCCAGACGCGCCGGCGGATGAACTCCTTGTCCTCCCAACCGTTCTGGAAGACATGCCAGAGGATGCCCCAGATCAGCCCGACGTCCGTGCCCGGACGGAACCGGACATACTCGTCGGCATGGGCTGCGGTCCGGGTGAACCGCGGATCACAGACGATGAGCGGCGCGTTGTTCTGCTCCTTGGCCTTGAGCATATGGAGCATCGACACCGGGTGCGCTTCAGCCGGATTGCCGCCGATCAGGAAGATCGCCCGGCTGTTGTGGATGTCGTTGTAGCTGTTGGTCATCGCGCCATAGCCCCAGGTGTTCGCCACACCTGCGACCGTGGTCGAATGACAAATACGCGCCTGGTGATCGCCGTTGTTCGAGCCCCAGAAGGCATAGAACTTGCGGAACAGATAGGCCTGCTCGTTGTTGTGCTTCGCCGAGCCCAGCCAGTAGACCGAGTCGGGACCGGACTTCTCGCGGATCTCGAGCATCTTGTCGCCGATCTCGTTGATCGCCTGATCCCAGCTGATCTTCTGCCATTTGCCGCCGGACAGCTTCATCGGGCTCTTCAGCCGCCGTTCGCCATGGGCATGCTCACGCACCGATGCGCCCTTGGCGCAGTGCGCACCCAAGTTGAACGGGCTGTCGAAGCCCGGCTCCTGCCCGATCCAGACACCGTTCTGCACCTCGGCCATGACCGTACAGCCGACGGAGCAGTGGGTGCACACGGACTTGATCACCTCGATCTTTCCGCCCTGCGCGGCAGTCGCCGCCTTGGCCTTTTTCACCATACTTTGCGAGACGGTCGCGGCCGCGGCAATTCCGCCGGCAGCCAGGCCCGACCGTTTCAGAAAGGTACGGCGGTCAATCGCGCCGCCGGTCGCTCCGGCAAGCGCGCGTGACAAACGGGGGCCGTTCGCTACCCCGTTGGTCTTTTTGGTCAGCATAGACCTCTCCTGCTACCTCTCGAGATTAGAATTTGGCCAGCGTGTAATACGTCTTCACGTGGTCGGTTTCCCGATACCCGGCGCCGTCTGCGCCGGCCTCGGTGACAGCCTGTGCCTCATGGGTCGCCCCGGCTACGGCAACCGCCCCGGCAACCGTGCCGAGCCCTGCCAGCCTGAACAACTCGCGACGCGCAAGCCGTTGGTCTTCCTCTCTTTCACGCATCAACTGTCCCCTTCACAGTGGACCTATCGCGGCGGACTTGATGGTCTCAGTGGGGCCGCCGCACCCCCTCATCAGACAGCATCCCGAAGGCCGCTGCCTCGATCTCCATGAACAACCTGCCAACCCGACCCACGGGCACATAGAAGGCGGCCGACTTGGCCTCTTCCAGATCCTGGAAGAAGCGGGCCGCCCACTGCCCGAGGTGCTTGTCGAAAAAGCTGCGCTGCGCGGCGAGATCCGCCGGCGCGCCAAAACTGCCGTTGATCAGCCCGGCCATGATTTCGCAGAGGGACGCGATGTGGTCCTCGGGCTCGGTCACCTCGTCGGCGCGCGCAATGCCCAACTGCGCCATATCGCCGCGCAGCTTGGCCAGGGGCTTCTCGTTTAGGAATCCGGTCAGATAATAGGACGCATATGGGAGCAGTTCGCCGGAGCCGACGCCGACGAAAAGGTTCAAATACTCGTCGTCCAGCGCCTCGGCGGATGCGGACGCGGCCGCTTTCGCCAGCTCGTCGAGCGCGCGACCAAACGGCGTGTCGTCGCCTTCGATCCCGGCAATCGTGCGCAACAGCTCGGCTTCGGGCGTGGCCCTCAAGAGCCGCGCCAGCAAGCCGTAGCAATCTGCCCGGAGCTTTTCTTCTTCCGCGATCCGCTCGGCCTGTCCCGATGCGGCGCCAACCCTGCTCGCAGACTCCTGGTCTTCCGCTGCCACCCTGCTCAAACGCCTCGTCCCTGATCGTTCTTCTTTATCGTTTTTCGTTGGTGGTTGGTATGCCACATCCGACGATACACCTTTTTCTCAAGAGGGAACAGCCTAATTCAGAATCATTCTCTTTTGTCGGCGCGGGCGAATGCGCGGCTGGTCTGTGAGCCGGCCTGTTCGACCGTGAGCTCGTCATCAGAGGGCGCCACGCCGCTGTCGTCCGTCGCTGCTTCGGCCTCCGGAGCCGGCGCCTCGCGGTCCTTGCCAGGCTCCGACTCCTCGGTTTCCGCCTCTGCATCGGCCCGGTCCGCATCCCCGTCCGAATCCTGCTCCGCAGCTTCCGGGTCTTTCGCGTCGGCCGCGGTCTCGGCGGCGTCTTCCGCTTCGGCCTCCGCCTCCGCGGCGGCGCGCTCGTCTTCCTCGGTGATGTATCCCTTGCCCACCTGGTAGGCGCTCTTCATGCCCGCGATCACCGTCGCCGCGTCGGTAAAGTCCTCGCCGTAATCGACAAGCCCGTCCAAATTGGCGAACACCGGGTCGGACAGCCACAGCTTGCGCAACGCCATGTTGCGGAGAGCCTGGGGCACATTTTCCCGCAGGAACACCGTGTAGTCGGAATCCTTGTCCAGGCTCTCGACATCGGGCAGGTCCTCGGGCGGGATCTCTTCCGGTGTCTCGGGGGGCGCAGCCGGCGGATCGGCTTCGCGCAGCGCGCCCGGAGCGATTTCGGGTGCCGCGTCCACGGACACTCCTTCCGCGAGCTCGGTTTCCGTGCCCACGGCCGCCTTGCGCCGGGCCCAGCGTTGCAGCCGTCCCTCTTGCTCAGCCATGACCGCCGCCCCCGCCATTGATGCGGCCGAGCGGGATCCGCCCGGGCGTAAAGGGCTCCTTCTGGGCGTCATGCCGCTTCCGCTTGCGCTTCACGAAGGGCTCGTCGACATGATGCCGCGTTACGAACTCTTGGACCCAGGCAATCACGCCCTCTGGCATGGGCACGCCCTCGACGATGTCCTCGCCGCAATCGAGGAAATCCTGCGCGTCATAGGCCGATGCGGTCACCACAAAAGGCGCGATCTCAGCCTCATCCTCCTCGTCGCCTTCGCGCAGAACGACATAGATCACGGGCGGTTCGTCGGACAGGTTGATACGGTAGGCCTCGGTTTCCTTGCGGTGCAATTCGAGGGGCAAGGTGCCCGCATGATACTGTACCCAGCCCGGCCCTTCGTTGAGCACGCGCCAGGCCTCGGTTTCAGCGGCGCCCGGAATTACCGCGACCGCGCGCCAGACATGGTCCTGCCACGGATTGTCGACCTCGCGGCGTTCGACCACGATCCCCAAGGGCATGGATTTCGACCGCTCCATGACGCTGTGGCGCGCCTCCCGTTACCCGAACCGCTTGTGGGGAGAATTGGTACCAACACCGGCCCGGTCAATCGTTCGGACAGGGTTTTTCCGCTGTCCAGTTTAAAATGATTCTGTGGAATAATTCATGCCAGACGCTACCCATGGAAGGCAACAGGTATTATGTTGCCGGCCTGGGGCGCGAGGCACACGATATATTACCACAGATGCGACGGGCGCACCGGCCGGCGAAGGGAGGACGGATCGGCGGCATGAAGCTCAATGACAAGCGAATACTGGTCTGCGACTGCGAGGGGACGATGCCGCTCGACGGCAAATCGCTGGCCAAGGCGCTTGGCGGCGCGGATGTCCCGCGCGTAAGCACGCAACTCTGCCGGTCCCAGATTGAGACCTTCGAGGGGGCGCTCAAGGAGGGCGGGCCGGTCCTGGTCGCCTGTACCCAGGAAGCCCGCCTGTTTCAAGAGACGGCCGAGGACGCCGGCGCCGATGTGGCGCTGTCCTTCACCAATGTTCGGGAGCGCGCCGGCTGGTCCGAGGCCGGCGGCAAGGCCGGCGCCAAGATCGCGGCGCTGCTCGCCGAAGCCGCGTTGGATATCCCGCCGGCGCATACCGTCTCGATGCGCTCGGAGGGGAGCTGCCTGGTCTACGGGCGCGACCAGACGGCTCTGGAGGCGGCGCAACAGCTCGCAGGCCGCCTCGACGTAACGCTGTTGCTCGCTCAGCCCGAGGATATCGTACCGCCCCAGACCATCGAGATCCCGATCTTTCGCGGCACCGTGACCGCTGCACGCGGCCATCTCGGCGCCTTCGAGATCGAGATCGACGACCATGCCCCCATGGCCGTCTCGTCACGCGCGCGGATCGGCTTCGCCGCGCCACAGGACAGGGTCCGCTCGCGCTGCGACCTGATCCTCGATTTGACCGGGGGAACGGCACTTTTTCCGGCTCCGGAGAAGCGCGACGGCTATTTCAATCCGGATCCGCGCAACCCGGCTGCGGTCCAGAAGGCGCTGTTCGAGCTCGCGGATCTGGTGGGCGAGTTCGAGAAGCCCCGCTATGTCGCCTACGATCCGGGCATCTGCGCCCATTCCCGCAGCAAACTCATGGGCTGCACCCGTTGTCTGGACGCCTGCCCGGCCTCGGCCATCACCTCGGCCGGGGATATCGTCGAGATCGACCCCTATGCGTGCGGCGGATGCGGCGCCTGCCACAGCGTGTGCCCCACCGGCGCCGCCGCCTACACCATGCCGTCGGCGAACAGCTTGCTGGAGCGGCTGCGCAGCCTGCTCGGCACCTATGCGGAGGCGGGCGGCACAAATCCGGTGCTGCTGGTCCACGATCAGGCGCGCGGCACGGAGATGATCTCCATGATGGCGCGGTTCGGGCGCGGTCTGCCGGCCAACGTCCTGCCCTTCACCGTGAACGAGGCGACCCAGGCGGGGCTCGATCTGTTCGCGGGCGCGTTCGCCTACGGCGCGAGCCAGGTGCTGGTTCTGGTCCCGCCGCAGCGGCGCGACGAGATGGCCGGCCTCGAGGAACAGACCGCCCTCGCCAACGAGATCCTAGTCGGGATCGGTTACGGCGATGGACGGGCCACGTTGATCACCGACGACGATCCGGACGCGGTCGAGGCCAAGCTGTACGATCTTCCGCTGCTAACGCCGCCGAGCGCCGCGACCTTCCTGCCCATGGGCAACAAGCGGACGCTCATGATGCTGGCGCTTGCCCATCTGCACAAAGCGGCGCCGGCGCCCGTCGAGCTGCTGCCCTTGACCGACGGCGCACCCTTCGGCGCGGTCACGGTCGACGCATCGGGCTGCACGCTCTGCCTCGCCTGTGTCGGTTCCTGTCCCACCGGCGCCCTGTCCGACAACCCGGATACGCCGCGTCTGAGCTTTACCGAGTCGGCCTGCGTGCAGTGCGGACTGTGCCAGGCGACCTGCCCGGAAAAGGTGATCACGCTGGAACCGCGGCTGAACTTCACCGATGCCGCGCGCGGGCCGGTGGTCAAGCACGAGGAAGAGCCGTTTGAGTGCATCCGCTGCGGCAAGCCCTTCGGCACGAAGAGCGCGATCGAGCGCATCGTCGAACAGCTGGCCGGCAAGCACGACATGTTCCAGGACGGCGCGATGGTTGACACCATCAAGATGTGCGAGGACTGCCGGGTCATTGCGCGGACCGAAGTCAAGGACGAGATCATGGCCGGCCCCCAACGCCCGCGCGTGCGAACGACCGAGGATTACCTGCGCGAGCGGGAAGAGGAGCAGAAGCAGGGCGGCGATGCAGAGGCAAAGGGTCGTTCGGCAAACCGGCGTCACAACGGAGCCGGCGGCGGAACCAGCTAGAGCATTGTCCGACCATATGGACC
The DNA here is from genome assembly GCA_030066595.1 of Alphaproteobacteria bacterium. Lineage (GTDB taxonomy): Bacteria > Pseudomonadota > Alphaproteobacteria > JAJFFI01 > JAJFFI01 > JASJBI01. The sequence continues at coordinate 57,508 of JASJBI010000004.1, read as the reverse complement.
CATTCTGCCGGAGGCATTTTTCGCCATGACTAGGAAGACGCCGCAGAGCGTATCCGTCATACGGTCTAGGCGTTTGACGACGTCATGGCGAAAAAGGCCCCGGCCCTTGAGCGTTCCGTTGAAGCGGCGGCACCGGCCCACACCCCCACCCGGCCACCCACAAGGATACTGGCGTTGGGTGGTCGGGTGGGGGTGTGGGCCGGCGCGACCGCATGCCCTAGCGGACAGACGGGTTGCGTTTGGGCGGGCAGCCGCGGCGTTGCCGCCCTTACCCGATGCTCCGGCATCGCGCTGCGGACGGCGCCTGGCGGGCCGCCGCGCCCGAACCGCAACAGAATTGTGCCCATATGGTCGGAAAGTGCTCTAACGGCACCCCTTGAGCGTGGCGTGGGCACGGTATCCCGTCGGCATCACCAGGATTGCGTGGGGCGTTTGCGGTTTCTGTTGCCTTATATTCGCGGACATGCCTTGATTTGTGTCAGCGGCTTGGACATCTGGATCAGGTAGTTGTTTGCGTTGCTTTGTGTCAGCCTTTGACGCAGGTCATGCGCGCAATGTTCTTTGCTTAACTCACCCAAAGGGGGGGATGACTCATGCGAAAGACGTTTCTGGCAGGCGCCGCTGCATTGGCGATGACACCGGGCTTGGCGGGCGCAGCCCTGGAACAGGACGATTTCGACCTCAACACCACGGCGCAGCTGCTTGATGTTTGCTCGGCGCCTAGCAACAGTCCCATGGCCGTTCGGGCGATCAACTTCTGCTTGGGATATCTCGAGGGCGCGGCCCACTATCACGACCATGTTTCGGTGGGCAAGGACATGGGCCGGGTCGTTTGTCCGCCCCCGGGTGCGACCCGTGCGGATCTCCGCGGCATCTTCGTGAGCTGGGCGAAGGAGAACCAGTCCAACAAGAACGTCATGAATTCGAGGGCGCTCGTGGGCCTGATCTCGGCCGCTGTGGACAAGTGGCCGTGCAAGGCCAAGTAGCGCCGTCCACCTACAAGACAAGATTGTCGGAGTCACGCGGATCGCTTGAGAGAGACAGTTAGGGCCTTTGGGCAACAGGTTCGGGAAAGGAGTTCAAACATGAAGAAACTTGCTTTGGCTGTTGGCTTGGCTGCGGCGCTCGGAGTCGCGGCATGCGGACAGACCACCGGCGAGCGCACGCTCAGCGGCGGCGCCATCGGCGCGGCCGGCGGTGCCGCTATTGGCGCGATGGCCGGAAGTCCGGGGATCGGCGCGGCAGCCGGCGCGGGCGCCGGCCTGCTGGGCGGCTATCTCTACGACCAGCACAAGAAGGGCAACATCAACTGAGCCTAACCGATCGGGCGTTCGGCCGGTTTAATCGTCCCTGACGCAAGGCGGTGCCGCCTCGGCTCGGCGAGGCGTCTTGCGGCTTGAGCGGGGCCGCTATTCTAGTGCGATGTCGCCGTCGATGGTGACCGCCAGATCCGCGCCCTCGATCGACAACACGGCGGTCGCCTTGAGCGTTTCGCCGCCGCTCAGTTTGCCGGATGATACGGCATCTCTGACCGCGCTCTCGATCTCGCGCTGGGCGGTCACGCCCACCTTCTTGAGGAATTTCCGGACGCTCATATTGAAGGCGTCTTCATCCATCTCTCCGCTCCCTTGGTTGATGCCTCACGCCGCCGCGACGAGCGGCAGGTTGAACAGCAGATTCTGCGGCTTGAGCTTGAGCACGCTACCCTCCGTCATGGCCATGCCGAGATAGACCGGTCGGCCGGCGATCGCCGGCAACATGACCTCGGTATCGCGGAACTCCAGACGGAACAGCGACAACAGCCGGCCGAGACGGTCCTCACCCACTTCTGCGCCGTTGTAGAGGTCGTTCAGGATCCCGTTGGCCTCGGGGTCAAGTCCGACATGCCAGACCCAACGTTCGTCGCGAATCGACTGCACCGGCTGGACTGAGACCTCGACGGCCAACAGATGCGCCACCCAGGCCTCCAGCACCCGACAGAGGGCGTCGAGGCCGGGTCGGCCGAAGCTCAGGTCCAGGACGGTGTCGTAGCGATCGCTGCGGTCCCAGTACAAATCGGCATTGCTCTCGTCAAGAACGTCCAGCTCGACGCGGCGGGTGGGCGTCTGCGCCTCGACCAGCAGCCGCCCGAGGGCGCCGAACCCTCCGGTCGTGGCGTACATCTCGACCGTTTCTTCGTCCGCCGCCATGACCGAACCGTCCCGCAGCGTTACCTTCTGCGACCGAAACAGCAGCTCGGCCGCACGCAGCCGCAGCGGATCCGTGCAGCCGTCCAAGGCGCTGCGCAGAATGGCCTGAACCAGCTGATCGATGAACAAGGGCGGCACCGTGGGCCCGGTGCCGTCGAACAGGGCGATGTAACAGTCCTCCAACGTGCCCGCGCCGATCAGCCGCTCACGAAAGCCCAGCACCACTTCGTAGTTCTCGCGCGCGTCCGCATCCGCCAACGCCGCCAGCTCGTCCGGCGAAACCCTGCGCCGCGGCTCGGCCAGAAGGGCCTCGTGCAGGGCAATCTCGGCGGCACAGGATTCCTCAACGGGCTGCATTTCCGGGCGCAGCAGGTAGGCGCGCAGAAAGTCGTCCGTGACCGCCAGGCGGCCGTCCGCGTTCCGCCTCAGGAGATGGACCCCGGCCGACTTCCAGAATTCCGGATGGCTCTCGTTCTCAGCCGTCATCCGCGCCCTCGACCACGTCCCAGACCCGCCCGGCCATGAAGTTCCGCGACGGCGGCTGGACCACCTTGAACCGTTCCACGATGCCCTCCTCGCCGATCGAGCGCTCCACCGCCAGAAGCGTGTTGAGCTTGTGTTCGCACAGTTCCGCCGCGAACTCGGCTTCCGCCCGGGCCGCGGCCAGCGCGGCGTCCCGGCTCGGAGCCCCATAATGCTCGACGAAATGCACGGCCAGCCGTTCGATCATCGTCTCGTACTCATCCTGCTCGACCTCGGCAATGGCGACGAAGGTGGCCCAGCCGAAGCTCTCGGTGCCCAAGAGACCGCTGCCGAAGGCCTGGCGCAGCTTCCCCGACCAGGTCACGGGGTCGGGGTCGACATGGACAAACGCGAAGCTGCCCGAAACGGCCAGCTCGCCGGACTTGGCCGCGCGCTCGAAGACGAACTCGTCCGAACGGTCGAACCGTATGGTCCTGGGAAACAGCATGCCGGTCCCGCCTATCCGCCCGCCGTCATCGCCGGACCTCGTCCAGCGTGATCTGCCGGGACTCGCCATCGATGTCGATGACCAGCGCGCCGTCCTCCTGCAACGCGACCAGTCGCCCGGCCAGCCAGTCGCCGGCCAGCTCCACGCCCATTTTCGCGCCCCGCTCCGGCAAACGGTTGGTCCAGCTGCCGCGCACCGGGTCGAAGCCATCGTCCTGCCAGCGATTGATCCAGCTCAGGAAATAGCGCGCGAAATGCTCCAGAACCGTTCCCGGCGTCAGGTCGATGCAGCCCTCCTCGTAGAGCGTCGTCACCGACAGATCGCTCTCGTCGTAGTCTCCGCTCTGCCCCGGCTTGACCGCCAGATCAACCGAGACCACGAGCCACGGCGGCACATCCCCAGCGCCTGTTCCCGCCGGCACGTCCAACGCCACCTCCGCGACCAATCCCTGATTGGCCAGCACGCGAGCGGGCCACTCGAAGGTCACGTCCACCCCCGCCGGCACCACCGCGCCCAACGCGTCACCGACTGCCACGACCGCGACGAACACCACCTGCCTGGCCTCCTGATAGCTGCGGTCCGGGGCCAGGACCACGGCACAAGTCAGGCGGTCCCGTCGCCGGCTCCAGACCAGGGTCGCGGGATCGGCGCCCTCGGCCGCCGCCCGGCAGGCGGCGCGCCGCGCGTCCTCCTCGTCCGCGATCTCGATCAGCCGATAGAGCGGCGGAAGTTTCGGCTCTGGGCTCAACTTGTCTTCCTCACCATCATCGCCTTGATTGCCGGAAACCGACCCGTCGAGGCAAGGGTCCGATACCAGCACCCCGTCTCACTCACCGTGCTCACCGCCGGTCACGGCACGCCGCACCCGCCGAACGCCGAGCCAGACCAGCACCGCGACGATCGGGATTGCCGCCGCCCGCGCGATATCCGCGTCCAGAGGCAGCCCCGCGGCGTTCGCCGCCTTGAACACATAGCCTAGCAAAGAGACCAGATAGTAGGTGATGGCCGCCACGGAAAGCCCTTCCACGGTCTGCTGCAGCCGCAGCTGCAGCTTCGCGCGGCGGTCCATCGAGGCCAGCAGATCGCGGTTCTGACCCTCCAAAGCCATATCGACCCGGGTGCGCAACATATTGGCTGCCCGGCTGATCCGCGTGGACAGAACCTCCTGCCGGGCGGCCACGGATTCGCAGGTGCGCATGGCGGGGGCCAGGCGCCGCGCCATGAAGTCCTGCACCGTTTGAGAGCCCTCCACCCGCTGTTCCCTGAGTTCGGCAATGCGGCTCCTGACCAAGGCGTAGTAGGCGCCGGCCGCACTGAAGCGATAGGCGGTCGCGGCGGACAGCCCTTCGATTTCGGCGGACAATGTGGTGAGCTGCTGGAGCAGCCTTTGCTCGTCCTCGAACAGGCGTGACTCGTTGAGCCGCGCGGTCAGATCGGCCAGGGCCCGGTCGATCCGGGTGATCCGCGGTCCCGCCTCGCGTGCGGCAGGCAGCGCCAACAGCGCCATGGTCCGGTAGGTTTCGATCTCGAGCATGCGCTGCACCACCCGCCCCGCCTGCCGCGGGGTAAGCCGGATGTCTTGCAGCAGGATGTGGCTGCAGCCGTCCCCGTGGATGCGGAAGTCGGTCCAGATCCGCGCCGCGCCATCCGAAACGAAGCTGCTGCTCAGACTTTCCCGGACGAAGAGCCGCGTCAACTCGTCTGCGGATCGCTCGGGGCGTGCTCGTTCGTCGACCGCGACCTGCACCGCTACCAAAAGCTGGCCCGGCGCATCCGCGAGCCAGTTCTCCGGCATGTACGTGGACGGCGGCTGCGCAAAGGGCGCATCGAACGGGCCATGCCGGAACAGCGTGTAGCTGACGAACTCGGTGTGTTGCTCCCATTTCAGACGCAGAGGCCCCAGATCGACATTGAAATGCGTGGCCCCCATTGGCGGATGCGCAACCCCGAACCGATCGCAGATGGCCGCCAGATGGGCGCGCGCCGCCTGGGCCCCGCCATCGCCGGACAAGAACGCGAAATGCGATGCCTCTTCCGGGGGAGCCAGTTCCGCGAACGGCCGCGCGTGCAGCTCGTTGGTCAGCGCAATACGCTGGGGATGCTCCCGAATGCCTGACATGTTCTGGTCCCCTCGAGCCCCGACCGGCGCGACCGTTCGATTTGCGACCGATCAGGCCGCCTTGCGGATGATGAAGGTAAACACCCCGTCCTGCTCCGACCAATCGGCGAGTTGGTGCCCCGTCGTATCGCAGAAGTGCTGGAAATCGATATAGGAAGCCGGATCGGTCGCCAGCACGGTCAAGGTTGCCCCTTCCGGAATCGCCTTGATCGCCTTACGCGCCTTGAGCACCGGCAACGGGCAGTTCAGGCCTCTGGCATCCAGCTCTTGGTTCATCGGACAGGATCGCGTTCGCTCATCCGCAAAGCCCCGCCCTCGGCGAGGCGCGACATCGTGTTGCGCTCACCCGCTGGGGTCAAGCCGGTTCTCAGTCCGAGACGGCTGGGTCTGGAAAACTGGCTCAGAAGGGGCTCGTGCCGCCGGCGCCCGCCCGGTAGTAGGGGTTCTCGCCGCCCGCATGGTCGGTAACGTCCAGCACCGAGGTGATGTTCGGCGCCACCCGCTTGATGGCGGTCTCCACCCCCTGCTTCAGGGTCACGCCGGCCATCCCGCAGCCCTGGCAGCCGCCCTCCAACCGGATGTAAGCGGTCCCGCCCCGGACGTCCAAGAGCGTGATATGGCCGCCATGCCCGGCCACGGACGGGTTCACCTCGTCCCGCAGCACGGTTTCGATCGCTTTGGCCTCGGGCGTCTCGAGCCCCGGTTTCGGCAAGGCGTCGCGGTGGTCCCGGACGGCGGTGATGTCCGGCACGTAATGCCGCAGCATGTTTTCGATCCCGTCCTTCATCGCGAAGGCGCGGCCGGTCATCTCCAGATAGACCACGCCGTCCCGGAATCCTCGGAATATGGCCTCCCCGCCGGTCTGCGCCAGCGCCGGTTTGATTCGCGTCTCCAGCAGCTCGCGGATACGCACCGATTGCGCGTCGTCCTCTCCGGCCTCCGCGCGCAGCGCCGGTTCGCCGCTGCCGTAGTGCGCCATGATCGCCATCAACACCGGGGTGCGAAGGTGGTCCCAATCCTGCTCGGGCGCCTTGGCCACGGTTACCGTGCGGGTATCCAGATGGACCGAGACGACGCCGTCGATCTCGAACAGGCGGCGCGCCAAGGGCGAGCGATCGGCCGATTGGGAATCGGTGAACACGGCCGCCCCATCCACCAGCACGGGCGCGTCCGGCACGAATGTTATGGCCTCCGGGTCCGCGGTGGTTTCGGTTCGGATGAACATGCGATCCGCTCCGTGGCTACTGGCAATATCGCTCAATTATAATAGGTTCATCCGGGACATTGTGTAGGCCGGGGGATCTGAACCACTTGGGAACCGGAAACATGTCGGCGCGAGCGAGCGCAAATCCATGGTGGCGGTTGGCCGGCGTGGCGATGGTCATGTGGCTCCCAGCGGCCGGGTGGTCCGTCGCTCATGCAGCGAGCGAACTCGGTACAGCCGTCCTACCCTCGGTGGTGAGCGTCTTGCCCGACTGGACGGAGGAAGAGAACGGCAGCCCCCGACGCCGGAGCGATCCTGAGGAGCCAGAGGGGTCGGGAGTCGCGATCCGGGCCGGCGGCTATGTGGTCACGAACCATCATGTGCTGGGCCGCGCCTCGTCCGTGAGTGTTCGCCTCCGCGACGGCCGGATTCTGCCGGCTGAGATCGTCGGCCGCGACGCGGCGACCGATCTGGCGGTGCTCAAGGTCACAAGCCAGTTGCCGATCCTCCCGATCGGAGACACCCCGGCGCTCGGCGCGCCGGTCTGCGCCATCGGCAACCAGTTCGGCTTGGGCCTGTCCGTCACCTGCGGCGTGGTCTCCGCGGTGCACCGAACCGGCGTCGGCTTCAATCCGATCGAGGACTTCATTCAGACCGACGCCGTGATCAACCCAGGGGCATCGGGTGGTGCCCTGGTCGACGGAGACGGGCGTCTGGTCGGCGTGATTTCGGCGATCTTCACCAAGGAGGTGGACGCCAATATCGGCGTCAACTTCGCCTCGGCGATGCCGCTGGTGGAACGGGTGGTCGACGACCTGATCGCCCATGGGCGCGTTCTGCGGGGTCGGTCCGGTATGCGTGTGCGAGACCTGTCGCGCGCCGAACGGCGGCGGATGGTCGGCGCCCGCATCGTCCGTCTCGTCGCGGGCGGTGCGGCCGAGAAGGCAGGTCTGGCGGTCGGCGACGTGATTACGCGGATCGGCACGCGATCCGTGCGCAAAGCCAGCGACGTCCCCAGCGCGCTGCAGCTGGTGCGACCGGGCGAGGACGTCGAGCTTGCCATCCTCCGCGAGGGTGTCGCGCAGAGCCACCGACTGGCGATAGCGCCGTGACCGACCTCGGCGCCGCCTTCGGGGCTGCCTTCGGGATGATCGTGCAGCTGGATGCCGGCCTCTTGGAGATCGTCCTGCTGTCCCTCCGGGTCAGTCTGACGGCGCTGCTCTGTGCGGTTCTGATCGGGATGCCGCTTGGGGCTGCGGTCGCGGTCTTTGCCTTCCCGGGCCGCCGGATCATCGTGGTCGGGCTCAATGCGCTGATGGGCCTGCCGCCGGTCGTCGTGGGATTGATCGTCTACCTGCTGCTGTCGCGGGCCGGGCCGTTCGGCGTGCTCGGTCTCCTGTTCACGCCGGCCGCCATGATCATTGCCCAGACCATTCTGATCGCACCTATCGTGGCGGCGCTGACCCGCCAGACCATCGAAGATCTCTACGCCGAATACGAGGAACAGCTCCGTTCGCTCGGGGTACGGCCGCTGCCGAGCCTGGCGACGCTCTTGTGGGACGGCCGGTTCAGCCTGCTCACCGCCGTGCTGGCCGGATTCGGCCGCGCCAGCGCGGAAGTCGGCGCGGTCATGATCGTCGGCGGCAATATCGATCACGTCACCCGGGTGATGACCACGGCGATCGCGCTCGAGGTCAGCAAGGGCGATCTGGCGCTCGCGCTTGGACTTGGCATCATCCTGATCGTGCTCTCCCTGTGTGTGAACGGCATCGCCTATGCGGTGCGCGACGTGGCCTTGTGGCGCCATGGCTGAGCCGGCCGTCATGGAGGATCCGGGCACCGGCGGCATCCTGCCCCTGTCCGTCGACAGCCTGGTCTTCGAGGCCGACGGCAAGCGGCTGATCAAGGACATCACGTTCACGGTGGACGCCGGCCCGCGCACCGCGATTCTCGGACCCAACGGCGCGGGCAAGAGCCTGCTGCTGCGGCTCTGCCACGGCCTGATCCTGCCGAGCTCCGGAGAGGTCGTTTGGCACGGTATGACGACCGGCGATCCGGCGCTGCGTCAGGCGATGGTGTTCCAGCGGCCGATCATGCTGCGCCGGACGGCGGCGGAGAATGTGGACTATGCCCTCAAGGTGCGCGACGTCCCCAGGCGACTGCGCCGCGAGCTGGTTCGCGAGGCGCTCAAGGTCACGCGGCTCAACCGCCTCGCCGGCCGGCAGGCCCGAGTGCTGTCGGTTGGCGAGCAGCAGCGCCTGGCCCTGGCCCGCGCCTGGGCGCTCAGGCCGGATGTGTTGTTCCTGGACGAGCCGACGGCGAGCCTGGATCCGGCGGTCACGCACACCATCGAGGATCTGATCAACACGATCCGCGCCGCGGGGACCAAGATCATCCTGACCACCCATGATCTGGGTCAGGCGCGGCGCTTGGCCGACGAGGTGCTGTTCCTGCATCGCGGACGTCTGCTGGAACAGACGCCCGCGCGCGAGTTCTTCGAGCGTCCGCGCAGCGAGGCCGCGCGCGCATTTATCGCAGGAGAGCTGTTCTGGTAGGGCGGCCGGTCCGTGATGGTCGCCGGCCGGACCGGAGGGAATTGGAGGGAATCAGCCCTTCTCGCGCCGGAGTTCGCCCTCGATCACCTTGAGCGTCCGGTCTTCGCGCTGTCGAACGAAGCGCAGGGTCATCCCGTTCTCGGTCAGGGTGCGGTGATAGGACTGCATCTCGTAGTCGCCGTTGTCGGTGACCAGCATCATGTAGACCGACAGGGTGTCCTCATGGATGCGCGCCCAGACATAGGGCTCTCCCTTCAGCGGGTCCAACGGCCGCAGGTTGCCAAACATGTCCTTGCCCATCGCCGAGCCGAACACGTCCGCCCGCGACGTATTTCGGAACTCGATCGAGAACGACTTGCGCGAGACGCGGCCGTCCGATTTCGGAATGACTGTCGTCCAGTTGACGACAAAGCCCTTGCCGCCTTTGCGCGGGCTGATCGAAACGGCCAGATCGCGCTGGTTCAGGCCCGATTCGGGATCGCTGATGCTTTGCCCGACATAGGTGCCGTAGAAATCCGCGATGCCCCTCTCGCCGGCAGCCGCCGGCATGCCGAACACGACCAGGATCAGGCAAACAAGACCTGGCAGCAGCGCACGAACCGCTCTCATCGCATGGTCTCCGGAGACTGAAGCCTGCAGGCGTCGGAACTGATCATATACTTAAGCTTCCGCGTTGGCCGGGGCGAGCGGAAAATTCGTCTCCCGACGATGGCCAGACGGTCATACCAACGGTGCTTAGCTTCGACCATTCCAGCCGCCGCTGACTTGCCCGCGCGCGACTGTCGTAACCGGCGTGCCGGATGGCTCCGGCTCCGGGCTGGCACCGGCCTGCCCGACCATCTACACTTGTTTGCGAATGAGAAACCGCGCTGTAGGGGCGCGGTCGACCAGGCAAGATCCAGGGGAGGAGAAGCCGTGCAAATAAGGAAGATGCTAGCCCTGGCGGCGCTCGCCGTCTTTGGGCTGACGAACAGTGCGGGGGCCGCCGATGCAGTCAAGATCGCCAACGTCATAGAGCTGTCCGGAGGCGGCGCGACCGTCGGCACCAACTGGCGCGATGCGGTCGAGCTCGCGGCCAAGCAGATCAACGAGAAAGGCGGCATTCTTGGCCGTCAGATCGAGGTAACCCACTACGACACGCAGTCCAATCCCGGTATCTCGAAGGCGCAGGTCACCAAGGCGCTGGACGGAGAACCCTATGTGATCCTGGGTCCGATCTATTCATCGTCGACCAAGGTCAACATGGTGGAGGCGCAGCGCGCCGGCGTGCCGCAGATCGTCGGGTCCGAGGCGGCGGAGATTACCAAGAAGGGCAACCCGACCCTGTTCCGCACTTCGTTCGGGCAGGACGCAAGCATGCCGAAGATCGCCAACTACATCCGCGACGGCGTGAAGGCCAAGTCGGTTGCGGTGATCTGGGTCAACAACGCGTTCGGCAAGGGTGGCCGAGACACCGTGGTCAAGGAGCTTGAGGCGCGCGGAATCAAGGTTGCCGTGGACATCTCGACCGAGGTGCAGCAGGTGGACTTCGCGGCCGAAGTCGCGCAGGCCAAGAACTCCGGCGCCGACCTGCTGTTCCCCTATCTCCACGAGGAAGAAAGCGCCCGCCTCTTGCGTGAGCTCAAGAAGCAGGGCTTCGACAAGCCCATCGTCGGCGAGACCACGATCACCAACGCCAAGGTCATCCAGCTTGCCGGGGATGCGGCCAACGGCGTCAGGGCCCATGTCGGGCTGTCACCGGATGCGCCCAGCCCGCTGATCAAGAAGATGGTCCAGGACTTCGAAGCGGCCTACGGCCGCAAGCCGGACCACAACGGTCTCAAGGGCTACATCGCGGTGCACATGGTCAAGGCGGTGACCGAGAAGATGGGCAAGTTCGACCAGCAGAACTTCGCCAAGACATTGCACGGCATGACCATTACCACCAAGGACGAGCCGGGCGTCTTGATGGACGTGACCTTCGATGACAAGGGTGATCCCGACCGCGAGAGCTTCCTGGTCGAAGTTGTCGACGGGAAAGAGAAGATCACCACCGTTCTGCCCCCGCTCGGGCGGTAAGGCAACCCGACGCGGTTAGGCATCTGAGGGGCGGCGCGGAGGCCACTTCGCGCCGTCCTTCCATTTCGGGGACGGTCCTGCGGGCATGGCGGAATTCGTCCAGCTACTGGTTTCGGGACTGGCGACGGGCGCGATCTACGCGCTGGCCGCCATGGGTTTCACGCTGCTGTGGCAGACGTCCCAGACGATCAACTTCGCCCAGGGGGAGTTCGTCATGCTCCCGGCCTTCATCATGCTCTCGGCGATCAAGCTCTTCGGACTGCCGCTCTACGCCGCCTTCGGCGTGTCACTGCTGGTCTCGGCCCTGCTCCTGGGCTTTGGCTTCAAGCGTCTCTTGGTCGATCCGATGATCCGCCACGGTGTTCTGCCGCTGGTGATCGCGACCATCGCTCTCGGCATATTCCTCAAGGAAGGCGTCAAGCTGGTCTACGGCGCCGAGGCCCTGCCCTTCCCCGAAGCGCTGCCGCAGGGGATTTGGCGCTTCGCCTCGGTCAGCGTGACCGTGAACGATATCGGCGTGCTGCTGCTGGTTTTCGCCATGGTCTTGGCGCTGCAGGGATTTCTCTCCCGCACCACCACAGGCCGGGCCATGCAGGCGGTGGCGCAGAACCCGGACACGGCCCGCATCCTGGGCATCGACGTGCCGCGCATGATCACCTACACCTTCCTGGTCAACGCCGCGCTGGTGAGCGTGGCCGCCTTGCTGATCACGCCGGTCTATCTGGCCAAGTTCGACAACGGCGAATCGATCGGCCTGATCGCGTTCATCGCCGCCATCGTCGGCGGCTTCAATCAGATCCGGGGCGCGCTGGTCGGCGGCCTGCTGATCGGGGTCATCGACAACCTGTCCGGCGCCTATATCTCGGCCGCCTACCGCGAGGCCTTTCCGCTGCTCTTGCTGATCGCCGTGATCCTGTTCCGGCCGCAGGGCCTGCTCGGCCGCGCCGAGGAGCGGCGGGTATGACGCGCTGGCTGCTGCCCGCCGCGGTGCTTGCCGTGCTCATCGCGCTGCCCCACGGTCTGAAAAGCTACGGCATCTATCTCTTGAGCCTCTGGGCGGTCTATGCCATGGCGGCCATGGGGCTGAACCTGACGCTCGGCTATGCCGGCCAGGTCTCGCTGGCCCAGGCGGCCTTCCTCGGCATCGGCGCCTATGTCTCGGCGCTCTTGACGGTCAACGGCGTAAGCTTCTGGCTCGCCCTGCCGCTGGCCGGGCTCGTTTGCTTCGCGGTCGGCATACTCCTGGGCTTCCCCGCGCTCCGGGTCCAGCATCACTATCTCGCCTTCGTGACGCTGGGCTTCAACGCGCTGGTGTTTCTCGTGCTCAGAAACGAGGAGTGGCTCACTGGCGGCACCTATGGCGTGGAGGGGATCCCGCGGCCATCCCTGCTCGGCCTGCCGACCCAGAGCCCGATCGGGTTCTACTATCTGAGCCTCGGTTTCTTGGTCGTCCTCTCGTTCGCCCTCTATGCCCTGCTGCGCTCGCCGTGGGGCCGGGCCTTCGCGGCGCTGAGGGAGAACCCGACACGGGCCGAAAGCCTGGGCGTCGACATCCGCGCCTACACGCTCTTGGCCTTCGCCATCGGCTCGGGCGTGGGCGGCCTCGCGGGCGCGTTCTATGCGCCGCTGGTGGAGTTCATCGATCCGACGCCCTTCGACCTGGGCACGTCGCTCGCGCTGTTGCTCATGGTCGTGGTTGGCGGGTCCGGCTATTTCGCCGGACCCTTCCTCGGCGCGGCCCTGGTCATGCTGCTGCCGGAATGGCTGCGCTTCAGCGAGAGCCTCTATCTGCTGCTGTACGCGCTCCTGGTCATGGTGCTGATGGCGACCTGCCCGTCCGGCCTCCTGGGGCTGTGGGCGCAAGCCCGCGAGCGGCTGTCCCGGCGGCGGCCCCCGCCCCCGGTGCTGGAGACGCGGACGTGACGGCACTGCTGCAAGTCGAAGGCCTCGCCCGCAGTTTCGGGGCAATCAAGGCGGTCGACGGCGTGTCGTTCGAGGTCGGCGCCGGCGAGGTGGTCGGCCTGATCGGCCCCAACGGCAGCGGCAAGTCTACCCTGTTCAACTGCATCCTCGGTCAGATCGGGCCCAGCGCCGGTCAAGTCACGTTCGAGGGCCAGCAGATCACCCGGCGGTCGCCGCTGGCGCTCAACCGGCTGGGCATTGGTCGCACCTTCCAGATGCTGCAGGTGTTTCCTCGCCTTTCGGTGCGCGACAACCTGATCGTCGCCGGCCAGGAGCACGAGGGCCGGCTGTTCGGCCGCCTGCTGGCGCCGCCCGACGCCGGCCTGGGCGCCGCGGCGGACGAGATGCTGGAGCAATTCCGCCTCTCCCATGTCGCTCATCAGGCCGCGGGCGACTGCAGCTTCGGGCAGCAGAAGCTCCTCGATATCGCCATGGCGTTCATGACCGGGCCGCGGCTGGTGCTGCTGGACGAACCGGCGGGAGGCGTCAACCCCAACATGCTCGGGGATCTGCACGCCCTGCTGCGCCGCCTGAACGCGGACCGGCGCACGACCTTCGTGGTGATCGAGCACAATATGGAGTTCGTCATGCGGCTCTGCGACCGGGTCCTGGTGCTGGCCCAGGGCCGCATCCTGGCCGAAGGCACCCCCGAACAGGTGCGGGCGAACCCGGCCGTCATCGAGGCCTATCTTGGCGACTGACTCGATTCTCACGCTGGCAGGCGTGGTCGCGGGCTACGGCAAGCTGACCGTCTTGAACGGCGTCGACCTGCGGGTCGCCGAGGGCAGCATCACCACGATGATCGGGCCCAACGGCGCCGGCAAATCCACCGTACTGAAGACGGTCTTCGGCCTGCTCAGGCCGACGGCGGGAGAGATCCGTTTCCGGGGCCAGGCCATTGCAGGCCTCAGCCAGCGCGCGCTGCTGTCGCTGGGGCTGGCCTATGTGCCCCAGGGTCGCAACCTGTTTCCCGAGCTCACCGTGCGGCACAATCTCGAGCTCGGCGGGATCACGCTCGGCGATCGCAAACGGCTGGAGCGCAGGATCGATGCCGTCATGGGCCGCTTCCCCAGGCTGCTGGAGCGGGCGGACGCCCAGGCGTCAACCCTGAGCGGCGGCGAGCAGAAGATGTTGGAGATCGGCCGCGCCCTGCTGTTGGAGCCGACGCTGCTGCTGATCGACGAGCCCTCGATCGGACTGGCCCCTAAGCTCGTCGGCGAGGTCTTTGCGATCTTGCGCGAGCTGCGGGAGTCGGGGGTGACGATCCTGATGGTCGAACAGAACGCCAAGGCGGCACTGGCGGTCTCCGACGATGCTCTGGTTCTCGAACAGGGCTGCCTGGCTTTCGCGGCGCCCGCGGCTGAGACGCTGGAGGACCCCAAGGTACATGCCCTGTTCCTGGGCGGCGGACTGGAGGACGGGGCGGGTGGGAACTCTGCGCAAGCTGAGTGACGGCTGGATGGCTTGCGTTCTTCGCCGTGCAGCCCCGGTCGGCGTCATCTACCTGTGGTGCAGCCAGTAGCGCGACTCGTTCATCGACAGGATGGGAACGAAATAGCGGGCCGCATCATCCTGCCGCAGCACACGCTGCATCAGGTTGTCCAGCACCAAGACGTCGTCGCCGGTATCGACGGTCAGCAGGGCGTGGTAGAGGCGCTCCCGCGGCAGGCGGCCCAGCACCAGCCGCAGTCGGTCCACGTGAAAGCCGAGCCAACGCAACGCGGTGTACTTGGTGATCGCAAACTCCTCGCAGTCGCCGCCGCCCGACAAGAAGTCCGCAGGCATCGACCAGAGATCCGATTTCTGGTGCCGGAGGTCGTCAGGGATATAGGGCTGCGCATTGACCATTTCGTTGACCGCCTCCAGTTGCCGCTCCGGCGCGAGAGCGCGAAGCGTGGCCAGTCGGCGCGCCCAGCCTTGGGTGGGCTGATCGGCCGCAGATGAATCCAGTTCTTTCCAGGATCTGAGGATGCTGCTCCGTTCGCGGAACCGCGCCGTGTCCGGCAGGAGCCTCTGGCGGGTTCCGAACAGCATCGGACCTGGCTGTGAGGGGGCCGCCGCGACCTGCGCGAACGTGGCCGCCGAAGCCGGCGTGAGCGCCGTGAAGGACAGGCCCGCCAGCGCGACTCCGCCCGTCAGGAGGCGTAGGGCCCGGCGCCGGCCCAGGCCGTGCGATATCGTGCTTCCGAGGTGCTGCTGTGCCATCTCGGAAGCCGGTCCGCAAGCCACATGCCACTTCGGACCTCCGACAAAACGCCGGAAATCCGGGAGCCATGCAGAGCCGGCCAGCGAGCGGGCGGGAACTTATTGCCGAGCCGGGGCCTCCTGGGGTTAATTCTTGCCGGGGTGGGACTGGCGCAGAAGCGTTCGGCCGCAGCTGGGAGGGCTGACTGATGGCTGGCTATCTGCAGAGACTGGCAGGTGCGTTCGGCGCCGGACGGGCGCCGAAGACTGCGCGGTGCGTACCACCCAACCGCCGCATCTACGCGATCGGCGACATTCACGGGCGCATGGACCTGCTCGCCGATCTACACGACCAGATTCTCAAGGACGCGGCGCAGTATGCGGATTGCACAAAGACGATCGTCTACATCGGGGATTACGTCGATCGCGGCCTCAACTCCAAGGAGGTCATCCAAACGCTGATCGAGCAGCCGCTGCCCGGCTTCGAATGCGTCTATCTGAAGGGCAATCACGAAGCCATTCTGCTTGATTTCGTGGAGGATGCGAGGGCGGGGGCCGGTTGGCTCAAGATCGGTGGCTTGGCAACACTTTTCAGCTATCGGGTGGCCCTGGACGAGAAACTGCCTGGCGCCGAGCGGCTGGCCGACGCGCAGGACCGCTTCCGCGAGAAGCTGCCGTCCGAACACCTGGCCTTCTTGAAGGCGCTTCGCCTTCATCATACCGAAGGGGACTATCTGTTCGTGCATGCCGGTGTCCGGCCGCGCCGGCCGCTGGACGATCAGACCGAGCAGGATCTGCTGTGGATCCGGGACGACTTCGTGCAGTCGAAGGTTGACCATGGCAAGATCGTCGTGCATGGACACTCGATCACCTGGAAGCCCGAGATCCGGCCCAACCGGATCGGCATCGACACAGGCGCCTTTGCCACGGGCGTGCTCACCTGTCTCGCGCTGCACGGCAGCGAGCACGAGTTCATCCAAGCCAAGCGCGGGGTTTAGGACGCCGAGCCTCCGGCCTTTACGCCCTGTTCACACCTTGCCGCTATGCGGACCTGGCGGAGCACGAGACCGATGACCATGAAGCTCACACGCAGACTGCTGCTCGCCGCCGGTGTTGCGGCGCTCTTGGCCGCGCTCAAGCCGGGCCGCTTGTTGGCGCGTCACCGGAGCCGGGCGGGCGGTGCGGCGCGGACGCCGACGGGCGATCGGCTGGCCGCCGCCTTCACCGACCTGGACGCGCCGCGAGAGGTCGGGCGGCGCTATCTCCGGGCGGATCCCTTAGAGGCGAGCCCGGAGCGGGTGCAGGCCTTCCTGGACGAATTCTCGGATCTGGGCAGCCCGGAGGCCCTGCGGCAGGATCTGGCGCGCCTCCGGGATCGGGATTTCAGAGTTCAGGACATCGTCTTCATCGACGGCTGGGTGCTGGCCCGCTCGGAGGCGCGGTTGTGCGCCTTGACGGTGCTGTTGTAAGGCGCGCCGATGATCGAGGACTTTCGCGGGTTCGAGGACGGCCGCACGTATGAGGCCGACATCTGCATTATCGGCGGGGGTCCAGCGGGCATCACCATCGCACGGGAACTGATCGGATCGCGCGCCAGTGTGCTGCTGCTCGAGAGCGGTGGTCGCGAGTACGAGGACGAGGTCCAGGCGCTCTATGCGGGCCGCAATGTGGGCCTGCCCTATTTCGATCTCGACGTGACCCGGCTCCGCTACTTCGGCGGCTCCACCAATCACTGGGGCAACTACTGCGGCCCGCTGAGAGAGATCGACTTCGAGGAGCGGTCCTGGGTGCCGTTCAGCGGCTGGCCCATCACACTGAAGGATCTCGACCCCTACTACCGGCGCGCGCAACAGATCTGCGCCCTGGGCCGCTATAGCTACGGTCGCGAGCGCTGGGTCGAGCTGGGCCTCGACGTCCCCGCCTTCGATCCCGCCAAGGTGCTGCCCAACGTGCGCCAGATCGGCCCGCAGCTCAACTTCGCGGAGGCCTATGGGCCGGAGCTGGCAGCGGCCGAGAACATCCGCGTCCTGCTGCACGCCAACGTCGTCAACATCCAGAGCAATCCGACGGCCACTTCCGTCGCCCATCTGGATATCCGCACGCTCGAGGGCAAGCGCGGACAAGTGACGGCACGCCAGTTCATTCTGGCCTGCGGCGGCATCGAGAACCCACGCCTGCTCCTGGCCTCCAACGGTGTCGAGCAGAACGGGCTCGGGAACCGCCAGGATCTGGTCGGCCGGTTCTTTCTAGAGCATCCAAAGGCCTGGCGTATGGCACTGCTGCGCGCCAAGAGCCCGTTGGCATTGGTCCAAGCCTACACGGACCGGTTCCATGACGGCGTGCACAACCGCCCCCGGTGGCGGCTGGCCCGCACGGCTCAAGAGGACATGAAGTGCCTGAACGGCGAATGGGGTGTGGGGACGGACGCCGACCGGCAGGGCGGCACCATTGCCGCACGCAAGATGTGGCAGAACCTCAAACGCGGTCGGTGGCCGGACGATCTGGGCGAGAAGGTCTGGCGAATTGCCTCGGACCTGGATGATGTTGGCGTCAACGCCTACCGTGAATTTATGCTGGGCGAAGAGCCGATACCGGAATTCCAGAACGTCATAATGTGGAGCACGTCCGAGCAGGCGCCAAACCCCGACAGCAGAGTCATGCTGGGGGAACAACGCGACGCTCTCGGGATCCCGCGGGTCCAGCTTGATTGGCGCTTGACCGAACTCGACAAGTACACCAAAGCTTCCATAGCCAAGATCGCCGCCGCCGAGTTGGCGCGCCTCGGTATTGCCCGGGCAAAGCTCGAGGACTGGTTGTTGGACCCGAACGGAAGCTGGCCTGACGTTGCAGGCGAACATCACCATATGGGTACGACTCGCATGTCGGATGATCCGAAGAAGGGCGTGGTGCAAGGGGATTGCCGGGTGCATGGCGTCGACAACCTCTATATCGCCGGCAGTTCCGTCTTCCCGACCGGCGGCACGGTCAACCCGACGCTGACGATTGTGGCACTGGCGCTTCGCCTGGCCGACCACCTCAAGCCAGGCTACGCATCATGACGGCGGTCTTTGGCTGGGCGATCTTCGTGGCAGGCCTGCTCTTGGCCTCGACAGTCGCAGTGCTGCCGACAGTCGCCCTCTATGCCCGCGTGTCCGGCCGACCGAAACCTTCGGGCCTCGCCATCGGGGTCTTGATCCTCGTCGGAGGCGTGGCGCTCTATTTTCTCATCCCGCTTGCGGTCTTCGCCGTCTTCGGATCTCGTTGACGCCGGATCACGGGATCTGTGCCGGACGTCGTACGGATCGGGGATGGGGTTGAGATGCGCCCGGCCCGAGCTCGCGGACCGGCCCGGCCGTCGCGCGCTCAGCCGTGACGCTTACAGCAGGGAATAGATCGCGCCGCCGATGGCCGCCCACGCGGCCAAATTGAAAACAAGCACAAAGAGGACGGTTCGGTACAACGGCCAGCGGCCTTCGCCCGGCAGCGTCCCCGCCATGTCGGGCGCCGTTTCGCCGACCTCCGAGTACAGTGAGTTGACGAGGCGTTTATGACCCTCGACATCCCCATGAAACCGGGCCTGCTGATCCGCCTGTGTGGCGGCATCGCCTGCTGCTGCTGCAGACGCGGCCGGTTCTCTGGTTGGCTTGAGCGCCACGGCGGTCTCCTTCCGACTGGTCCTTCGACGCTATCGGACAAGCCTTAACCGGTCGTTAAGATGGTGGTGGTAGCGATTGCGGCCGTCACTACCAGTCCAATAATAGTTACCCATTATCAATTACTTATGGAATCCCACGCGGTCTGTGCAATCGCCCCTCGCCCGTGCGCCGACGCCAGGGCAAGACCCTCATAACGGGCGGTTCCCCCACCTTGTTCCCCCTTTATCGTCTGCTTTCGGCAGCTTCGGACGCCGCCGACCCGGCACGAAACCATCATCTCGCACCGCTGCGCGGCACCGGGGAGTGGCCCGGCTTAAGGTCTTGTTAAGGTCCGAGACGTACTCCCTTAGACCCGCGACGCGACTCGAGCAAGGCCCCGCCATGGGAGCGCCCCGCAAGACGACTGACGGCGCCGATCAGCCGATCCTCTCCCTCGTTGTGCCGATCTACAACGAGCGCGACGGCCTCGAGCCGTTGCTCGAGCGGGTCGAGCCTGTCCTCGACTCCATCGCCCGGCCCTTGGGGCGCGCCTATGAGATCATCATTGTCGACGACGGCAGCAGCGACGGCTCGCTGGCTGCGCTGGTCCGGCACCGGACGCGCAATCCCGCGATCAAGATCCTCAGTCTGTCGCGCAACTTCGGCAAGGACGTGGCCTTGACCGCCGGTATCGACCATGCCGCCGGGGCCGCGGTGGTGCCCATGGATGCCGATTTGCAGGACCCGCCGGAGGTCATTCCGGAGCTGTTTGCCAAGTGGCTCGAAGGCTACGACATGGTCTACGCGACACGCACCAGTCGCGGCGCGGACGGCCCCTTCAAGAAGCTCTCGGCCTGGCTGTTCTATCGCGTGCACAACGTCCTGGCCGAGGTGGATATCCCGTCCGACACGGGGGATTTCCGCCTGCTCGACAGGCGCGTCGTCGAGGCGCTGCGCGAGCTGCCCGAACGGAACCGCTTCATGAAGGGTCTGTTCTCGTGGGTCGGCTTCCGGCAGTGCGCCGTGTCCTATGAGCGCATGGCCCGGACCTCGGGCCGAAGCAAGTGGCAGCCATGGCGCCTTTGGAATTTCGGGCTCGACGGCATCACGTCATCCAGCACCGCGCCTTTGCGGGTTTGGACCTATGTGGGACTCGCGATCTTTGTCTTTGCCTTGGCCTATGCGGCATTTCTGATTATGCGGACCCTGATCGGCGGCGTGGACGTGCCCGGCTACGCCTCGTTGATGGTGGTGACGCTGTTCATGGGCGGCATGACGCTGCTGACTCTGGGCATCGTCGGGGAGTACCTGGGGCGCATCTACATCGAGGTCAAACAACGGCCCCTGTACCTGGTCCGCGAGAGCCATGGCCTTCAACCGGATCTGCAAGCGCTTGCGCCGGCGACGGGGCAGGAGGACCTTTCTGTTCCGGCGCAAGGGGCCGGCGGCAATGCGGCCTGAGGCCGCCGTCGAGGACGGGCGTCTCGTGTCCCGCGACGGGGCCGTCAGACGCAGGGCCGCAGCCAACCCATACAGATGACCCGGATCGCAGAAATTCGCTGGAACGCCCGCCAGCCGGTGCGGTTCGCCGTGGTGGGCGTGATCAACACGGCCGTTACCCTCGGCATCATCTACGGCGGTAAGTTCTTTGCCGGCCTCGACGATGTCTTGGCCAATCTGAGCGGCTATGTGATCGGGCTCATGGTGAGCTTCCTTCTGAACGCCACCTGGACCTTTCAGCACGATGGCCGGGTCTGGCCGGCCGCCGTGAGGTTCCTCGCCGCTTTCCTGGTCTCCTACCTGCTGAACCTCACAGTTGTCCTGACCCTCATCCGCAGTCTTGGCGTCAACGACTACCTGGCCCACCTGGCGGGCGCGCCGGTCTACACGATCTGTTTCTTCCTCATGTGCCGCTGTTTCGTCTTTCGCGCCGACAAGGCGTGACGGTCCGTTTGCGAACATTCCCGCGCCCGCGGCCGAGGTCAGACGCCCCATGCCCGTCCCCGGCACCACCGCCCCATCCCGGAATCAAGATTGCGGTGAACTCTGAACTGAAGGGCCTTCGGGGATTGGCTCCAAGCCGCCAACCATATCTTAACCAAACAATCTACAATGGACGGGGGAACTGCAGCCGATCCACGTATTGCGAGGAACGCAGGCTCTCCAATATCATACGACCGTTCAGAAGTCCTCTCGCAAGACACTGTAGATTCGGAAGAATGGTTTGGGTCGGATCGCTCCAGGCGTATCGAACAACCCGGGACCTTGACGTGACGGGATCCGCAGGACGAACGCAGGCACGGAGAAAGCGCAGCGGGCACACGCTCGCTTGCCCGGCGCCCGCGACCGCGGCGCGTGATCGCCGTCCTGACTGGTTTTTGGACGCCTAGCGGTGGGCCTCCCCGAGCTATACTGGTTGCCCCACGCGGAGGACTTCGACGCGCGTATCCGCGATCTCAAACAGTCCAAAGCGTCCAGCTCCGATCTCGTCGCGGGTTTGGTTAATCTCGCAAACCGGCGCTTGGACTTCCTGCAGACAACGCGGCTGGACCGGATCTTTCAGAAGCGATTGGCAGAGATCGAGCAGTCCGACGCCGCGCCCGCTCGCATCAAGCTCGCGCTGCTCGCCTCCGGCACGGTTGATCACCTGCTGCCGGCTATCCGCGTGGCCGGCCTGCGTCGCCGCTTGTCGGTGGAGTGCTATGTCGCACCCTACGGCCAGTATGCCCAGGAGCTTCTGAACCCCGCGTCGGAATTGCACGGCTTCGCGCCCGATGCTGTGCTCATGAGCGTGGACGTCGCCGCCGCGGTCCCGCAGCTGCCGTTGGAGCTGGATCGCGGGCAGGTCGAGGCGGAAATCGCCACGCGCATCGCCGAGCTCCGTGAACTATGGCGGCTGGCCCGGGAGGACCTGCGGGCGATCGTCATTCAACAGACCGTGCTGAACCGAGCACTGCCGATCTTCGGGCAGTTCGAGTCGCGTGTGCCGGCAGCCTCGGGTGCGCTGGTCCGGCGCTTCAATCTGGCA
Source organism: Alphaproteobacteria bacterium (assembly GCA_030066595.1). Classification (GTDB taxonomy): domain Bacteria; phylum Pseudomonadota; class Alphaproteobacteria; order JAJFFI01; family JAJFFI01; genus JASJBI01. The sequence goes on along the minus strand of JASJBI010000004.1, from coordinate 35,604 downwards.
CTCACCGAGGCGGCGGCCGCGGACAACGCGCTGCTTCTGGATCTGGACTGGTGCGCGGGCCAGATCGGCATCAATCGGCTGGGCGACGAGATGCTCTGGCATCATGCCAAGCAGGAGGTTTCTCCGGCGATGGCGCCTCTGGTTGGCGATCTCTTGGGCCGCCAGCTGGCGGCGATCCGGGGGCTCTCGCAAAAGTGCCTGGTGCTCGACCTCGACAACACGCTGTGGGGCGGCGTTCTGGGAGACGACGGCCTGGAGGGGATCGTCCTCGGTCAGGGCAGCGCGCTGGGAGAGGCCTATCTCGCCTTTCAGCGTTACGCGAAACGCCTGTCCGAGCGGGGCATCGTCCTCGCCGTGAGCTCCAAGAACGACGCGCGAACCGTCGAGGAGGCGTTCCAGCGGCATCCTGAAATGGCGCTTGGCCTGTCCGATTTCGCGGCCATGGAAGTCAACTGGGAAGACAAGCCGAGCGCCCTCCAGCGGATCGCGGAATCGCTCAATCTCGGTCTGAATGCGCTGGTCTTCTTCGATGACAATCCGGCCGAGCGGACACTCATGCGGGAGACCCTGCCGGACGTCGCCGTCCCCGAAGTGCCCGACTCCCCCGAGCACTATGCCCGATGCCTGGCGGATGCGGGCTACTTCGAAGCCGTCTCGTTCACCGCGGACGACCAGCGCCGCACGCAGCAGTATGTGGCCAACCGGGAGCGCAAGAAGCTCGAGGCCAAGGCGACCGACATGAAGGGCTTTCTCAGCGGGCTCGACATGGAAGCGCGAATCGGTCCATTCAGTCAGTTGGACTTGGCGCGCATTACCCAGCTCATCAACAAGACAAACCAGTTCAACCTGACGACCCGTCGCTACAACGAGACCGAGACCGAGGCCATGACGACAGATCCCTCCGTCGCCACCGTCTGCACCCGCCTGAAGGACCGCTTCGGCGACAACGGAATCATCAGCGTGGCGATCGCGCGGCTGGACGAATCGGCCGACGAGCCGGTCATGGAGATCGACAGCTGGCTGATGAGTTGCCGCGTCTTGGGCAGAAAGGTCGAGAACGTCGTGCTGGATGAGCTTGTGCGGCAGGCGCGGGACCGAGGCGCCGTGGCCCTGCGGGGCGAATACATCCCGACAGCGCGCAATGAGCTGGTGCGCCAGCATTATGCTGAGCTGGGCTTTGCCCCCCTGACAACGCCGGAGCAGTCCAACGGCCATTCCCGCTGGGTGATGCAGCTTGACGACTACCGGCCCCAGAACCTGGAATTCTTCAAAGTGGTGCGCGCCGATGACTGAGAGCGAGACCTACGACGCCCTGAACGGGATCTTTCGCGAGGTGTTCGACGACGAGGGCATCTCACTGACGCCCGAGACCGCCGCGAGCGACATCCCAGAGTGGGATTCCTTTAACCATATCAACATCTTGATCGCGAGCGAAATCAAGTTCGGCGTCAAGTTCAATGCGTCGGAGGTCGAGGGGCTCAAGAATGTAGGCGATTTCGTGCGCCTGATTCAGAGCAAGCTGGCCGCCGGCTGACGGAACTGTGCAAATCGAACCATGCTGTTCAGTTCGCCGGAGTTCATCACCTGGTTCTTGCCGGCCGCGGTCATCGGCTTCTTCTTGCTATCGCGGTCGCAGGTCAGGCAGCTGGCCATTGCCTGGCTGATCCTCGCCTCATTGTTCTTCTATGGCTGGTGGCGGCCCGACTATGTGCCGCTCTTGCTGTTGTCGATCGTTGTCAACTACGGGCTTGGGGTACGCCTCGCCGAGACCAAAAGCCGGCCGCTCCTTATCCTTGGAATCGCGGCCAATCTGCTTCTGCTCGGCTATTTCAAATACACCTCCTTCGCGGTGGAGAATGTGAACGTGGTGTTCGGAACGGGGTTCAGCGTTCCGCAATACCTGCTGCCGCTCGGCATATCGTTTTGGACATTTCAACAGATCGCCTTTCTGGTCGATGCCTTCGGCGGCGTGACCCGCGAGAAGCGCTTTCTCAGTTACTGCCTGTTCGTGAGCTTCTTTCCGCAGCTGATCGCGGGTCCGATCGTCCACCACAAGGAGATGCTGCCCCAGTTCGACCAGCCGGACGCGTTCAAGCCCAAGCTCGACAGGATCACCATGGGCCTGACGGTTTTCGCGATCGGGCTCTTCAAGAAGGTGGTGATCGCCGACAACATCGGTGTCTACGCCGACCGCGCTTTCGGCGCAGCGGCCGACGGCAAGGTTCTGACCATCGCCGAGGCCTGGAGCGGCGCGCTGATGTTCACCTTCCAGCTCTACTACGATTTCTCAGGCTATGCCGATATGGCGATCGGGCTCGGCTTGCTGTTCGGGGTGTCGCTGCCGATCAACTTCGATTCTCCCTTGAAGGCGGCGAGCATTATCGAGTTCTGGCAGCGTTTCCATATGACCCTGACGCGCTTCTTGACGGCCTACGTGTACAATCCCGTGGTTCTCAATCTCACGCGCCGGCGGGTTGCCGCGGGGAAAGGCATCCTCAGACCCAACGCGCCGGAGATCCAGCCGTTCCTTGCGCTGGTCGCGGTTCCGACCCTCTTCACCATGTTCCTCTCGGGGATATGGCATGGCGCCGGATGGCAGTTCATCACCTTTGGCCTGCTGCACGGGACCTACCTGGTCATCAACCATGCGTGGCGGTTTCTGCGGCACGTGGTGGGATACAAGACCTCGACGATGCCGTCGTTGACCCGTCCCCTTGGCATTCTGGTGACTTTTACCGGAGTCGTTGTCGCAAACGTGTTCTTCCGGTCCGAGAGCGCAGGCCAGGCCTGGAGCATGCTGCAAAGCATGGCCGGTCTCAATGGCGTGGAGGTGCCGCAGGCATTTCACGCCTTGCTTGGCTGGGTCAATCAGCTCTCGCCGGGTGCGGTCACGTTTCGCACTTCGCCGATCCTGCTCCTCAACCAGATCTATTGGGTTCCTCTGCTGATAGTCGTGACTTGGCTGCTTCCGAATGCTCGCCAGTGGGTGGGCGGTGTCGGCTTGGAGCACATTCGATCCGCCGATCGGCCGGAGCGCGGTCCCGGCACGGGCCTGCTGGTCTGGCGGCCAAGCGTGGCGAATGGTATCTTCGTGGGTGTTTTGCTCTACTTCGCAGCAACCCAAGTGCTGTCGAAACCGCCGAACCAGTTTATCTATTTCGACTTCTAGGTGATGCGACCTGTGCTTTGCCGATGCAGGTCTGGCACGGGGCTTCGACGACGCTATGGGAGGGACTGGTCAAGATCGGCTCGAAAGCGCAGCCACAGCCGGTGTTTCATCTTCCAACTGGCCGAGGCCGCGACACCGAGAAGTCTGTTCCGGAAAACCCTGGATCAGAGCGATGATCTGCGGCGAAGTCCTGTTCCCTCCTAAGCCGAGGAGAGCGACGGCCTGACGGTCGAGAGAGGCGAACTGACTTGAAGCGGTACCTGCATCACACCGGGATCATCGTCCCGTCCGAGGAACGCGTGGGTGATCTGATGGCGCTCATGGAACTCGAGGAATGGTATCGCGGCTATGTGCCTCAGTGGCAGGCGCTCTGCATCTTCACCAAGCCGGTGCAGGGAAGCCCCATCGAGTTCGTCGTACCGGATGGGGGACCGCTCAAGAAGTTCAACAAGGGCGTTGGCGGAGTCCATCACGTGGCGCTCGCGGTGGATAGCCTCGACCAGGTTGCGCGGCGACTGGCCGATCAGGGCATGCGGCTGTTGGAGGACGAGCACGTGAAAGGGGCGGGACCATTCCTGTGTAATTTTCTCCACCCGGTCTACACCCGCGGCGTCCTGATCGAGTTTGTTCAGGAGTTGTCGAAAGAATCCACGCCGACTTAGGCGGGTAAGAACGAGCGAATCCATCAGTGAGAACGTGTATTACTATCGAATGGCGAATAATATTCTGATAAAGTCTAAGGTGTTCATGACATGAATTACAAAAAAGCCTGTATCAGATACTTGATCGCAATTGGACTCGTTCCATTATTTATGATTTCCTGCGTTTTTGGCATCAATTACCTGGTTGACCCACTTTGGTACTTCCGAGGCAATCTGATTACCGGCAAGAACTACATGTGGAACGAGCGTTTCAGCAAGACGAACCTGCTGCGCAAGAATCCCAGACAATACAACTGCCTCATATTGGGAACCTCCCGCAGCATTCTTCTGAATCCCAACAAGATCGAAGGCTACACTTGTTTCAACTACTCGTTCGCGCTCGGGACCATCGGAGACTACAGAAATTTCCTCGACTATTTCCTGAAGCTGAGCTCGCCTCCAGCCCTCGTGATCGTCGGCGTGAACACGCGTGACTTCGTCGACCGCCTGCACCAACCCGGAGATGTGCCTGATTACATTCGCGCGGACTCCGAACCGCCAAGCGCACGCGCAACATACCTGTCCTACGAGGCGCTCAGATTCTCGATTGAAACCCTGATGGGACGGAGCCCCCACCCCATCTTCTACCGATCGGACTTTACCGGCGACATCCATCCCGATTCCGGGCCGTTTCATCCCGAAAGTCTGCTCGTGCCAGACCTGTCGATCGGCATGTTTGCTATAGATGGATTCTCGACGAACAGCGTAAGGCTATTTCAGCAGTTGCGCGACAGGCTGCCAAAGCATACGCGCATGATCGGCTACACCCCCGTAATCAGCCCCCATTACGTTGGACGGCTGTGGCTGGACGGGAAGTTGGAAGATTACCTTTGGGCTTCGTATTCGGTGGGACAGGTGTTCGACAAGTATTATGACTTCACCATGCCGTCTGAATGGACCAAGGATCATGATTTGACCTATGACGGTGGGCACTACGACAGATCGGTGAACGACAAGATGGCCAAGGTCCTGAGCGGCGGTCCCCTCGAAGCCGGCCTGGCAGTGCATGGCATGTCCTGGCTGGAATATCGGGACAGGTTTAAGGAGGCTGTGGAAAGCTATATTTCAGATACCGGGATCCAGCTTTCCCAGGCCCGCAACTGAGCGCTCTTCACCTCGGCCCACAGTGACCAGCACACCTCCTCGGATATGAAGCTCTTCAAGAAGCGCCTGGAACGCAGAAGGCTGATGCTTGGGGCAACGGCGTTCGCCGCGGTCTCAGGATTTGGAATGTGGTTCGGATCGCGCGGCTCCCTTCGCCACGCCGTTTTGGCCGATGATCTCAAAGCCGGCAAAGCGTTGACGGGAATTCTCGGTGACCGCCTCGGTGCGAGAGAGATCGGCCGCCGCTTCCTCGCCGCCGAACCGGCGGAAGCCGACGGGTCAGTTCGATGGGCGGCCCAGATCCTGCGAAATTCGGCGCCCGGCTCGGCGTCCCTGCGTGCCGCTGTCAGAACCTCTCGCGAGCGCGACTTCCGGCTCGGAAACATCGTCGTCATTGACGGCTGGGTATTGGCACGCTCCGAGGCCCGGCTTTGCGCGATTGCCGCTGTGACGTGACGGGGGCGCCGTGATCGACGACTTCCGAGCGCTTGAAGACGGGTCCGAGCTGACAGCCGATATCTGCATCATCGGTGCCGGCGCGGCGGGGATCACCTTGGCGCATGCGCTGGCAGGAGGATCCGCGCGGGTTTTGCTGCTCGAAAGCGGCGGCCTTGAGCTCGAAGGAGAGACGCAAGAGCTCTATCAAGGCGACATCATCGGCCTGCCCTACATGGACCTGGACGCCACCCGGCTGCGGTATTTCGGAGGAACCACGAACCATTGGGGCGGCTACTGCATGCCGATGCATGAGATCGATTTCGAGACCCGTCCCTGGGTTGGCCACAGCGGTTGGCCGCTGACGCGATCTGAAATCGATCCCTATTATCGGAAGGCGGCGCAGATCTGCGGCCTGAGCAAGTTTTCCTTCGAGCTGGAGCGATGGCAGGCAATCGGCCTCGAGCCTCCCCCCTTCGAACCGACAAAGCTGTCAGCGATCATCCACCAGCTCGGCCCCGTCCGCTTTGGCGAAGTCTACCGCAACGAACTGAAAACCGCGCGCAACGTCCGTGTGCTGCTGAACGCGAATGTGATTGATATCGCTGTCAATTCTACGGCTTCCGAAGTCGACCATGTCCGCATCCAGGCGCTTTCCGGCAAGAGCGGCAAGGTCAAGGCTCGTTTCTTCGTGCTGGCCTGCGGCGGCATGGAGAACGTCCGTCTGCTGTTGAGTTCGACCGGCGTGGAACCGAACGGCCTGGGCAATCGACATGATCTCGTCGGACGTTTTTTCATGGATCATCTCATGGATCCGGCTGCCGGCAAGATCGTGACGGACAAGCCGGACAGGCTGATCAGAATGTTTCTGCACAGATGGCTTGATGGCGTCGCCAACGTGCCCGGCTTTCGGATCACCGATCGGATCCAGAGACAGGAGCAATGCCTGAATGGTGGTTGGCTGGTATACACAGACGCGGACCGCAAGGGCGGCTTGGCGGCGGCTCGGAAGTTGTGGCTCAACCTAAAGAGGGAAGGCCGATGGCCCGATCATCTCGGACACAAGATCTGGCGAATCGTCTCCGACCTGGATGACGTGTCAAAAAACGCCTACCGGGAGTTTGTCCTTGGAAAGGAACCAATAGCCGCATATCGAACGATCATCTTGAAGTGCTGGATCGAACCGGCCCCCAACCCCGACAGCCGACTGACACTGTCCGAAGACCGCGATGCGCTGGGGTTGCGCAAGCTAAAGCTAAACTGGCGCTTGAGCGACATAGATCGCCACACGTTCCGAGTAGTCGCTGAGAGCGCGGCGGCCGAGCTTGCGAGGACCGGGCTGGGCAGAACGCAGCTGGCCGAGTGGCTGTTTGATGAACAGGCCGGCTGGCCCGATTTCGAGATCACGCATCACCATATGGGAACAACGCGCATGGCCGACGATCCGCGTCAGGGTGTTGTCCAGAGGGACTGCCGGATTCACGGTGTGGACAATTTCTACATTGCGGGCAGCTCGGTCTTCCCAACCGTCAGTCACACAGGGACGACCATTACCATAGTGGCATTGGCGCTTCGTCTCGCGGATCACTTGAGGGCGCGGCTGGTCTGAACCGGCGGGTTGTTCCTGGCCAGCACCTGGCCGGCTTGCCGCGGGCCGAAACGGCCGGCAAGTTGACGTCAGCCCTGCCGCCCATGGTCGCTTGCGGCGTCAGAACACGGACACCTACAGGTCCTTGGTCGAGAAATCCACTCTTGAGAGAAGCACAAGTCCGTCGCGCACAAGCGGTCGAGGACGGTCGTCAATCGCCTGATGCTGGGCTATCTCCCGTCCGCGTCACATGAAATATCAAAGAGTTCTCGTTGTAGCTCCCGACCTCTGTCGCGCTCAGGCCGGGGTTGTCTTCCAAGAATTCTTTGAAGGCTTTCTTCTCACCCAAGCTCTTCTTGTCCAGATCGGCCGACGCCCAGTCGTCGAATATGATGAGAGCCTCATCCCCTATGAGTGATGAGCAAAAGCCCAAGGCCTCTTTGGAAGATGAGTAGATATCACAATCGACCATAACGATGCTGGCTTTCTCTATTTTGTACTTCTCTATCAAGTCTTGGTTCAATGTATCTTTGAACCACCCCTTGATCAGGTGAACCCGTCGCCAGTCGACACCCCGGTCAGTCAGGATCTTCTTGGTGAGACCCAAATCGCACTTGTATTGCCCAGGCAGCCAAACGCGATTGTCGTCACCGAGCGCCGACAGGGGAAGGCCCTGGAACGAATCGAATCCGAATAGACGTGCCTCAGTTAAGCCCAGGTCCTCAAGCACCTCATACATGCAGTACAACGAGGTGCCGTTGTAGACGCCAAATTCCAAATAATCGCCGACAGATGACCGATGCAGGCCTGTCTTTTCGACGGCGTCCCTAACCGTCTTCTTGAATTGGTCCTCTGGAACCAAGCGGGTGGAAGCAATGGTTTCTTTTGATGTTTTCAAGACCCGCAGCAGATGGCGGAGCAGCCTGTGAGCCAGCCGGACCTTCCGTATCAGTACGCCCCGTCGCGTCATTGCGTGCACTACTTGTCTCGGGGTAAGGCCCGATTCTCCGAGTGATTACGGTATGTTCAGGCAGCTTGGTGCTTTCGGTAGCAGACATCGAACAGCTAGTCGAGGCCCTTCGGTCTCACCGCCCTCTCCGCAGACGTACGACAGTTCGAGCGCGCTTCGGCGCGGTCGGAGCGGCGACGATCAAAGTACCCAGTCTTGTGTGTTGGAGATTAGGGGCCGTAGGTTGCGGGCCTTTTTAACATCTCATTAAGGATGTCTCCCTATAGACTCGCGCGCCGCTCTGGCTCACTGACGTGTTTTGCCCGGTGTGCAAGATACGAGCGTCGATCGAAAAGCAGGACAGAGAGCACGACCAATAGACACCTTCTTCTTTTCTTGGCGCCGCGCGCGCCGTCTCGGCGACCAGATAAGGCCAGCGCCGTCGCCTGCCGGAAACCGGAGACGGATCAATAGGTTACGCCACCCAATATGGACTGCACAACAGCATTCACTGCGCCGTTCAAGAGCTCGGTTAGAGACATGAATCAGCGTTCCAGAATACTGCCGGCAGGCACCGGCTGGCGCATTCGCGAGACCCTCGGGCAGCTTCGTCTTCTGGAGACCCTGCGCCCGCGCCGGTTCCAGGCCTATGGCTGCGGCGCGGCCAAGACTGGCACGCACTCGATCTGCAATATCTTTCGTCGCCGGTATCGTGCCGCCCATGAGATAGACATCAAGCGCACGGTAGAGCTGGCCACAGCTTATCTGGAGGGATCGATTCCCGATCGCGAAATCGGACCCCTGTTGCGGAGGCGAGACTGGCGCTACTGGCTCGAAATGGATTCGTCCTTGCTGAACGGATTTCTGATTGCGCCGCTCATTCGCACATTCCCTAACGCGCGCTTCATCCTGACGGTGCGTGATCCGATGTCGTGGGCGGACTCGTTGATGAATCATGAGATCAATCGCGGGCGGCCTGAATATTGGTTCAGATTTGATGATCTGGTTTGGGAGGTGGAAAGATTCGGCTACACGCCCCACGACTCTGTCCTCGAGGCTCGGGGCATCCGCCCGTTGGCGGCCTACTTCAATCTTTGGGCACGACAGAATCGCGAGGTCCTGAACTCTACACCAAGGGATCAGCTCCTTATCCTCAGGACCGAAGACATCCCCAATCGGCTCGCAGATATCGCGGCGCATGTGGGCGTGCCGGTAGACACATTGGACGCAATGTCTGCCAGCAGCTATGCAGCTCCCCAGAAACATGCGCTGCTGGCCAAACTAGACCCAGACTATGTCCGAGAAACGGAGGAGGTTTATTGCGGCGAACTGATGAAAGTCTTGTTCCCTGAACGGCGTTCCAAACGACCGGACAAAAGGGGGGAGAGGGAAGCCTAGTGCGACATGCGGATTGCGGCGAAGCTCTGCGACTTCTTGACGGTGGCTGGTTTGACGCACAACGCCGCGCCAGGACGGTGGGCGTTCGCCCCGGCATGCCGCGAAACTGGACGAGAACTCCCTATGGCGGCGGGAGGGGCCCAGTGATCGCAGGCAGCCGCCGGCCACTGTCGCAAACGCCGTCTTGATGCGGATAGCGGAGAGCTGAGTGAGCACCGCATCAGTCGGAGAGCGCCGCATTGCATATAACTGGAGGGGTCTGTTCTTCTGGTTGTTGATCCTGTTTCTCAACGCGGCGTTGTTAGAGTTGCTCGCCTTCGGATTTGCCAAGCTGAACCATGACTTGTTCCGGGCGGATCCCGCAGTGATCTCCGCGGAATTGGCTCCAGATGCTTACGCGCGTTTCCTATCCATCAGATATCACCCCGTGAAAGGTTGGCAAAATCGCCTCCATACCAGCTATACGGGGAAGAGCTGTCTTGGCGAAGAGACCTCCTTCAACTTCGACCGCAACGGTGCCCGTATCAGCCATCCGGTAATGCAGCCACTGATCATGACAATAGGTGATTCGTATACGGTTGGCGCTCAAGCAAATGATGACCAATCCTATCCCAGCCAGCTTGAAGTCATTCTCGGCAAAGAGGTCGTCAATTACGGCATAGGAGCAGCCGGACCCTTGCAGGCAGTGCTGCAGTTCGAAGAACAGATCGACAAGCATCCAACGGTGCGAACGGCCATCCTTGGGATCATGTATGAGAATATCATGCGAATGGCCAATGCCTACCGACCGGCCCTCATTCGCAGATCAAAAATGCCGTTTGGGTTCAAACCATTCGTCAAAGTCGAGAATGGCGTGGCAAGGCACGTTTCCAATCCCAATGCTGCTCCCCTGCAGCCGGGCGAAGAGCTGAGAGACGCTGCGCTGTCTGCCATGGATCAGGACTACTGGTACAAGCCGCGAGAGCGGTTTCCGTACATTGTGTCGGTTGCTAGGGTATTGGCAAACAAGAAGCCGCGTCAGATGTTCACCGAAAGAGTGAATACACTGATCGGCAGGCCGCAATTTGGCCAGTACTACAAGGAACCAGACCTCTATCTCGGCCTGCAGTCGGTCGTAACTCGGTTCGCGAATGCCGCGAAAAAGCGTGGCGTTCGCCCGCTTGTGCTGTTCCTGCCGCAGAACAGACTGGACCGATCCAGCCCGAGCGAATTCATAGCCGACATGGAGTCCGAGCTGAGCGGGGTCGATTTTATCGACATGGGGCGGGCAGAGATCGACTGGGGGCGCTACAACGACAAAACACCCTGCCATCCATCTCCATACGGATACCGCATGATCGCGGAATACGTCGCGCAGCACTTCTAGAGCATTTTCCGACCATATGGAGCCATAGCGTCACCTGGCTCAAGAAAAGCTTGGCTCTTCGCAAGTCGAGCTTGGTTTACGAAGTTGGGGAGCGGTCCGGGCGTTTGCTGCCTTGCCCCCGAACGAAACCCAACCCGCGACTGCAAAGTAGGCGCGCCGCAGCATAACGACCGATGCAGACCCGGTCTTGATGGCGGCTTTAGGCAGGCATACCCTTGGGCTCGCGCGGGACTGGACTTCCAACGCGTGAACGAATGGCGATGCTGGCGTAGAGCATACTCGCAACGAGGATTGTCCAGATCACTCGCCGATGATCCGGAACGATTTTCACAACCATGCTGTATGTGACGACGTAAGCCAGAATCAATCCGTAGAAGATAGGCATCCTGTCCTTGAGATAAATGATGAGAGGCACCAATCTCAGTCCCTGCTGAACTAGGATCAGCACGAGCAGGCCCGCGCCGACGAAACCAAGGTGCAACCAGATATCTACGAACGCGTTATGGGCGTGTCCGATCCGACTACCGTGAAGGAGCCACGCCCGCCCGGCCCAGCCCTCCCAGAACGTCCCGTAACCCGAGCCCAGCCATGGCCGCTCCCAGCCGAATTTGAGCGACTTCTCCCAGATTATGGTTCTGTTGGTGAGCGTCACGTCCTTGCCAATGAATTCCAGGCCCGTCTGATAGAACAGCAAGAGGAGCACGATCAGAAACATGACGCAGATCGACATCCATATCACCCGAAGCGAAGGCGTAAACGCGCCCGAGGACATCTGCCGAAGCAAGGGCAATGCAATCAGCAGTAGTCCTGAATAAATCACCCAAGCCGAGGCAGAAAACGACCAAAATGCGAATACCGTGCACAGTGCGAATCCTGTCAAAGCAGGAAAACCGCGCCATCCGTCCACCGACCGTAGGGTCCAGAACACGATCGCTCCCAGGACCATGACTTGACCGAAATCGTTCTTGTGACCGTGCACGCCGCGAAAAGCGCCCGAACCGGCGAACATCCCGGTGGTTATGAACACCGCCGCCAGAATATTGATGGACAATGTCAGGGCCATCGCCCATCCGAGCAGTCTCAAGAACTCCTCGGGCGAGAATCTGCATACGATGTAGAACGCAATGAGCGTGTTTCCGACGAGCGCAAAAGATCGCCGGATTCCAAGGTTGGTCATTTCGGCCCAAAGCGGCGAAAGGGCCACAAGAAGAACGAAGGCGCACAATAACAGGTTCGTTCTGACCAAACTGAGCAGCTTTCCCCAGCAGTAAGCAACAAGGGCTGCCGCCGCGATCATGTAGATTGGCAAAACGGACACCTGATATAGGCGATTCCCCTCAATTGCCCCGCTGATCGACGTGGCCCCGCCGCCGAGATCGAACCCCGAAAAGAACGGTCGCAGCGCGCCCATCAAGAGCATCAGAGCAACGACGACGAATGCGAATTCGAGCCGTCGTTGGACGACGAACCAAGCTCTGTCGAGTGTCCAAGCGGTCCGCATGGCTGGTTCCCGTTTTCAGGATGCTCGGCTTATGCCTGAGATTGATTAATCAATCATCAAGGATTTGGCGCTTGCCGCGCGATTCTCATCCTAATCCTGCAGGCTGTCAAATTCGGCCAGGCCATTCAGCCGCACGCGCGCAACCGGATCCCGGGTATTGCTCGACGGGCGCTCGCCAAATCGGTCTGAACCGCGGCGTCCACCATACTGCCGACCCGCACCAGCCGCTCCATGGGCTCTCCGTCGATCAACCTCAGGCTCACTATGATCGGCTGCAACTGCGCCAAACACCGGGAGCGTCGGCTGCACGAAGCAGGTTGGCTCATATGGGCCTATCCCTGCACTTGCTGCCTCGACCGGAGCGGGGTTCATGAGACGTCCGTCAGTCGGTCGTTGATTATATTTCCCCTGGTTTCCAAGAGGTTGTCGATAGCGCGGTCGTAAATCGCATCCGTCATGTGAACGCCGTAGATCTTCTTGTTGCGCATCGAGGCGCACAGGTTCCCCGCTCGAAGGGGGCGCCCGAATACCTTGATGTAGACATCGAGCATGGCGCCCCCTCCGGCGGCGATGTCTTTGGTGACCGGCGGACTGAACAGCCCAACGCTCTCGATCAGGGGGAACTTCAGGTCCTCGTGAAGGCTCGTAAGGAACTCGGTTCCGATCAAGACAGGCCGCAGTTCCCCGCTCCGGTTGGCGACAGTGCTCTTACAGGCATGGATGTAGAAATCCAGCATGCTGTTACCAGACACGAAGACGGTGACGGCATTGTTGACGCGCTTCGAGATGATGCGCCGTCCCCAGCGGGTCTTTTGCACCCACACCTCGCGGCAGAAGCCGTATTCTTCGCTCACCTCGATGTCAAAGCGGTCGGGATCGAACACCACGATATCGGCGTCGACCCAGATCGTGCGCTCGTACCCTTTTCCCAGGAACTCGCGGGCCAATTCCAATCGCGCCAGATCGGAAATCAAAAGGATGTTGCCGGCCGCCTTTTCGCGGAACCAATCAGGGACATAGTCAAACATGCGGTCGTCAACGAACGCATAGTCGAACCCGTTGCGATCGGTCCAATCGCGAACTGTCTTGAGACAGCGTGTAATCCAACCTGGAACGTTCTCGGTTCGGTAGGACTGGTAGACAACGGTCTTCACGGATCTGTCCCTGTGCGAGGCCCTGTCTCTGCGCTCCGCTTCATTCCGCTTCCCCCTGCCAAGAAAAATGCCGACGTCTAGCGCCGGCGGTTTCCAACATAGCGGGACTTGCCAGGTGACGAACCTAGAACGGGCTCATGTTTATCCGATCCTACGCCTCACGCAACCCTCAGGGCTTCGAGACCACGGCAGGGCGCCGTGGAACGCGTCCCGCCGCGAACCACCGTCACGTCCTGCGGCCAAAGATGCCAAGCGAGCCACGGCGGCCGCCGGACGGTTATCCAGATTCAGTTCGAAAGGAGCCAAACAAGGAGATCAAGACCGCCCAAGGCGATGTCCCCACCGGCCATGCCCACCGACGGCACCACGCGATGTGCTAATACGCCTTCTGATGCACAAATCCCTTGAACACAGTCAGGATGATAATCCGAAGATCGAACCACAGAGACCAGTTCTCGATGTAGTAGAGGTCGTGCTGGACCCGCATGATCACGTCCTCGTCTTTTTCGATCTCGCCCCGGTAGCCGTTGATTTGCGCCCAACCGGTGATGCCTGGCTTGACATTGTGCCGGGCGAGGTACTCGTCCATGAGCGCGGCGAACTCCTCGTCATGCACCATGGCGTGCGGGCGGGGGCCAACAATCGACATGGTTCCCTGGAGCACATTGAAGAACTGCGGCAGTTCGTCCAGGCTGGCCCGCCGCAGGAAGCTGCCAAGCCGCGTGATCCGCGGGTCATTGAGTCGGGCCTGAGGGACAGCAGACTCATCATGCGGTACGTGGTGCATCGTGCGGAACTTGTAGACCGTGAAGACCTCCTTGTTGAAGCCAAAGCGCTGTTGCCGGAACAGGACCGGCCCTGGGCTGTCGAGCTTGATCAGAATGGCGATCGTCAGCAGTAGCGGAGAGATGAATACGAGAATCAGCAGCGCCAGAACCCGATCTTCGGCTTCCTTGAGTAGCACCTGCCATGGCGACAGGGGTTTCTCAAAGACGTTCAGCAAGCTGATGCCGCTCAGCTCACTGAAACCGTGGCTGGGGAAACGGTAGGCGACGCGCTCGGGCGAAAGGCGCACGTCGATTGGCACTGTCCGCAGCCTCCGCAGTACCGCGAAGATGCGCGACTCGGCGCTCCAGGGCAGTGCGATGATGATCTGATCAACCTTCTTTTCTCGAACCAGAGCGAGCAGGTCTTCGGTATCGCCGCGCACGGGATAGCCTTCGATATTGGACTGCACGCGGGTCCGGCGATCGTCAAAAATGCCGACCAGCTGGACACTGCCGGTGCCCCGAACCAGAAGGTGATGAACCAGCCTTTCGCCATGCTCTCCGGCGCCAAGAACGGCCACCTTCCGCAAGAGCCGGCCGTTCGCCTGCCAACGCCTGATCTGCTGTTTCACGCCGAAGCGCAGCAGAGCCAGCCCTACAAAGCCGAAGACAAAGAAGATCAGCACCCAGATCCGGGAATAATCCTCGGAGGTCTTCGTAAGAAAGCCGATAGTCAACAGGACCAGGATGACCACGGTCCAGGCGAGAAACAGTTTGGGCGCCTGAAACAGGAAGCGGCTGAGCTCGCCGAACTCATAGAGCCTGAACATCTGGAAGACATGCGCGGCGATCAGGCAGACCAACAGCACCACGATCGAATAATTGGCCGAAAGGTCGATGTCGCCAAACCGGACCAAATGCGCCATGAGGGCCGCGAGGACGACCATCATGAGGTCGCCAAGCCTCAGGAATCCGGTCAGAATCGGCTGCGAGACGAGGTTCATACCTTAACCCGTTTCAGCCCCCAACACGCACATTGTGACCGCGCGATACGCCACCGCCTGTGACGACAATCACACGGTCCGACCTGAGAGATGGCCACGCTCTGCTCCTCGATGGCCCCCCGACCGTATGGCCCTCTCACTCCACCGAGAGATGCAGTCTCTGAACTTCTATTACGCAAATCCCCAGTTGCAAAGGGTAAAACCCTCATCTTGGACCAATTGTTGGTGCCATGGTCGCAAACCGGCCACAGGGCGCCCGCACTCTGGGCGCCATGGGTGCGGAAGCGCTGCGCCAACCAAAGATGGATAAATGCCGTTTCATCCTGTGTTAACCATAAACCGGGGTCGATGAGCGGACGGCCGATGGGCGGCACCCATGGGGAGAGGATCGGAACTCGGTGCAGGCCAGTTTTGAGCAATGCGGACGAATGATGCGATGTGAAGCCGCCTCCCCTTCAACTACGCGCCAAAACACGAGATCGTTCCCGCCGCTTGAATAGTCTGGCCGGCGTGATCGCGGCCCGGCCGCAGCAGGGATAAGATCTTGTCGCCTGGGTTAAAAGATTCCTAAGAATGCGTCGCACAAAGTCAGGGCTATGGACGAGCCTCAATGCGTTTTCGGAGGCGGAGCGCGGATTGCCATGGCTGGAACCGGGAACCGACCCGACCCGATGAGCGGGCCGGGCGTGGACGCAACGGGGTCATCGGCTTCGGTGGCGGGCGGGCCTCCGACGGCGCTGGGCCTTGGCCGTGCGAAGGGGGCCGCGGAGACGTGAACGGGACCTTCACAGCGCCGGGCTGATCGACCCATGCCAGACTTCAACGCCACGGTCCTTGTCGCGACCCACAATCGGCGTCACTGCCTGCCGCGCTGCATCGAGAGCATCCTCGGCCAGCGGCTTCAGGCCCGCCAGATCATCGTGATGGACGATGGCTCCACCGACGGGACGGTTGAGGCCATCGCGCCGTTCCGGGATCGGCTGGAGTACTACTGGAAACCCAACCGCGGCAAGTCCGCGGCCATAAACGACGCCATGGAAAGGGTTGCGGGCGACTATCTATGGATCTTCGACGATGACGACGTTGCCCTGCCGACGGCGCTCGAGAGCCACGCTCAAGCCTTCTCGAAGTACCCTGCGGCCGGTTTTACCTACAGCTCGTTCTACAGCGGCAAAGCAGACTCCGCCGGCGCGCTCAGTATCGTGTCTGAGCAGAGTGTCTCAGACGTTCCGGAAGCTATGATCTTTGTCGAGCTGTTGTTCGGCAATTTCACCAGGGGCCAGCCGGCGACCGTGGTCAAGACCCACTGCTATCGTGAGGTCGGTCCGTTCAATGAAAAGCTCCTGCGCTCTCAGGACTACGAGATGCTGCTTCGCCTCAGTCGCCGCTTTGCTGGCATCCCGGTCACGGATTTCACCTTCATCAAGCAGATCGATACCGATGTGCGCATGCCGGGGAAATCAGTCATTCGGGCAGGTGATCGCGGCGCCCTCTGGCTTGCCCATGACCGGATGATCTTCCGGGAGCTCTATGGCGAACTTGCCCCGTCGGACTATGTTCCCGAGCGCGCCTCAAACGATGGACTGACAGCCTCCGAGGATAGACTCTTTCGGCTGCGCCGCATGGCGATGATGGCCAGACGCGATTTCTGGAATCAGGCCCTAGAGGATCTCAGCGCGTTTGTTTCGTCGCTCGCGGGTGCCGAACGGGCCGAGCTTACGGCCGAAGAAAGCCGCCTTCTGAAACTCGCGACGGCCCCCCGGTATGGCGGGGCCGTGCCAAATCTCAGCTCGGACGAGCACGCGACACTCCGGCGTATCGCCTCCGGCCCAAGATTTGCCTCGATCCGGGCCAGTCTCCGGCAGGGGGTTTGGCGAAGCGCGGCTACCAGCCTGCGCAGGCGACGTCTCGCGTCACTCGCCCGCCTGCTGCCTCTGACCCTCTCGCTGCTGCCGTAGATCGCCTGTGTTTGGCTTCGAAGACAGCAAGCATGCCGCCCACCGGTCGAGCAGAGCGATCAACGTGACGTGGAAAATTGGGGGGCATTGCTTCATACCTGGGGTTCCCCCGATTGTTGGTCGAACCGGCTTGGAGAGCGCCCGGCTCGCGGGCCGCACTGGGGAGCAGTCGGCACTGTCCAGACCAGGCCGAGGCTGCGCGGTCATCGGCTCTCAGGGGAGCAGCGTGTGACTCTCAGCTGATGCCGGGACCGGTGGGCCGGCGGTAGGCGTCCGGGCCGAACTCCAACCGCGGCGCATCAATCTCCTGCGCCCCCATGTCGGGCCCCCGGCCGCGATATCGGTCGGCGAAGTTCGGGATCGCGACCCCGGCGTCATGCCCCGGGCTATCCGGGCGCAGCGCGAATTCGCCGCAGCCTTCTCCGTCCACGAACACGGGAGCACCTTGAATGCCGTTCTGCTGCTGGCCGGATGCCGCAATGATGCGCCCGTTGTAGAGATCATAGTCGAAGTCGTTCGACTTGCTGCGTTTGTTGTCCGCGATGCTGGGTCGCTTCGTCCCCGAGACGAGAAAGATGTTGTTTCGCGTGACCAGATTTGTGATCCGGCCGCCGCGAAGATCGGAGGGGCCCGCCTTGACCCCCCACCGATTCTGGCCGCACTGAAGCAGTGTGTTGTTGAAGACATAGATGCGACCGCCTCCGAAGACCCTCTTCTTTCGCTTGATATGTTTGTTCTGGATCTTCATGAAGAAGCCCCTGTCGGACCGCTCGAAAGTACGCTTTGCGGTGCGCCGGCTTCGATATGCAACGTTGCGCCACACATAAGCAGGCCCGATCTCGGTGGGCGCCGAGGCGATCATGACGTAAGACATGTCGATGTAGTTGCCCCAGATGCGCACGTTGATATTGCCCCCTTCGGCCTCGATTGCGTCATCCCAGCAATGCGAGATCCGGTTGCTGTAAATGTCCGAGTCCCGATGGGGAAAGCCCACATCGCTGAAGTTCGTCCCGGCGCCGATGCAGTCGTTGAATTTGTGGGTATCGTCGGAATAGATCTCGTTGTAGCGAATGACGTGATTGCCGCGGCTGTTCCACAGCGTTATCGCCTGCGGCCCGCGAGGATGGCGACCGCGGTACGATGTCCGGCGCTGATCCCAGGCATTCGCGTTGGACCGCGGGTGATGGATCTTGTTCCGCTGTATCACGACACGCTCTAAGGAATTCTTCCTGCCTTTGGCGTAGATCGCGGAGTCGTAGTTGACGCCCCAGCCGTCCTCACGATTGTCGCCCCATTGGCTGAGATCGTTGTCCTCGATCACCACGTCATGCGCGCCCTTGCCTAATACGATTAGGTGCCGGCGCGCGCCTCGCACCGCCAGGCCGCGCAGGATGACGTATGAGCCCTTGATCACGATCGCCCGGTCCGCGCGGCCCGCAACATCGATTGTCGCGGACTTGCCCGGCGCCGGGGCCACCAAGAGATAGCCGTCAGAGCGCCCCGATCGCTCGATCACCAAAGGCCGGTCTGACGTCTCTGGAAGGTACATGGTCTCTCCCACCGGGAAATCCTCAGACCATGTCGTGAACCTCACCGTCGCGAATTCTCCACTGTCAGGGGCAGCCACTTCGGCCTCATAGGCGGTTCCCGGGGTCAGATGCACCAGGCTGCCCCGGCATTGCGCGCGCTTGGCGTCATACCAGAGCGGCAGCCCCGCCCGCCAGGTATCCGAACCCATCTCGCGGAACCGCACCTGACACGAGTCCGCTTCGGTGCCACCGTCCGGGCTCCAGTAGAGACCGGCCGATTCAAATGTCGTGACGGCCCTAGCTGGAGCGCGAGACGGGGTTGTCCTGACGAATGGGAGGTCTTCGACGAACCGAGCCGGCGGAACTGCCCCGCCAAGCTCGGTCCCGTCGTACTGCCAGGAATACCGGCGCTCCAGAGCGGCGGCCTGGGAAGAGTCCCTGTTTGCCTCTCCCGGGCCGACGCTGCAGCCTGTCAGCGTCACGGCAAACAAGACCAGCCCCAACTGGCCCCTCAGGGTTCTGCGCTGTCTCGTCGGCAAGACGGTCGCCCTTGTCATCTCTCACGTCGATACGGCCGCATATTTGGAAGACATGGACTGGAATGGCCTCGAATTCCACATCGGTACAGACGCAACCAGGCGCGGCTCGAGCGGCGGCAAACTGCGACCTGCCGGCCCTGAGCCCCCAGCGCAGCTTGACAGGCGTCCGCTATGCCCTCTTGCCGGCAAGGCCGAGCTTCAGATAGCGATAGACCCCGACTGCGAAATACGAGCAGGCAACGAGATGCCAGAAATACTTACGGACGAACTTCAAACGATCGGGCCCCGTGATCCAACGCCGGAGAGGAGGGCGGAGCTGAACACAGAGGACCAGCAGGACATCGAGACGACCGCGCAAGAGATGTTCCAGGTAGAAAGCTCCCTGCCCTATCTTGTAGTCGCGCAACAGCCGCTGAATGGCTCGCTCGCTCGATCGGCCGTGGTCGTGATACACGAGAAAATCTGGACAATAGGCGATTTTCATTCCGGCTCGATAGCCACGATAGACTAGGTCAATATCCTCGGCCGACCTCAGCGCCACCCCGGCGCCAAAGCGCTCATCAAAACCGCCCAGCCTCTCAAGCGCCGATTTTCGCGCGGTCAGGTTGCAACCATGCAGAAAGCCGCGCAGCTTGGAGATGCTGTCCAGGACATCGTTCTCCTTAGACGTCTTGATGGTTTCCGCCATATCCAGGGGATCGAAAAGCTCTACGCGTCCACCGGCGAACTGCAACTCGGGATCGCGATCATAGAGCTCCTTGATCGCCACCAGCCAGTTCGGGTCGACAATGCAATCATCATCGGTGAATGCGACGATGTCACCGGCCGCCTGGGCAACACCGGTGTTTCGCGCCCGCGATACACCCTGAACCGGCTCGAAGACATAACGGCCGGCGAATGGAAGGCTCAGCAAGCGTCGCTTAATCACCTGTTCGGTTTCGTCTCTGGAATTGTTATCCACGACGATACATTCGAGCGCACAGTCGGGCGGCACGACGAGCCTGGCGATATGCTCCAAGCAGCAATCAATGGCCTTGGCTCGATTGGCCGTGCCGATGACGATGCTAATCGCGCTCATGGCAATGAGGCATTACCCGAGAGGCTACAACACAAGATCAACGGGGCTGGCGGTCCTGTTCTGTGTTGGAAACCCGTTAACAGACGGCCAATATGGCACGACTGGCCTGCAGATCCGCCATGGTCGGTCCAATCAGCCCAAGAAGCCGGTGCGGGAAGTGTACAGCAAGAGCGGCTCATCTGTTGTTCTCTTGATGGCAAGCAGACAACCTTCGCGTCGGTCAGAGATGTGGCGGGCGGCACCGCCATTCCCGACCGCGGTCTGTAGTGGATGACACATGTCTCTCGGAGTTGGCGGCAAAGCAACTAGCCAGGTGCTGATCGGATGCTTGGATCGTGATGAGCGCGTGCGAGGCACGAAAGCCCTGCTGCAGATACGCAAGCGGCTTAGCTTATCGCGTCAAGTATGCCTCAGATCAAGGCGCTTCCAGCATTACGCCAGGCTGATTCCTCGGCTGCACGGCTCTCAGGGCATCGACGGACATCGCAAGGTGAAGTGAGCGCAAGAACAGGACCTCTGGCGGCGGAGCCCAGGAGAATCTGTTCAAAAGCCGCCCCCTCAGCCATACCTCTAGTCGCGAAGGAACCAGACCACGCGATATCGCAAACCTTGCTGCATCGCGCCGCAATGTCCTGACAGAACCCATTGCAGAAGAAACCGATCCTGGCGACGTGCGCAACGTCCGGACCGTCTCGAACATGGCACTCAGGTCAGAGACAGACATCACACCGGGGATGCCAGCTTTCAGATCGGACAAAGCTTCTTGAATGCGCGCGGCCTGATTGTCCATCAGCTGCCAAAGCTCCGGTTCCATCTGATCAAGCCTGGACCGAGGAATCCTGAACATCTCTGGTAGCTGCTTCCGAGCAACCGCCTTGAAGAACCTTTTGTCGATACGTTGCTGACTGGGTAGCCGTTGCACCACATCAAGAACGCGAATATCCAACAGTGGACATACGAATGGGAGAGAGTTTCCAACTGTGTGAGCGCGGAGCGGGGCCAGGTTCTCGGCGATACGAACATTGAAATACAGCCAGTCCTTAGCGTCGTTCCGATCATCAGACGGTGGCACTTGCTCGATCAGCTCACAATAGAGGGTATCCAGTAAATCGATGAGGTTCGACACCGCATCCGGCCCAATCACCCCTGACAGTGCGGTGAGGCCGCTGGGCGCTCTGAGGTGGATCGAGCCGAGCAGATCGTTGTGATCCGCAAGGCGATGGCTCTTCGTGCCAAAACACTCATCGCCAAGACAGAACACCGGATCCTTCAGGCTGTTGAGCGCGGATTCCGCTGCTCTGGAATACGCGGAAATCTCGTAGCAGGGATGTCGCGTCAGCAGCCCGCCGAGGATATTCGCTTTGACCATATCGACGACGTCTATGTCGTCGATACGATAGGTCGCATGCCTGACGTTCGACGCCGCGGCCTGGCGTGCGGCGATCGCAGCATCTGAGCTCGGCTGCGGATTGCCGCTTACAAAGGAGAAACTGTTGACCGTCCGGCCCGCATGCAACAGCAGACCGAGAAGGCAGGTGGAGTCATATCCGCCCGACAGCGGCAGCATGATCTCATGTTCGCCGACGTGGCAGAGAACTGCCTCTCTAACGTGATGCCACAGCTCAGGTCCGGAGCCGCCGACATCCTTGGCTATGTCCTTCCCCGGCTCGAAACGCCAGTACCGCTTTTCCCAAACGGCTTCGGGCGAGACAACAACCAGGCGCGCCGGACCGATACCCCGAACGCCGGAATAGATCGTCCTGCCTGACAACATCGATCCGTTTGCGAAAAAGCTCGCAACCATGGAGAGATCGAGTGCAGGGTTGAAGAGCGCAAATGCGGACAAGTCATCGGAAAAGACCTGGCACCCGCCCGTCGAAGCATGGAATATTTTTGATAGGCCGACGTGATCTGTCCAGATCGCTACGCGTTTGTGCTCGTCGATGCCAACGTAGCTCCGGTACTGTTTCACGGAGCGGAGAAAGCACCTGGGTACGCCCTCCCTGTCGAGACCATCGGAGCCAAGCGGCACATCGACAGCGGCCCGGGTCTTGTCGACCGAGAGAAGGACTGTTTCGGGCTCGTTGGCCACTGGACATGCCCGGTCCCACGTACATAGTGTCAGCTGGCCTCGCTGCAGCTCGTAGGTCCGTATGTCGGAAGGCTGGTAGAGCTCCGCTATCTCGCGGGCTTTCGGTGCAAAGTCGGTAGCGTGGACCAGGGCGACAAACGTGAGGCTTGGTGAGTAAGGTCGCAACGATCCGTGGGCCGGGTTGGGGCTGGTGAGCAGGGAAGTGCCGGTGCAAACTAACACGGCTCGGTTGACGCTTATAGTAGCCCCGGGCGCGTCGCATATACACCGATCACACAGTTCATGGGGAAACAGGCGAGCGGACGGGACCGGTCGAAGCGGCTTGATCCAGTTGGGACGCGACGTCGGGCCGCCAGTGGATGCGCGGTGCGGTGTGTCCAGTCGCGAGGAATGGCCCCATTGCGCCGTTTGCCGGGTCGCCAGCGCACTGATATAAGGCGATCGCTTGTCAACAGGTTGAACTGGCCAGGGACGCGAAGCGATTACATGCAGCCGTTTACAAATCCTTCACGCCTTCAAGCAACGATGGATTGCTGCTGAGCTTCAAATCGGGCAAGTGCCGAGAAACACAGGAAGTTCTGGTGCCCGATCTGGATCCCGGGAACGCCGGCTAGGTATTTTGTAGCCGCTGACACCGACGTAGCGAATTTGGGAAGAAGGACGGCCATGAGCTTGGGAATTCGCGCTGTCCGCGGAGTACTCTGGAGCTTTGCCGAGCGCGGCGGCCACCACGTCCTGAGATTCCTGTTCTATCTCGTTCTGGCCCGTCTGTTGGGTCCACGGGACTTCGGTTTGGTGGCGCTGGCGCTGGCGCTGCTGTTTCTCTTCGACATCGTCCTCAGGAACTGGATGAACGCGCCGATTGTCCGGCTGCGGGAACTCGACCCGGGACATCTCGACACGGCTTTCTGGATCAATCTGTGCATGGCCGTCGTGCTGTGCGGGATAGCCGTAGGCGCCGCCGACCCGCTCGCGGATCTGTTCGGACAACCTCAGCTGTCTTCGATCATCGTTTGGCTGGTCCCGGCCGTGATGCTGAAGGCGCTGACCATGGTGCAGATAGCCTACCTCAATCGAACCATGCAGTTTCGCCTGCTGGCGATTCGGTCGTTGCTGGCTGCGCTGGGCGGAGGTGCCGTGGGCATCACCATGGCCTTCGAGGGGTATGGAATCTACAGCCTGGTCGGACGAGAGCTTGCCAGTGCCGCGATCATGGTGATCGTGCTTTGGGCGACCAGCGACTGGCGCCCTGGCTTGCGCGTTACCTACCGGAGGTTCAACGAGCTCTTCGACTCTGGCAAACACATGATCTTGAACGGGTTTATCCGCTATCTCAGCCGGCGCACAGTGACGCCGATGATCGGCTATTTCCTGGGACCGGCGGCGGCGGGCCTATTCAATGCATCGAACCGAATCGTGCAAGCGCTTTCGGAGATGAACGAGTTCGCCATGGGACCCACCGGGCTTTCCGCCTATTCCCGTCTGCAGGATCGCCCCGAGCGCCTCAAGAGGGCCTTCTACAACAGCGTCGAGATAAACTGTCTGGTGGCGTTCCCCGTCTTTCTGGGCTTTGCCAGCATCGCTCCGGAGTTCACCTTGGTGCTCCTCGGGACGAAATGGGAAGCAGCGATTCCGTTGATGCAGATCGTCGCATTGGTCGGAGTTGCACGGTCGGCCGGCGTAAGTGGGGGGTCGCTGCTGATCGCCTGTGGGCGACAGAAGTGGCTGTTGGTCGAAAATCTGCTGACGACCGGCGTCTATCTGATCGTATTGTATCTAGCGGTGCAGCATAGCCTTGCGGCCGCCTGCATCGTTTACACCGCACAGTTCCTCATAAGAATGCCCGTCGGCGCTGTTCTGGTACACAAGGCCATCGGGCTTGATCTGAGGCGGTACGTCGCGATTCAGTTACGACCATTGCTTGGCTGCGCAGCCATGATCCTGGCGATCTTCTTGCTGAGAGAGCTGACGGCGCCAACTCCTTCCATCTATTCGCTCGCTCTCCTGATCGCGTTCGGAGGGGCGGTCTACATCCTGGCCATGGCCGTCCTCGCCCCGGAATCCCTCAAGACAATGCATCGCTACCTGCAGGGCGCATTGTCAACGAACCCGTCCAATCCGTCGAAATGAGCAGAACAGCGGACGTCGCGGTCCCGCTCATCCCTGGATGCAGGGCTGGTTGGTGAGCGTTGCGCTCGATCTGAAGGGCTGGGCGAGCCGAACCGGCGCTCTACACAGTCGACCTCTCGCGGCCGAGCGCGCGCAGCAGCCGGCTACCTCGACAAAGCCTGCCTGATCCTTCGTCTGCTCGACTTGGGCAACAGCTTGCGCAGCGCGCCCCGCCCTCCGCCGGCGACTCGCTTGTAGACCGGCCAGGCCCAGTTCCGCTCATTCACGAGATCGGCGGGCGCGTAGCCGAAGGCCTCGGCGACCTCGATCGTCCTCGGGTCGAGCTGATAGCCGAACCACCGGTCCGCGCGCCATTTCTCAATCGAGCGCGCGTGAAATGCCCTGTCGTTCCCCGTTCCGCCGTGTTGCGCGCCCATCGCGCCAGCGAACTCGCGAACCGGATCCAGCAAGGCGTCGTCGCGTACCAAGTCCTCGTAGCGGATCGTGAGCAGGTCGCTGGCCAAGAGCGGCGTGAGCCGATGCAGGTTGTCGTAGGCCATGCGCCAGTGGGGTTCCATCTCCTCCGGCATGATCCGCCATTGTTGCCACATGGAATATAGGACCGACAAAGGGTTCCGGATCAGCGCGATGAACAGAAAATCAATCTCAGGCATTCGCTCACGGCACTGCAACATGAGCTCCAAAGCCGACCACTGATGCAGGTGATGGGGTGATTTCTCGACAAACACCGGAGCATAGGTCTCGCACAGGCGTTGCCAACCGTCGAACACCAAGGCCTGGTCATCACTGGGCGGCGCGTAGTCTGGCACATTCTGTGTAAGCAGTTCGATCAAGCCGGCCTTGGCGCGGTCGCCGGGTATGGGCACTTTGCTGTGTGGCAGATCCACTTGCGGCAGGCCGAGGACGGAAGCCGCCTTGGTCCAGTAGAGCGTTTCCTGCTCGTTGTGGCGGGTCACGCGGACATGCCGAATATCAGCCAAGGCGGTCAGCCGACGTTGCAGCGCGCTCGACCCGGCGCATTTCGTTGACAGGATGACGATGCACTTCAATTGTGCCCCGCGACCCTGTCCCGGCTTCGATGCCAACGCCACTTCGTCCACTGCCCGTTGGTTCCCCACCGAACTACAGGGCGCGATAGGGTTTCATTGACTTGCCCTGCACCTTGCGGGCCAGGACCGTCTCGATCTCGTGGTCGAGCACTCCAAACAGGTGGTCCATGGTCATGTCCTTGAGGAAACGCTCCCGCGCCCGCTGCCCTGTTTGCCCACTCCCGATGTTGGCAGGCCGCTGTCCAGCCGATCATCGGCGATAGGGCCTTCTTGCCCAGTGAGCATCAGGCAAATTCCCAAGCAAGAAAGAGGTTTCACAATAGCTCAGCTCTGGAGTGAATCTGTCAATAAATCCGTGCACATCCTCAAAGAGGCGCCGTCGAACGGGCCGCGGGCACCTGGTGAGGCCGGTGTCGTCTGGGCGCCGGCCCGATTGGGAAGCACTTTGGCAAGCGCCAAACGAGGGCCGAATGATCCGCACGGAATCGCCAATCGGTGAGAGCTCGCCGCCGCATTCACGTGGCCGTCGAAAGTCGTTTGCGAACGCTGCGAAGCAGGCGGTTCGCGCTTGTGGGCAAGAGCCAGATGCCAATGATCTTGCCGAAGGCCAGCGGGCTGGATAGCACGTAGAAATCCGAGAAGAGCCGCTTCGGCACAGGCGCGGATCTCGATCTTTCCTTCACATAGTTGAGAATCTCGTCGTTGTGCAGGCGTCGCAAGAGCCGCTTGTGATCCTTGAGGTCTTGGCCGGACAAGAGCTTGCGAATTGTGCGGCAAATGCAGGGCGGCTCGGCGAACCACTCTGGATTGGTGCCTCCGCTTCGGTAGGACATCCCGATGACAGGTACGTAGACCGCCCGAGTCTTGGTCATAACCCGGAGCCAGGTATCCTTGTCTTCGCCGCGCCTGGAACGTTCCTCCTCGGGAAATCCCCCCGCGGCGCACAGGACGGCCTTTCTGATCATCGTGGCTGAGGTCCGGTTGGGCGAATTGTGGTTGGCGAGCCAGGCCGAAACGAACTGCCGGAAATCGAGGATACGGGGGTACGCTTGGGCGATCTGCGCGGCGAACTTGTCTGGGCGGAGCGACCCGTCCGAACCAATAATTTCAAAGCCGGCAAAAGCTAGGCCGACACCGTCATTCAGCGCGCTGACTGCTCGGTTCATCGTCTCCAGGTATTCCGGATGCCAGCGGTCGTCCGCATCCAGGAACGCGCACCAAGAGAACTTTGCCTTGGAAACGCCGAGATTGCGGGCCGGGCCGGCCCCGGGTCCCGCGCGGTCGCGGTGGAAGACAGTGATCCTCGGATCTTCGATACCGGCGATCGCCTCAAGGCTCCCATCGGTCGAGGCATCGTTGACCACGATGATCTCGAATTTCTGCCACGTTTGGGCCAGTACCGATTCAAGGCAGGGTCCAATATGATCTCGTTTGTTGTAGAGGGGGATGACGACGGAGATACCGTCTAGACCCTGCGAATCGCTCATGTCAGTGCGCCCGACCGACCGCGTCCGTTGCCCTGGCATCCGGAATTCCCGCCCTGCCATGCTCGAGGCACACGTTGGTGCGTCCGCGCGTTCCAGGGACAGGAGACACAAACGGGCCGATGAATGCAGTCTCCCGCCATGCCATGTCTCGCGCCTGCATTGTCACGTCTGCCCACAAATCTAAAGCACTCTCGACTGCGGTTCCCGCAACGTTGATCCCCACCCGGCTATCCTCACCGCGGGTTGGCGCCCGGTCGTTCGCACTCAGTGAAGCCCGATATCTTGGCTGCAGCCCAGATGACCGCTTCCACCACGTCCTAAGCATACTCCCATCCAGCGATTGTCCAATCATCGGTCTAGACGCTTGGCATTGGCTTTCGGCCGTTAGGCACGTGCGCGCTTCGCTAACTTAGGCGAATCATCGATTAACCGGTCGTTAAACTGCCGGCGCCACGGCGCCAACCAGGACCTCGAGACACGGCATGGATCGTCGGCGCGTCTGACGGCAGTAAAGCAAGACGAGGCGCTGCATGGGGCTTGCGCCAAGACATATATCCGAAGAGTTGCGACTGACTCCTTGGATAGCCCTCGACCTCGCAATGGCTTCAGCCGCAGTGGCACAACTTGGCTTCAGCAGAACCCTGCGCGGGCCGTTGGCGCCAAGACCGTTTTCGAGCCCTTCGAACAGAGTTAATCCGATTACCGCAAGCGTGCGCGCCGGTGATTGGCGTAGCCGGTTGTCTACGGCCGAGATTGACGCGATCATGGTGGTCGTTGGCCAACTGTTCCCCGAGTTCGGTGAGGTATGAGAACCGGGCCTCTGCTCCGAGCGACCACCCACATCGGGGCCTTGGGGCAGGCCTGGCCCGCTCGCGACTCCGGCACGCGGCCGTAAACTCACACTCCCGCCGCTGGGCCCTGACCACGGTGAGCCCCCTGTCTTAGGGTGCTCGCAACGGTCTCCGTTGGACCGCGGTCCACCGCAGAGGCCGGTCGCTGTGATTGTGGCTTGGAGAGACCACTGCACGCTGCCGGACTATGTGGAGCAAGATGACAATAGCTCCGAGTGGGAGATCCGCATAGGCATGCGTCGGGCGGGCCTGACCTTCGGCGTCTTTGTCGCCCTTCTGCTGATCAGTCCTCCGCTCGGTGTTGGAGAATTTGTCTCCGTCATCCTCATGGCCGGTTTGGCGGCCGTCGCGGTCTGGGCGCAGATCGAGTTACTGGGATCCGGTTTCGCCCGATTGGCGAAACGCCGCCATTGCGGCCACCAGCTCCGCTAGAGCACTTTCCGGCGTGGCGCCGATCGCGATGCCACGAATTCCGTGATCAGCTGGATTCGGGGTCGACTATATGGCGCGCCCGGTTCGTACCGGCTCGCCCCCATTGACGCGGCTGAACACGCCTTCGATCTCCCGATCGACGACTTGGAACAGGTAGTCCATGGTCATGTCCTTCAGGAAACGCTCCCGTGCTCGCTGTCCCATCTCCCGCGCCTCGTCCCGATGGTCGGCTACCCAGGCAATCTGGCGCGCCAGCTCGTCGGAGTCCTCCGGCTGCACCAGGATGCCACATCCTTCCAGATAGCGAGGGATATCGGCCGTTGCCGAAGCGATGATCGGCTTTGCCATGGCCATCGCCTCGGTCAGTTTTGCCGGCATCTGGCCGCTGGTCATCGGGCTGTCAATCTGGGGTAGGACGATCAGGTCGGACGCCGCCACGTACTCGGGTACCTTCCGCATGGACACGGGGGGCACAGCAACGACGTTGCCGCCGATGCGATCGCGAATCGGCTCCGCATACCACTCATTCATGTCGGCGCCGACGATCATGAGCTTCAGGTCGCTCCGATCCAACATGTCGAGCGCATCGAGCAAGACGTTGATGCCCTTCATCGGCCGCGGCGTACCGATGAAGCCGATCACCAGCTCCCCGTCAGCGAAGCCCAGCGACCGCCGTAAGGCGGCGCCATCGATCCTCGCGGGGTCATACTCATCGGGGTCGCGCCCATGCGGGGCAATCACCCCGCCATACTCGCTGCAGAATCGCTCGGAAACGCAAATCACCGCATCCGCCCGATCGCAGTACCGATGCAGAATGCGGGTCAGGCGATCTCCGTTCGGGTGGCCCAGATTGAACGGATTTCGTCCTCGCCTGCCGGCCCCCGTCTTCTCGGCAACGAAGTCCCTGATGGCGATTTCGTCGTCGTCGACGTCGAGTATGACGGGCGTCCCGGTCAGGAACTTGTAGAGGAGCGCTATGCCGAAGCTTGCGGGTCTGGGCTTGTTGGCGATGACCACATCCGCCCGAAGCTTGCGAAGCAACTGAAACATGGTCCACAGGAATGGAACGATTCGTCTGCGGCCCAGAACTGATCTGATGGGAATATCCAGGTTGCGAACATGCGGCATAAGCTCATCGACTGTGCCGTTCTCCCGCTGCCAGAGCAATCCCAGGATCTCGACATCGTATCGCCCTTGCAGGGCCTGAGCCAGAAGTACGCAGCGGAGCGTGCATTCACTTGCAAGATCCATCGAAAGTATGGCGATTCGTTTCATAGAGTCGGAGCTACTCGATACTTGGTGGACCCTGCATGCCTAATCCCGATCGGGTAAATTTCCCTTAAGAGGCACATCGCCATAGTTTCTTGGAAAACCAGCGAAGTCTAGAGGTTTCCTAGAGTAAGATCTGGTGGACAAGCGACACTCGGCGCAGGTCAATGCAAGTCGCGCAACTCTGGCGCTACAAGAATTGAACAAGATTTCTGGCCCGAGTTGCGGGACGCGTCTTCTGGGCCAAGGGAGGCTCCGGATACCGAGGGCGCTCGGCAACCAGATCCGAACCTCTTTCGCGACCCGGATCGAGGAGCCGTATTTGCGGGAACTTACAACGGCAGGGACCGACCCCGGCCCGACCGCTCCTGTCGGCTCACGCCGATCGGTGCGTGGGCCGCGAGGACTTGTTGGCTGCCCTTCGCCGGCGCGGCACACGCTTCCGGATGCCCCGCTCCGTCCGACCGCTCGCGGCAGAAGGAGCGGTCCGGGCGCCCGAGCGGAGATCGGCGCAAAGGTTTTGTATCAATGTCATCTACAGCTTGACATCCGGCGGGACGACTGTCGAACTCATAGAGAGCAAGGAACGAGCTTTCATGCGCAGCAAGAAGATCCGGACAGGTATGCGGCGTGCTGGCGTGGTCCTTGGCGGCCTTGTCGGGATTGGCCTGTTTGTCGCCCTCTTGCTGAGCAGTAATTTGCGGAAGTTGAGCGAAGTGACATCGATCCTCTTCTTGGCCGCTTTGGCAGCCGTTGGGGTCTGGGCGTTGTTCGAGTTGTTGGGATCCGGTCTTGCCGGTCTGGCGAAACGCCGCCACCGGGGCCCGCGCCACTAGCAAGGCACGTCCGGATCACCATCCGACCATGTGGGCTCGGTTCTGTCGCAGCCTGGGCATGGCCGGCCGACAGGCGCCCTTGGAAGTGGGCGTGGGCTGATACGACCTGATCCCTCTCGGGCGTAGACACCATCAAGACACCGTCAACGCGTCGGGACAAGGCGGGCCCGCCGGCAGCCAGCGTCTCTTCTGCAAGAATTTTTATTTGAAAATACTGTTAATAATAAGCGTTAGCACTTGTTAATCTTCCAACACAGCCTAGCCTTTACTGTGCAAGATTAAGCTTGAATGGGGAAGGCCACCCACTGTATATCAAACGTCACTTTGGCTTCGCCGGCTCCATTGGGTCGGCGGAGCAATTTACGTTAAGCTCATAATTTCAGGATCTAATCCGGGTTCTGATACGCCACTCTCGAGACCAGCAGGATGTGGGGGAGAGTCTGAGATGTTAACTGCAGTGCAGCAGAGACAGGCGGAGAACCGGCAGTCGCCCAAGCTTGAGAATATCAGGAAACTGGTGGTGATCGGATGCGGCGGCTATATCGGCAGCCACCTGCTGGAGGCCGTCCTGCCACGGACGCAGATCGAGGTCTTCGGCGCCGACCCAATCACGAGCAAGATTGAGGACCTGCTGGCTGCGCCGAACCTGCGGGTCCACCGCGGTTATCTGCGTCAGCACGAGACCCTCGACACGCTGGAGGAAGAGATTTCCAGCGCGGATGCGGTCATCAACCTGGCGGCGATCTGCAACCCGG
Organism: Alphaproteobacteria bacterium; assembly: GCA_030066595.1. GTDB lineage: Bacteria > Pseudomonadota > Alphaproteobacteria > JAJFFI01 > JAJFFI01 > JASJBI01. The sequence goes on along the minus strand of JASJBI010000004.1, from coordinate 4,463 downwards.
CGGAGTACAACACGCGGCCGCTGGACGTAATCTATTCCAACTTCTTGGATTCCTACCCCCTGGTCGAGATGTGCTCAAAGCACAAGGCATGGCTGATCCACTTCTCCACCAGCGAGGTCTATGGCCGCACAATCGCCAGCTATCTGGGCGAGAACCGGTATGACGACCCGGCGCTCTATGAACTCGACGAGAGCACGACCCCTTTGATCATGGGTCCGATCCAGAACCAGCGCTGGTCCTATGCGTGTGCCAAGCAGCTTCTGGAACGGTTCATCTACGCTCATTACGCAGACCACGGCCTCCCCTTCACCATTGTCCGGCCCTTGAATTTTTTTGGCCCGCGCATGGACTATATTCCCGGGCGCGACGGCGAAGGAACACCGCGCGTCCTCGCCTGTTTTATGGCGGCGCTGATGGACGGCCAGCCGATGCAGCTGGTGGATGGCGGCCATGCCCGGCGCACCATTGTCTCGATCCACGACGCCATCAACGCAACCCTCCGGATACTGGAAAACGCGGATCGGGCCCAGGGCGTAATCTTCAACGTGGGCAACCGCAACAACGAAGTGACGATGGCGGAACTCGCCGAGCACATGCGGCGGATCTACGCCGAGGTCGCCGGCGATGACGCATATCGGAACCATCCGATCGAAGTGGTGTCGGCCGACGACTTCTATGGCGAGGGCTACGAGGACTGCGACCGGCGCATGCCGCATCTCGAGCGGGCGGAAACCCTCTTGGGTTGGAAGCCGGTCCTGACCCTCGAGGAGACGCTCCGCGAGACGGTGGACTACTACTACGACCACTACGTCAAGAATCCGGCCGCGGGGCAAATCGCCGCCGGCGAATGACCTGAGGCCGGACGAAAGGGCTGACACCCGATCCGGGTTGGATCGGGCATCGGCGGCAGAGTCCAATCGACCAAGTCTGGCGGCAAGAGGAGGCTAGCGCGCTGGGGCCATGTTCGGCTCCGCGCCATCTTGGGCCTGCCAACCGGGAAGCAGGATCTTGAGATAGCCCTCGGTGGACCGCTCGACGCTGTAGTCCGATGCGCGCGCCTTTAGGCGTTCGGCTGGGGTGGGCGAATCCAGCATCTGCTCCATCGCCGCGGCCAGACGCGATGCATCCCCCACGGGGACCAGAGAACCGTACTTGCCGGCCACCAGGATTTCCCTGGGGCCGCTGGGACAATCCGTCGACACCACCGGCGCGCCGCAGGCCATCGCCTCGACCAGAACGTTCGGGCTCCCCTCCCAACGGGATGACAAGACGAACAAATCAGCTTTGGCCATCGCCGCATAGGGATTGTCGGTAAACCCAGGCATGGCGACGTCAGCGGCGATGCCTAGGTGGTCCGCCAACTGTTCCAGCGGGGCCCGGTCCCTTCCCTCGCCGAAGATGACAAGCCTTGCCTTTCGGCCGCGCCGCACCTCCGCAAAGGCCCGGAGCAGGGTGGCGAAGTCCTTCTGTGGATAGAATTTGCCGACAGCCAAGATGACGGGGCAGGTTTTTCGGTCCAGCCAGGGATGCCCCGCCGGCTCCGCAGCCTGCCCCAGCAAATGTGGAGTCACAACCGGGTTGTTGATGGCCTCGATCCGTTCCAACGGCACGCCCACGAATCTTGACAGATCCTCGGCGACGCCATGCGAAACCGCGATGATGGCGTCTGCCCTGTGGTAAAGGCGCTTGGCAAGCACCCTCGAGAGCTTGATTGTTGGAGAAGAGATGTTGGTACGGTCCTCGGACACGGTATTGCGCTCGCTGATGACCAGACGGGTCCGCGGCGCCATCATGCGGGCGATTAGGGCTGCCACGTTGATGTGGAGAAGTGCGGAGAGGACCGCATTCGGACGTGCCTGGCGCAGATACCGGGCAAAAGGCAATGGACTGAACGCAACCTTGCCGGCGGCAAGATCGATAACGTGAACTTCGCGAGGTAGCAGATCCAGATACGGCCCCACGGCGTCTACCAGGACCATGTCGAGCGAGATGCCTCTGCCGACCATCTCGGTCGCCAGATTCACCATCATCCGCTCCGCCCCGCCGCCCCGCAGGTCGTGCAGAAAGATTGCGACTTTTGGGGGGGTGCTCACGGTCTGGCTGTGCTTTCGGAGGTCTCTGTGGCGGGCGGATATGTGATCGGTTTCGGACCGGCCGCCGGCCACCCGAAAGGCGCTGGCCGGTGGCGGGGCGGGCCGGGACGAGGCGCGCGACGCACAGGCCGCCCGGATTGTTTTGTCATTTCTTTACTGGGATTTGGTAAACAGGTTTAGGGACCGACCAAGGGCCCGGGACGTTGCCGTCGCGGAGCCCCGGGCTGGTGACCAGGCGGGACGGCTCGCATCGATCAGATAGGACTGGCATGACCAAGATTGTGATTACCGGCGCTGCGGGGTTCATCGGAAGCCACGTTACCGATCTCATGATCAATCAGGGCCATGATGTGCTTGCGATCGACAATCTGTCGTTTGGACGCCGCGAGCAGCTCAACCCCCAGGCCCGGTTCTGGGAGATCGATCTCGGCAGGGTCGACGGTGATGTCCTGACCGAGCGGCTGAGCGGTTTCGCGCCGACGCACGTAATTCATCTGGCCGCCATCCACTTCATTCCTTACTGCATGGAGCACCCGGACGAAACGTTTTCGTCGAATGTGCGGTCGACGGAAGCCCTGGTTCGGGCGGTGGCAGCCGGTGATACCGTGCGTCGGCTCTTGGCCGCCTCGACCATGGATGTCTACGCGCCGAGCGATTCGGTCCATCGGGAGAGCGACACCCCGTCTCCGCGAAATGTCTATGGCCTTTCGAAACTCCTGACCGAAAACATCACGCGCTTTGCGGCTGAAACGATCGAGGGCCTGTCGGCGATCTGCTTTCGCTTTGCGAATGTGTATGGCACGCGGGAAACCAATCCGCACCTGATCCCGGACGCCCTTGATCGGGTTCTGGATCCGGGGCCGGCCGAGATCCGCATGGGCAATCTTGCCGGTTCCAGGGATTTCATCCACGTCTCTGACGTTGCTCAAGCGATCTCGCAGCTGCTGGATCACGACGTGCTGGAGTTCGATCTCTTCAACCTCGGCAGCGGCGTGGAGACGTCGGTGCGCCGGGTCGTCGAGATGGTCCGCGATGCCGCCGGCGATGCCCGGCCAATCACCGAGGATGCGGCGAAATTCCGAAAGTTCGATCGCAAATCGCTGACTCCCGACATCGGCAAGATCCTCAGCGAGACAAAGTGGACCCCACAGATCGCCATCGAAGACGGCCTCACGGAGTTGGTGGCGGAAACGCGACGCTCACGCAACGCCGATGGCAGGCTGACGGCCTGACTGGACAGTCACCGTCTGCGGGCGGCAATGAATGCTGTGCGCTCGCGCCAGAGAATGCATACCGGACGACGCCGTCGAGAGCCGCACAGGTCACACCTACACCCGGTCCCGCCCCGTCCCCCGCCTAAGTTGGCGAACGATCAACCGCCGCGGTCGCAGCACGGTCGGCGGCACCAGATACTGGGCGAGGATCGCCAGGCGGCGTCCGGGATCGGCCGTCACATGGAAACGGGAGAAGGTAGGCGTGCCGGTATTCTCCATCATGCTGGCCTCCGTGACCCCGTTGCATGTCTCCAGATTCCTTATTATTATCATAGACTTATGGGTCGTCTTGAACTGTTCGTCCCGCAGCAGCTGCCTGATGGTGTCGCACACGCAGTGGCGCCGGTTGCGCGTCTCCTTGGGCGTGACCTTGGCGACCGCCGTTTGACAGACGCGCGCGCCGATCATTGGTGAATAGGCCGCCCAGGTGCATGGCATGTGTCGCAGCGACGTGTCCGTATCCCCGGCCCTTCGACATCGTCCTTCGGGGAAGCCATCGGCGACCAGCGGCGACTCCCGATGTGCCGCGACGGCCGGCGTCCGCATGGGCGTGTTCCAGCTCTTGAACCAAGCGCTCAAGAAGCCTGATTCGGCTGTCGGCGAACTTGCGCAGCTGCTCCAGGCTCTCGTCGGTCGAGGCGTCGTTCACCACGATGAGCGCGAGAACCCGCACGGACTGGCGCAAGGCGGACGGGACCGCGCGACCAATCCGCGGACCCTTGCTTGTGCAGGGGAATGACGACCGAATACGCGGGGCGCACTGGATGAAGGTTCACTGGCGGGTCATGCGAAGCGGGACGACGATGGCAGGGGCTTTTCACCCGCCGAATGCGACGTGCTGACCTGGTGTTGTCCTGAACCAGGGTGGACTGCCGCGTTCAAACGCTTCGTATGGGGTCGCCAAACTGCGGACTTTTGGTTTGCCGGGCAATCAGGCAGGTCCGAGGCTACGACCCGTACGGCCGACCAAGGCAATGCCCAGCGTCGGCTCCGGTCGCCCACCCTATGGGTGAGGACTTAATGATGTCTTTGTGCTCCCGCACTATGATCCGTGGAGACGGTGTGCCACACCGGTTGGTAGGGATTGATGCATCGA